>NZ_JBDTPB010000106.1:0-75240 GCF_039932935.1 Polaromonas sp.
CGATCAGGCCGCCCAGGTCGCGCAGGCGCATCTGGCGGGCCACTTCGTCGGCGGCTTCGAGGTTGGTGCGGGTGGCGGTTTCTTCGATGTCGCCGCCCTTGATGGCGCGGGCCGAGTTGACGTCGACCGAAACCAGCGCTTCGGTGTGGTCAATGACGATGGCGCCACCGGAGGGCAGCTGCACGGTGCGGGCATAAGCCGATTCGATCTGGTGCTCGATCTGGAAGCGGCTGAACAGCGGCGCGTCGTCACGGTAGCGCTTGACGCGGTGCTCGTGCTCGGGCATCACGTGGGCCATGAACTGGCGCGCTTGTTCATAGACGTCGTCGGTGTCAAAAAGGATGTCGCCGATGTCGCTGTTGAAGTAGTCGCGGATGGCGCGGATCACGAGGCTGGATTCCTGGTAAATCAGGTAAGCGCCCTTGCCGCCCTTGCCTGCGCCGTCAATGGCGGTCCAGAGCTTGAGCAGGTAGTTCAGGTCCCACTGCAGCTCAGGCGCGCTGCGGCCGATGCCGGCGGTGCGCGCGATGATGGACATCCCGTTGGGATATTCCAGCTGGTCCATGTTCTCTTTGAGCTCGGCCCGGTCTTCGCCCTCGATGCGGCGGCTCACGCCACCGCCGCGCGGGTTGTTGGGCATCAGGACCACGTAGCGGCCTGCCAGGGAGACGAAGGTGGTGAGGGCTGCGCCCTTGTTGCCGCGTTCTTCTTTTTCGACCTGGACCAGCAGTTCCTGGCCTTCGCGGATCACATCGTTGATGCGCGCCTGGTTGACGGGCACGCCCTGGGCAAAGTACTGCTTGGAGATTTCCTTGAACGGCAGGAACCCGTGGCGGTCTTCACCGTAGTCGACGAAGCAGGCTTCCAGCGAGGGCTCGACGCGCGTGACGACTGCCTTGTAGATGTTTCCCTTGCGCTGCTCGCGCCCTTCGATTTCAATTTCGTAGTCGAGGAGTTTTTGTCCATCGACGATCGCCAGACGGCGTTCTTCAGCCTGTGTGGCGTTTACCAGCATCCGTTTCATGGGTAGCCTTCCTTATCGTTCTTCGTTTTGATGTCATGTCTCGAACATCAATCACATGCCCAAAATGGGCCAACGACGCCGGAGGGACGCAGTGCGAACTGGAGGAATTGCCGGAGAGCTTTTGACAGCACGCGGCCGACCGAAATAAATCGGTCAGCGACGTGGTCTGGGCGTAGGCGCGT
Organism: Polaromonas sp.; assembly: GCF_039932935.1. Classification (GTDB taxonomy): domain Bacteria; phylum Pseudomonadota; class Gammaproteobacteria; order Burkholderiales; family Burkholderiaceae_C; genus Polaromonas. The sequence continues at coordinate 1,207 of NZ_JBDTPB010000106.1, forward strand.
GGATGGAGCGAGCAGGGGTCAAACGGATGGGTGCTACAAAAATAGTAGCTGCTTGCGCCCGCTGTACAAGGGCTGGCGGCTGATTCATGCCGAAAGCAGGGCCCACGAATGTCGTGAGGCGCCGCAGGCATATATAAATCAGACTGACCAGTGTTGTCATCAGAAGGCTACCCGTTAAGGACTTGATCTCGACTGGATCCGCATGCAGCCTGTTGTTCGTGACTTGGGCTGCACACATGGTATTCCGTGGTTGTGTTCGCAAAACGTCGACTCTTCTACCGTGCAAAGACGCTCGCCGCGAGGTGCCTGGCACTCGTCGCTTGCGGGCAATTGCCGGCGTGGGCATCGACCTTCCAGCGAGGCTGCTTGTTTGCCTTTTGAGGGCGGGGGACTTGCGTGGACTAAACTCCAGACAAATCAACCACTTACAGCGCATCGCTAGTGAAACACATTATAGGGGCAGCGCCAGGCCAGGCAAGAAGACTCGGGAAAACACCGGTTCGCCCCGCCGCGCCCGCGCCCAGACCCAAGCCACCCCCCGCGCGTGCCGTAGCCGCCCAGCCCGTAGCGACCCCGCCCGCGCCTCAGGCCACGCTGGTTACGGTGGACGAAGACTACGCCGGCCAGCGCCTGGACAATTTCCTGATCCGCCAGCTCAAGGGCGTGCCAAAAACCCATGTTTACCGCATCATTCGAAGCGGCGAAGTGAGGGTTAACAAAGGCCGGGCGCAGGCGGACACCCGTGTCGAAGCGGGCGACATCGTGCGCCTGCCGCCGGTGCGGACATCCGAACGGGCCGAGCAGAAAGCCCAGGCCATGGCCCAGGAAATCGCCCGGCACGGCGCGAGTTCGACCACCGGTGGTTACGCGCCGTCCCGCGAATTCCCCATCCTTTTTGAAGACGACTTCTTGCTCGCCATCGACAAACCGGCCGGCGTGGCCGTGCACGGCGGCAGCGGCGTAAGTTTTGGCGTGATCGAGCAGCTGCGCATGGCGCGCCCGGAAGCCGACTTCCTGGAGCTGGTGCACAGGCTTGACCGCGAAACCAGCGGCATCTTGCTGATTGCCAAGCGGCGCATGGCGCTCAAGCTGCTCCAGGAACAATTCAGGGAGCGCGAAACCGACAAGGTTTATCTGGCGTTGGTCGGCGGTGACTGGCCGGCCAACCACCGCGTGATCGACAAGGCGCTGCATAAATACCTGTTGCCTGACGGCGAGCGGCGCGTGAAGGTGGTGCCTAATGAGCATCCCGACGGCATGCGCTCGGTGACGCTGGTCAAGGTCAAATCGGCCTTTCCTGCCAGCCTGCTGGCGCCTGCAACGGCTTTCACCTTGCTCGAGGTCACGATCAAGACGGGCCGCACGCATCAAATCCGGGTGCATCTGTCCAATGAGGGGCACCCGATTGCGGGTGACGACAAATACGGCGACTTCGAGTTGAACCGGGCGCTGCAGAAATCTGCGGCTGGCGCGGTGCCGCTCAAGCGCATGTTCCTGCATGCCTGGAGTTTGAAGTTCAACCATCCCAAGTTGCGCAAGGTGGTGCACCTGCAAGCGCCGTTGCCGCCCGAGCTGCAGCAGTTTTTGCCAGCAACGCCTGAGGACATGGTTTAACGCTGCTGCAAGGTTACGGCAGCCCCGGCGACAATAGGCCGATGCAAACCCGAAATTTCGACCTGATCGCCTTCGACTGGGACGGCACGCTGTTTGATTCGACCAAAATCATCGTGCGATGCATCCAGGCCGCGGTAGCTGATGTAGGCGGTACGGTGCCGACTGACAAAGAAGCCGGTTATGTGATTGGCCTGGGGCTCATGCAGGCCCTGGCCCACGCCGCACCGGACGTACCCCCTGAACGGTATCCCCAACTGGGAGAACGCTACCGCCATCACTACGCCGCACATTACGATGACCTGAGCCTCTTTGAGGGCGTGCTGCCGTTGCTGGACGCCTTGAAGGCGCGGGGTCACTTGCTGGCGGTTGCCACGGGTAAATCACGTCGCGGGCTGGATGAGGTGCTGCGCACCGTGGAGCTCAAAGGGGTGTTCGATGGTTCGCGCACCTCCGATGAGACAGCAGGCAAACCGGACCCGCGCATGTTGCATGAGCTGATGGCGGAGTTTGGCGTGGCCCCCGCGCGGGTGCTGATGGTCGGTGACACGACCCATGACCTGCAAATGGCCGTCAATGCCGGCTGCCCCAGCGTCGGGGTGAGTTATGGCGCGCATGAGCCGGATACCTTTACCGAGCTGTCGCCGCGGCATGTGGCGCATTCGGTGCTGGAGCTGCACTCCTGGCTGCTGGCCAACGGCTAGTTTGGGATGACAACCTCCATGGATGAACGGCAAGCGCTATGCAATAGCCGAGACCTTCTTGAGGGCGGGCTCGCCGTGCCGTTCGATGTGGTGTACGCCGGCCAGACTTGCCGCGCCTTTGCGGTTCGTTTTGAAGGCCTTGCGCATGCTTACCTCAACCGCTGTACCCATGTCGCCATGGAACTGGACTGGCAGCCCAACCGGGTGTTTGACGCCGAGGGGCGGTGGCTGCTCTGCGCCAGCCACGGTGCGGCTTACCGCCCGGATACCGGCCAATGCGCCGGCGGCCCCTGCCAGGGGGGACTGGTCAAAATCGCACTTTCAGAAAGTGAAGGGGTTGTTTATTGGCATTCTGCTTACAACCTCAAGCCGTTAGCGTTCTAAACCTCTCTAAACTATTGCACATGAACGATCCCCACCGCCCCGACCCTCCCATGGACTCCGATTCGCTGCGTGAATCTGACTTTCGGCCTAACCACCCTGAGTCGCTTCCGCCACACGCGCAAATGAAAAGATCCGCTGCCGATCCGTCCAATACCCCTGGCTGGGAGCGCGCAACGCTGGAAAAGCTGGCCTTCGCGGCGCTCAATGAGCAAAAGGCCACACGGCGCTGGAAAACCTTTGTACGGCTGTCCTGGCTGGCGTTTTTTATTGCCCTGGTTTGGATGGCATTGCACCGTGGCACCCCAGCTTCCGATGCGGCGGTGCCGCACACCGCCGTGGTGGAAATCAAGGGTGAAATCGCCGCGGGGGCAGATGCCAGCGCCGAGTTTGTCAACGCAGCCCTGCGTGCCGCCTTTGAAGATGACGGTGCCAAGGCCGTCGTACTGCTGATCAACTCACCCGGCGGAAGTCCGGTGCAGGCTGGCATGATGAACGATGAAATCTTGCGCCTGAAGGCCAAGCACAAAAAGCCGGTTTACGCCGTGGTCGAGGAAACCTGCGCATCGGCGGCTTATTACATCGCCGTCTCGGCAGACAAGATTTATGTCGACAAGGCCAGCATTGTCGGCAGCATCGGCGTGCTGATGGACGGCTTTGGTTTCACCGGCTTGATGGACAAACTCGGCGTAGAGCGCCGTTTGTTGACGGCCGGCGAGAACAAAGGCTTTTTGGATCCCTTCAGCCCGCAAAGCGACAAGCAAAAAGCCTTTGCCCAAGCCATGCTCGATCAGATTCACCAGCAGTTCATCACGGTGGTCAAAGCCGGCCGTGGCAAACGCCTGAAGGAAACCCCGGAGATGTTCAGCGGCCTGTTCTGGAGTGGGCAGCAGGCTGTGGAACTGGGCCTTGCCGACCAGCTCGGCAACCTGGAATACGTGGCACGCGAGGTGGTCAAGACCGATGAGATCATCGACTACACCCGCCGCGACAACGTGGCCGAACGCCTGGCCAAAAAGTTTGGTGCAGCGATGGGGGAAGGCGCGATGAAGGCCTTCAAGGCGATTCCCGCGCTTCGCTGAAAAAACGGCCTGGGTAGCTTGGTTATTGCCTCTATAAAAAAGCCCGCATTAAGCGGGCTTTTTTGTTTTTAGCGGCCCATACAAAAAACGGTCGGCAAGTCCAGTGGCGCCTGGGTTTTGTCGCGTTTCCAGGTGCTGACCTGGGCGCTGCGGGACCAGCACTTGTGCATCGTCAGGCCGCAACTGAGCGACAGCCGGGTGTTGCCCTGCAACGTTTGCAGGAGGGACTGAAACAGCGCTGCATTGCGATAAGGGGTTTCAATAAAAATCTGGGTCTGCCCTGATTTAAGTGCCAGGGATTCGAGTTCACGGATGCGCTGCACGCGTTCGGCGGGCGTTTGCGGCAGGTAACCGCCAAAGGCAAAATTCTGGCCGTTAAGGCCACTGGCTGCCAGGGCCAGCATCAGCGACATCGGCCCGGTCAGGGGCACGACCTCCAAGCCCAGGTCATGGGCCGCGCGCACCACGGAAGACCCGGGATCCGCAATGGCCGGCATGCCGGCTTCGCTAACCAGTCCGACATCGTGGCCTTCGGTCGCCGCCAACAACAAGGGGCGTGCGTCGAAACTGCCGGTGTGATCGCCTTTTTTGTGGACTTCGCGCGGCAGTTCCTGGATTTGCTGGGACTGCAGCGGCACTGTTAAAGGCTGCAGCGCGTCAATACGTTTGAGGTAGGCGCGCGTGCTTTTGGCGTTCTCACAAATCCAGCGGCTAAGCCGGGCCGCGATGTGCACGGTGCCCAGCGGCATGACGTCCTGCAGCGGAGCGAGCTCATCGCAGCCGAAGTCGAGCGGCGCGGGCACCAAATAGAGTTTTCCCTTCGCTGCGCCGCTCATGCCTGGCTCCCTTGAGGTGAAAGCAGTTTCACGCCCGCAGCCTGAATGAGCCTGCAGGTGCGAATCAGCGGCAGGCCGACCAGTGCCGTGGGGTCGTCGTTGTCGATCGATTCGAGCAACGCGATGCCCAAACCTTCGCTTTTTGCGCTGCCCGCGCAGTCGTAAGGCTGTTCGGCACGCAGGTAATTCTCAATTTCATCATCCGTCAACGCGCGAAACTTCACCTTGACCGCCGCCAGACTCTGCGCTTCATAGCCGCTTTCCAGGCACACCACGGCCACGGCTGTCTGAAAAATAACCGTTTGCCCTCGCATCCGGCGCAACTGGGCGACGGCTTTTTCATGGGTGCCCGGCTTGCCGAGCGGTTGGCCATCGAGGTCGGCCACCTGGTCGGAGCCAATGACGACGGCGCCGGGAAATGCTGCAGCGACCGCGCGGGCCTTTGCCAGGGCCAGGCGCTCGGCCAGTGCGCCGGGAAGCTCCCCGAAGCCGGGCGTCTCGTCCACGTCGGGCGAGGCCACCTCAAACGGAATACGCAGCCGCTGCAGCAGCTCGCGCCGGTATCGGGAGCTAGAGCCCAAAATCAGCGGGCGGTTTGGAGGGGTGCGTTCGGCGGTGCTCAGGGGATCGGAAACAGGATTCATGCCTCGATTCTCTTACACTGCCTGTATGTCCAGATCCTTGCAGCCCAGCCGACTCAACGTAACCGCATTCGCCCAGGATGGTGCGGCACTGACCGAAACTACCTTGCTACAAAATATGGAGCGCCTTGCGCACGAAGCGCAAGGGCTGCAGCCCGATTCGGCCGTGAAATGGGAGGCGATGGGGGAGTTGAGGCCGCGTCCGGGTGCCGAGGACGATGTGTGGCTGCATCTGATCGCCGGCGCCGTGGTTCCGCTGACCTGCCAGCGCTGCATGGGCGTGGTTGCCACACCCGTGCAGGTGGACCAGTGGTACCGCTTTGTGGCCAGTGAAGACATTGCTATGGCCGAGGATGACCAGTCGGAAGAGGATCTGTTGGTGATGGAGCCTCAGTTTGATCTGCTCGCTGTGCTGGAAGATGAATTGCTGATGGCCTTGCCTTTGGTGCCCATGCATGAGGAGTGTCCCGTGCCGCCCAAGCTCCAGGCGGGTGAGCTGACAGAGGGTGATTCGGCCGGGACATCGGGGGAAAAACCCAACCCCTTTGCGGTTTTAGCGCAACTCAAGGCAAAAAAATAGCTATTTTGTATTACTTAAATTGGCAATAAGTCTTAGCTGTGGCCCACATTTACCCGGTCTGGTACTGACGTAGTGAAAATTGCCCCGCATCGAGCTATAATCAAAGGCTTCGCGTACCAATGCGGTGAATACGGTGACACGGCGTTTAGACCGCCTTGGGCCGATATTCAGGTCCAGCCATCTGAACTCGGAATTTGGTGCGTAATTTACCAACCTTACACCCCATCAGGAGCGGATCATGGCCGTCCAGCAAAACAAAAAGTCACCTTCGAAGCGCGGTATGCACCGTTCGCACAATGCACTCACCGTGCCAGGTATTGCCGTGGAATCCACCACGGGCGAAACCCATTTGCGTCACCACATCAGCCCCACCGGTTTTTACCGCGGCCGCAAGGTGCTCAAAACCAAATCCGAAGCGTAATCCACGTTTAAAGCATGGGCCCGCACTCATCCTGCGGGCCTTTCTTTTGCCTGAATATCACTTCTTGACTGCACCGGTCATCCCATGATCAGGATCGCTGTCGATGCCATGGGCGGCGATATCGGCCCCGCCGTCACCCTTCCAGCCAGCCTGGCTTTTCTGGAGGGACACCCGGATGCGTCCGTGGTGTTGGTTGGCCAGCCCGAAGTTCTGGCGGCGCACCCGCTTCATGCCAGGCTGCAAGCCCATTCACGCTGTGAGATCGTTGCGGCGAGCGAAATCGTCACCATGGACGACCCCATTGAGATTGCCTTGCGTCGCAAGAAGAACTCTTCCATGCGGATAGCCATGAACCAGGTCAAGAGCGGTGCGGCCCAAGCGGCTGTGTCAGCCGGCAATACCGGCGCCCTGATGGCGATCGCGCGCTACGTCCTCAAAACGATGGATGGCATAGACCGGCCGGCCATTGCCACGCAGCTACCCAATGCGCTCGGAGGCGCAACGACGGTACTGGATCTCGGTGCCAACGTTGACTGCACCGAAGACCACCTCCTTCAGTTCGCCGTCATGGGCTCTGCCTTGGTTTCGGCTATTTCTGAGAATCCGACGCCGAGCGTGGGCTTGCTCAACATTGGCGAAGAAGCTATCAAAGGTAGCGAAATTATCAAAAAAGCCGGCGAACTTCTGCGTTCTGCATCGAATTCCGGTGATTTGAATTTTTATGGAAATGTCGAAGGCAACGATATTTTCAAAGGTACTACTGATATTGTCGTGTGCGATGGCTTCGTCGGAAATGTCGCCCTGAAAGCCAGTGAAGGGCTGGCCAGCATGATTGGCGGCTTTATCAAAGCCGAGTTTTCCAGAAATATTTTCACTAAATTCGCCGCCATCGTGGCCTATCCGGTGCTAACTGCGTTTAAAAATCGCGTAGATCATCGCCGTTACAACGGTGCCGCGTTGTTAGGCCTGCAAGGTTTGGTTTTCAAAAGTCACGGTTCGGCGGATGCTTTTGCTTTCGAGACCGCGCTGAATCGGGCTTATGATGCGGCTCGGAACAATTTGCTTGAGAGAGTTCGCGAACGTATTGCCCATGCAGCACCTTTGTTGGTGGCGGCGCAAGCGGCGGCCACTGCCGAAGTGGTGCTCGAGACCTATTCAGTGCCAATTGGCTCAGCAGTCCCAACACCAGCCCCCCACTAATGACCCGTTACTCACGCATCACCGGCACCGGTAGCTATTTGCCTCCGCGCCGATTGACCAACGCCGACCTGGCAGCCGAATTGGCCACTCGGGGAGTCGAAACCTCCGACGAATGGATCGTGGAGCGCACCGGCATACGGGCACGCCATTTTGCGGCAGCGGATGTGACCAGCAGCGACCTCGGCGTGGAAGCCGCCAAGAATGCCCTGCAGGCTGCGGGCCTGCAGCCCTCTGACATTGACCTCATCATCGTGGCGACATCGACGCCGGACATGGTGTTTCCTTCGGCTGCGTGCATTTTGCAGAACAAGCTGGGAATTGCCGGCTGTCCTGCGTTTGATATGCAGGCTGTGTGCAGCGGATTTGTCTATGCGTTGACCGTGGCGGACGCCATGATCCGCACGGGCTCGGCGACCAAAGCGCTGGTCGTCGGGGCGGAAGTGTTTTCGCGCATCCTTGATTTTTCGGACCGGACCACCTGCGTGCTCTTCGGTGACGGTGCGGGCGCCGTGGTGCTTGAGGCGTCGGAGACGCCCGGTATTCTTGCCAGCGACCTGCACGCCGACGGTAAACATGTCGGTATTCTCTGCGTCCCCGGCAATGTGTCGGGTGGTCAGATTCTCGGTGATCCTCTTCTGAAGATGGATGGCCAGGCCGTATTCAAGCTGGCCGTGGGCGTACTGGAAAGTGCCGCACGCGCGACGCTGGCAAAGGCCAACATGACCGACGCCGACATTGACTGGCTCGTCCCGCATCAGGCCAATATCCGCATCATGCAAAGCACCGCCAAGAAATTAAAGATGCCGCTTGAGAAACTCATCGTCACGGTCGACCAGCACGGCAACACGTCCGCTGCGTCCATCCCGCTCGCGCTGGATGTGGCGGTGCGCAGCGGCAAGATCAAAAAAGGCGACACCCTTATGCTGGAAGGCGTAGGCGGCGGCTTTACCTGGGGTGCGGTGCTTCTCAATTACTGAGCGGCTCCTACCCCTCTGCCAGGCTTTCACAGACAGGTGGGGCATTTGAATTTCAGACCTTCCGGTGCGGTGGATCGCCTTGTGGCAGCGGCGCTGGTGCTCGCCTTTGCGCTGGCCGGATGGAAAATTTCGCAGCGTACACCCGCCTCCCCATTGACGGTGCCGTTGAGCGGCCCCGTAGCTCCCGTCGCCAAACCTCCCTCACAGCAACTGTCGCCAGACGGGCGTTTTCGCTTTGATGCGCAGTTCGTGTCATCTTCTCCCGGCCAGGCGGTGCATGCGGCTTCCATGGTCGAGCTGAACGACGGCCGCCTGCGAGCGGTCTGGTTTTCGGGGTCACGCGAAGGGGCTGGGGATGTCACGATCCAGACCGCTGTCATGGATCCTGCAAGTTTGCGGTGGGGTGCCGAAAGCACGCTGTTTGACCGGAACAAACTCCAGCAGGGCTTGTGGCGCTATGTCAAAAAACTGGGCAATCCGGTGATTGCGCGAGCGCCCGACGGAGCGCTCTGGCTGTGGATGGTCAACGTCTCGCTAGGCGGGTGGGCGGGCAGCTCCATCACTTGGGCGCGTTCCGCCGATGAGGGCTTTACCTGGAGCGCGCCGCACCGGCTGGTGACCTCGCCTTTTTTGAACATCAGCACCTTGGTCAAGGCGGCGCCCGTCAATTTTGAGAATGGAGAAACTGGCTTGCCGGTCTATCACGAGTTCGTCACCAAGTTTGGCGAAGTTCTTCGCATCAATAGCGCTGGCCAGGTGATCGACAAGGTGCGCATACCCGGCAGCCGTGGCAGCCTGCAGCCGGTGGTCTTGGTCTCGGCATCTGAAAAAGCGCAGATCTATATGCGCGCGGGCAATGCCACGGCGTTGATGGCGTCGCACACCACGGATGCTGGCAAGACCTGGGCGCCCACCCAGGTCACTGCGTGGCCCAACCCGGATTCTGCGGTAGGCGGGGCAGTGACCAATGCTGGAACACAATGGCTGGCCCTGAATCCGGCGCCCAGGAATCGTGAGGTTCTGGCCCTGTTGCAGACGGCTGCGGGGGGCTCGTTTGATGGCGCGACGCCATGGCTTGTGGAGTCGTCGGCCAATCCGCAAGTGCGTACGTCTCTGACTGAGTACGAGCGTTTGCTGAGCCAGGAACTCAAAGCTCGCGGCGCGCGCGAAGACGAAGTCCAGGCGTATGTGGCGAGTGCCCGGCGCCAGCTGTGCGGTGACCAGAGCTGCTCGCAGGAGTTCTCTTATCCCTACCTGCTGCAAAGCCGCGACGGCTATTTGCATCTGGTTTACACCTGGCACCGCACGCGCATCAAGCACGTCCGGCTCGATCCCCTGCAAAATCTTCAAGCCGCCCAAGCGGCACCCGGCCATGCTCCCGCCAGCAAATGATCTGTTCGCCTTGCTCGGCATCGACCTTGTACTGTGTGCCGGGTGTCTGCGCCTGTTGAGCTGGCGCTATGGCGGAGCGCTCTGGACCCGATGGGTCACCGCGGCGGTGTTTGTGCTGTTGTGGTGTCCGGTGGGATCTGCCGGTTTGCCTTTGCTCGCGTATGTTCGTGGTGTCAGTTCGGACTTGAGCATTTCACTGGTGGTTCTGGCATGTCTTGGAATGTATCGGCGTCTGTCCGGCGAGCCTCCGACGGTTCTCCGTGAGCGTACTTCGGTCAATCTGGTGTTCGCTATGGGCGCACTGTTTTTATATCCGTTGGCCCTGGGGTGGGGCGACTGGGACGCTTACCGGCTTGGCTGGGGTTCACCGGGCCTGGGGGTGGTGTTGCTGCTTGTCTCAATCATGTGTTGGGTCAAGGGGTTTCGGCTAGTGCCGGTGCTGGTGGCCGTGGCACTTCTGGCTTGGGTCGCCGGTGCGATGGAGTCCACCAATCTGTGGGACTACCTCATTGACCCATGGCTTGGTGTTGCTGCCATCTTTCAAAGCATCAAGTTGGCTGTGGGCCGCGGTTTTGCGTGGCTGCGCCGTATGCACCATGGCACCATTTCGCTGTCGCCTTGACGCGCTGGCGCCTCAAAAGTGACTGTTCATGTTCTTAAAATGGATGCGGATGCTTTTCAGCCATCCTGGAATTCGACCACTGGAGTAATCATTTGAAATCGTTTGCTGTTGTTTTTCCTGGCCAAGGTTCCCAGTCAGTCGGCATGCTGGATGCGTGGGGAGACCATCGCGCGGTATTGCAGACGCTGGCGGAGGCTTCTGACGCGCTGGACGAGGACATGGGAAAGTTGATCAAGGAAGGCCCCAAAGAGGCCCTCGCGCTGACAACCAACACCCAGCCCGTCATGCTGATTGCGGGTGTCGCCGCTTATCGGGCCTGGGTAGAGGAGACCGGCGTGGCGCCCGCTGCGGTGGCTGGCCATTCGTTGGGCGAATATTCCGCGCTGGTGGCTTCTGGTGTGCTTTCATTGGCGCAGGCCGCGCCGCTGGTTCGCTTTCGGGCGCAGGCCATGCAGAACGCCGTGCCGGTCGGTGTGGGTGCGATGGCGGCCATTATGGGTATGGGGACCGACAAGGTGGTGGAGGGCTGCGCCGAGGTGACGCGCAGTTTCGGGCTTGGTGCAGCGGAAGTGGTGGAAGCCGTAAATTTCAACGATCCCACGCAGACCGTCATTGCGGGCAGCACGGCGGCTGTTGAAAAGGCTTGTGAAATGTTCAAGGCCAACGGCGCCAAACGGGCGCTGCCTCTGCCGGTGTCGGCCCCGTTTCATTCCAGTCTGATGAAATCAGCCGCCGAAAAACTTCGTGAAAAACTGGCCGCTATCGACTTCGCGCCGCCGCAGATTCCAGTCATCAACAATATTGACGTGGCCGTTGAAACGGATGCCGGGCGTATCCGCGAGGCGTTGTACCGGCAGGCGTTTGGCCCGGTGCGATGGGTGGAGTGTGTCCGGGCCATCAAGGCACGCGGCTTGACGAATCTAGTGGAGTGCGGCCCCGGCAAGGTGCTGGCGGGCATGGCCAAAAGAATCGACCCCGAATTGACGGGTATTGCATTGTTTGATCCGGCCTCCATGGCCGAAGCGAAGGAGTTATTGGCATGAGCGAAATGAAGTTTGAAGGCCAGGTTGCGCTGGTGACGGGAGCGTCGCGCGGCATTGGCGCCGCCATTGCACTGGAGTTGGCCCAAAAAGGCCTGAAGGTGACTGGGACCGCCACCAGTGACGAAGGCGCCACCAAAATTAGCCAGGCATTGGCCGCTTTTCCCGGTTGCGGCGGGAAAAACCTGAACGTGAACGACATGACGGCAGCCGAAGCGTTGATCGACGGCATCGTCAAGGAGCACGGCGGCCTGCAGGTGTTGGTGAACAACGCGGGTATCACGCGCGACATGCTCGCAATGCGGCTCAAGGACGACGACTGGGATGCCGTGCTGGATACCAACCTCAAGGCCGTGTTTCGCATGAGCCGTGCGGTCATGCGCACCATGATGAAGCAACGCTACGGCCGCATCATCAGCATCACGTCTGTCGTGGGGGCTTCGGGCAATGCGGGGCAGTCCAATTACGCGGCGGCCAAGGCCGGCGTAGCCGGCATGACACGCGCGCTCGCACGGGAACTGGGCTCGCGTAACATAACCGTCAACTGCGTGGCACCTGGATTTATCGAAACCGACATGACAGCCGGATTGCCGGAAGAGCAGCAAAAAGCCCTTTTGGGGCAGATTCCGCTGGGGCACCTTGGCAAACCGCAAGACATTGCCCACGCTGTGGCCTTTATGGCCAGCCCGCAGGCGGCATACATTACGGGCCAGGAGATTCACGTCAACGGCGGCATGTATATGTAGCGCTTGACCCGTTCCGGCCTGCGGTTTCATGAAAATGGCAGGCCAACAGTGTTAAAAACACAGGAAATCGAAGCCGGTTTTTATCCGTCCGGCGCGGTGCTTAGGGAAACGACTCTAACGCGGTAAAATCACGGATTAATTTACAACCCTCAGAGGGAACTATGAGCGATATCGAAGCACGTGTTAAGAAAATCATTGCCGAGCAACTTGGCGTGGAAGAAGGCCAGGTCACCAACGAGAAAGCTTTTGTGGCTGATCTGGGCGCTGACTCACTTGACACCGTAGAACTGGTTATGGCTCTGGAAGACGAGTTTGGCATTGAGATTCCCGACGAAGACGCCGAGAAGATCACCACCGTCCAGAACGCGATTGACTACGCCAACACCCATCAAAAGGCTTAAGGCCGGGGCTTTCGCTCCTGCCTTGCAGCCATCAAGCCTGAAATGCCGTCCCAAGGCTTTTCAGGTTCTTCTCAGGATTTCTGAATGAGCCGTCGTCGTGTCGTCGTGACAGGTCTAGGGTGTGTCACCCCGGTAGGTAATACCGTTGCTGACTCCTGGGCCAATCTGGTTGCCGGGGTTACCGGAATTGATCTGATCAAGCAGTTTGATGCAAGCAACTTTGCCTGCAAATTTGCGGGGGAGGTCAAAGGTTTTAATATCGGCGATTACATCCCCGAAAAAGAAGCCCGGCACATGGACCGCTTCATTCACCTGGGGCTGGCTGCGGCCTGCCAGGCGGTCGCAGACAGCGGCCTGCCTACCGGTGATGCGCTCGATGGCGAGATGGCGACCCGCATTGGCTGCAATATCGGCTCGGGCATTGGCGGTTTGCCGTTGATCGAGCAAATGCATACCGAGCTGATCAATCGCGGTCCGCGTCGGGTGTCCCCCTTCTTTGTACCTGCCTCGATCATCAACATGATTTCGGGGCACGTATCCATCAAGTTCGGATTCAAAGGCCCCAATGTCGCGGTCGTCACGGCCTGCACCACCGGCCTTCACGCGATCGGCATGTCCGCGCGCATGATTGAATATGGTGATTGCGACGTGATGGTGGCCGGTGGCGCCGAGTCCTGCGTGTCTCCATTGGGCATTGGCGGCTTTGCGGCGGCGCGCGCGGTGTCAACCCGGAACGAAGACCCGAAAACGGCTTCGCGTCCCTGGGACAGGGACCGTGATGGTTTCGTGCTGGGCGAAGGCAGCGGTGTGGTGGTTCTTGAAGAATACGAGCATGCCAAGGCGCGCGGCGCCAGAATTTATGCCGAGCTGATAGGTTTCGGCATGAGCGCGGATGCGCATCACATGACAGCGCCCGATATCGACGGCCCGCGCCGCTCCATGGTCATGGCGCTGAAGAATGCGGGCGTCAATGCCGATGAAGTGCAGTACCTCAATGCCCACGGCACATCCACGTTGCTGGGCGACTTGAACGAAACCAATGCCATCAAGGCTGCGTTTGGCAGCCACGCCAAAAACATGATGGTCAGCTCGACCAAATCCATGACGGGGCACCTGTTGGGCGGAGCCGGCGGCATCGAATCGGTGTTTACCGTGCTTTCGCTGTATCACCAGAAAATCCCGCCGACGATCAATATCTTCAACCAGGACCCTGCATGCGATCTGGATTACTGCGCCAACACCGCGCGGGACGCCAAGATTGAGGTAGCCGTCAAAAACAACTTCGGCTTTGGCGGAACCAACGGCTCACTGGTCTTCAAACGCGCCTGATCTCGGCTCCCACACGCACTCACGCGGTCTTGACCTTGCATAACGCCCCGCCGGTTGTTTATCCGCTGGGGCGTTCGCGTTTTCTGGGCTCGCTTCTATTAGGGTTGTGGCTGTCTGGCTTGCTTCTGACCTTTCTTTGGTATTTTCAAACCCGTGAACTGGATTGGCGCATCGGTCTGGCGGCGGCTGGCGTGGTGGGGGCGGGCGTTGCCGCGTACCGCGGCTGGCGCAATTCCGCACTGGGTCAACTGGCGTGGGACGGTGACCGCTGGCGTTGGGAAAAACCGGGCTACCAGGCGGGAATCGCAGAATACGAGCTTTGGGTCCTTGCCGACCTTCAACACTATTTGCTGCTCGGGCTTGAAAACACCGTTCACGCCCGGGAGTGGCTCTGGGTGGAGCGCGATGCCATGCCGGATCGCTGGCTGGACCTGCGCAGGGCGGTTTATTCTCCACGAAAGTCGTCGTCCGCGTCATCGCTGCACGATTCACTCCCGTCAGAGCCCGCGCCGGCTGTGGCAGTATCGGGGCCTATGCGCCCAGCCGATGCTACATCACCCCATTCATGAGCGCTGACTTTCCCCCTCTCGAGACGGAAAAGCCCACGGACAGCGACGCCGTCCTGGTGGAGCGCACCGTCGCGGGCGACCAGAAGGCCTATGAGCTGCTGGTGATCAAATATCAGCGGCGCATCCAGCGCCTGATAGGGCGCATGGTGCGCGATGTGGACCTGGTGGAAGACATCGCCCAAGAGACGTTTATTCGCGCCTACAGGGCTTTGGCGCAGTTCAGGGGAGAGGCCCAGTTTTACACGTGGCTCTACCGAATTGCGGTCAATACCGCGAAAAAGGCCTTGATGGACCTTAAGCGGGACCCGACTGTTTCCGAAAACTCCTTTAAATCGGGCCAAAGCGACGAAAGCGATGAAACTTCCCCGCTGGAAAACGAACTAACAAGCTCGGAAACGCCCGAAGCCGTGCTAGCCACCAAGGAAATCGCCGAAATCATCAATGCCGCCATGGAGGCCTTGCCAGAAGAGCTTCGCCAAGCCATTACCCTGCGTGAAATAGAGGGGCTGAGCTATGAAGAGATTTCAGAAGCCATGAATTGCCCCATCGGCACGGTGCGGTCCCGGATTTTCAGGGCGCGCGAGGCGATTTCCCAGAAGGTGAAGCCATTACTGGAAAACCAGAGCGGCAAGCGCTGGTGAAGCGGCATCCAGGAGCCATTAGTGAAACCACAAATCAGTTGCGTATTTTCAGCCTTCCACCCAGGCAGTCCCGCTGCCCACGAACACCATGAAACCGTCAATGCACACCAGTGAACTCATGTCCGCCCTGGCCGATGGCCAACTGGATGGAGACGAACTTGCGGCAGCGCTCCACGCCAGCCGGCACGACAACGCGGCGATTGCCGCCTGGGACACTTATCACCTGATCGGCGACGCATTGCGGTCTCCTGCGCTGGGAACCCGCGGGGCTGATCCGACCTTTTTGGCGCGTCTGAATCAGCGGCTCGTCCAGGAACCGTCGCTTGGCTCGAACTCCCGTCCCGCCGTTGCGGCGACGGACGCAGTTCAAACGCCCGCGCAGGAAATCTCGCAGCAGCGAGGCCAGGCCGCCAATGACAGCGATTTTCGATGGAAGCTGGTGGCGGGCGTTGCCTCGCTGGCCGCTGTTACTGCGATTGCCTGGAACGCCTCCGGTTTGCTGTCTTCCGGCCCGGCGCCGCAACTGGCCCAGTCGGCGGTGTCACAGCAAGTCGTGGTGGCTTCGCCACGAGGCCCCGTAGTGCGGGATGCGCGGCTTGAGGAGCTGCTGGCTGCCCACAAGCAGATGGGCGGCACCTCCGCCCTGCAGGAGCCATCGGGGTTTTTGCGGAACGCTACTTTTGAAACGCCACAACATGCGGGCCGCTGAGCGGGCGCCATGTTGCTGCCGGATCTCGAAAACACCATGAAATTCAAGCTTTTTCGCCTTCTAGCTCTTGCAGGATGTGCGCTACCAGCTATGAATTTCGTAGCAGCTCAGGTGGCGCCACTGCCGCCACCCGCTGCCGCCGCTGCACCAGTGGAGTCCCGCAACATCAACGACTGGTTGATGCGCATGCACGAGTCTTCCAAAAAACGGTCGTACATCGGCACCTTTGTTGTCTCCTCCGGAGGCAGCATGTCCAGCGGCAAGATCTGGCATGTTTGCGAGGGTGACCAGCAAATGGAGCGAGTGGAGACTCTCACCGGTGCGCCACGTTCCATTTTCCGGCACAACGACCAGGTGGTCACCTTTATGCCGGACCACAAGGTAGTCCGCAGCGAAAAACGAGAGTCGCTGGGCATGTTTCCCCAGCTGCTTCAGTCGACCGACAGCCGTATCGCCGACTACTACAAAGTGAAGTCCGAAGGGACTGAGCGCGTAGCCGGCGTTGAGGCCGATATCGTGGTGCTGGTACCCAGGGACGCCTTGCGTTTTGGTTACCGCGTCTGGACGGAGCAGAAAAAGGGTTTGGTCGTCAAGCTGCAAACGCTGGATACCGACGGCAAAGTCCTGGAACAGGCCGCGTTTTCAGAATTGCAACTCGATGCCCCCGTCAAGATGGACAAGCTCCTTCAGATGATGGGCAAGGTTGACGGTTACCGCGTTGAAAAACCCGTTCTCGTGAAGACCACAGCCAGTGCTGAAGGCTGGGTACTGAAGGCGCCCGTGGCAGGCTTTAAGCCGATGAGCTGCTACAAGCGGCCGGTTTCTGCCCCAGCGCCGGCGCCCGGCCCCGTATCCGGTGAAGAGCCCCTGCAGTGGGTTTTTTCGGACGGGTTGGCGTCGGTGTCAATCTTTGTCGAGCCGTTTGACCGGCAGCGCCACGGTCAGGAATCCAGTTTGTCGATGGGCGCCACCCAGACCATCACCCGACAGCTGGACGCCTATTGGGTCACGGTGATGGGAGAAGTCCCCATGGCAACCTTGAAGCTGTTTGCCAGCGGGCTGGAGCGCAAGAAATAATAGGCGGCGTCCCCGTATGACCCGGGCCTTCGCGCCATTTTCGGGTGGCCTGCAAGGGGTGATTGCCAGATGACAACACACATGATGAGGCTGATGATGCTTGAAAAAATGAATCGGAAAACACTGCGCTCTTGCCTCACGGCTGCCCTGATAGGGAGCACCGCCGTCTTGACAGTGGTGCCGGCTGCGCCGGTCTGGGCGCAAAACCGCACATTGCCTGATTTCACCGATCTGGTGGAGCAGGTGGGGCCGTCGGTGGTCAACATCCGCACGCTGGAGAAAGCCAAGGCAGCGGCGTCCGGAAGCGCCGATGAGCAGATGCTGGAATTTTTCAAGCGCTTTGGCATCCCCGTTCCTCCCAACATGCCCCGCGCTCCCCGGCCTGAGCGCAACCAGCCTGACGAAGACCAGCCGCGCGGCGTGGGGTCAGGCTTCATTTTGACCGCCGACGGTTTCGTGATGACCAATGCCCATGTGGTGGAAGGTGCCGATGAGGTCATCGTTACCCTGACGGACAAGCGCGAGTTCAAGGCGAAGATCATTGGCGCAGACAAGCGCAGCGACGTGGCCGTGGTCAAGATCGAGGCGACGGGACTTCCCGCCGTGAAAATTGGCGATATCAACCGCCTCAAGGTAGGGGAATGGGTGATGGCCATCGGCTCGCCCTTCGGCCTCGAAAACACCGTGACGGCAGGCATTGTGAGCGCCAAGCAGCGGGACACCGGCGACTACCTGCCTTTCATCCAGACCGACGTGGCCATCAACCCCGGCAATTCCGGCGGGCCGCTGATCAACATGCGCGGAGAAGTGGTTGGCATCAACAGCCAGATTTATTCGCGTTCCGGCGGTTTCCAGGGCATTTCTTTTTCCATTCCCATTGACGAAGCGGCGCGCGTATCCGACCAGCTGCGGACATCCGGCAAGGTCACACGCGGCCGGATCGGCGTGCAGATCGACCAGGTCACCAAGGAAGTGGCGGAGTCCATCGGGCTGGGCAAGGCCCAGGGCGCATTGGTCAGAGGGGTCGAAAGTGGCGCGCCCGCGGAAAAAGCGGGCGTGGAGGCCGGCGACATCATCATCAAGTTCGATGGCAAGCCGATCGAAAAATCCAGCGACCTTCCACGCATGGTTGGCAATGTGAAACCAGGCACCAAGGCCTTGGTGACTGTTTTCCGGCGTGGTGCGAGCAAGGATCTCTCCGTCACCATCGGTGAGGTCGAGCCAGAAAAACCTGCGCGAAAAGCGTCGGCAGGCCCTGAAACCAAGCCGCCGGTAGCGGGTGCCGCTCAAGCCCTGGGCTTGGCCGTCAGTGAAGTGCCCGACGCACAGAGGAAAGAACTCAAGATCAAAGGTGGCGTCAAGGTGGACACGGCTGAAGCGGCTGCTGCGCGTGCGGGCCTGAAAGAGGGCGATGTGATTGTTGCGATCGCCAACGCCGAGGTCACCAGCGTCAAGGAGTTTGAAGCGGCCCTTGCCAAAATCGACAAGTCCAAGGCCATCAACGTGCTATTTCGCCGTGGCGAATGGGCGCAATACGCACTGATCAGGCCCACTCGTTAAGAGCGCTTCCTAAAGAGGCGCTTCTTAAAGGGGCGCCCCGGAAGTGCGAGTTCTAAGCCGCTTGCCAGGGAGCATGCCTTAGGACGTATTAACCCCCATACCCTGTCGGGCCATGGGGGTTTTTGCTGCCTGGGCCTGTAAATAGGGCGCTCGCAAAAATATATTTTTCCGTTCGCAGGGCGTTATTTTTGTTAGTGCTTGCTTACATTAAAACGGTTCATGGACCGTTTTCGGTAGAATGCAGGCTCCCACCTAGCTGATTTGGATATATCAGATTAGGTAAAACTGTGGTTTCCCTCTTTATTTTGCTTAATACAGAACGGTCCACAGATCACCCACAAGTTGTCCAGAGACAAGCAATACAAAATTGTGAATAAGTTGTGCATAAGTTTCCTGTTGCTAGCCTGCAACGACAAAAATATGGCCATTTCGGGACTGTTCGGTCCCAGCTTTTTGCCTACAATGAAGTTCCAACTATCGCAGTTGCCATAGATTGTTGGTTCAGGGCGCGTCGCTACTCGACGCGCCCTTTTTTATGGCCCTCGCGAATTACGTTCAATCTCTTCGCAATACTTTCAAGTACTTAGGCGTCCTCGTTGATGAATCACATCAGAAATTTTTCGATCATTGCCCACATTGATCACGGCAAATCCACGCTGGCTGACCGGCTCATCCAGCGTTGCGGCGGTTTGCAGGACAGAGAGATGAGCGCGCAGGTTCTGGATTCGATGGATATTGAAAAAGAGCGTGGGATAACCATCAAGGCGCAGACCGCCGCGCTCAAATACAAGGCACTCGACGGCAAGGTCTACAACCTCAATCTGATCGACACGCCGGGCCATGTCGACTTTTCCTACGAAGTGAGCCGCTCCCTGTCCGCATGCGAGGGCGCGTTGCTTGTCGTCGACGCGAGTCAGGGTGTTGAAGCGCAGACCGTTGCCAACTGCTACACCGCGCTGGACCTCGGCGTCGAAGTAGTGCCGGTGCTCAACAAGATGGACTTGCCGCAAGCCGACCCTGAGAACGCCAAGCAGGAAATCGAAGAAGTGATCGGCATCGATGCGACCAACGCGATTCCCTGCAGCGCCAAGACGGGTATGGGCATCGACGAAATTCTGGAAGCCGTCGTCGCCAGGATCCCGTCGCCCAAGGGCAACCCGGACGGCCCACTTCGCGCCATGATCATCGACAGCTGGTACGACGCCTATGTAGGTGTTGTGATGCTGGTGCGCGTCGTAGACGGCCGGCTCGCCAAGGGCGACCGCATCAAGCTCATGGCGAGCGAGGCGATGTACAACGCCGAGCAGCTTGGCGTCTTCACGCCGCATACTGAACCTCGTCAGGCGCTGGAGTCTGGCGAAGTGGGTTTTGTGATTGCCGGGATCAAGGAGCTCCAGGCTGCCAGGGTGGGCGACACCGTCACCCTCATCAAGCCCGGCACGGGCGGAGCCGCCTTCACGGCCACCGAGGCATTGCCCGGCTTCAAGGAAATCCAGCCGGCGGTGTTTGCGGGTCTCTATCCATCAGAAGCCAGCGAGTATGAGTCACTGCGCGATGCGCTTGAAAAGCTCAAGCTCAACGATGCGTCGCTGCATTACGAGCCGGAAGTCAGCGAAGCCCTGGGCTTTGGCTTTCGCTGCGGCTTCCTGGGCCTGCTGCACATGGAAATCGTCCAGGAGCGGCTCGAGCGTGAGTTCGACCAGGACTTGATCACCACAGCCCCCAGCGTGGTGTATGAGGTGCTCCGGTCCGACGGCGAAACCATCAGGGTCGAGAACCCGTCGAAAATCCCCGACGGCGGAAAAGTCAACGAGATTCGCGAACCCATCGTGACGGTGCATCTTTATATGCCGCAGGATTACGTGGGGGCGGTCATGACCCTAGCCAACCAGAAGCGCGGTATCCAGCTGAACATGGCCTATCACGGCAAGCAGGTCATGCTGACCTACGAAATGCCGCTGGGCGAAATCGTGCTGGATTTCTTCGACAAGCTCAAATCCGTCTCGCGCGGCTACGCGTCCATGGACTATGAATTCAAGGAGTTCAGGGCCTCCGACGTGGTCAAGGTCGACATCCTGCTGAACGGGGAGAAGGTTGATGCCCTTTCCATCATCGTTCACCGCAGCCAGTCGGCCTATCGCGGGCGGGCAGTGGTGGCCAAAATGCGCGAAATCATTTCGCGTCAGCAATTTGATGTCGCGATTCAGGCAGCCATCGGGGCCAACATTATTGCGCGTGAGACAATCAAGGCGCTGCGCAAAAACGTGATCGCCAAGTGCTACGGCGGCGACATTTCACGAAAGCGCAAGCTCCTTGAGAAACAAAAAGCGGGTAAAAAACGCATGAAACAAATCGGTTCCGTTGAAGTACCCCAGGAAGCCTTCCTGGCCATTTTGCAGGTGGAAGACTAATGCGCGGCGCAATGAGTTCGATCACGGCCGTTGTGCTGGCGGCCTTTGTGGGCTATGGCGCGGCTTGGTATTTCGGTGTCGTCGAAGGCAACTTTTCCCTGCTTTTGTTTCTGGCATCGGTGGTCACCGGGATTTACTGGCTGGCCGAGCGGTTTTACTTTCTGCCGCAGCGTTATCGTGCGGCGGCGGCGTTGGAGGAAAGCGCTGCCAGGCGGCAGACCGAACTCGCGGAAAAAGGCATCAACCAGCTTGACAACCATGTCGACGAAGCCAGAACCCGGCTCATCATGCAGCCCTGGTGGCTGGACTGGACCGCTGGCCTCTTTCCGGTGATCGTGGTGGTGTTCCTGCTCCGCTCTTTTCTGTTTGAGCCGTTCAAGATTCCTTCTGGCTCGATGATCCCGACCCTGCTGGTCAATGACCTGATCCTGGTCAACAAATTTCATTACGGCGTCCGCCTGCCGGTGCTCAATATCAAGGTGCTGGACAACAACAGCCCGCAGCGCGGTGACGTGATGGTGTTTCGCTATCCGCCCAAGCCCAGCCTGGACTACATCAAGCGTGTGGTCGGCGTGCCTGGCGATGAAATTGCCTACCTCAACAAGAAACTGACCATCAATGGCAAGCCCTTGGTGAAGACGCCACTGCCCGAATTTTTTGACGAGGACACCTTGCGCTACGCCAAACAGTTCGAAGAAGTCAACGGCACCAGGAAATACCGCCTGCTGAACGACGACGCGCGCCGTTCCGGGCTCGATGAGCGGGAGGTCATGGACTTTCCTTTCAAGGAAAATTGCCGTTACAGTAGCGAAGGCGTGGTTTGCAAGGTGCCGGAGGGACAGTACTTCATGATGGGGGACAACCGCGATAATTCGCTGGATTCCCGTTATTGGGGCTTTGTTCCAGATAAAAACATCGTCGGCAAAGCCTTTTTTGTCTGGATGAATTTCGGCAACCTCAAGCGTATTGGGTCTTTCGAATAAGCACGATGCGCCCGGGGATGAATCCGGTGCAGTGCGGCAGACTTTTCAAGTCAGAGCAGGAGAAAAAATGAAACATCATCAACGTGGCATTTCCTTTATTGGCATTCTGTTTGTGGGTGGCATTCTTGTGTGTGGCGGTATTTTGGCCGCCCAGGTTTTTCCGACGCTGGTGGAATACCAGGCCATCAACAAGGCCGCAGGCAAGGCCAGGGAAGGCAACACCGTGGCCGAAGCGCGGTCCATCTTCGACAAGGCCGCCCAGATTGACGATATCAAGTCAATTACAGGCAAGGACCTTGAAGTGACCAAAGAGGGCGATAAAACCGTTGTAGCCTTCGCCTATAACAAAGAAATCCACATGGCGGGCCCGGCTTTTCTGCTGCTCAAGTACAACGGCCGTGCCAAGTAAGTGCGAGCCAGTGCTGCTTCAAGTCCTGGTTTGCTGGCCCTGCAAAAGCGCCTGCAGCATGATTTTTCCGATCCCAGGCTACTCCAGCAGGCGCTGACGCATCGCAGCTTTTCCGCCGATCACAATGAACGTGTCGAGTTTTTGGGCGACTCCGTCCTGAACCTGGCTGTTGCGGGACTGCTTTACGAGCAGCTCAGTTCTTTGCCCGAAGGCGACCTTTCGCGGGTTCGGGCGAACCTGGTCAAGCAGGACACCCTGCACAACCTGGCCGTCGTACTAGGACTGCCTGAGCTGATCCGGCTGGGTGAAGGCGAGGCGAAATCGGGCGGACAAAAACGCCCTTCCATCCTTGCCGATGCGCTGGAGGCCGTCATAGGCGCCGTCTACCTGGACGCTGGCTTCGAAACCGCCGATGGTTTGGTGCGCCGCCTGTTCAAGGACGTGGAAATCAACCCGCAAATGCAGGCTATCGGCAAAGACCCGAAAACCGAATTGCAGGAGTGGTTACAGGGGCGCAAAATGAACCTGCCAATTTACCGCGTGGTGGGCACCATGGGGGCGGCCCACAAGCAGACCTTCGATGTGGAATGCGAGATCGCCGAGTACGGCCGGGCCGAGCGCGGCATCGGCGGGTCTCGCCGAGCCGGAGAGCAGGCCGCAGCGGCGGCCATGCTGATGTTTGTCAAAACACTGGAATCCTGACTCTGCGCCGGGGCAGCCGCCTCACGGGGTGCAGGCCAACACACTAGATTATGAGTACAGGTAAAAAAGAACCCCAAACGCCAAAAAAGGCGATCGCCGCCCCGGCGGCTACACCGCCAGTCAAGCGGGCGGCTAAACCCAAGGCGCGGGAGGCCAAATCTCTTGAAGCCGCCCAGCCGCCCGACGCGCTGGAAGCGATGCTGACGCAGGCGCTGTCTTCGCGCGGAGCGGCGGTACCTGCCGCCGACGCCGCCCCCCCACCACCGGCCGGCGAGCAGCGCTGCGGCCTGATCGCCATCGTGGGCAAGCCCAATGTGGGTAAATCCACTTTGCTTAATGCCTTGGTGGGGCAAAAAATCAGCATCACCTCGCGCAAGGCCCAGACCACGCGCCACCGCATCACCGGTATGCGTACGGTCCAGGCCACGCAATATGTCTTCGTGGACACGCCAGGCTTTCAAACCCGGCACGGCAATGCGCTGAACCGTTCGTTGAACCGCACTGTGGTCGGCGCTGTCAACGACGTGGACTTGATCGTCTTTGTGGTGGAAGCCGGCCAGTTCAACCAGGCCGACGCGAAAGTACTGGCCTTGCTGCCCGAAAAAACGCCCGCGATTTTGCTGGCCAACAAGTTTGACCTGATTCATCGCCGTGCCGAGATCGCGCCCTGGCTCAAGGAAATGCAGGAGCGGCACAATTTTGCCGAATTCGTGCCCATGTCGGCCAACAACGCCAAGGACATTGAGCGCCTCTTCGGTATCTGCGAAAAATACCTGCCGGTCCAGCCCTGGATGTATGGCGCCGACGAACTGACCGACCGGAGCGACCGTTTCATGGCTGCCGAGATCATTCGCGAAAAGCTGTTTCGCCTCACAGGAGACGAGCTCCCCTATACCTCGACGGTCATCATTGATCAATACGAAGAAGAGGGTAATTTGCGAAAGATTGCCGCCACGATTGTGGTGGAACGTGATGGCCACAAGGGCATGATCATTGGCGAGAAAGGCGAAAAGCTCAAGCGTATAGGCACTGAAGCCCGGCATGAGCTTGAGACCCTGACCGGCGGCAAGGTGTTTCTCGAAATCTGGGTCAAGGTCCGCTCGGGTTGGGCTGACGACGAGGCACGGGTCAAAACGTTCGGGTATGAGTAGGGCCCCCACGCTTTTCACTTCGTGTAATGCGCTGCCCCCCGAGGGGGTCGCTGCGCCTGCGGCCCGGCAAAGCCGGTTCCGCGGCCCCTGCTGGTGGGGAGGGGCGCCTCAAAGATGGCTTGCGGAGCGCCAACCCCAGGCCTCCCAAAAGGCCGCTGCGAATCCTATGCCTGACGCCTATGGCGACTAAACGCATTGGCGACGAACCTGCCTACGTCCTGCATCGCTACGACTGGAGCGAGTCCAGCCTGATCCTGGAGGTGTTCACGCGCAAATACGGGCGGGTGGCGCTGGTGGCGCGGGGGGCCAAAAAACCCAGCTCCAGCTTCCGGCCGATTTTGCTGCCTCTGCAGCCGCTGCACATTGCCTTTGGTGGCGATGCCGAGATACGCACCCTTAAAAGCGCCGAATGGCAGGGTGGCCATGTCATGCCCACCGGCGACGCGCTGCTGTCGGGCTATTACCTCAACGAGTTGCTGATGCGCCTCATGGCCCGCGACGACCCGCACCCGGTGTTGTTTGATGCTTATGCGGCCACGGTGCAGCTGATTGCTGCGCAGAGCGCCGACACGCTGCAAATCGCGCTGCGCGCTTTCGAGTTGCGGCTGTTGCGCGACATCGGGCTCTTGCCGCTGCTGGACGTCGAAACGGCGACGCTGGCGCCCGTATCTGCGGACACCCGCTACGTACTGGTGCCAGAAGCGGGCCTCAGGCAGGCGCACGACGATGACCGTGTCAGCCTGCCTGGTGATCAATGGCAGGCGCTGCAGCAGGCGTTGGGCGACGAGGCCCTTTTCTCCGACACGGTCCGGGCATGTATTCCGGGGTTCAGTGAACTGAAAACCCAGCTGCGCAGCCTGCTGCACTACCATTGCGGCGTCAAGGTCCTGAAAACGCGGCAAATGATGATGGACCTGCAAGCCTTTTAATGAGTACTGCCATGAAACCCTTTTCCCCCGCCTCGCATGCGCCGGAGTTCCCGGTGGCGCCTCACAAGACCGCCTTGTCCGTCAACGTCAACAAGGTGGCTTTGCTGCGCAATACCCGCCACCTGGACATTCCCAGCGTGCGCCGTGCCGCAGAAATTTGCCTGCAGGCAGGGGCCCAGGGCATCACGGTGCATCCGCGTCCCGACGAGCGGCATATTCGGGCAGATGACGTCTTTGAACTCGCGGCCCTGATGAAAGACTGGCCTGATCGCGAATTCAACATCGAAGGCAATCCGTTCCAGAATTTGATGGTTTTTGTGCACGACCTGGCTGCCCGGGGTCTGCCGCTGCATCAGTGCACCTTTGTGCCCGACAGCGAAGACCAGTTCACCAGCGACCATGGCTGGAACTTCCCCGAAGACGCCGAGCGCCTGCGGCCGCTGATTGAAGAGGCGCACGATCGCCGTGTACGGGTCAGCCTTTTCATGGACCCGGTTCCTGAAGCCATGGCGGCAGCCAAAGCGGTGGGCGCCGACCGTGTGGAGTTCTACACGGAAACTTACGCGCGAGCCTGGGGCGGCCCCGAAAAACTGAAGGCTTTAAGCCGTTTCACCGAAGCAGGACGGGCGGCAGCAGCTATCAATTTAGGAGTGAATGCCGGCCACGACCTGAACCGAGACAACCTCACCGAGTTTCTGGCGGCCGTGCCCGGCGTGCTGGAAGTCTCCATTGGGCATGCACTCATTGCCGATGCGCTGGAGCAGGGCTATGCGGCGACAGTGCAAGACTATTTGCGCTGCATAGACCAGGCGTTCGTATCCGCATGAATTCCCGCGGCTGTGAGACTTCCATGACGTACCAGCATGAGCCGCGGAACCGGCTTCGCCGGGCCGCAGGCGGGCGGCCCCCTCGGGGGGCAGGAAGCCACACGCAAGTGGGCGACCGTGGGGGCTCCATGATTACGGTGGGGGCTCCATGATCTATGGCATCGGCACCGACATCTGCGATGTCCGGCGCATCCGCGCCAGCCTTGAACGGCATGGCGAACGTTTTGCCCGCAGGATTTTGAGCGACGGCGAACTCGCCACGTGGAAACTCCGCAGCGCCCGCTGGCCCGACCGCGGCGTCAGCTACCTTGCCACCCGGTTTTCAGCCAAAGAGGCTTTCAGCAAGGCGATTGGCCTCGGCATGCGCATGCCCATGACGTGGCGCAGCTGTGAAATTGCCAAGGCGCCCAGCGGCAAGCCCGAGATCGTGCTGCACGGCACGCTCAAGGCCTGGTTTGAAGCCCGCCAGCTCTCCGCCCATGTCTCCGTCACCGATGAAACAGATTACGCCGCCAGCTTTGTGGTTGTAGAGAAAAACAGCCCCTAGCGCCTGCCAGCCGTGCGCCACCAGCTATCAATTTAATAGTTATTCATTCCTGATTTCAATTCCATGACCCAGCACGCTCCCCTCATCATCGACATCGCCGGCCTTACCCTGACCAAGGCCGACCGCCGCCGCCTGAAGCATCCCTTGACTGGCGGCGTCATCTTGTTCGCCCGCAACTGGCAAGACCGCTGGCAGCTCGCTGCGCTCTGCGCCGAGATCAAAAGCATCCGGCAGGATTTGCTGATTTGCGTAGACCACGAAGGCGGTCGTGTGCAACGCTTCAGGACGGATGGTTTTACCCACCTGCCGCCCATGCGCGCACTTGGCACGCTGTGGATGAAAGATCAACTGGCGGCCACCAATGCCGCCACTGCCTGCGGCTATGTATTGGGTGCCGAGCTGCGCGCTTGCGGTGTTGATTTCAGCTTTACCCCGGTGCTGGACCTGGACTGGGGAGAGAGCGGTGTGATTGGTGACCGCGCCTTTGGCCGTGACCCCCGCGTGGTCACGCTGCTGGCCAAAAGCCTGATGCATGGCCTGCTGCAAGCCGGCGTGGCCAATTGCGGCAAGCATTTTCCCGGCCATGGTTTTGTCAAGGCAGACTCCCACACCGACATTCCTGTCGACAGGCGCAGCCTGAAGGCCATCCTGGCCGACGACGCAGCACCGTATGAATGGCTTAACACCACGCTCACCAGCGTCATGCCGGCGCATGTCATCTACCCCAGGGTGGATGCCCGGCCGGCCGGCTTTTCAGAAAAGTGGCTCACCTACATCTTGCGCGGCCAACTGGGCTTTGGCGGCGCGATTTTCAGCGACGATCTGAGCATGGCCGGCGCACGGCTCATTGACGGCAAGGAAGTCAGCTACACCGAGGCCGCCGTCACGGCGCTTAACGCCGGTTGCGACATGGTTCTGCTGTGCAACCAGTCGGTGGGTGAAGGCAAGCCGGTGGATGAGCTGCTGGACGGCATGGCCGAAGCGCTGCTCAAAGGGCGATGGGAGGCGCTGGAGTCCAGCGAGTTGCGCCGCCTGGACCTGCTGCCCGCAACACCAGCACACGAATGGGATGAACTGATGCTGCACCCGGCCTATATGCACGCGATGGGACTGATTCCCTGATATCGCGTTCTGGTGGTTGTGGTTTGCTATTAAATATATAGCAGCTTGCGCTCGTCCTTATTGGGTTTCAGGCCATTTTTTCATAAATCTGGTCTGATGGCTGATTCGTGAAAATTCCGCTTGGCCGGGTCGCGTTTTCAGGCGGAAGGCCACTCCAGCCTGCCCGCCGCGTCCATGTGCGTCAGGTATACCCGCAGGTCAAATTCATACTGGTGGTAGTGCGGCTCCATATGGGTGCAGAGCTGGTAGAAAGCCTTGTCGTGCGCTTTTTCCTTGATGTGGGCAAGCTCGTGGACCGCAATCATCCTCAGAAACTCTTCCGGTGCTTCCCTAAACAGCGTGGCCACTCGGATTTCGCGCTTGGCCTTGAGTTTGCTGCCCTGGACCCTGGAAACGGTGGTGTGCGTGCCCAGCGCATGGGCAATCACGTGCAGCTTGCTGTCAAACGCGACCTTGGATAGCGGCTCCGAGCTGCGTAAAAACTCGCTTTTGAGACCCATCACGTAGTCGTACAGGGCCTTGTCCGTCCGCACGCCATGGGCGAGGGGGTATTTGGCGAGTAGCACCTCCCCCAGCCGGCCTTGCGTCAGCAGCTGTTGTATCTGGGCTTGCAGGTTTTCTGGGTAGCCTGCGAGGTATTTCATCGAGCCGCCCGATGGCGACGCACACTCCAGCGCCGTATAGGTTGTTCGAAATATTTTTCGCTGATGTAAGCCAGCAAACTGGTCATCAGCACGATGGCGGTGCCTAGCGCTAATGCGGTCGGCGATGGACCGGCTGCGACATCCAGCCAGCCGAGCTTGGGCGCCACGGCGAAGGCTAGGCCGAAATAGAGCACGGGATGGATTAGGTAAACACCGTAAGTCACATCGCCCATAAAAGTCGGCCAAGCAGAAAAGCGCGGGCTGAAGTTCGCTAGCCCGGCCCACCATACCAGCGCAAAACACAGGGTCGTCAGCGCTGCGCCCCGCCATCCGGTGAGCACGGAAGCTGGGTCGTCAACATTGTTGAGCCCGACCATTAATCCACCTCCCAACAAGATGCCGGCTGTGCACAACCAGCCGGTTATCACGGTTGTCGGTCGCTTTTTCAGGTAAAACCAGCCGATGATGCAACCACCAAAGAAGTAAGCGGAAAAAGCCGGAACTTGGTGGTATGCCGAGAGTGATTTCAGCGACAGGGCGTCGAGTGCGATTGTCGTTGCTATCCAGTAAAACTGTAGTGCTATCAGTGCAGCGAAAACACTCCAGCGTCGCCAGTTTGTTGCACTGCTACCGAGCAGCCAGACAAACAGCGGGAACATGAGGTAGAAAACAAATTCAATGCCGAGCGACCAGCCGCCGACCACCATTGAGCTCAGTGCCGGATCGAAGAGGCCAAAAGTGAAGCTGAGGTTGAGCAAAGCCTTGATCAGCAGTGCAGGGGTTGCCCCCCCGGTCTTGATTTTCCAGAGCAGTGAAATCGCAACCAGAACCGCGAAAAGCGGCAGCAACCGCATATAGCGCACGAAAAGAAAACGAAGCCACACCGGCAAGCTGAATCCGGTCCGGAATTGCTCGTGGTAGTTAAGTACAAGGCTGGCACCGCTCAACACAAAGAACAGGTAAACACCATAGAAACCGATGGTGTGGATGTCTGCGACCTTCTGCCAGGCCATCAGGTGGTAGCTGATGATGGCATAGGCACAGCAACCGCGTAGCAAATCCCAGCCGAGAATGCGGCCGGGCGCGTTGGCCGAGCCAAAGGATGCTGCGGCCACGATGCTAGTAAAAAAGCCGACGATTGACGTAGCGGTTGTATCCGCTGGGCAGCGGCAGCAACGGCTTGGCTGGTGCAAAAGGCGTTTGCGCCGCCAGGGTATAGATAGCCGAGAAGATCAAGCGCCGCCCTTCGGTCGCCAGCATGGCGCGATGTATGCCCCACGTTTCCTCCAGAAAGCCTGTGCCGGCGCTGCCGGTCACGGTCAGCATAGCTGCGGCGGGATAAGCACTTTCGACATCCTCGTCGCGGATTGGCCCGCGTCGTACAAAGCGGTCATCGGCATGCGAGCCTAGTACAAAGCGATGGGCACCACTGGTGAGGCTGGTATCGGTCAGATAGACAAAAAGCTTGACGAAGCGCAGGTCGTCGGCATCACGATGGTAGATGTCGTCAAAGGCCTTGTTGGCGGCCCGATTGTGCTCGCCAAGGGTCCACCAGGCGTCGACCGTGGCGAGGATTGGTGTTGCACCCAGCCGCTGTGCCACTGCTTGCAGGATGTCAGGATCGTTGGCCAAGTCCATCAGTCCCCGGCAAGCCAATACGTCGGCATGACCATAGCGGACCTTTATGACGTCGGCTGGAACAGCCGCAAGCTTGTAGGTTTTATCCGAGCCGTAGTAGTCGTATAACGGACATGTTTTCAGTTGGCAATGTATTTCTTCTAGTTTTCCCGCACTAAGCACCTTCTCGGGTAATGCGGCAAAACCGGTATTTTCAAGCTCTTGGCTCAGGCGCTGCGCAACCGTGCCGGACTCAGGCGGAGCGAGTTTTCCGCCGCCGAGCTTCATCAGCCTGGCGACGCAGGCACCAAGAGCGCGGCGCAGCGGCAGAATGCGTACGCCTTTCTGCGCATAGTAGTAGGCCAGCGACTTATTGGCCAGGATTTGCTTGAGCGCTGACATCGATGATTCCTTTGTGAGGTTGCGCGAGTGAGCCGGTGCGCAGGAGCGCGGGATGCTGACCTCAAGCCTCGGGCTGGTATCGCAATGCGGGAAACAGGATGACATCACGGATACTGGGGCTGTCGGTCAACAGCATCATGAGCCGGTCGATGCCAATGCCGCAGCCGCCAGTGGGGGGCATTCCATATTCGAGGGCGCGTACAAAATCATGGTCGTAAAACATCGCCTCGTCATCGCCACTGTCTTTGGCTGCAACCTGGGACTGAAAACGCGCCGCCTGCTCCTCGGCATCGTTGAGCTCACTGAAACCATTGCCGAATTCGCGGCCGGTGATATAGAGCTCGAAGCGTTCGGTCACCTCGGGCCGCTCATCATTGGCTCGAGCCAGCGGCGAGATTTCGGTCGGGTGCTCCATGATGAACGTCGGCTGCCAGAGTTTTTCTTCTACCCGCTCTTCAAAATACATCACTTGAAGGCTGGCAAGAGACCGGGTTGATAGCCGGTCTTTTTCCTCGTTCATGCCGAGTTGTTTGAGGCCATTGGTGAGCCAGACACTGTCGTCCACGTGTGAACCCGCCTCGGTGTATTTGATGATGGCCTCACGAATCGTCAGGCGCTCAAACGGCGCGCTGAGATCTATCGGCCCCCCTGACCGGCCGGTTCCATAGCTTAGCTGCAGTGAACCACATACCTTTTGTGCGACGTCGCGAATCAACGACTCGGTGAAATCCATGAGGTCACGGTAATTCCAGTAAGCTGCGTAGAATTCCATCATCGTGAACTCAGGGTTATGGCGCACCGAAATACCCTCGTTGCGGTAGCTGCGGTTGATTTCGAATACACGCTCGAAGCCGCCCACGATCAACCGCTTAAGGTAAAGCTCAGGCGCAATGCGCAGGAACATCTCCTGATCCAGTGCGTTGTGATGGGTTTTAAACGGCTTGGCGTTGGCGCCGCCCGGGATCGGGTGCAACATCGGCGTCTCGACCTCGAGAAATTCGTGGTTCACCATGAATTCGCGGATCGCGTTGACAGCCTTGCTACGGGCTATGAAGCGCTTGCGCGCCTGTTCATCCATCATGAGATCGACATACCGCTGGCGGTACTTCTGCTCCTGATCGGCCATGCCGTGAAACTTGTCGGGCATGGGCCGCAAACTTTTAGTCAGCAGCCGCAGGCTGGTTACGTGAACCGAAAGCTCACCCGTCTTTGTCTTGAAGACTCGACCCTCGGCTGCGACGATGTCGCCGAGATCCCAGTGCCTGAAGGCCGCGTAAAGCTCCTCGCCGACATCATCGCGTGTTAAAAATATCTGAATGCGGCCTGTGCTGTCCTGCAGGGTGGCAAAGCTCGCTTTGCCCATCACGCGTTTTAGCATCATGCGGCCGGCGATTTTGGCTGGTGTGGCTTCAGCCGCCAGTGTCTCGGTATCTTTATGTCCGTGCGCAGCCTGCAATGCCGCCGCACGGTCCGTGGGCTTGAAATCATTCGGAAAGGCAACGCCCTTGCTCCGGATGGCTTTGAGTTTTTCCCGTCGTTCGGCGATCAGCTGGTTCTCGTCCTGGGTCGGCGTGACAGGCATTTGTTGGTCGGACATGGATGTTATCTTTTGGTCGAAAGTCGTGATTTTAGGTTTTTACGGATATGAGTGGCCAAAGTCATGTATCGGATCGCCTGATAATCTCGTTCATGTACTTTCGCGCCGGGTTGATTTCGCTGGGTTTGCTGCTGCTCAGCCGGGTTTTGGGGCTGGCACGGGAGTCTGTCCAGGCTTGGGCTTTTGGCACGACCGGGGTCGCTGATGTGGTTGTGCTGATGTTGACCTTGCCCGATCTTGCCAGTGCCATTCTGGCGGGAGGTGCGCTGTCTTACGCGTTGCTGCCTTGGTGGGCCGGGCAAGCGCCACAGGCCTTGGCCCGGAGCCAGCGCCGTGCCTCCCAATTATTCCTCGGTGCGGGCGTGGCTCTGGCCGTCTGGATTATCTTGATGCCGTCGATACTGGGTGGATGGCTTGCGCCGGGAGTGCGCGATGCCTTGGGGGGCGAAGTCGTGATCGCCATGCGTTGGGCTGCGCTGGCTGTGCCGGCTTCACTTCTTACGTTGGTTTGGTATACCCGCTTGCAACACGAACGCGATGTCGTAGGCATGTACGGCATGAATGTTGTACATACGGGCGTCGTGATCGTTGCAATGTTGCTGGCCGCTTCACGCATTGAGCCCCTGCTCATTGTCAGCCTACTTGGGGCCGGACTGCTGCTTGCTTTTCTGACGCGCCTGTTGTTTTTGAAGTGGCGACTGGGCCGGTTGGGCCCGCCGCTGGCGCCAAGCGGCGAGATTGTCGAGGGCCTTCCGCACTGGAATATCTGGGTTTGGGCCCTGTTGGCCACCAGTTTGCCAGCCACGCTGCCCTTACTCGCACGTAGCCTGGTGTCGGGTAGCGGGGAAGGGGCGCTGGCGACCTTCAACTATGCCTGGAAACTTGCCGAACTGCCCAACCAGCTCGCGATCCAGGTCGTTGCCGTGCTGGCTTTTCCCGCTTTCGCCCGCGCTCACGCGGCTGGGCGTGAATTTACAGTGCAATTGCGCGCTGCTTTCATGCTCTCATGGACTTTGGCCTGCGCCGCTTCGCTCGGGCTCTGGTTGGCCGCCGAACCGCTGACCCGGCTGCTTTTCGGATGGGGCCGTATGGAGTCCGCGCAGGTTATGGAGGTGGCCCAATGGGCGGCGTTGAGCGCCTGGACGTTACTGCCGCAGGCCTTGATCGCCGTGCTGGTTCTGGTGTTGGCGACTGCGAAGCGATTGCCGGTCGTAGTGATGGCCTATGGCGCGGGCTTGCTCGGACTAGCGCTGAGCAGAGTCACCGGAGGGCCGGGCATGATGCTGTCCTTGGTATTGACGCTCGCCGCAATTGCAGTTGTGCTGATCTGGTTCGCGCGCGACTTGGCGTGGCGGGCCTTACCGTGGCGCGAACTGGCCGTGCCGGTCCTGCTTTGTGGGGCACTGGCCACGAGCAAACCTGTGGTTGCCGGATTTAATCGGCCTCTGATGCTCATCATCTCGGCAACCTTGGCTTGTTTATT
Source organism: Polaromonas sp. (assembly GCF_039932935.1). Taxonomy (GTDB): domain Bacteria; phylum Pseudomonadota; class Gammaproteobacteria; order Burkholderiales; family Burkholderiaceae_C; genus Polaromonas. The sequence goes on from NZ_JBDTPB010000106.1 coordinate 34,550, forward strand.
ATTGACGGTGAGCTACTTTTGTAGTCCGGTGCTTCGGGCCGCGCTGAAACGATAATCTGACCATGATCGAATTTTTGCAGATAACCAACGATCCCGACTTTGCGCGTCGCTGTGACGCGCTCAACGGTATGAGGTTGTTTGTCGATCTCGAACGCCTTGGAAAAGCCGAGCGCCAGGCCGGCAGGAACACGTTTATTAGCGAGCATCAAATCGAGGATGTGTCGCGCATTAAGACTGTATTGCGACGGTCACGTCTCATGGTGCGGATTAATCCGCCAAATCCGGGTAGCCGGGTCGAAGTAGAGGCTGTGTTGGCCCAAGGGGCGGATTTACTTATGCTGCCGATGTTTCGGTCAAAGGCGCAACTGCACGAATTTTCCGCCATAGTAGGCGGACGCGTCCCGATCGTGGCGTTGCTTGAGACCGCAGAGGCATTGACGTCAATTCAGGACTGGATAGATACGCCTGGGTTGGCGGAAGTTTTCGTGGGACTTAACGACCTGCATTTGTCGCTGGGCTGCAGCTTTATGTTCGAGCCTCTGATTCAGGGGCATGTTGATCGCGTGGCTGAAATTTGTATGCGAGCAAGTAAAAATTTCGGCTTCGGCGGTATTGCCCGTCTCGGCGAGGGCAGGGTGCCTGGGCGGATAGTCCTTGCGGAGCACCTGCGCCTTGGATCGCAGGCTGTGATCTTGTCGCGCACCTTCAATCAGCCCGGTCAGCAATTATCTTTCGAAGCGGCGGTTAGCGAGTTGCGACGAGCTGAGAGCGAATTGGCTTTGCGCGATGCTGCCGCAATCGCGGCTGATCGCAGGCTCATCGAAAACTTGGTCGCGCGTCAACTTGTGCCGAAGGCATAAACGCATGAAGCGCCTGCTGGATACTGTCCTGTCGCTGCTGGCCTTGCTATTACTCCTGCCGCTGCTGTTGCTAGTCGCGCTCGCGATCGTTCTGGACAACGGTCCCCCTGTATTTTTTTGTCAAAACCGGGTTGGGCTTGGTGGTCGCAGCTTCAAGATCTTCAAGTTTCGTAGCATGCGAAACGATGCAGCCGCAGCGGGCCCATATTTCACCGAGGCCGGCGATTTGCGGATCACGCGTGTGGGACGATTTATTCGTCGCACCAGCATCGACGAATTGCCACAGCTGCTCAACGTACTCAAGGGTGACATGAGCCTGGTTGGCCCCCGTCCTGACGTGGAGGCCCAACGGCCGTTATATGTGCCGGAGGACTGGGTGCGACGCTGCAGCGTGAGACCTGGAATCACGGGATTGGCACAGGTTAACGGACGTTCGAATATTTCCTGGGAACGCCGTCTTGAACTCGATTTGCAGTATGTCTGTGAGGTTTCCTGGTGGAGTGATATCCAGATATTGTGGGCAACTCTGATGCAGCTCGGCGGGAGGCATGCCAATTGAACCCGGATGGGGATACCGTTCGCGTGGAACGGGGGGCGGACTCTATAATCCCGCTATCGCAGCCGACTCCCCCAAACCAGCGCCCTGGCCGCTGAAACACCGTGAACCAAAGACAAGCTGAATCTGTCATGGAGCAAAAGCCGATCGGTTACAACGTTCATACGGGTTCCGACCGGCAGGCGATGCTCGAGGCGATGGGGCTTTTTTCGGTGGAGCAGCTGTTTGCGGATGTGCCGCAGCAGGTTCGCCTTCGGCGCGAGCTTGACCTGCCCCCCGCGCTCAGCGAATGGGAGCTGATGCGTGATGTCCTGGCGATGGCCGGGCTGAACCAAACAGTGCTCACGCATTCAAATTTTCTCGGTAACGGCGCCTACGAGCATTACATTCCAGCCGTTGTCGATGCCATCGTCTCCCGCGGCGAATTTCTTACGGCCTACACGCCTTATCAACCCGAAATGAGCCAGGGCCTGCTGCAGGCCCTGTTTGAGTTTCAGGTGCTCGTGGGCAAGTTGCTGGGCCAGGAGTCGGTCAATTGCTCGGTTTATGACGGCGCGACGGCGCTTGCCGAGTCGTGCTGGATGATGTGCTCGGCCAGTGGCAAGCGCCGCATAGTGGTAACCCAAGCCCTCTGGACGGAATACCGCGAAGTGCTAACAACCTATCTGGAGCCGCGTGGTGTGCGGCTCGACAGCGTAGGGCATGACGTTGGCACCGGTCAGATCGACGCAGCGGCACTGGCCGCATTGTTGGCATCCGGCGATGTTGCTGGTGTGGTGCTGCAAAGCCCCAATGCCTTTGGCGTTGTTGAGGACGTCGCCGCACTTTCGCCGATTTGCAAACAGGGGCATGCACTGCTTGGCGTGTGTGTCAACCCGCTGCTTTGCGGCTGGATCGAAGCGCCTGGCAGGCTCGGTGCCGACATTGTTGTCTGCGAAGGCCAACCGCTCGGTTTGCCGCTCAGTGCGGGCGGGCCTTATGTTGGCATCATTGCCTGCAGCAAACCCCTTGAACGGTACCTGCCGGGCCGGCTGGTCGGCAGGGTGCACGACCTCAACGGAAAACTTGGGTATGCGCTGGTCAAGGAAGACCGCGAGCAGCACGTGGCACGCGACAAGGCTACCAGCCACATTTGTTCCAACCAGGCGCTCAATGCGATTCGAGTTGCTATTTACCTGGCCTGTCTGGGTGACGCAAATTTCATGCGAATCGCCGAAGCCAATGCAGCCAATGCGGCTTTGCTGTACGAGCTGTTGATAGCGTTGCCCGGCGTCAGGCCGCTGCGCAGCGGCACTTTTTTCAACGAATTTTCGGTCGAATTACCGGTTCCTTCCACCGTCTTTTGTGCGCGCATGCGCAAGCTGGGGTTTTTTGCGGGTGTGCCGGTCGAAGCTGCGTTGGCGGGCCATGACCGCGGCCTGCTGGTAGCAGTCACTGAAACCAAATCCCGTGCTGATATAGAGGCTTATGCTGCGCGTGCGCAGGCTTGCCTGCGGGAGTGCTGAGATGGCTGCTACGTCCGCTTCCCAGACCATCACCGAATTGCATCGTCCCGGCGCAGCCAGCGATGTTTTTGCCGGGCGTCTGCCAGTGAAGGTCCCTGTGCCGCCGGCTTTTGCGAGACCCCGTACAGCCATCGGGCTTCCCGAAGTCAGCGAGGTTGACGTCGTCAGGCATTTCACGCGCCTGAGCCAGGAGTCGCATGGCGTCGACAACGGGCCATATCCACTTGGCTCATGCACGATGAAATACAACCCGAAGCGCAATGACGAACTTGCGCGCCTTTCGGGTTTTGCCAATGCTCACCCGATGCAGGACACCGACACGCTGGGCGGCGTCTGGGAAATGTACGAGCGGCTGCAGGCCATGATTTGCGAGGTCACGGGCATGGACGCCTGCTGCCTGGCGCCCGCTGCGGGTGCCCATGGCGAACTTGCGGGGCTGCTGGTGATCCGCGCACATTTTGCGCGGCTGAATAACCGGCGCCCGGTGGTGCTGGTACCCGACTCCGCACATGGCACCAATCCGGCTTCGGCCGCGATGGCTGGCTTTGATTGCCGTATCGTGCCATCCGACCTCAAGGGCCGGGTCGATCTTGCCGCGCTGCGCAGGATGCTGACTCCCGATGTCGCGGCTTTCATGCTGACCAATCCTTCAACCCTGGGCCTGTTTGAGGACCAGATCGTCGAGATTGCCGACGCGGTTCATGCCAATGGTTCGTTGCTCTATTACGATGGCGCCAACCTCAACGCGTTGATGGGCATCGTGCGCCCTGGCGACATGGGTTTTGACGTGGTCCACGTCAATGTGCACAAGACCTTTTCCACGCCGCACGGCGGGGGCGGACCGGGCGCCGGCCCGGTCGCAGTCAAAGCTGCGCTGGCAGCCTATTTGCCGAGACCGATTGCAGTTCGCAGGAACGGCATAGCGCAGCAAGATGATGCGCGACCATTGTCCATCGGCCGCATGAAGAGCTTTCACGGTCATGTTGGCGTATTGCTGCGTGCTTACGGCTACTTGCGCACCATGGGTGGAGCCGGGTTGCGTCAGGCATCCGAAAACGCGGTGCTGAACGCCAATTACCTGCAACACCGGCTTGCGCCTATGCTGCCGCCGGTCTACGACCAATTCTGCAAACATGAAACCCTGTTGTCGGGCGAGAAGCTCAACACCTCGGCACGTCAGTTCGCCAAGCGATTGATTGACTACGGCATTCATCCGCCAACGCTGGTAGGCGCGGGCTGCGTTTATTTTCCCGGCGATCTCAAGTCGGCGATGTTGATCGAGCCGACGGAAACCGAGACCAAGGCGAGCCTTGACTACCAGGTGGAAATTTTCCAGCGGGTCTTTGATGAGGATGCTACCGACGAAGCACTCGTCGAAAGCGCGCCGCTGAGCCGGAAAATTGCACGAATTGATTTGAAGACTTAAGGATTTGCCATGTGTGGAATAGCTGGCGTGGTCAACGCTGCGGGTACGACCAAAGACGATGTCTGGAAGATGATCGACAGCATCAAGTATCGCGGGGTCGATGAGCAGGGGGTTGAAGACCTTGGGCAAGCTGTGCTGGGTCACGCACGGCTTGCTGTGGTTGACCCCGAAAATGGCATGCAACCGATGTCAAGTACCGACGGCAAGGTCTGGGTCATTTTCAACGGCGAAATCTTCAATTTCATCGAGTTACGCGAACAGCTCAAGGCCAAGGGCTACAGGTTCAAGTCGCGCTGTGATACCGAAGTGCTGGTGCACTTGTGGTGCGAAAAAGGCGAGAAAATGCTCGACGACCTGGTCGGCATGTTTGCTTTTTTCATCTGGGACCAACGGACAGAAACCGGCATGCTTGCGCGTGACCGCCAGGGCATCAAACCGTGTTTTTACGCACATTACCAGGGCGGCCTGGCTTTCGCCAGCGAGATAAAAGCCATCCTCGCGCTGCCGAAATTTGAGCGAAAGGTCAACGAATCGGCGCTTGGCAATGTATTTACCTTCAACTATTGCCCGCCGCCGGAGACCTGCTTTGAAGGCATTCGTCATCTGCCGCCGGGCACTTTCATGCGCTATGGTGCCGGAAAATTCTCCGAGCCGGTCCGCTATTGGAGCTGGCCTCTCGATGGCCCTCGCGTTGACGCGTCTCAGGAGCAGCTTGAGCAGGCGCTCAACGAAGCGATCAAGCTGCAAATGCGATTTGACGTCGACGGCGGGCTTTTTCTTTCTGGGGGCGTCGATTCGTCCGTGATCGCCAATCGGCTTGTGCCGCAATGGAACCGGCCAGAGCTCGATGCGATCGGCCTGCGCATCGAGGACAAAGGGTTTTCGGAGTATTCCTATGCTGAGCGTGTTGCTTTAGAGCTTGACATCAACCTCAAGCCGCTCGATATCAAACCAGCCGATATTCCCGAGATTGCGCAAACCGTGGTGCGGCATGCAGAGCAGCCGCATGGCGATTTTTCATTCTTTTTGTTCTTCCTGCTTTCTCGTGAGGCACACAAACAGGGGAAAATCGTGATGTTTACCGGTGATGGCCCCGATGAGGTGATGCTCGGTTTCCGTCACAATGAACAGTTTTTTTCGGAGATGACGCGCACCAATTTTCCGATGCGCAGCTACTTCGACCTGATCAGCTACAGCACCGAAAAAGACCGTCAGCGCATGATGAGCCCGGCTTTTTTCCCGCACACCCAGGGCGCGCTCGACAGGTTCATGGAAATCATCGAGCCATTTGGCGACCTTGAGCCGGCAGAGCAGGTTGCAGCCTATGAGCTGAATTCGCTCATGCCGGGCAACAATTCAGTCAAGGGCGACCGTATGGGGGCCTGCTGGTCAATCGAGGGTCGGGCGCCTTTTCTCGATCATCGTGTCAGTGAAATGTTTGCACGCCTCCCGGTGACTTCAAAGTTCCGTGATGGCATCGGCAAGCATTTTCTCAAGCAGGCCGCAGCGAGCTATTTCGACCACGATTTTGTCTTCCGTCCCAAGACCATGCCAACCCTGCCGATTGGCGAATGGATCAAAGGGCCGCTCTATACCTGGGCGCGCGATGTTCTGAGTCTGCGTGATGGTGGCCGATTTGACCGCAATGAGCTGCTGGTGATGTTGGAGGAGCATCGCAGCGGCCTGCACAATCACACGAAACAGCTGCGCACTCTGTTGATGACAAAGCTCTGGCTACAGGAATTTTTCCCCGAAAACGCATAATTAAAGACGGAAGGCCGGACATGGCAGATTTTGATTACTACTTGGCGCAGTTTGTCGATATCCATGGCCGGCCCAAGGCGAAACTGGTGCCGGGCAAGCACAAGGAAATGATCTTTGGCGCGGGAGCGGGTTTTGCGGGCTTTGCGATCGCCGGTATGGGAATGGGCCCCCATGGTCAGGAATTCATGGCCGTTGGCGACCGCGACAGTGTGCGTCCCGTGTCCTGGATGCCTTCGACCGCCAGCGTCAGCTGCGATGGACATGTCGATGGTAAACCGCACGTGCTCGACTCACGCGTGGTGGCCAAGAAGGCGCTCGCCGCTTTTCGTGAGGCCACCGGCCTTGAATTTTTCTCCGGCCTCGAACCAGAGTTTTTTTTGCTCAAAGCAACCGCAACCGGTGGATACGAGGTCGCGACCGGCTCTGAGTCACTCGACAAGCCCTGTTACGACTTCCGGCACCTGTCGTCGGTGTCGGACTTCCTCATGGAGTTGCGCGCCGCGCTCGAAGGGGCGGGTATCGATGTTTACCAGATTGACCACGAAGACGCGAACGGTCAGTTTGAGATGAACTTCACCTATGCAGACGGCCTGCGCACAGCGGACAACCTGACGTACTTCAAAATGGCAGCGACGGCAATCGCAAAAAAACACGGCATGTTGTGCTCGTTCATGCCGAAACCTTTTGCAGAGCGTTCGGGCAGCGGGCTGCACATGCACATGTCGGCGGGAAAAAAATTCGGCGAGAACGCTTTTGAGGACAAGGCGGATCCGCGCGGCATGGACCTGAGCCCCTTGGCCTATCATTTCCTCGGTGGATTGATGGCCCACGCCCCTGGGCTGACCGCGATCGCTGCTCCCTGCGTCAACTCCTACAAGCGACTGGTCTCGCGCGGCTCGCGCTCTGGCGCGACCTGGGCGCCAGTCAACATCGCTTGGGGCGATAACAACCGCACGGCCTTCGTGCGAATCCCCGGCGGTAGGTTGGAGCTACGCCTGCCGGACGCCGCGTCGAACCCGTATCTGCTGACGGCCGCAGTGATCTACGCGGGGCTGGACGGCATCAGGCGCGAGTTGAGCCCGGGTGAGCCGCGCAACGACAATCTCTATCAGCTCACCGCTGTCGAGCTGGCGCAAAAAGGCATCGGGCGTCTGCCAGCCTCTCTGCCCGAGGCGCTGGACGAGTTGAAAAAAAACGCCGTACTTACGCAGGGCCTGGGCGAAGCCTTAGTGCGTGAATTCTTGGACGTAAAGAACGCCGAATGCGACGAACTGCTGCTGAACGTGTCGCCCGCGGAGTTTCGCCGCTACGTGGACTTCTTCTGAGCGCGGCACGCACATCAGGCGCTATGGGGTCATGAAGGCACTGTTCGTCACGTATGGCGGAGGCCATGTTTCCATGGTGCTGCCGGTGATGCGGCAGTTGAGGGTGCTGCACCCTCGTATCGAGTGCGTGCTGCTGGCGCTGACCACGGGCCACTCCCGTGCGGTCAAGGCCGGCGAGGCGCCGTTGGGCTATAAGGATTTCATGCATCTGTATGACGCCGATTCGGTGGAGCACTGGGGCCGTAAGCTGCATCCGAGAAACATCAGCCCCGACGTGGGCGAGGAAGAGTCCATCGCCTACCTAGGTATCAATTATCTGGATCTTGTAGCGCGGCTTGGCGGGCAGGACGCGGCCGATACCTACGCGGCGCATGGCCGCTACAGCTTCCTGCCACTCAACTTCATGCGCCGCGTGTTGGATGCAATACGCCCCGACGTGGTCGTGTGTACCAACTCTCCACGCAGTGAGCAGGCTGCGCTGGAAGTGGCTGTGGAGCGGGGCATCCCGAGCGTGGGAATGGTCGACCTGTTCGGGCTGGACAGCGACACTTACGTGCTGCGCCTCGTCAAGCCACAATACACCTGCGTGATCAGCGAGTCGGTCGGCCAGCGGCTGCTGGCGCGCGGCTTCCCGCCCGAAGGCATCCGCGTGACTGGCAATCCCGCCTTTGACGGGCTGTTCGACCCGGCCAATCGTGAGCAGGCTCACGCCTTTCTAAGGCGCAAGGGCTGGGAGGGCAAAAAAATCATCCTTAACGCCGGCGCGTGGGAACCCGTCTCTCACCCCGGCACCGATATACCGGCAGGACGCAGTTTCCCGATTCAGATCGAGCACATCCTGCGGGCCTACGTGCGCGAGCGGCCGTGCACGGCCCTCATTCTGCGCTACCACCCCGGCGACTGGTTCGAGTACCCGCGCCTGGCGGACGACCCGCAGGTGCATTTCAGCGAGCCGCCAAGGGAGCCTATCCACCCGCTCATCCTGGCCTCGAGCGTGATCACCAACACCAATTCCACAGTCGGCTTGGAATCAGCCGTCGCAGGCAAACCGGTGATTTCGATCGAGAATTCTCCATCGGTCCACACTTGGTTCAGCTTGGCTGCGCTGGGCGTGTCTTACCCCAGCCCGACCCACCTGGATCTGCCGGCGACGCTAGACCGAGTGCTAGCTGATCCGCAACCTATGCGGACTTTCCAGTCCGACGGTCAGGCCGCGACGCGTGTCGCTCAGGTCGTGGCGCGCGCGCTGGATAGGCCCATCAGCGTTTCGCGGACAATATGAAGCTTCAGGCCCGACCCGGGCGCTCAACCAAGGCAATCCCGCGATGCTAGCCAATTCCACCATTCTCGTGACCGGAGGCACTGGTTCGTTCGGCAACACATTCGTGCCCATGACGCTGGCCCGCTACAACCCACGCAAAATCATCGTCTACTCGCGCGACGAGATGAAGCAGTGGGACATGGCCAAGAATTTCACCGGCGATGAGAGGGTGCGCTTTTTCATCGGCGACGTGCGCGACCGCGAGCGCATGTACCGCGCGCTGGATGGCGTCGACTATGTGGTGCATGCTGCTGCGACCAAGATCGTGCCAACGGCTGAATATAACCCCTTCGAGTGTGTCAAGACCAACATCAACGGCGCTATGAACGTCATTGACGCATGTATTGATAAGGGCGTTAAGGGTGTGGTCGCCCTGTCCACCGACAAGGCCAGCAGTCCCGTCAACCTCTACGGCGCGACCAAGCTCGCGTCCGATAAGCTCTTTGTGGCGGGTAACTCGTACGCAGGCGCCGATGGCTGCAAATTTTCTGTCGTGCGCTACGGCAACGTTATGGGCTCGCGCGGCTCAGTCATTCCCTTTTTTCTGTCGATCCGCGATAAGGGCGCGCTCCCCATCACCGACGAGCGTATGACTCGCTTCATGATCACGCTGGAGCAGGGTGTGGAGCTTGTCTGGCACGCTTTCGAGGACATGGAAGGTGGCGAGATCTACGTCAAGAAGATCCCGTCCATGAATGTACTCGACATAGCCCGGGCCGTGGCCCCCGCGGCGCGCCATGAGATAGTGGGTATTCGACCGGGCGAGAAGTTGCACGAGCAGATGATCAGCTCCGAGGACGCTCACTACACCTACGAGTACCCGGAGCATTTCAAGATCCTGCCGGCCATCCACAGCTGGCACACGGACTTCAAGCGCATCAAGGACGGCGCGCGCGTGGCTGAGGGCTTCACCTATTCTAGCGACAACAATGGGGAGTGGATGAGTGTGGAGGCTCTGCGGAGATGGATCGCCGCGCACGAATCGAAGATCGGGGCGATCTGATGTCGTTCATCCCATACGCCACGCAGACCATCGAGGAAGAAGACCTTGCCGCTGTGCGGCAGGTGCTCACCAGCGACTGGCTGACGCAGGGGCCGGCTGTACCGGCGTTCGAATCGGCTTTTGCGGCCGTGCATGGTGTGATGTATGCCGTCGCGGTATCCAACGCGACGGCTGGCTTGCACTTGGCTTGTGTGGCGCTCGGCGTCGGTCCGGGGAAAGTCGTCTGGACGACGCCCAACAGTTTCGTGGCTTCGGCCAACTGCGCGCGCTATTGTGGTAGCGACGTGGACTTCGTCGACATCGACCCTATCACCCGCAACATGAGCGTGCAGGCGTTGGCGCAAAAGCTCGAGACCGCTAAGATGTCGGGCCGACTGCCTTGCGTGGTGATCCCCGTGCATTTTTCGGGCTTGCCCTGCGACCTGCGCGAGATGCGCCAACTGGCCGACGAATATGGCTTCGCCATCATTGCCGATGCCTCGCATGCGGTGGGCGCAACATATGAGGGCGCTCCGGTGGCGCAGGCTTATGCCGACGTCTCGGTCTTTAGTTTCCACCCTGTCAAGATCATCACCACCGGCGAGGGTGGTCTGCTGGCCACGCAGAGCGCGGAGCTGGCCGCAAAGCTGCAATTGCTGCGTAGCCACGGCATTACGCGCGAGCCTGCGGAGATGGAGAAGCCGCCGGAAGGCCCATGGTGCTACGAGCAGCAGTTGCTGGGCTTCAATTACCGGTTGACCGACATTCAGGCCGTGCTGGGCCATAGCCAGCTGAGCCGACTGGGGGCGTTCCAGCAAAAGCGTGAGCGACTTGCCGCGCGCTACCCCGGGCTGCTCAGGGGCCTGCCGCTCAAGCTGCCTGCGCAACCGGCTGATCGCACCTGCTCATGGCACCTGTACGTAGTCGAGGTGGAGGACGGTGCGCCCGCCACACGCGCCGAGGTCTATGCCCGTCTGCGAGCTGCCAATATCGGCGTGAATGTTCACTACACGCCCATCCACCTGCAGCCCTATTATCGACGCCTAGGCTTCACCGACGGCATGTTCCCCGCGGCCGAGGCCTATGGCCGGCGCGCGCTGTCGATCCCTCTTTACCCTCTTCTGGACGAAAGCCAACAGGACAGGGTGGCCGGCTCGTTGCGCGAGGTGCTGGCACGATGAGAGCCGTAGCGACGGGTGGCGTTGGCATGGTAGCCATCGTGCAGGCGCGGATGACGTCCACCCGTCTTCCTGGAAAGGTGCTCATGCCTATCATGGGTCGGCCGATGTTGTCCTACCAGCTCGAGCGCATGCGCCACGCCACGCGGCTGGATCGAATCGTCGTGGCGACGACGGTCAACGCTAGCGATGATCCCATTGCTTCCTTCTGCGAGTCCGAAGGCGTCGACGTGACGCGTGGATCCGAGGCTGACGTGCTGTCGCGCTATGTAGAGGCGGCGCGTCGGTTCGGCGCACAGACCGTTGTGCGCATCACCTCCGACTGCCCCTTGATGGATCCCGCTCTCCTAGATGAAGCACTCAATTGGTTTGAAGCGGCCGCGCCGCGCTGTGATTACCTGTCCAACATGTTGGCACCCAGCTTCCCGTACGGCCTGGCGGTAGAAATCATGACGGCCGAGGCGCTGTACACGGCCGGTAGCCAAGCGCGTGACCCGCAGGAGCGCGAGCATGTCACACCGTTCATTTACTGGCGTCCGGAGCGGTTTCGCCTCCATTCCTACATTATGACCCCCGACCTGAGCGGCCATCGCTGGACGGTGGACACGCCGGAGGATTTTGAGCTGGTCTCTCGCATCGTCGAGGCGTTGTACCCGAGCAAGCCGGAGTTCGGCATGAATGACGTGCTGGCGCTTATGGCGCGGCACCCGAAATGGCGCAAAATCAATGCCCACATCGGACAGAAACAGGTTTCTCAAGGGTGACAGGAAAATTCATGACTTTCAAGACTGAGCAAGAGGCTTTCTGGGCCGGCGATTTCGGCACCGAATACATTGACCGTAACAAGGGCGATGCGCTGCTGGCGTCCAACCTCGACTTCTTCGCCAAGGCGCTGCGCCAAGCGCGCGGCGTGGGCAGTTGCATTGAATTCGGCGCTAACATCGGCATGAATCTGCGGGCGTTGAAGTTGCTCCACCCCCTGCAGGAGCAGTTCGGCATTGAGATCAACGCCGAGGCCGCGCGTCAGCTGGGCGAGATCGTGCCGCCGGGCAATGTTTTCCAGGAGTCTATCCTGGAGCACGAGCCCAAACGTAACTTTGACCTCGTGCTGATCAAGGGCGTTCTCATCCATATCAACCCCGACGCATTGCCGTTGGTGTACGACAAGCTGCATCAAGCCACGGGCAAGTACATGCTGGTGGCGGAGTATTACAACCCCGCGCCCGTCGCTATCAACTACCGCGGCCACACTGAACGACTCTTCAAGCGCGATTTTTGCGGCGAGCTGATGGACCGCCACAAGAACCTGACGCTAGTGGACTACGGGTTTGCGTACCGTCGCGATCCGAACTTCCCGCAGGACGACATCACCTGGTTCCTGATGGAAAAAAGGGGCTGACATGCTGCACTATTGCAAGCGCTGCGTCATGCCGGACACTAAGCCGGACCTGCACCTTGACGGAGAGGGTATTTGCAATGCCTGCCGGAGCTACGAATATCGTGAGACGATGGATTGGGACTCGCGCAAGGTCGAGCTGCTGAATGTGCTGGAGCGCTACCGTCGCCGCGATGGCAGCAACTGGGATTGCATCGTGCCTGTGAGTGGTGGTAAGGACAGCACCTATCAGGTCGTGCGGATGCTGCAGTTGGGGCTTAACCCGCTGTGTGTGACATCCACCACCTGCGATCTCTCAGAGCTCGGGCGACGCAACATCGAGAACCTCAAACACCTGGGTGTGGACTACGTCGAAATATCGCCCAACCCCCTGGTGCGCGTCAGGCTCAACCGCATCGGCCTCACGCAGGTTGGCGACATCTCTTGGCCCGAGCATGTGGGCATCTTCACCATCCCCGTGCGGGCCGCGGTGCAGTTCAACGTGCCGCTCATTGTGTGGGGCGAGAACTCTCAGAACGAATACGGTGGCCCCGCATCTGCGGCCGAAGGCAGCACACTGAACCGGCGCTGGTTGGAGGAGTTCGGCGGCTTGCTTGGCATGCGCGTGTCGGACCTTATCGGCATGGACGGCATCGAAGCGCGGCACCTTATCAACTACACCTACCCGAGCGACGAGGAGCTCACCCGCGTTGGCGTGACGGGACTGTTCCTCGGCCACTATCTACCGTGGGACGGCCTATCTAACACTCTGATAGCGCAGTCCAACGGCTTCGTCACCTATGACAAGGTGGTCGAAGGTTCGATGGTCAACTACGAGAATCTGGACAATCACCAGACCGGCATCCACGACTACTTCAAGTTCCTGAAGTTCGGCTTCGGTCGCGCGACGGATTTGGCGTGTTTGCACATCAGGCGCGGCCGCCTGACGCGGCAGGACGGGCTAGACGCCGTGCGCCGGCTGGATGGGCTCTTCCCATGGGAGTACCTGGGAAAGCCGTTGGCGGACATCCTTGCGCCGCTTGAGATGAGCGTGGATGAGTTCACGCGCCTGTGCGACAAGTTCACCAACAAGAGAATCTTCGCGCGCGATGGCGGCACCCTCGTGAAAGACGCGCGCGGCAACTTGAAAAAGGTCAATTACGACAACGTATGAAGACTTGCATTGTCAACTATGAAGCGGGCAACCTCGGCTCTGTGCTGCGCGCGCTGCACGCCATCGGCACCGAGGCCGTTATCGCGGACACGCCGGGTGAGCTTGCCGCGGCGCGGCGCATCATCCTTCCGGGGGTCGGCAATTTCAGGGACGCGATGGAGCGTTTGGTGGCGGACGGCTGGGTCGATGAGATTGTCAAACTGGTTCGGGGCGGTCGACCCATCCTCGGAATCTGCGTCGGCATGCAAGTGCTGGCCGAGGCCGGTACTGAGAGCTGCGAGCCGGGGCGGGCAACGCCTGGCCTGGGGCTGGTGCGGGGTACCGTGCAGCGACTGGATGTGCTGGGCTGCGCGTTGCGCGTGCCGCAGCAGGGATGGAATTCACTGGAGATCCGCAATGTGACGCATCCTCTGCTCAAGTCTATCCCTTCGGGCACGGACGTCTACTTCTCCAACAGCTATGCATTGGCTGCGCAGGACAACGTCATCGCCGCGACGGTCGACTATGGTGCACCGCTCACGGCGGCCGTGGCAGCGGGGCACATCATGGGCATCCAATTCCATCCAGAGAAGAGCTCCAGGGCCGGCCTGCGCATCCTGAAGAACTTCATGGAGCATCCATGTTGAAGGTTCGTGTCATCCCCACGTTGTTGTGGAAGGGTGTGGGCTTGGTCAAGGGTGTGGGCTTCGACAGCTGGCGCCGCGTGGGATCGGTATTACCGGCCATCAAGGTTTACAACACGCGCGAGGTGGACGAACTAGTGCTGGTCGACATCACCGCTAACACGACGGGCGACGAGCCTGACGCCGAGGCCGTGTCTGATTTCGCCGACGAATGCTTTGTGCCGCTGACGGTCGGGGGCGGCGTGCGCAACACAGCGCAGATGCAGGGCCTGCTGCGCGCGGGAGCTGACAAGGTCTGCGTCAATACGGCGGCCTACGCCAATCCAGCCCTTATTAGCGAGAGCGCGCGGCGCTTCGGCGCGCAATGCGTGGTGGCTAGTATCGATGTGCGCGCCGACGGCGCCGGAGGCTGGCGCTGCTTCAGCCATTCGGGCACACGTGACACGGGCCTGTCGGCGGTGGACTGGGCGCACCAAGTGGTGTTGCTCGGAGCGGGCGAGATCCTGCTCACCTCGATTGAGCGCGACGGCACCATGCAGGGTTATGACCTGGCGCTCGTCGAAGCGGTGGTGCGCGCTGTCAACGTGCCAGTAGTGGCGTCGGGTGGCGCCGGTAATTACGAGCACATGCGCCAAGTCATTCAGGAAGCGGGCGCTTCGGCCGTGGCGGCTGCCAGTATGTTCCATTTCACCGAACAGACGCCGGCCGAAGCCAAGAAGGCGCTTGCCGCCGCTGGCATCGCCGTGCGCTCCAATTTCGTCGCCGGGTCCGGCTGACGCGGTCGACAAGTACGATGGGCAGACTCCGAGTCGCGATACGCGCTGATGCATCGGTCGCCACCGGAACGGGCCATGTGCGTCGCTGTGTCGCGCTGGCGCATGCCTTGAGTGACTGCGGGGCCGAGGTTCGCTTTGTGCTGCACCCGGCTGACGGCACGGCAGCGCCTTTGATGGCCGGCCTGCCGTTCGCCTGTGAATGGCTTGATGCATCATCGTCTCCCACCGATCAGAACGCTGCGATCGCAGCTATAGCCGCGTTTGACCCCCAAGTGGTAGTAGTGGACCAGTACGGCATCACCGCGCCATGGCATGAAGCGGTGCGCGCTCGCTTCTCCTGCCTCGTGGCTGCTGTTGACGACTTGGCCGACCGGCCGCTGGCGCCGGACGTGCTCATTGACCATAACTTCCACCCTGACCCGGTAGCCAAATACCGGGACGTGATCCCGGAAGGGGTTAGGCTACTCGCCGGGCCACGCTTCGCACTTCTGGGCTCGGCCTATGCGCAGGGGGCGCGTTACCGGTTTTCGGAAGACGTGCGCAGCATCGGCATCTTCATGGGGGGCACCGATCTGGTGGACGCCTGCAGTGCGGCCTTGCGGGGCTGCCGCGAGGTGGCGGATTTCGCAGGGCCCATAGAGATAGTCTCTTCGTGCATGAGCCCGCACATCGACGCGCTTAAGGCGCTTTGCGCGCGGACGCCCGGCGCCACGCTCGCGGTAGATCTCCCGGACCTAGCCGCCTTCTTCGCACGCCACGATCTGCATATTGGTGCTGGCGGGGGGGGCACTTGGGAGCGCTGCTGCGTGGGCGCGCCCACTATCGCGTGCCTGGTTGCGGACAACCAGATGGCCACCTTGCCGCATCTCGAGGCGATCGGCGTACTGGCTTGGGCCAACCCCGGTGGCAGCCTAGCGTCGGCCGATCTCCGCGAGGGCATTGGCAGTTGCGTGGCTGCGCTGGTGAGAGATCCGGGGCGCAGGCGGGAGCTTGCCTCGCGCGGTGCCCAACTGGTAGATGGCAAGGGCGCAGCGCGCATTGCGGCGGTGTTGGCCTGCGCCGCCGAGCGCACGCTGCGTATGCGCCCCGCCGGCGCTGAAGACGAAGACCTTTTGCTGGACTGGGCCAATGACCCGGTCGTGCGGGCCAACGCCTTTCAGCCGCAATTGATTCCTCCGCAGCAGCATGCTGTCTGGTTCCGCGCGAAGCTGACGCAATCGGCGCAGTGCCGGATCTTCGTCGGGCAGGCAGGCAACGGCATCCCGGCAGGTCAGGTCAGGTTCGACTGGCGCGCCGATCAGCGGGGCGACCACTGGGAGATTAGCTATTCCGTGGACACGGCGTTCAGGGGTCTGGGCTTGGCGCGCCCGCTTCTGTGCGGTGCGCTCGACTCCCTGCGACGGGACGCAATACCCGCCCGTGTGGTTGGCCGCGTCAAGCCGGACAACAAATCCTCCGCACGGGTGCTTAGGGCGCTGGGGTTCAGCGAGGCGGCGGCCTTCGACGAGCGGGGTCACTTCACACTGTTCACCCTTGAATTCGCGGAAGCGCGACAATAGATGGACGAACCAGCGACCCACCGAATACATGCAAATATCCAATCGACCAATCGACGCCGACCACCGTCCCTACTTGATCGCGGAGATGTCCGGCAACCACAACCAGTCGCTGGACCGTGCGCTAGCCATAGTGGACGCAGCCGCAAACTCAGGCGCGGACGCAATTAAGCTGCAGACTTATACGGCCGCGACAATGACGCTGAACGTGCGTATGCCTGGTTTCCTCATTGAAGACCCGAAAAGTCCGTGGGCCGGTCGACAGCTCTATGAGCTCTACGATGAGGCGCACACGCCTTGGGACTGGCACAAGCCTATCATGGACCGGGCGGCATCGCACGGCCTGCATTGCTTCAGTAGCCCTTTTGATGAAACTGCAGTGGACTTCCTAGAGTCGCTCCACGTGCCCGCCTACAAGATCGCTTCGTTTGAAGTGACCGACCTGCGGCTCATCCGCAAGGTAGCGTCGACGGGTAAGCCGATGATCATCTCCACCGGCATGGCAACGGCCGCCGAGATCGATGGCGCGGTGCGCGCTGCGCGAGAGGCCGGCGCGCAGGACTTGGTGCTGCTCAAGTGCACCAGCACTTACCCCGCCTCGCCGGGCAACACCAACATCAGCACCATCCCGCACTTGCGTCAGCTGTTCAGTTGCGAAGTCGGGCTGTCTGATCACACCATGGGCTGCGGCGTGGCCGTGGCGGCCACGGCGCTGGGGGCCAGCGTCATTGAAAAGCACTTCACACTCACGCGCGCCGATGGAGGGGTGGACTCCGCGTTCTCGATGGAGCCGGCCGAATTCCTGCTGCTGCGAGCCGAGACCGAGCGCGCCTGGCAGGCCCTAGGCAGCGTGAGCTACGGGCCGACTGCTGCCGAAAAGCCGTCGCTGGCCTTCCGGCGCTCACTCTACGTCTGCGCCGACGCGCGGGCTGGCGATGTGCTGAGCCCCTCCAACGTGCGCTGTGTGCGTCCCGGCTTCGGCCTGGAGCCCCATCACATGGATACCGTGCTGGGCATGCGGCTGCGTTGTGATGTCGTGGCGGGAACGCCGCTCAGCTGGGACTTGCTCACGGCTTGAGCGCAAAGGCGCACCGGACGAGGTTGGTTACGTCTCCCGCGCGGGAGGGCTGGGCTATACTCAAAAGCGCCTCCCGAGGGGCGCCCGGAGTCGACCGAGACAGGATGTGGTTGTACCGGGCAGTTGTGATCCCCGCCACCGCGATGTGGTGGCCTTGCCGCAGCCTAATGACCGGACTTTCCATGAGCACCAATCTGAGCATTTACGACGATTTTCTAGCGACCACGGGCCCTGACCGATTGCAGAAGATCCTGGCCCGCTATGAACTCTTCAAGATGGTCGCGGACGTGCCCGGTGACATCGTCGAGTGCGGCGTCTTCAAGGGCTCAGGGCTGTATACATGGGCCAAGCTCATGCGACTTTTCAAACCGCACAATGAAGTGCGCATCGTGGGCTTTGACTTCTTCGACGCCGACCGCAGTATGGAATTCCAGTTTCAGCAGGACAAGGACTGCCTGGATGAGCACGAAACGCGCTGGACTCCCCAGGAGACCATTCTGCGCAACTGTCGCGAATGGGGCTTCGATAAGGTCGATTTGATCGCTGGAAACGTCGTCGAGACCACCAAGGCCTTTGTGAAAAATAACCTGGGTGCTCGCATCGCCTTGCTCTATATCGACGTGGATAACTACGAAGGTGCCCTCGCGTGCCTTGAGAACCTATACCCTATCGTGAGCGCGGGCGGACTTGTCGTGTTCGACGAATACGCACTGCGCAACTACGGCGAGTCAAATGCGGTGGACGAATTCTTCAAGGGCAAGAAGATCAAGCTCAGGTCTATCCCCTGGGCCAACACGCCTTCGGCCTACCTCGTCAAGGAAACCTGCTGATGCAACCAACGAGCGGCTCCTATGATTCGGTGCTGAAGACACTGGCTCAGACGGAACGTGGCTCGTACGGGGATCTTTCATACATGCCCGTGTTCCGGGCGTCCGCGTTGTTCTATGCGATGGCCGACAAAGGTGTCACGACTAAGGTGTCATTCCTCAATTACTGGCGTGAGAAGAATGACGTCCACGACATCGGTGTGCTGGTGACTTTGCGCGACGCGCGGGGCGCAAAGCGCGCGCGCTGGCACACGATGCTCACCGAGATGACCTACTTGTTCGACCTCCGCGACTTGATCGCGCCGGACGAGGACTTCACCGGCAGCATCGAGGTCGAGGCCTTTTCCTCGCAAGATCTGAAGTTCCAGTTCCCCGGCATCACCGTATTCTACGAGACACCGCGCGGCATTAGCTACGTCCATACCAACCAGCGCGTCTACAACACGGCTGAAGACCGCGACCGCGGCGTTGAACTCAATCCGTGGCAGACGGGGTTTGACGTGGACACGGCCCGCCATGACCCCTTCGTCTTCCTCGTCAACGGCCCCGTGCCATTTCCCGGCGGGCTGGTGGATATAGTGGCCGTCAATTCCTGCAACGAAGAGATACGCCTGCAGGTCGTGCTCGATACGTTGCCGGCTTACGGCGTGTGCGACTGGCGGCTGGCGTCGATCAAGGGGCTGGCCCAGTTTCTGGGCGACGAGCCGGGCCTGTGCAAGTTCAACCTTCCGTTCGAAGGTATCCACCTGCGCATGGGTGTGGGCAACGCGCTCAAGGATCAGAGCTGGTTGTCAGTGACCCACAGCTACTTTGACGCAACCGAGCACCAGGACTACTTCGACACCTCGACGCTGGGCGGAGACATCCATCCGGCGTTCATCCCCTTCAACCTCGAGGAAGGGATCGACGTGGAGATGGTGCTGTATCCGATTTATGCCCGTTGCGAGCTGGGACTCTCACTGCAGGCCTTTGATGCCGCGGGCTGCGAGCGCTTCCGCATGGACTTGGGTTCGTACCGCTCGCCAGAGAGCGGGCCGCGCCGCATCGAAATTCGCAAGCTTGTGACGGCGGCGGGTCACGAGGCGCTTGCAGGCCTGTACGTGCTGCAGATCGAGGCGCCCGACCACAAGGTACCGGCGCGTATAACCTACGGCCTCAATTTCCACGTGAGTGGCAAGCTCGGCACCAACATCAGCGCGTCGGCATATCTCGCCAAGTCCTGGGGTATGGGCAGGCGGTCATGGCGCTGGGGCGCGGTGCCGGTGCTCAAGGGCGGACACAATCTCATCATGGTGTCGGCCTTCAGCAAACTGAAGAATGAGGTGTCTGACCGGGAGTTCAAGCTTACCATCCACGACAACCAGGGCCCAGTCGCGTCGCGCGGGTTCATGCTGCACGGCAATGCGGGTATGACGGTGTGCGCTGAGGACATGCTTGCCCACGCCGGCTATGTGGCGGCGGAGGGCGACATTCTCTGGTACGTGATGGAGTCGCCACATGCGTCGCTGGAGGTCATGGGCATAAGCGTCAGTGCCGATGGCTTCGTCGGTGGCGACCACAGCTTTTGATGGTGGGTTCGCTTGAGCCGCATCATTAACCCGCTTCTCGTCGCCGTTGACGCATGCATGGTGGTGGCTGCGTGGTGGCTGGCATTCTGGCTGCGCTTCAACCTCGACATCCCGGGGGACCAGGAACAGATGGCCTTGGACAGCGGCCTGGTCGCCACCGCCTGCGTCGTGGTGGCACTTGGTCTCATGCGTGTATACCGCCAGGTTTGGCGCTTCACGGGCATGCCAGAGCTGCGCAGGCTGTGCTGGGGCGTGCTGTTGGGCGCACAGCTCACCACGGCGGCGATCATGATGCTGCGGTTTTCAGCCGTGCCGCGTTCTGTACTGCTGCTGCACCCGCTGATCGTCCTGGTGCTCCTTGGCGCTGCGCGCGCCGGCACACGCATGTTGGCCGAGCGTCAGGTCACCATCGCTGCAAGTTCGCGCCCGCTGCTGATCATTGGGTCGCTCAACCATGCCTCCGACGCCCTGCGCGCGCTCAAGGGCTCTATGCAATGGCATGCGGTAGGCATTGTCTCGCCGCTGGAAGACGAACGCGGCAAGTCGCTGCAGAATGTGCCCGTGCTCGGCTCGATGGCGGACCTTGCGTACTTTGCCGAAGCCACGGGAGCCTCCACCGCTCTGGTCACCGGCGCGGTGGGCTCGCAGCAGCGGCGCGACGTGCTGCTGCAGTCGCCTGGGGTCGGGTTGACGCTCCTGACTATGCCGCATCCTGATGACTGGCTGCGCGCCGAGAACGCCGGTCTGCGCAAGATCGAGCTTGAGGATTTGCTGGGCCGTCAGGCGGTCGAGCTCGATGTGCGCGGTTTGGCCGACCTGTTTTCGGGGCAGACCGTGTTTGTGTCAGGCGCGGGCGGCTCAATCGGCTCGGAGCTGTGTCGCCAGATAGCCCGGCTTGGGGTGGCGCGCATGGTCTGCGCCGACGCGTCTGAAATCGCAATTTACCGCCTGGAGCAGGAGCTGCGCGACACGCACCCGCAGATGCAGGGGTTTTATTACACGGCCAATGTGCGCGAATACGAACGGCTCGAGGCGATCACCGCGCGTTACAAACCATCGATGTTTTTCCATGCTGCGGCCTACAAGCATGTGCCGCTTATGGAGTCGTATAACGAGATCGAGGCGGTGCGCACCAACATCCTCGGCACCCTAAATGCTGCGCGCGCCGCCGGCGTCTGCGGTGCCCGTAAGTTCGTGCTGATCTCGACCGATAAGGCGGTCAACCCGACAAACATCATGGGCGCGACCAAGCGCATGGCCGAGTTGGTCGCACAGAGCGTCGCGCTCGAATATCCGGCGACGGAGTTCGTCGCCGTGCGTTTTGGCAATGTGTTGGGATCCAGCGGTTCGGTAGTTCCTCTGTTCACTGAACAGATCGCGCGCGGTGGACCGATCACCGTGACCCACCCCGATATCGTGCGTTACTTCATGACCATTCCAGAAGCCGCACGGCTGGTGCTGCAGGCCAGTCTGATGGGTCGAAGTGGTCAAATCTATGTGCTTGACATGGGCGAACCGGTCAAGATCGCCGAGCTGGCTCGCATGATGATTCGGCTTTCCGGGAAGACTGAGCAGGATATCCCCCTCGTATTCACTGGCTTGCGGCCAGGAGAAAAGCTGTTTGAAGAATTGTTAGCTGACGACGAGACTACCCAACCGACACCTCATCCTAAGCTGCGCATTGCCGAGACCTCGGGGTGTCAAGCAATTGCAATCGACAGCATAACGGAGTGGGTCGCTACGGTGGGTCCGTCGCCTCCGAGCAGCGACCTCCGCGCTTGGCTCTGCAGCTACTTGCCAGAATACCGCCCCCAAATTTATTAACCTACTACAGGGAAATTCCTGTGCGCTCCAGAATATCGCTCACCAGCTCCAACCGCATCAAGGGATTGTCCAGCTGCATCAGGCGCTGCTTCAGTTCGAGCGGCATGGGTAGCAGCTCGCACCAGCGGTTGGCAACCCAGCCGCAGTCGTTCAACCTGTAGGGCGCCAACAGTGGCATTTGGGTCTGCGGCACGTCGCGGTCTTGCAGGCTTTTGATCAGTTTGCCCAGCGCATCGGCAGTGGCCTGCAGGTCAGCCGGTATTTTCACGGGTTGGTCGTCCTCCAGGCGGATGACGTTGGCAATCCATAGTCCGTGCCTGAGTTTCTCGCGGTGAGTAATTTCGAACCGCTGCGCACCGGTGCAGCGGATAACCATGAGGCCCGGCTGGGGGATGGAAAATTCAGTGATGGTGGCCAGGGTGCCCACGGTGCTGAAGGCTTCGTTCGCAAAACCGTCGCCGCTGGGGGTGCCTGCATCAGCCGGCCGGCGTACCTCGGAGCCTTCGGTGAGCGAGACAACGCCGAAAGGCGCGCCGGCCTTGTGGCATTTTCTGATCATGTCGAGGTAGCGGACCTCAAAAATGCGCAGCGGCAGCAAGCCGCCAGGGAACAGGACAGCACCCAGCGGGAACAGGGGAAGGGAGCTCAGCGTCAAGGCTTCTGGCATGGTCTCATCGTGCTTTGGAGTGCCGAGAACCACATCATCCCATGTGACCCGTGCGGTGGAATTTTTCGGCGTTTAATACGCCGTGGTTCAGGGGCTTTTCAGGACTTGCCAGGTTGTCAGCTAACGGCATCGGCTGGCTGGCGCAGCAGCATGGCCAACGAATTGGCAACGGTTTTGCGTAGTTCCCTGCGGTCGCAAATAAAATCGACCGCGCCTTTGGTCTGCAAAAACTCGGCACGCTGAAAGCCTTCAGGTAGCGTTACGCGCACGGTGGATTCAATGACGCGCGGGCCGGCGAAACCGATCAGGGCCTTGGGCTCGGCGATGACGATGTCGCCCACAAACGCAAAGCCGGCGCTCACACCGCCCATAGTCGGGTCGGTCAGCACGCTGATGTAGGGCAGGCCCTTCTTGGCCAGGCGGGTGAGGGACGCATTGGTTTTGGCCATCTGCATCAGGCTCAACAAGCCTTCCTGCATGCGCGCGCCACCAGTGGCGGTAAAGCAGATGAAAGGCACTTTTTGCTCGATGGCTGCGTGCACGCCGCGCACAAAGCGCTCGCCCACCACGCTTCCCATGCTGCCGCCCATGAAGTCGAATTCAAAACAGGCCACCACTACGCCGATGCTGTGCACGGCGCCGCCCATCACTACCAGCGCGTCGGTTTCCTGGGTGTTTTCCAGGGCCTCTTTCAGGCGCTCGAGGTACTTGCGGCTGTCCTTGAATTTGAGGGCGTCAACTGGCAGCACTTCCTGGCCCAGCTCGTAGCGGCCTTCGGGGTCCAGGAAGGCGTCGAGACGCGCGCGTGCGCCGATACGGTGGTGGTGGCTGCACTGCGGGCAGACGTTCTGGTTTTTCTCCAGATCGGTCTTGTAGAGCACGGCCTCGCAACTCGGGCACTTGATCCACAGGCCTTCGGGCACGCTGCGGCGCTCGGTCGGGTCGGTGGGGCTGATTTTGGGTGGGAGGAGTTTTTCTAACCAAGACATGCGTGTCAGTCCTTATGGTGTCGGGCAGCGCCTGGGCGCGTTTCGCTTTTTGTGCTTTTGGCCGGGCGAAAAGCGCAATTATGCGCTGGTTTCTCCCCTGTTTTACCCGGTGTTTCGTCCGGCAAAAGCGGCATCAAAAGTCAGCCTAAAGCAGTACGAATTTCTTTCAAAAAGTCATGCGCAACCGCGGCGACCTTGTCTCGTGGCTCGTTTTCAATCAGCTGGATGATCTTGCTGCCGATCACTACCGCGTCGGCCACCTTGCCGATAGCTTTGGCCGTGGCAGCGTCGCGAATGCCGAAGCCTACGCCCACGGGCACGTTCACATGCTTGCGGATGCGCGGCAGCATGGCCTCCACGGCATCCACGTCCAGCGTGCCGGCGCCTGTTACGCCTTTGAGCGACACGTAATACACATAGCCGCTGGCGACCTCGGCCACCTGGGCCATGCGGGCGTCGGTGCTGGTGGGAGCCAGCAGGAAGATCAGGTCCATGCCGTGCGCGCGCAGCCGGCCGGCAAATTCCACACATTCTTCAGGCGGATAGTCGACGATCAGCACGCCGTCCACGCCGGCTTTTGCGGCGTCGCGGATGAACGCGCTCTCGGTTTTGCTGCCGCCGTGCTTGATGTCGTAGCGCTCGACCGGGTTGGCGTAGCCCATCAGGACGACGGGGGTTGAGCTGTCTTGGGCGCGGAACTGGCGCACCATCTCCAGAACCTGGGCCAGACCGATACCGAGAGACAAGGCCTTTTCACCGGCCTTCTGGATGACGGGGCCGTCGGCGCTGGGATCGGAAAAGGGTACGCCCAGTTCAATCACGTCGGCGCCACCGGCCACCATGGCGTGCATCAGTTCGGGGGTGACGTCTGCAAACGGGAAGCCCGCTGTGACGTAAGGGATCAAGGCCTTCCGGCCCTGGTTTTTCAGCGCGGAGAAGGTGGTGGCAATGCGGCTCATGATTGCACCCCGCTGCCCTTGGCGCCGCTGGCATCGAACGACGCTGCCGAAGCCGCGCCGCCTTTGACGGAAAGACCGCGCATCGAAGGCCGGTCGTAAAACTCCGCGCCTGAAAGATCGGCCACCGTGCCTATGTCCTTGTCGCCCCGTCCAGACAAATTGACGAGCAGGCTTTGGTCTGGACGCATGCTGCGGGCCATTTTCATGGCGCAGGCCACGGCATGGCTTGATTCGAGCGCCGGGATGATGCCTTCGGTGCGGCAGAGGTAGTGAAATGCTTCCAGCGCCTCGGTGTCGGTGATGCCGACATATTCGGCGCGGCCGATGTCTTTCAGAAAAGCGTGTTCGGGGCCGACGCCGGGGTAATCGAGACCCGCGCTGATGCTGTGCGTTTCGGTAACCTGGCCGTCATCGTTTTGCAGCACATAGGTGCGGTTGCCATGCAGCACGCCGGGCAGGCCGCGCTGCAGCGAGGCGGAATGCTTGCCGCTTTCCAGGCCTTCACCAGCGGCCTCCACCCCGATCAGGCGGGTTTTGGCATGCTGGATGTAGGGATGGAAGATGCCCATGGCGTTGCTGCCGCCGCCTACGCAGGCAATTACCGCGTCGGGTTGCCGATTGCCGATGAATTCCGGCATCTGCTGCAGGCATTCGGTGCCGATCACGCTTTGAAAGTCGCGAACCATCATGGGGTAGGGGTGTGGGCCTGCCACCGTGCCGATGATGTAGAAGGTGTTGTCCACGTTGGCGACCCAGTCGCGCATGGCTTCATTCAGCGCGTCTTTCAGCGTCTTGCTGCCGCTGGTCACCGGCACCACGGTGGCGCCCAGCAGGTTCATGCGGTAAACATTGGGGCTTTGGCGCTTGACGTCTTCGCTGCCCATGTAGACCACGCATTCCAGGCCATACCGGGCGCAGATAGTGGCGGTGGCCACGCCGTGCTGGCCGGCGCCGGTTTCGGCGATGACGCGCGGCTTGCCCATGCGGCGCGCCAGCATGGCCTGGCCAATGGTGTTGTTGATTTTGTGCGCACCGGTGTGGTTCAGGTCTTCGCGCTTGAGGTAAATCTGCGCGCCGCCCTGTTCGCGGCTCATGCGCGCGGCGTGGTAGATCGGGGAGGGCCGGCCTACGAAATGCGTCAGCTCGGAATGGAATTCAGCGATGAACTCCGGGTCGTGCTGGTATTTGGCGTAAGCGTCTTTCAGCTCATTAATGGCGTGGGTCAGCGTTTCTGAAACAAAACTGCCGCCGTAAATTCCGAAATGGCCTGAAACGTCAGGCTGGTGGTACTCGTACATGGTTGGAACTCTTTGCAAGTAGTTCGTCGGCGGCGCGAACGGCCGCGACAAACTGGTTGATCTTGTCGGCGCTTTTGATTCCCTTGGAAATCTCGACGCCCGAACTCACATCAACGGCCAGCGTTGTGCAACGCGGCCTGACTTGCAAAATGCCATCGATCACGTTTGCAGGCGTCAATCCACCAGACAAAACGAGGTGAGCGCTGACGTTTGGAGGAAGAAGTGACCAATTGAATGTTTTCCCGCCGCCACCATAACCTTCGACATGAGCGTCGAGCAGGATGGCTTGTGCGGCCTTGAAGTCTTGGGCGTATTTTACGAGATCGAAGCGGGCAGGGCTATTGGGGGTATTTTCAGTCGTTTTTTCGTCCAGCGGGATGCGCGCTGCGCGCATGAAGGGCCGGCCGGCTTCCAGACATATCTCGGGCGTTTCTTCTCCATGAAATTGCAGCAGAGCCGTTGGTAGACGTGCGCAAGCAGCTATGATTTTTGTAGCGGGCGCGTTGACAAAGAGCAATACCGGCGTCACAAAAGGGGGCAGGCGGCGTGCGAGT
Source organism: Polaromonas sp. (assembly GCF_039932935.1). Classification (GTDB taxonomy): domain Bacteria; phylum Pseudomonadota; class Gammaproteobacteria; order Burkholderiales; family Burkholderiaceae_C; genus Polaromonas. The sequence continues at coordinate 60,735 of NZ_JBDTPB010000106.1, forward strand.
TCGGCCGCCCGTTCAGCCGTGATGTAACGCGGGCTGGCCTCGTACATCACGAAACCGACCGCATCGGCTCCGGCGGCCACAGCCGCGTCCACGTCTTCCTCACGGGTGAGACCGCAGATCTTGATCCGGGTGCGCAGGGGCGCAGAAGAGGTCATAAACCGGCCCCCGTCGGAGGACGGCACAGGAACTCTTCATTCCAGCCGGGGCTGCGGAACCGGCTTCGCCGGTCCACAGGCGCAGCGGCCCCCCCGGGGCTGGAGCCTGCGGCTCCAAACCTGCCTGCGCAGGCTTGGACAGGCGACAGAAGCGAAGCCTCTGGCGAGCGGCGGCCTGCAAGGCCTCGCGTGTTACACGAAGTGAAAAGCGTGGGGGCAGTCATGGAAGCCAATCATAGGCCGCCGTGCGAACCGGCAAGCCGTAGTGGTCTTCGTAAACCGGCCCTAAAAAGTACAAGCCATCCGGTGAAAAAGTAGGTGCTGCGGCATCGCGGCTGCGTGCGTCCCTCACTTCGGCTAACCAGCCAGGCGGGTAGCTTCCTTGGCCGATCGCCACCAGGCAACCCATGATGTTGCGGATCATGTGGTGCAAAAAGGCATTGGCTTCGAACTCAAAACGCCAGTATTTGGACCCCGTACCGGCACGCTCGGAAATATCAATCCGGCTGATCGTTTTGACGGGTGACTTGGCCTGGCATTGCGCGGCCCTGAAAGAGCTGAAGTCATGTTCGCCAATGAGGTGCGTGATGGCTTGCCGCATGGCGGCGCCGTCCAGCGGCCGGTAGACCCAGCCGACGCGTCCGGCCTCAACACTGGGGCGCACCGGCGATTCCAGCACCACATAGGCATACCTGCGCGCAACGGCGCTGCCGCGGCAATGAAATTCGTCGGGGACCTCGCGCGCCCATTGCACTGCGATGTCGCGGGGCAAAAAGGTGTTGGCGCCACGCACCCATGAGGCAATATCGCGCTGCAGTGGCGTATCAAAGTGCACAACCTGCATCAGCGCGTGCACGCCGGCATCGGTGCGTCCGCAGCAGAGAGTGCGAATCGGCTGGGCGGCAAACTTTGCCAACGCCAGCTCCAGTTTGTCCTGCACGGTGTTGCCCGAGAGCTGGCTTTGCCAGCCCTCGTAGGCGCTGCCGCTGTAGCTGACGCCAAGGGCAATCCTCACGGTTGGCACCTGCTGGCGCGCAGTGAACGCAGTGCGTTCAGGCCGCGCTCAAGACAGGGCGTTCAGGAACGCCTGTGCCTTGACTTTCAGGGGACCGCTGGCTTCGGCCAGTACTTCCTCGGCCAGAGACCGGGCGCCGTCCGTGTCACCCAGCGAGCGGAACTCTTCTGCCAACATGAACTTGGTCTCAAGCGGATCATCGGAGGACGAGGAGGCTTCAACCGCGGGGGATGGGCTTTCCGTCGTGGGGCCGTTCAGATCAAGCGAGAGGGACCCCAAGTCGAATTCGAGCATGCCGCTGTCGGCGGCGGCCGGCGCTGGTGCCGGAGCTGCCGCTGCTTTGACCGGTGCAACCGGTTTGGCGGGCGGAACGAATGGCTCGGGTTCAAAGTTCAGCCCTTCTGCGAGAAAGGAAATCTCTGGTGCTGCTTCAGCGGGTTTTGCCGCAGCGGAAACTGGCGGCTTCACCGCAGGCATGGCAACCGTGGCGCTGCTGAAATCCATGTTCAGTGCGCTGGCGGGCTCGGGCTTGGGCGCAGGGGCGGACACAGAGATAGGAACAGGGGTTGTTGCGGCGTGGGGTTCATCGCCGAGCGAGAAATCCAGGTCCAGATCAACGTCCACGGCAGGATTGGGCGCAGGGACATTGACTGGCTGGGCCACCATGGCCACAGTGCCACCCGGGCTGAATGCTGATGTGCCGCCGGCAGGGGCTGTTCCGGCAGGCTGGCCGCCGGGTTGGTACATCGGATTTGCGGGGTCCAGTTCGCGGCCCAGCTCAGTGATGTACGCCCACTCAGGGCCGCTGCCGTGGGTGAGGTTGAAGGCTTCAATGGCGACGGTTTCAAACGCCTTGGTGTCGCGGCGTTTGGCGTAGATTTCCATGAGCTTGGCATGAATGGCCACGCGCATCGGGCTGGTTCGCATTGCCTCCTTCAGGATTTCTTCGGCCTGCAGGTCGCGTCCATATGCGAGGTAAACATCGGCTTCGGCTACGGGGTCTACGTCGCCAGCGGCATCCAATTGACTGGGCGAATACACCAGGGACGAGCCCGTGGCATTGCCTTCATTCGTGTCAATTCTTTGGCCGCCGCTGGCGCCGAAAAAAGAATCGGGCTGCAACCGGCTTTCAAGAAACGAGCTATCAACCTGGGCGCCGCCGCCGCGCTGGCGGTAACGGTAGAAACCAAATCCGGCCAGCAACAGCAGCAGACCACCGGCCAGCGGCAACACCAGCGGGTTTTCCAGGAGTTCGTCGATCAGGCTGGGTTCAGGTGGGGGTGGGGGCACCACAACCGGCTTTTTCGGTGCGACTGGGACAGTGACAACCGGTATAGCGGGAGCGCTTGCCGCAGATGCGGGCTGTGACGCTGCTGCGAGTGGGTCCGCAATGGTGGCGGTCGCGGCAGATGCCGCGGAGGCGGGGGCCAAGGCGGCGGCCGGCGCGGCAGTGCTTGTAGAGGTTGTTGCCGATGCGGGGGCTGCGGTTGCCACAGCCGCGGGAGGTGCCGCCGGCACGGGTGCCGTGACACTGGTTGGGGCTGGAACTGCCACACCAGGGGTTTTGGCCGCACTGGCGGCGGGCGCCGCTGCAGGGCCGCTTCCGAGTTTGTTGAGGTCGTTGATGTTTTTGGACAGTTCCGCGACTCGTGTCGAGGCTTCTTTGGCCTGACGGTCTTTGGCGATTTTTTCTTCGGCGGCTGTTGCGGGCTTGCCCTGCACGGCTCCCTTGGACAAGGTGAGCTTGTCGGGCGTTGCGCTGGCAGGCGCACGGTCTTCTACTTTGGCCTCTACCTTGCCGCCGGCCTGACGATTGGCACCGGCGATCTGTGTAACAGGGACGCCCTCCGCGAGTTTGCGGCGGAAAGTGTTGAAGTCCTTGCTTTGCGCGACGATGGTCTGGGTCGCTTCGCCCGAGGAAATGGCGCTGGCGGATTCCGCAGTCGGGATGTCGAGCACGGCGCCCGACTTGATGCGGTTCACATTGCCGCCGATAAAGGCATCTGGATTGCTGCGCAGCAGCGCAACCAGCATCTGGTCAAGCGACACGCTCGCAGGTTTGTTCTGCGCGGCGATTTTGCCTGCGGTGTCACCGGCCTTGACGGTGACCTGGGTATCGCCGGAAGGGGCTTTTTCCACCTTGGCCGTAGAAGCCCGGGGGACAGGCGCTGGCCTTGTCGATGGGCTTGAAGGGGTAGCAGGGGAATAGGGAATCGATGAGATGCCTTTGGCCGGCGGCGCTGTAGCCGTGCCGGGCCGGGACAGGATGGGCGCTGTAGGCGAAACCGCTGAGCTGCCGGAGCGCAGGGCGGGTGGATCAAACAGCATCGTGTAATCACGCGTGATTCGCCCGTTTGCCCAGTTGGCCTCCAGGATGAGGTCCACAAATGGCTCGGTCACGGGGCGATTGCTGCTCAAGCGCAGAAAAGCCCGTCCGTCCGTCCGGCGTTGCAGGCTGACTTCGACACCCGTCACCACCGAGCCGTATTCCATGCCGGCTGCCTTGAAGGCTTCGGCCGGAGCAACACCGGCGCGCAGGCTGGTTGCTTCATCGGGCTTGAGGTCCGTGATGTCGATTTCAGCGCGAAGGGGTTCACCCAGCGCTGATTGGACGGTGACACGGCCCAGCGCAAGCGCATGGGCTTCAAGACTTGCCAGGCTGCCCAGCAATGCAATGGCACTTGCCAGGGCGCCAATACGCCAACGACCGCGTTTATTCATGGGGTTGGGAGCCTCCAGTGCTCGGTCTGCATGTAACTTTATTCTGCTTAAGCGCACAAAAACCTCGATGCGAATTTTCGAAAAACAACCTTAACATCAAGGCATTAGGCTGACAAGCTAAGACACCACTTAAGTTTTGACACATCGAGTTAGCATCAACTTACAAGTTCAAGATGTTGTCGGACGACAACGCACGGAAACAAGTGGTTACGGATGAGCGACCGAATGTTGGCGACCGCTCACGTCAATTAGTTCAGGCCTGAAGCAGGATGCGAAGCATGCGGCGCAGCGGTTCGGCCGCACCCCAAAGCAACTGATCGCCCACCGTGAAGGCTCCGAGGTAGTCGGGGCCCATCGCCAGTTTGCGCAGGCGGCCCACCGGGATTTGCATGGTGCCCGTCACCGCCACCGGCGTGAGGTCTTTGATGGAGGCCTCACGCGTGTTGGGAACGACTTTGACCCATTCGTTGTCGGCGGCGATCATCGCCTCGATATCGGCCAGCGGCACGTCCTTCTTCAATTTGAAGGTCAGCGCCTGGCTGTGGCAGCGCATGGCGCCAATGCGTACGCAGAAGCCGTCGACGGGGGTTTCAGCCGTACCGAAGCTGGCGCCCTGGCCCAGGATCTTGTTGGTCTCCGCGCCGCCCTTCCACTCTTCCTTGCTCATGCCGTCGCCCAAGTCCTTGTCGATCCAGGGGATCAGCGAGCCGCCCAGCGGCACGCCGAAGTTGGCGGTTTCGTCGCTGCCAAGCGATTGTTGTTTGGCCAACACGCGGCGGTCGATTTCGAGGATGGCCGATTTCGGATCGTCCAGCAGGGCGCGCACTTCGGCGTTGAGGGTGCCGTATTGCGTGAGCAGTTCGCGCATATGCTGCGCGCCGCCGCCCGAGGCTGCCTGGTAAGTCATGCTGGTCATCCACTCGACCAGGCCGGCCTTGTAGAGCGCACCCACGCCCATCAGCATGCAGCTGACCGTGCAGTTGCCGCCAATCCAGTTTTTGCCACCCTTGGACATCGCGTTCTGGATCACGGGCAGGTTGACCGGATCCAGAATGATGATGGCGTCGTCGTTCATGCGCAGCGTGGAGGCCGCGTCAATCCAGTGACCCGTCCAGCCGGCAGCGCGCAGCTTGGGGAAGACTTCAGAGGTGTAGTCGCCGCCCTGTGCCGTGATGATGATGTCGCACTTCTTGAGCGCTTCAATGTCAAAGGCGTTCTTCAGCGTGGTTTCGTTCTTCGCCTGCGCGGGGGCTTTGCCGCCCGCGTTGGAGGTCGAGAAGAACACCGGCTCGATCAGGTCGAAGTCGCCTTCGGCCTGCATGCGGTCGATCAGGACTGAGCCAACCATGCCGCGCCAGCCGACGAGACCCGTGAGATTGCCTGTGAGTTTCATTGCGTTGCCCTTCAAAAAGTCAAAAATAAGGCTTTTTGGCCCGGCTCATCGAGCCGGGAGGGCACGACGAACCAGGCTTGCTAGCCTTTAATGGTGGTCGTTTTGGTGATCTGGCTAAAAACCGGCGCAGCGCTGGTCGCGCACGAAGCGGCGACGAGGCGGATGGATGCGAGGTTCTTAAACATGGTGTTGATTGTAGCCAGGCTGGCGTTTGTACTGGCCAGAAGCGGCCTCAAACCTGCCTGAAAAGGTTGTTTTCAGGCAGGTTTGCGGCAAAAAAGCATCAGCAAAGGGGTTAGCCCAGTGCTTTGACGACGGCGTTGCCCATCTCGACGGTGCCGACTTTGGTCGTACCTTCGCTGTAGATGTCCGGCGTGCGCAGCCCTTGCGTCAGCACGGCATCCACAGCTTTTTCGATGCGACCAGCAGCTTCGGGCTGGTTCAGGCTGAAGCGCAGCATCATCGCCGCGCTCAGGATGGTGGCCAGCGGGTTGGCCACGCCTTTGCCGGCGATGTCGGGGGCGCTGCCGTGGCTGGGTTCGTACAGGCCCTGGTTTTTGTCGTTCAGGCTGGCTGAAGGCAGCATGCCGATGGAGCCGGTCAGCATGGCGGCGGCGTCAGACAGGATGTCGCCGAACATGTTGCCGGTCACGACCACGTCGAACTTCTTGGGTGCCTTGACCAGCTGCATGGCGGCGTTGTCCACATACATATGGTCCAGCGCGATGTCGGGGTATTGCAGTCCGACTTCGGTCACCACGTCTTTCCAGAGCTGGAAGGTCTCCAGCACGTTGGCCTTGTCGACGCTGGTGACGCGTCCTTCTCCGCCTGAGGCTTTGCGCTTGCGTGCCGCCTGGAAGGCGACGTGGGCGATGCGCTCGATCTCGGGGCGCGAGTAGCGCATGGTGTCAAAAGCTTCTTCCGCGCCGGGGAAGTGGCCGTCGGGTGAGACGCGCCGGCCGCGTGGCTGGCCGAAGTAGATGTCGCCGGTCAGCTCTCGGATGATGAGGATGTCCAGGCCCGACACCAGTTCGCGCTTGAGGCTGGAGGCATCGACCAGCTGCGCGTAACAAATCGCCGGGCGGAAGTTGGCAAAGAGGCCCAGGTTCTTGCGCAGGCCCAGGATGGCCTGCTCCGGGCGCAGCGGCCTGTCCAGCTTGTCGTATTTCCAGTCGCCGACGGCGCCGAACAGCACGGCGTCGGACTCTTTGGCGAGCTTGAGCGTGGCTTCGGGCAAAGGGTGGCCGTGCGCTTCGTAGGCGACGCCGCCTACCAGCGCGCTTTCGGTTTCAAACTTGAGGTCGAGTGCTTTCAATACCTTGACGGCTTCCGCGACGATTTCGGTGCCGATGCCGTCACCCGGGAGAATTGCGATTTTCATTTTGCTCACTTTTTAATAGCTGCTTGCGCTCGTCCCTATTGGGCTAGAGCACGAATATGTTGTTAATTTAGCCGGCCACCGTGTGGTTCAGCCATGGCTTGGTCGCCAGGCGCTCGGCTTCAAAGGCCTTGATCTTGTCGCTCTGGCGCAAGGTCAGGCCGATGTCGTCCAGGCCGTTGAGCAGGCAGTATTTGCGGAAAGCCTGCACGTCGAACGGGAGCTCTTCGCCCTGTGGCTTCACGATGACCTGGCGCTCCAGGTCGACCGTGAGCTGGTAGCCCGGGAAGGCCAGCGCTTCGTCGAACAGCTGCGCCACTTGTGCCTCGGGCAACACGATGGGCAAGAGGCCGTTCTTGAAGCTGTTGTTGAAAAAGATGTCGGCATAGCTGGGCGCAATGATGGCGCGAAAGCCGTATTGGTCCAGCGCCCAGGGCGCGTGCTCGCGCGAAGAGCCGCAGCCAAAGTTCTTGCGCGCCAGCAGGATGGACGCGCCCGCATAGCGCGGCTGGTTCAGTACAAAGTCGGGGTTGGGTTTGCGCGTGGTCGGGTCCTGGCCGGGAAAGCCCGCGTCCAGGTAACGCCACTCGTCAAACAGGTTGGGGCCGAAGCCGGTCTTGCGGATGGACTTGAGGAACTGCTTGGGAATGATGGCGTCGGTGTCGACGTTCTCGCGGTCCATGGGGGCGACCAGGCCCTTGTGTACGGTGAATTTCTGCATGGTGCTGCTCTTTAAGAGAATTTCCGAATATCGATGAAATGGCCGTGCACGGCGGCCGCGGCTGCCATCGCCGGACTGACCAAGTGGGTCCGCCCACCGGCGCCCTGGCGACCTTCGAAGTTGCGGTTGCTGGTAGAGGCACAACGCTCACCCGGCTCCAGCCGGTCGGCGTTCATGGCCAGGCACATCGAGCAGCCTGGCTCGCGCCATTCGAAGCCGGCGGCCACAAAAATCTTGTCCAGGCCTTCGCGCTCGGCCTGTTCCTTGACCAGGCCCGAGCCCGGAACGACCAGGGCCAGCTTGACGTTTTTGGCAACCTTCTGGCCGATCTTCTTGATGATGGCGGCCGCCTCGCGCATGTCTTCAATGCGGCTGTTGGTGCAGGAGCCGATGAACACCTTGTCGACATACAAGTCGTTGAGCGCCTTGCCGGGCTCCAGGCCCATGTACTTCAAGGCGCGCTCAATAGCGTCGCGCTTGTTGGCGTCTTTTTCCTTGTCGGGGTCGGGCACACGGTCGTTGATCGACAGCACCATCTCGGGCGAGGTGCCCCAGGTCACCTGCGGCAGGATTTCGCTGGCGTCGAGCTCGACCACCGCGTCGAATTTGGCGTCGGCGTCGGACTGCAGCGTGTTCCAGTATTTGACGGCCATGTCCCATTCAACGCCGGTGGGCGAGAGCAAACGGCCTTTGACGTAGTCAATCGTCTTTTGGTCCACCGCGACCAGGCCGGCGCGCGCGCCCGCTTCAATCGCCATGTTGCAGACCGTCATGCGGCCTTCCATGCTGAGCGCGCGAATCGCAGCGCCGGCAAATTCAATGGTGTAACCGGTACCGCCTGCGGTGCCGATCTTGCCGATGATGGCCAGCACGATGTCTTTACCCGTCAAGCCGGGGGCGAGCTTGCCTTCGACTTTGACAAGCATGTTTTTGGCTTTTTTGGCCAGCAAGGTTTGCGTCGCCATCACGTGCTCGACCTCGCTGGTGCCGATGCCGTGCGCCAGTGCGCCGAAAGCGCCATGCGTGGAGGTGTGCGAGTCGCCGCAGACGACCGTCATGCCGGGCAGCGTGGCGCCGCTTTCAGGGCCGATCACGTGCACGATGCCCTGGCGCTTGGAGAGGAAGGGGAAGAAGGCCGCGGCGCCGAATTCCTTGATGTTGCTGTCCAGCGTGGTGATCTGCTCTTTGCTCACCAGGTCGGTGATGCCGTCGTAGCCGAGCTCCCAGCCGGTGGTGGGCGTGTTGTGGTCGGCGGTGGCGACGATGGAGCTGATGCGCCAGACCTTGCGGCCGGCCTCGCGCAGGCCTTCAAAAGCCTGTGGGCTGGTGACTTCGTGCACCAGGTGCCGGTCGATGTAGAGGATGGCGGTGCCGTCTTCTTCGGTATGAACGACGTGCTCGTCCCAGATTTTGTCGTAGAGGGTGCGTCCCATGGTTTTCCTTCGTGGTCTCTTGTAGTCGGCGTAGCTTGTTGCTGGTCGTTTGTCGTGGTGCGTGATTTTAGGCCGCTGCATTCATGGCAATGGCTGCGGTTTTCCCAATTTGGGCTGCATGGGTTTGTGGTGCCGCGGGCTGTGTCAGGTGTTCCACCAGCAGCCGCGCGGTCAAGGGCAATGTGGAAAAGTCGCGTGCCACCAGCTGGATCTGGCGCTCGGCCCAGGCGTCCAGCAGCGGCACCGATTCGAGCTCGCCAACACCGTGCATGAGCTCGAACGCGCGTTGCGGCATTACACCCACGCCCAGGCCGTTATGGATCATGCGGCACATGGCGTCCAGGCCGGTCACGTGGATGCGCAGCTTGATGGTCCGGCCCAGCCGCGCGGCAGCCTCGCGCATCGCCAGGTAAATCGAGCTGTTGGAATGCAATCCGACCTGGTCGTAGTCCAGCGCTGCTTCAAATTTGATAGCGCCTTGCGCACACAGCGCGTGGCCCCTGGGCACAATCAGCACCAATTTGTCGGTGCGGTAGGGCAGCACCTGCAGGTCGCCCGCGCCGTCGGCGGTGTTGCAGATGCCGAGGTCGGCCGCGCCTTCCTGCACGGCCCTGACCACCTCGGTACTCAGGTGTTCTTCCAGGTCGATCTTGATGCCAGAGTGTTCGCGGGTGAAGGCGCCCAGGTCTTCCGGCAAAAACTGCACGATGGCCGAGATACTGGCGTGCACGCGCACATGGCCGCGCACGCCGTCGGCGTATTCGCTGAGCTCGCTTTGCATTTTCTCGAGGCTGAACAGCACCGAACGCGCATGGTGCAACAGGCTTTCGCCGGCGGGCGTCAAATCAACCCCGCGGGTGTGGCGATAGAGCAGCGGTGTGTCCAGCGTGGCTTCGAGGTCGCTGAGGCGCTTGCTCACCGCCGAGGCCGCGATGAATTCGCGCTCAGCCGCCTTGCCGATGCTGCCCAGCTCGCACACAGCTACAAAGAGCTGAAGCGAGGTCAGGTCAATGCGGCGGGCAAAGTTGCGTTCGGAGCTTTTCATGGTGTGGGGCGTTCGTCATCGCGTATGGCGACGATGACGCGCTATTTTGCTACCAAGAACTTGCATTTGTCATCGCAATACGCGATGACCAGCCTGCCAATGGGCGTTTTCGGTCAGTGGAGCTTGGATTTTCAGTGTTTTGATGCCTTAAGCCAATCAGGACGAGCGCAAGCAGCTATCAAAACTGTAGCAACAAGGGGCATAGTCGGTGCCGCGTGGGGAGGCTCCGCGAAATCCAGGGCGTAAAAAAGCCCGCCGATGTTGCCATGGGCGGGCTTTGCGTACGCGCGCGGCGGCTTAGCGCTTGGCCAACGGCATAACCTGACGGGTCGTGGAGCCGGTAAACAGCTGGCGTGGACGGCCGATCTTGTACTCAGGGTCGCCGATCATTTCGTTGAGCTGGGCGATCCAGCCGACCGTGCGGGCCAGCGCAAACACGGCGGTGAACAGCGGAACCGGAATGCCGATGGCGCGCTGAACGATGCCGGAGTAGAAGTCCACGTTGGGGTAGAGCTTGCGCGAGACGAAGTAGTCGTCTTCCAGGGCGATCTTTTCCAGGGCCATGGCCAGCTTGAAGAGCGGGTCGTTTTCGAGGCCCATTTCTTTCAGCACTTCCTTGCAGGTTTCCTGCATGAGCTTGGCGCGCGGATCGTAGTTTTTGTAGACGCGGTGGCCAAAGCCCATCAGCTTGACGCCGGAACTCTTGTCCTTCACCTGCTTGATGAACTCGCCGATTTTCTCGACGCCGCCTTGCTTCTGGATGTCACCCAGCATGTTGAGGGCCGCTTCGTTGGCGCCGCCGTGGGCCGGGCCCCAGAGGCAGGCCACACCGGCTGCAATCGCGGCAAACGGGTTGGTGCCGGACGAGCCGCACAGGCGCACAGTAGACGTTGAAGCGTTTTGCTCGTGGTCTGCGTGCAGCATGAAAATGCGGTCCAGTGCGCGTTCGAGCACCGGGTTGACCTTGTACTCTTCGCACGGCGTGGCAAACATCATGTGCAGGAAGTTGCCGGCGTAGCTCAGGTTGTTCTTGGGGTACATGTAGGGCTGGCCCACGGTGTACTTGTAAGCCATGGCGACCAGCGTGGGCATCTTGGCGATCAGGCGAATGGCCGAAATGTCGCGGTGCTCAGGGTTCGTGATGTCGGTGCTGTCATGGTAGAAGGCCGACAGGGCGCCGACCAGGCCGGTCATGATGGCCATCGGGTGCGCGTCACGGCGGAAGCCGCGCAGGAAGAACTGCATCTGCTCGTTGACCATGGTGTGGTTGGTCACACGGCTGACGAAGTCCGTCTTCTGGTCGGCGTTGGGCAGCTCACCGTACAGCAGCAGGTGGCAGGTTTCCATGTAGTCGCAGTTGGTAGCCAACTGCTCGATGGGGTAGCCGCGGTACAGCAGCTCGCCCTTGTCACCGTCAATGTAGGTGATGGCCGACTGGCACGACGCGGTCGACAGAAAGCCCGGGTCATAGGTGAACATGCCGGTTTGCGCGTAGAGCTTGCGGATGTCCACGACGTCCGGACCTACATTGCCCTGGTACACCGGCAAATCGATGCTCGGATTGCCGTTGCTGAAGGACAGGGTGGCTTTGTTGTCGGCTAGCTTCATTTCTTGCTTCTTTCTTTCGTATCAGTGTCAATGGGGTGACGGGCGCGGAATCAAGGAGTCGGCGCTGCGGGCTGCAGCAACTTTAAAACTTCATGGGCTTCAGAAGTAGAGGCACTTGCCTTGGCCGCTTCATCAGGGAGCTGAGCAGCAACTTTTCGTTTTAACAGCAAGTCCAGCAAATCGTTGTCGGACAGATCCATTAAATCACTCAACCCTTTAGCCTGCCTGACGGTTAGCGTGGCCTCATGCCCCTGAAAAAAGCGCTCAATCAGCAGGTCGTTTTCGAGCAGCCCGCGTCGGCAGCGCCACTTGAGCTTGCTCAGGCCTCTTTCATCAAGCAATTCTTCTGCGGCTTGCATGGTTCAGGTAGAGGTTTCGCCGCCGAGCAAAGCGAAGGCTGAGGTCCCACACCAGCAGGGGCCGCGGAACCGGCTTTGCCGGGCCGCAGGCGCAGCGGCCCCCTCGGGGGGCAGCGTAGTACTCGAAGCGACAAGCGTGGGGGCCATATTTAGACTGCGCGCAGGACCATCATTTCCTTGATCTTGCCGATGGCTTTCGTCGGGTTCAGTCCCTTGGGGCAGACATCGACGCAGTTCATGATGGTGTGGCAGCGGAACAGGCGGTACGGGTCTTCAAGATTGTCCAGGCGCTCGCCCGTGGCTTCGTCGCGGCTGTCGGCGATGAAGCGGTAGGCCTGCAGCAGGCCGGCCGGGCCGACGAACTTGTCGGGGTTCCACCAGAAGCTCGGGCACGACGTGGAGCAACTGGCGCACAGAATGCACTCATAGAGGCCGTTGAGCTCATCGCGCTCTTCCGGGCTCTGCAGGCGTTCTTTTTCGGGCGGTACGTTGTCGTTGATCAGGTAGGGCTTGATCGAGTTGTACTGCTTGAAGAAGTCCGTCATGTCGACGATCAGGTCGCGCACCACCGGCAGGCCAGGCAGCGGCTTGAGCGTGATCACGTCAGGCAGCGTGCGCATATTGGTCAGGCACGCCAAACCATTCTTGCCGTTGATGTTCATCGCATCGGAGCCACACACGCCTTCGCGGCACGAGCGGCGAAAGCTGATGGTCGGGTCCTGGGCCTTCAGCTTCATGAGCGCATCCAGCAGCATGCGCTCCTGGCCATCGAGCTCGACCTCGATGGTCTGCATGTAGGGCTTCGCATCGGTGTCGGGGTCGTAGCGGTAGATCTTGAAGGTGCGTTTGGTCATGGGGTTTCTCGCTTCTTGTGGGGTCGCAGTGCCGTCTGTGGATCTGCCGTTTTTAGAACGTACGCGTTTTCAGCGGCACGGACTCGACGGTCAGTGGCTTCATCTGCACTGGCTTGTAGGCCAGGCGGCTGCCTTCGCTGTACCACAGCGTGTGCTTGTGCCATTCGGTGTCGTTGCGGCCGTTCGGGTGCTCCGGCGTGTCGCCGTAATCGTCGACCGAATGGGCGCCGCGGCTTTCCTGGCGGGCGGCGGCCGAGACGATGGTGGCCTGCGCGGCTTCGATCAGGTTCTCGACCTCGAGCGCTTCAATGCGCGCGGTGTTGAAGATCTTCGACTTGTCTTTCAGGCCAATGCTGTTGACGCGCGCGCGCAGGGCGGCGATCTTGGCCACGCCTTCGTCCATGATGGCTTGCGTGCGGAAGACGCCGGCGTGCTGCTGCATGGCGGCGCGCAGGTCGTTGGCCACGTCTTGTGCATATTCGCCGTCGGTCGCGTTGTCCAGGCGCGCGATGCGGGCCAGGGTTTTGTCGGCCGCGTCGGCGGGCAGCGGTTTGTGCGTGGTGGTCTTGGCGAATTCGACAATGTGGTTGCCGGCTGCTTTACCGAACACCAGCAAATCGAGCAGCGAGTTGGTGCCCAGGCGGTTGGCGCCGTGCACGCTGACGCAGGAGCATTCACCCACCGCGTACAGACCGTTAACGACCTGGCTGTGGTTGTTGGCGTCTTGCGTGACGACCTGGCCGTGGATGTTGGTCGGGATGCCGCCCATCTGGTAGTGAATGGTGGGCACTACAGGAATGGGTTCCTTGGTGATGTCGACGTTGGCGAAGTTGTGGCCGATCTCGAACACCGAAGGCAGGCGCTTCATGATGGCGTCCACGCCCAGATGGGTCATGTCCAGCAGGATGTAGTCCTTGTTGGGGCCGCAGCCGCGGCCTTCCTTGATTTCCTGGTCCATGGAGCGCGAGACGAAGTCGCGCGGCGCCAGGTCTTTCAGCGTGGGCGCATAGCGCTCCATGAAGCGTTCGCCGTTGCTGTTGCGCAAAATTGCGCCTTCGCCGCGGCAGCCTTCGGTCAGCAACACGCCGGCGCCGGCCACGCCGGTCGGGTGGAACTGCCAGAACTCCATGTCTTCGAGCGGGATGCCGGCGCGCGCCGCCATGCCCAGGCCGTCGCCGGTGTTGATGAAGGCATTGGTCGATGCGGCAAAAATGCGGCCGGCGCCGCCGGTGGCCAGCAGCGTGGTCTTGGCTTCAAAAATGTGGACGTCGCCGGTTTCCATTTCGAGGGCGGTCACGCCCACGACGTCGCCGTTGGCGTCGCGGATCAGGTCCAGCGCCATCCACTCGACGAAGAAGCTGGTCTTTTCCTTGACGTTTTGCTGGTACAGCGTGTGCAGCATGGCGTGGCCGGTGCGGTCAGCCGCGGCGCAGGCGCGCTGCACGGGTTTTTCGCCGTAGTTGGCGGTGTGGCCGCCAAAAGGACGCTGGTAAATCGTGCCGTCGGGGTTGCGGTCAAACGGCATGCCCATGTGCTCAAGGTCATAAACGACCTTGGGCGCTTCGCGGCACATGTACTCAATCGCGTCCTGGTCGCCGAGCCAGTCGGAGCCCTTGACGGTGTCGTAGAAGTGGTAGTGCCAGTTGTCTTCGCTCATGTTGCCGAGCGAGGCGCCGATGCCGCCCTGCGCTGCAACGGTGTGCGAGCGGGTGGGGAACACTTTGGACAGCACGGCAACGTTCAGGCCGGCACGCGCCAGCTGCAGCGATGCGCGCATGCCGGAGCCGCCGGCACCGACGATGACGACGTCAAATTTGCGCTTGG
>NZ_JBDTPB010000107.1:0-21890 GCF_039932935.1 Polaromonas sp.
TTGAGCTTGGTGATTTTCTGGCCCATGGTTTTCACGATGCGCCAGCCGCCGAACATGGTGCCGAAGCCGATGGCGATGTAGCAGACGATCACCACCCAGATGGGCAAGTGCTCGGTGGTGGCCATCATCCAGGTCGGCAAACCCTGCACCTGGCTGGTGGTGGCGGCAATCAACAGCAGCCAGATGATGCCGGCCGTTTTCTGCGCGTCATTGCCGCCATGGCCCAGGCTGTAGGCGCCCGCCGAAACCAGTTGAAGGCGGCGAAACCACCGGTCGGCCCGCGACGGCGTTGACCGGCGAAACAGCCACGCCACCAGCACCATCATCAGGGAGCCCAGGACGAAACCCAGCAGTGGCGAGACAAAGATGAAAGCGACGACCTTGAACACGCCCGAGGCGACCAGCGCGCTCGCGCCGGCCTTGGCGATCACCGCCCCCACGATGCCGCCGATCAGCGCATGCGATGAACTGCTCGGAATGCCGTAGTACCAGGTCACGATGTTCCAGGTGATGGCACCTGCAAGCGCACCGAACACCACATGCGTATCCACCACGCCCGGCATCACGATGCCCTTGCCGATGGTCGCCGCCACGCTCAAGTGAAAGATGAAGTAAGCCAGGAAATTGAAGAAGGCGGCGAACAGAACCGCCTGCCCCGGCTTGAGCACGCCGGTCGAAACCACCGTGGCAATCGAGTTGGCCGCGTCATGAAAGCCATTCATGAAGTCGAAGGCAATCGCGAGAAATACCAGCAGGAACACCACCCACAGGGAGGCCTGTACGGTTTGCATACTTATCTCAATGAGTTGGCTAGGGAAGCTAACGCGCCGGGCCGCACCGCAGGGCCGCCCCAAGCAAGGCCAGCCCCCTCGGGGGGCAGCGAACTACGCGAAGCGAGGAGCGCGGGGGCTGCCATCTTCAGGAGTTCTCGAGGACGATGCCCTCGATCAGATTGGCCACGTCTTCACACTTGTCGGTGATAGTTTCCAGGAGCTCGTACACAGCCTTGAGTTTGATGACTTCACGCACATCGGGCTCTTCGCGAAACAGCCGGCTCATGGCCGAACGCATCACACGGTCGGCATCGGACTCGAGCTTGTCGATTTCCTCGCAGGTCTTGAGCGCGGCTTCTGCCGTTGCGGGGTCACTGACTTTCGCAATCAGTGCAACGGCCTCCTGCAGGCGTTCGCAGCATTTGACGCTCAGGTCGGTCAGCCGCACGATGTCGTCTGTCATGTGGCGCACGTCGTACAGCGCCATGGTTTCCGCCGAATCCTGAATCAGGTCGGCAACGTCGTCCATGGTGTTGATGAGCTTGTGGATCTGCTCGCGATCGATCGGCGTGATGAAGGTCTTGTGCAGCGCACGGTTCACGTCGTGCGTGATGCGGTCGGCGGCGCGCTCGGCATGGTCAACTTCGCGGTTGAATGCCTCGCGCTTTTCCACATCGCTGTAGTTGGCCACCAGCTTCGAAAAAGCCTGCGCAGCCTCCACGATGCGCGCGGCATGCTGGTTGAACATCTCGAAAAAATTGCCTTCGCGCGGCAGCAATTTGCCAAACAGCATGTCAGTTCCTCAGGAAGTAAGTCAAAAATATGACGAAAGTGTAACGCCCCCACGGTCGCGCACTGCGTGTCGCTCCCGAGGCCTTGCAGGCCGCGGCTCGCGAGACGCTTCGCCTCTGTCGCCCGTCCACGCCTGCGCAGGCAGGCTTGGAGCCGCCGGGCTCCAGCCCCTCGGGGGCCGCTGCGCCTGCGGTCTGGCGAAGCCAGTCCCGCGGCCCCTGCTCGACTAAAGAACGGCCAAATCAGGCGGAGCGGAAGATGAAGTAGACCGCGCCGACCATGCACAGCGCGGCCCAGAGGTAGTCGAGTTTCAGCGGCTCGTTCAGATAGAACACCGCGAAAGGTACGAACACAGTCAGCGTAATCACCTCCTGCATGATCTTGAGCTGGCCCACGCTGAACTGGGTGAAACCGATGCGGTTGCCGGGTACCTGCAGCAGGTATTCGAACAGCGCTATGCCCCAGCTGATAAGTGCGGCGACATACCAGGGTGACGTTGCCAGGTTTTTCAGGTGCCCGTACCAGGCAAAGGTCATGAAAATGTTGGACAGCAGCAGCAAGCCGATGGTTTGCGCCGAGACCGGCAACGATTGAAAAAACTGCATCAGGTCACCTTTTCTTGACTCAGGCAAAACGCCCGACCAGCAACAGCACCACGGTCAGCGTCACCAGCGCCAGCGCCGTCGACACCACCACGCTGGCGGTGATCAGGTCTTCCGCCACCTTGTAGCGCTGGGAAAACAAAAACACATTGGCGCCGATGGGCAGCGCCGAGGCCACCACCATCACCGCCATCGGCACGCCACCCACACCCAGCAGACGGCACAGGCCAAACACCAGCAACGGGTGCAGCAGGTTTTTGACACTTGCCAGCGCCAGGGCCTGGCGCCAGTGTTCACCGACACGCGTGTTCGCCAGCGTCACGCCCACCAGCACCAGCGCCATCGGGCCAAAAGCATTGGCCAGCAGTTCCAGCGGTTTGTCGATCACCACAGGAATCGTGAGGCCCGTCTGTGCAAACAGCAAGCCGGCCATGATGGGCAACGGCACCGGATGCAGCAACGCGTTTTTCACCGCCATCAACACTGTGGCCACCGGGTGACGCGGTGCGTTGGTGACTTCGTCGGTCGTACCCAGCTTTTGCTCATGCGCTACCGCCAGCTCCAGCACCACCGTGGCGCTGGTCAACAGCACCAGCGAGTGCACCGACACCAGCGTGAACAGTGTCACCAGGCCCTCGGGTCCGTACATCAGCCCGATCAGTGCGATGCCGATCATGACAGTGTTCGAAAAAGTATTGGCCAGCGCCAGCACAGCCGCGCGGCGGTTAAAGCCCTGCAGCAGCAAGGTGCCGCCAAACAAAATGATCACGGCCAGAAAATAGGCAAGGACCGGTTTGAAATCCAGCTGCTCAACACGCACCTTGCTCATGGTGCGAAACAGCAGCGCCGGTGTAAGCAGCAGGAAGATCAGGTTTGAAAGGTCTTTTATCGCGCCAGGCCTTATCCACTGTGCGCGGCCAGCTACGAAACCTGTAGCAATCAACAACACGACGGGAAGCAGGGACACGAAGACAAGCTGATTCATCACGCAATCTTAGCGTGCGGAGTCGACCTTGGAATACCCCCAGCCACTGCGCCAGCAACAGCGTTGCCACCAGCACCCACGCCAACGCGGCCACCGGAATTTTGTGGGAAAGCGCAAGGCCAGCTTCATCCCGCCAGGCCCGCGGCGCCGCGCCTTTCACTTGACACCGGTGGCGTCCGTGATGCGGTAGTAAAGCCCGTAGGAGTCATCGTTGAGGACGAGAAAACGGCCCTCCACCACCACCGGCTCCATGCTGTATTTCACCGGTGTTTTGGTCTTGACCTCGACCATACTCTCGGGCCCGCCCGGCAGACAGAAGGCGCAGGTCAGCGGCACCGACGACAGCAAAAAGTGTTTTTGCTTTTCGCCCGGGTCCAGCGGCATCATGAAGCCCTGGATGCGCTGCGTCTTCTGGTTCAGCGCCATCTGCTCCAGGTTAAACACCGGAAGAATCCGGTTCTTGTCGTTTTTGGTTTTCACCGCCGTCAGCACCGACCAAGGCACCACATCGCTGCGCGCCGACAGCGGCGGAAACGGGCTGTTGGCACCGTGCACGCCCGCGCCCTGCCCGACCGGCACGTCAAACGCCGGCCCTGCCGCGACCGGTTTTCCACCGCTCGCCAGCGGCGAAGACAGCGTTTGTGCCGACAGGCCGGCAGCAGTCAGCAGCGAGCCGCAGGCCAATGCCCACTTCAGGCCATGAAGGCTTTGCGTGCGAACGCGAAAAGAGGCTGTCATGCAATGCTCCAGAAAAAACGGTCAGGCCACGTCAGCGGATGTCTCAGTAAAGGTCAGTGGACGTGCTTCATGCCGCAGTATTTGCCGACGGCCAGGCCTTTGCAAGCGGCCTGCAGCTCTTTTTCACAGACTTCATCTTTTTTGCCTGCCTCCAGGCATTTGGCGGCGTTTTCATGGGCGGCTGCCATGGCGCGGTGGCGCTGGATGTCTTCCTTGGTTTCCTTGTCGCTGTGCTGCGCATGAGCCATGGAAAAAGTCGCGCTCAGGGCTACCGCCGCAAACGCTGCAGCCACAGGAGACAGGGTGAGAAATTTTTTGATGGAAGAGAGTTTTGTCATAAAAAAATTACCTTGATTGGAGAAGTTCAAACACACTGACCCGGTAGGCTTCCCAGGCGGGCAGCAACGCAGACACCAGCGCCACACCCAAAGCCAGCACCGGCACACTGACCAGCTCGACCGGCCACGACAGCGCACCGATCAGGACAGCTTTTTCAAGCTGCAGCGCCCAGGCCAGCAATGCCGTCAGGCCCTGACCCACCAGCACACCCAGCACGGTAGCCAACAGCGCCAGCCACAGCGCCTCACACAGCAGCAGGCCGGCCACCCGGGCGGGCGGTGCACCCAGCATGCGCAGCAAGGCCAGGTCGGCGCGGCGCTCGCGCACGGCGCCCCACAGCGCGATGAAAACACTGAGGCCCGCGGTCAGCAGCAGCACGCCGGCCAGCGCGCGCAACACATCAGTGCCCACGCCCACCATGCTCAAGAGGCGGGTGATTTCCAGCGCCGGCGCAGCGGCCTGCATCTCGGTGCTGCTGTTGATGTAGCGCGGAAAAGTCACGGCCGCCAGCGGCGACTTGTACTGGATCAGCGCCAGCGTCACCTCGCGCTCCTCTTCCAGCACCTTGCGGTCGTCGTCATCCAGCGCGGTGTCGGTCTCATGCACCTGCCAGACGGATTCGGTTGCGGTCAGTACCAGGCGGTCCAGCACGGTGTGGCTTGCGGCCAGGATGCCCGACACCACATACGGACTCAGCTTGTGCTCTTCGCCGCCGCCGCCCAGGCCGTGCGTGCCGGTAAAACTGTCACCTACTTTCAGGCCGCTTTGCTGCGCCACCTGCACGCCAATGACGGCCTGCATGGGTTTGGCCCACAGCGCACCCTGTGCCAGCTGCGCGTCGTAATGCCGGATGTATTCAGGCGTCGTGCCCACAATGCGAAAGCCCCTGAAGCTGTCGCCCAGGCTGATTGGAATGACTTTGGCAACCTGGGGGTTTGTCTCCAGTGCCTTCACCGCGGCCAAGGGCACATTGCCCGTCGGCACATCGAGGTGAAACACGCCCGACAGGATCAATTGCATCGGGCTGCCCTTGGCGCCCACCACCACGTCGATGCCGGCCAGGTCGCGGTCAAAGGCCTGGCTGATCTGGTGGCTGACGAGCAACACGAAGGTGATGGACGCCAGCCCCAGGCTGAGCAGCAGGAGATTGAGCGCTGCAGCCAGCGGCCGCGACCACAGGTAGCGCCACGAAAATGCGACGGTGTTCAATGCTATTGTTTTCATAGCTGCTTGCGCTGGACCAATAAGGACTGGAGGCCTTTTTTATCTTTAAAAAAGGCGTGTACACGCGCATCGTGCGTGGCAATCACCAGCGTGGCGCCCTGCTGCTGCGCCGCGGCGCGCAACAAGGCCAGCGACGCCGCCGCTGCGTCGTCGTCCAGGCTGGCTGTGGGTTCATCGGCCAGGATCACGCAGGGCTTCAGCAGCACCGCGCGCGCCAGCGCCACACGCTGCCCCTGCCCGCCCGACAGTTGAGACGGTTTGCGATCAGCCAAGGCCTGCACATCCAGCGCGGCCAGCGCTTCAGCAATGCGGGCGTCATCGTCCGGCTGGCCGGCGGCCCACTGCGCCATGGCCAGGTTGCCGTGCACCGTCAGCGCAGCGCTCAAGTGAAGTTTTTGCGGCAGAAAGCCGATGGTTTTGGCACGCCACGCGTCACTGGCGCGCCCGCCCAGCGCCTTCAGCGATTGGCCGGCCACCGTGATGTCGCCCTCACCGGGCGCCAGCAAACCCGCCGCCAGCGCCAGCCAGGTGGATTTGCCCGAGCCCGACGCGCCGCGCAGCAGCAACGTGCCGCCCTGCGCCACCTCCACGTCCGCAAAACGCAGCTCGGGTCCGTTGGCGTAGCGGTAAGCCAGCTGGCGCGTGCTGATCATGCAGAGGCCGCGCCGGTCGCGCAGTCGGCGCACACGCCGCGCACGGCAAAGTCCATGCTCATGCCCTGGTAGCCCAAAGCTTTCAACGCTGCCAGCGCCGTCTGCGCAGCGCGCTCCAGGTCTTTGGCGCTGGCCTTGAGCGCGCCAGACGATGCCTTACCCGACAGCGCGCCCGCCAGCGGGCTGTCGCGGTGGCAGCTCTGGCATTCAAAGTGGGGGATGGCGTGCACGCTGCTCGGCATGGCCTGGTAGCGGCGCACACGGTTGGCGTCCACGCGGCACAGCAGCAAACCGACCTGCGTGAGGCGGTCGATCAGGCGGTAAAGCGTCACACGGTCCAGCGTGACGCCTTCACCGGCGTCACCGTCGCTGCCCAACGCAGCCTGAAGCTGCGCATGCGTGTAGCTGGTGTCAGGGTGGGCCAGCAACCAGCCCAGCACCAGGCGCGCGGCGCTGGTGCGGCGCAGGCCGTGGGCCGACAACAGCGCATCAATCGGATCAGTCGCCGCGGTAATGCCGGAATCCGCTTTGGCGCGCCGAATGGGTTGGACAGATGCCATGGAATAAAACCGTTCGAAAAGGTTTGGCCAGAAAAGAAATGCCGGCAAATTTTGCAGCATCCCCACAATAACGCAACAATGTTGCATTAAACTATAAAGCAATCGAGTTGCATTATTACCGCAACTCAATGGCTTTTTCGGCCTTTCGGCTCATCCTGTTTGTAAAGACGATTTCCTTGCCAGCCTCACACCCTCCCTCCCTTACACCCGGCTCACGCCGCCACAGCCTGCTCGCCTGGCCCGCCTGGCAGCGCGTGCTCGCGGTGGTGCCGACCGTGGCCTTGCTCTGGCTGGCAGTTGCCTGGGCTTCAGCGGAAATCGCGCCATGGTGACGCTGCACAACCTCACGGTCAGCTACCGGCGGCACCCGGCGCTGCACCACGTCAGCGGTCACTTCGCGGCGGGCTCGCTGACCGCAGTGGTCGGTCCCAACGGCGCGGGCAAAAGCACGCTGTGCAAAAGCATCATGGGTTTGCTGCCCCACTCGGGCGGCACCATCACGACCGCGATTCCCCGCACCCGCGTTGCCTACCTGCCGCAGCTGGCCGAACTGGACCGCGGGTTCCCGATGGACGTGCGCGATGCCGTGCTGCTGGGCTGCTGGCCTTCGCAGGGTGCGTGGGGCGGCGTCAGCAATGGCCAATGGTCCGCCGTCGGCGAGGCCCTGCACGCCGTCGGCCTGGAAGGGTTTGCCACACGGCCTGTTAGCACACTGTCCAGCGGCCAGTTTCAGCGCATGCTGTTTGCCCGCCTGCTGGTGCAGGACGCCCGCCTGATCCTGCTGGACGAACCCTTTACCGCGATAGACAGCAAGACCACCGCCGCGCTGCTGGCCTTGATCCACGAGTGGCATGCCCAGGGGCGCACCGTGATTGCCGTGCTGCACGACGACGCCCAGGTGCGTGCGCACTTTCCGCACACGCTGCTGCTGGCACGCGAAGCCGTCGCCTGGGGTCCGACCGCACAGGTCATGACCGAACACCATCTGGCAAGAGCCCGTGTGATGGCTGAGGCATGGGACGACACTGCGGAGACCTGCCGCATCGACGGCACATCCGCCACGCCCGCAGCACTACAGCTAGCCCCGCGGCAAAAGGCCGCCGCATGATGGACGCTGCGGTGCAGGCCTTTCACGGCGCGTGGGCTTTGCTTTTTGCGCCGTTCGCCGACTACGCCTTCATGCGCCGCGCGCTGGTGGCCACGCTGGCGTTGTCGCTCAGCGCCGCGCCCCTGGGTGTTTTTCTGACCTTGCGGCGCATGAGCCTGCTGGGTGACGCGCTCAGCCACGCCATCCTGCCCGGCGTCGCCATCGGCTTCATGCTGTGCGGCCTGTCACTCACCGCCATGGCCGCGGGCGGTGTCATTGCCGGCATGCTGGTGGCAGCGCTGGCCGGCTTCATCAGCCGCGCCACCGCACTGAAAGAAGACGCCAGCCTGGCTGCTATTTACCTCGTGGCGCTGGCCCTCGGCGTCACGCTCATTTCCGGCCACGGCACGCAACTCGACCTGCTGCATATCCTGTTCGGCAGCGCGCTCGGCGTCGACACGCCCGGGCTGCTGCTCGTGGCCGGTGTAGCCAGCATCAGCCTTGTCGCACTGGCGGCCGCCTACCGCGGCCTGGTGCTGGAGAGTTTTGACCCGCTGTTCCTCAACGCCACCGGCCGCAGTGCTTCGTTCAAGTGGGCCTGGCAGCAGGGCTTTTTGATGCTGGTGGTCATCAACCTCGTGGCCGGCTTTCAGACCCTGGGCACGCTCATGGCCGTTGGCCTGATGATGCTGCCGGCAGTGTCGGCGCGCCTGTGGCACGACACCCTGCCCGCGCAGCTTGCCAATGCCGGCGCGCAGGCCATGCTGGCCGGCTACACCGGGCTGCTGCTGTCTTACCACCTCGATACGCCTTCGGGGCCGACCATCATCGGCTGCGCCGGAGTGCTGTATGCGGCCTCGCTGCTGTTGGCGCCGGGCGGCTGGCTGCCGCGCGTCTTCACGCGCGGGCATCGCGTGGCGTGACCTCCTGTCTTTTCCATTTTCTTTCTCATTTTCTTTATCCACTCAGGAGCTTTCCATGAACCACTTCGCCCGCGCACTGCTGAGACCCCTGATCGGCGCCGCGCTGCTCGTCGCCGGCACCGCCGCCGTGGCTGCCGACCAGATTCCCGTCGTCGCCAGCTTCAGCATCCTGGGCGACCTCGTCCGCGTCGTCGGCGGCGACGGCGTGGCCGTCACCAGCCTGGTCGGCCCCGACGAAGACGCGCATGTGTTCGAACCCAAACCGGCGGACGCCAGAAGCCTGGTGCATGGCCGGTTGCTGGTCACCAACGGCCTGGGGTTTGAGCCCTGGGCACAGAAACTGGTCAAGTCCACGGGCTACAAGGGCCAGGCAGTCGTGGCCTCGCAAGGCGTCAAGGCGCGCACCATGCCCGGTGAAAAAGGCCAAAAAGAAACCGACCCGCACGCCTGGCAAGACCCGGGGAACGTCGTGCTGTATGTCCGCAACATCGCCGCGGCCCTGGCCCGGCTCGACCCCGCGGGCGCTGCCACTTACCAGGGCAACAGCGAAGCCTATGTGAAGGAATTGCAGGCACTGGACACATGGGCCCAAGAGCAACTCAGCGCCATCCCGGCGGCCAAACGCAAGGTCATCACGTCCCACGATGCCTTCGGGTATTTCGGCAAACGCTACCAGGTCAGTTTTCTTGCCCCGCAAGGAATTTCCACCGAAGCCGAACCCAGCGCAAAAGAAGTCGCCCAACTGATCCGGCAGATCCAGCGCGAAAAAATCAAGGCCGTGTTTTTTGAAAACATGAGCAGCCCCAAGCTGCTGGCCCAGTTAGCCAAGGACGCCGGTGTAACGCCCGGCCCTGCGCTGTATGTCGATGCGCTGTCAAAAGCCGATGGGCCGGCCGGCAGCTATCTTCAGCTGATGCGGCATAACGTGATGCAGCTGGTGGCCGGGATCAGGCAGAACTGAGGTACCAGGTCATGCCGTCGCAATCGGAAGGACGGCGTCTCACTTAGCGCCGCGAAATGCGGACAGCACCACGCGCGCCACCGTCCCGATCAGAACCTGTACGAAAAGCCAAGATCCCAGAACAAGCCCCAGTGCACCCCCTTGGATGTCGCAGGCCATGCCCTCGTGCATATAGTTCGCCGATGCCGCGTGCGCCACGTAGGCGCAGAACTCGCCCTGCGGGTTGTGCTGAAGAGCCGCATAGCTGGCAAACAAGGCCAGCGGCAGCGCGACCAAAAGCGGAATAAGCACCCACGACAAAATGCGGCGAATAGCGTCACTCATGGCACAGGCCCGTTCATGTCATCGTCTTTAGCATTCGATGACAGAAAGGGCGCGGCGTCGGGCCCAAAGAATTTCACTGTGGTTTTTCAAGCGCTCTCTCTTCCATTTTTTGAGCAAACGCTTCACACTGCGCCGCCAGTTTTTGCCACGACCCCGGATTTGTCCTGATAGCTTCTCCCCGTTTGAACGCGGTAGCCACATTGCGCGACTTCATGGGCCGTGGTGACACAAAGTTTTTCGAAACGACAGGAGGGTTCTGCGGATCACAGTTGTCAACCGGCTCGCCACCGTAATACATACAGCCTCGCAATACCAAGGCCCCGTCAACGCGTGTGGCGCGCCCGGACGACGAGTACATCTGGCCCCACTCTTTGTTCACCTGGTAGCTGGAACCGTCTCGCTCGACGGAGTACAGGCTGTACGGAGTGCGTCCGATCTCCGGGATACACGTGAGCCACATTCCCTCCATCGATTCGGCCCCGAAAGAGCTCAGACCATGGCCGGCCAGGACAAGAAGTGCAAGGATATTTCGCATCGGTGTCGGTGGATTAGACGGCAAATTAGCCCACGCTCGGGCTAGTCGCCGTACGGTTCATGGCTTCTGGGCGCATCAGGCAACTGTTCGTCAAGAGACTGACGGTAGTGAATACAGCCGCGAATGAACTGCGGCCAGTCGGGCACGACGGGTAGCGGGTCTGTTTTTTGCGGCAGCAGCGCCCACAGCGCCGGGTGGTGCCAACACAGCTCGTGGCCGGTACTGTCGCGATGCTCGCGAATGCCCTGGCGGAGCTTTTTCACTTCATCGACGAGTTGCTCACGTGACAAGCCTTCAAGGTCTGCGTCCATGGTGCCTCCGTAGTGAACTTGAGATGTTCAGGGTATGTTCAGAGTGTGCGAACGCATCATCATAGGCACGCCAGACCAGGCCTGTTAGCGGAAACATCCGTCGCCTCATCAGCGGTAAACCAAACCCGACAGCAGCCACGCCAGACGCCTGCGCACCTGTGGCAAACGGGAGACCACTGACATCACGATGTTTCGCAGCGCACGCAACCCGGGCCTAACCGTGGCCAGCCGCGTCAAGCGGTCAGCCAGGGCGACGATCTGGTGAGCCACCGGTTTCCGCTCTGCGGCGTAGGCATCAAGCGAGGTCGTGCTGCCGGCCAGTGCCTGCTCCAGTGCATTCGCGAGGCTGATGGCGTCAAGAATCCCGGCGTTCATGCCCTGGCCACCGGCCGGGCTGTGCACATGGGCAGCGTCGCCTGCCAGCAGGATACGGCCGGCGCGGTAGCTTTCGGCCACGCGATGGTGCACGCGGAAGCGGGAACTCCACACCACCTCCTGCACCAGGGCTCGTTCGCGTTGCGGCCCGCGTGCGTCAAGGAGCGCCTGCACATAAGCGGCATCGGCTTGCTCCGGGGCGTCATTGACCGTCGCAACCACGCGGTGCACACCACCCGGCAGCGGGGCCAGCACCACCATGCCGGCAGGCGAAAAATACAGGATCACCTCGTCGCTGGGCACGCCGCCGCTCAAGCGCACATCAGCCAGCACAAACGATTCACCGTAGCTGCCGCCGTTGAACGCGATGCCCGCGCTCTCGCGCACAGCGCTGTGCATGCCGTCGGCCCCCACAACAAAACGCGCACGCACGCGACTGCCGTCGTCCAGCGTGGCTGTGGCGCCTGATTCGTCTTGTACAAGGGCGGCCAATGTGCGCGGTCGCAGCATCTGCCCGTCCAGCTCCACCAGGCGCTGCAGCAACACACTCTCAGTGACGGCTTGAGAGACCATCAGCGTGTACGGGTACTTCGTGGGCAGCTGGCTAAAACCGATGGGCATCAGCACCCGGTCGCGGTCGCGGATGGTGAACTGCCGGGCCTGTATGCCGCGCGCAACCAGACGTTCGGTGACGCCCAACGGCTCCAGCACTTCCAGCGTGCGGGCGTGAACGACCGCCGCGCGCGAGGTGTTAGCGCCTTCAGCCTGCCGGTCGATAACAGAGGTGCGCACGCCGCGCGCCAGTAGTGATGCGGCCAGCGTGAGGCCGGTGGGGCCGGCGCCGACGATCAGGACGTCGGTGTCGAAACCCGCGGGTGAGGCAGAAGAATCAGGATGGCTAGAGGGAAAGGTCATGGTTTGCTCCAAAAAAGTCAACAAGTGTTGGTCAACAACTGTTGGCAATCATAATCCGCCTCGTCGAACTTGTCAACACGTGTTGACTTATACTTGTTGACATGGCCGAAACACCCCCCGAATCCCCTCTATCCCCTCTATCCCCTCTATCCCCTCTATCCCCTCTATCCCCTCCGCCCCGCCGCTCCGACGCCACCAAATCCGCCATCCTGGCGGCCGCTCGCGAGCAGTTCGCCGCCAGTGGTTACCAGGCGGCGACCATCCGTGCGATTGCGGCGGCGGCCGAGATCGACCCTGCCATGGTCATGCGCTACTTCGGCAACAAGGAGAAGTTGTTTGCGGCAGCCGCCGAGTTCGATTTGCGCCTGCCAGACTTGAGCGAGATGCCGCGCAAAGACGTGGGCGCCGCGCTGGTAGAGCATTTCCTCAATCGCTGGGAAGAAGACGAAACCCTGATGGCCCTGCTGCGCACTGCCGTCACCAACGAAGCGGCCGCCGCGCGCCTGCAGGAAATTTTTGCCACCCAAATGGCCCCGTTGATTGCCAAGCTGTGCGGCGAACCGCGCCCGGCAGCCGCTGCGCGCGCAGGATTGATCGCCTCGCAGATCCTGGGATTGGCCCTGTGCCGCTATGTACTCAAGTTGCCGCCTGTGGTCGGGCTAAAACGCGCAGAGATCGTGCGCCGTGTCGGCCCTACCGTCCAGGCCTATCTTTATGACAGTTGAGTCCAGTTGACTGTGCACTTTCCCGCTATCGCATCGGGCTTCCACCTGCGCGGCATCGGCCAGTTGCCAATACACCGCTCGTCATAGGGGCCGCAGCCCCGTAAGGCGCGTCAACCCCCTACAAACCGCTGTATAACCAAGTCATACCAGCCATCAACGTCACCACCGACAACGGTGCATGCCTATGACCTCCAATCATTCCGCCAACCCAACCCATCTGCGCAGCCACATCTTCCATGGCCTCGCCCCCGGCCCGCGCCTGCTGGTCACCGGCGCTGTGCACGGCAACGAAACCTGCGGCACGCGGGCCATCACGCAGCTGCTTGAAGAAATCGACAAGGGCCAGCTCAGCATCGAGCGCGGCACGGTCACTTTTGTGCCAATCACCAACCCACTGGCCTACCAGCGCAAGCAGCGCATGGGTGATCGCAACCTGAACCGCAACATGGCGCCCAGCGCGATTCCGCAGGATTTTGAGGACCGCATCGCCAATGTGCTGTGCCCGCTGCTGGATGCGCATGATGTGCTGCTGGACCTGCATTCATTTCACACTGGCGGTGCGCCGTTTGTGATGATCGGCCCGCAGAACAACACCGGGGCGCTGGAGCCTTTCAGCCACGCCGCTGAAGAAATGCAGCTGGCGCTGCACACCGGGCCGCACCGCATCGTGGAAGGCTGGCTGGACACCTATGCGCGTGGCGTGCAGCGGCGTGTGGCCGCTGCCGCAAATGGCGGCGGCACGCGTGCGCAGTCATTGGTGACGGACACCAATTACGGCGTGGGAACAACGGAATACATGCGCTCACGCGGCGGCTACGGCGTGACGCTAGAGTGCGGGCAGCATGACGACCCGCAGGCGGTGCAGGTGGCGCGGCATGCCATTTTGCAAACGCTGGGCCTGCTGGGGTTGATAGCGCAGAAACCGTCGCCGGAGCCGATGGAGCGCGAGATCCTGCGGCTGGTTGACGTGGTGGACCGCGAACATGCGGGCGATACCTTCGCGCGCGAGTGGCGCAGCTTTGACGCGGTGAAAGCCGGCGAGGCGATTGGCACGCGGGATGGCGGCGCAGCGATTGACGCACCGGCCGATGGCTTCATCGTGTTCCCGAACCCGCGCGGCGAAGTCGGCCAAGAATGGTTTTACTTCGCGCAGCGGCGGGTTTAGGCGTTCAAGGGTTCAGGTCAGACCGGGCGTGGCACAGTGTTGCTATATTTTTAATAGCTGCTTGCGCTCATCCCTGTTGGCTTACAGGCCGATTTCATCGATAAATAGCGGGATTCCCGCATCAAACCGGGCTAAAACCCGTTGGAAACACCTGAAAAAGACCCTTCCAGGCAGCCCCAGCCGCTCGAAAACACGTTTTTTCAGCATAAAAACCGGCTGCAACCCAACAGGGACGAGCGCGAGCAGCTATCTATTTGATAGCGATCGCGCTGAACCCGCTCAGTCCTTCACGCGTGACGCAAACGTCTTGCGGAATTTGTCGACCTTGGGGCCGACCACGAAGGCGCAGTAACCCTGGTTGGGGTTGTTTTCGAAGTAGTCCTGGTGGTAGGTCTCTGCTGGCCAGTAGTTTTCGAGCGGCAGCACTTCGGTGACGATGGGTTTGCCAAAGGTCTTGTCCTGACTGACCTGGCGGATGAAGTCGTCGATCTCGGCCTTTTGTTCGGGCGTGGCGTAATAAATACCGCTGCGGTATTGCGTGCCGGCGTCGTTGCCCTGGCGGTTCAGGCTGGTCGGGTCATGGATCACGAAAAAAATTTCGAGGATTTCCGTGAGCGTGATGGCGACCGGGTCGTAGGTGAGCTTGACGACTTCGTTGCTGCCGGTGCGGCCGCTGCAGACCTCTTCATAGCTGGGCCGCGCGGCCTGGCCGTTGCTGTAGCCGGATTCGACGTCGGTGACGCCGCGCACCTTGACGTACACCGCCTCGGTGCACCAGAAGCAGCCGCCGCCGAGCGTGATGGTTTGGGTGGAAGAAGACATGAAAACTCCGCTGAAATCCGTTGGTCGTACGGGGAGCGGCAATCTTACGCCGCAGCGTTTGGCGCCTGGCCGGGGGAGCGGATTGCCCTTGCGGCGGACCGGCTCAATCGCGCCGGCGCGGGCCTTTGGTGACGTGCTGGACGCCGACTGCGCGGCGCATGAGCCGCAGCAGGCCCAGCGCGACAACGGCGCCGCCAACGGCCAAGCCTAGCGAGCCCATGCTGAAAACCGTGTCGGTGGTCTTGCCGCCGCTGAGCATGGATGCGACAAAGTCGCCGCCGATATAGGCGCCGAACACGCCGACGCCCAGGTTCTCAAGAACGAGCATTTTTTCGCGGGTGTTCGCAAGAAGGCAGGCGAGCCCACCGAGGACAACACCCACCACACACCAGATATACGGGTTGATGCCGTTCTCCTGAAGACTATGAACTGCCCCATGGTGGCAGCTTTATGCCCCCAGCAGTGGACATACTTTTACCAAGGTCTTTCGCGGGGGCGCCGGGCCAGAACCTTCAGGGCTTTGAGGCCGGCGCAATCGCGCGCACCGCTTTGACAAACGCCGCCAGCGCCTGGTGGTCGCGGGCGGTTTTCCAGAGGCAATACGTTTCATAGGGCATGGTGTCGACGTCCAGCGGGACAAACGCCGCGCCTGCCATGGCCGACTGCTTGAGCGCCGCCGGCACCAGCGCCACGCCCATGCCTTGCGCCACCAGCGACACCACGCTCAGCCAATGGCGCAGCTCATAGCGGATTTCCGGGTAAAAGCCGGCTTCGGCGCAAACGGCCAGGATGCGGTCGTGATAGTCGGGCGAGACCGCACGCGACACCACGGCAAAGGGTTCGCCCTGCAATTGCCTGAGCGACACCGAACGCTTGCGCGCCAGCGCATGGCCGGCCGGCAGGCAACACACGAAAGCCTGGCTGGACACCAGCACCTGCGAGAGCTCGGGCGGCACGCGCGTGGTGTGCACAAATCCCAGGTCGAGCCGGTCATGCGCCAGCTCGATCAGCTGTTCGCTGGAGCTGAGCTCTTTCAGGGTCAGCCGCAGCAGGGGATGGCCGGCCTGGAAGCGCTCGAGGATGCGGGGCAAGCCGCTGTAAAGCATGGTGCCCGAGAAGCCAATGGCCAGGCTGCCGGCCATGCCCTGCCCCACATCGCGTGCGTGGCCGGCTGCCTGTGCGGCCTGGTCAATCAGCGCGCGGGCGGCCGGCACAAACGCCCTGCCGGCGGCCGTCAGCGCGACCTGCTTGCTGCTGCGGGTGAACAGCTTCGCGCCGACAGAGGCCTCCAGCTGCTGGATGTTGAGCGACAGCGGCGGCTGGGAAATCGACAGGCGCCGGGCGGCGCGGCCGAAGTGCAGCTCTTCGGCCAGGACGAGGAAATACCGGAGGTGGCGAAATTCCATGAATATGTTTTTTATATCGTTGAATAGTTATTTGATATTAGACAACTATTCATGCCTGTCCAACAATGTTGTGTGCTCCGGGCCCAACACAGGCCCGCATGGCGTCATTAACCCGCGCCCCTACACTCGCTAACCAAGCCCCACGCAAGCCCCCAAGGAGACAGACCATGAAAACCACCTTCAACTGGCAAGACCCGTTTTTCCTGATGGAACAACTGAGCGAAGAAGAACGCGCCATCGTCGACGCCGCCCACACCTTTTGCCAGGAAAAACTGCAGCCGCGCGTGTTGATGGCCGCCCGCCACGAAAAATTCGACCGCGAGATCATGAATGAAGCCGGCGCCATGGGCTTTCTGGGGTCAACCATTGAAGGTTATGGCTGCGCGGGCCTGAGCTATGTGGCCTACGGCCTGATCGCCCGCGAAGTCGAGCGCGTCGACAGCGGCTACCGCAGCGCGATCAGCGTGCAAAGCTCACTCGTCATGCACCCGATCAACGCCTACGGCAGCGAAGCGCAAAAGCAAAAATACCTGCCCAAGCTGGCCACCGGCGAATGGGTGGGCTGCTTTGGCCTGACCGAGCCGAATCACGGATCTGACCCGGCCAGCATGCTGACGCGCGCCAAGCCCGTGGACGGTGGTTTCATCGTCAAGGGCGCCAAGATGTGGATCACCAACAGCCCGATCGCCGACGTGTTTGTCGTCTGGGCCAAGCTGGAAGACCCGGACGGCAAGGTCGGCGGCCAGGAAAGCATTCGCGGCTTTGTGCTCGAAAAAGGTATGAAGGGCCTCAGCGCGCCCAAGATCGAAGGCAAGATGAGCTTGCGCGCCTCGATCACCGGCGAGATCGTGATGGACGACGTGTTTGTCCCTGAGGCCAATCTGTTGCCCAACGTGAGCGGCCTCAAGGGCCCGTTCGGTTGCCTGAACAAAGCGCGCTACGGCATCGCCTGGGGCGCTTTGGGCGCCGCCGAAGACTGCTGGTTCCGCGCCCGCCAATACACCATGGACCGCCAGCAGTTCGGCCGCCCGCTGGCGCAAAACCAGCTCATTCAAAAGAAGCTGGCCGACATGCAAACCGAAATCACGCTGGGCCTGCAAGGTTGCCTGCGTGTGGGCCGGCTGATGGACGAAGACAAGGCGGTGCCCGAGATGATTTCGCTGATCAAGCGCAACTCCTGCGGCAAGTCGCTGGACATCGCCCGCCTGGCGCGCGACATGCACGGCGGCAACGGCATCCACGACGAATACCACGTCATCCGCCACATGATCAACCTGGAAACCGTCAACACCTATGAAGGCACGCACGATGTGCACGCGCTGATCCTGGGCCGCGCACAAACTGGCTTGCAAGCCTTTTATTGATGGGGTTTTGGCCTGCAGGCCAATAAGAACGCGCGCAAGCAGCTATATTTTTCATAGCAACATATAACGCACATGGGATTCGGCGCGCTCAAGCCCGCACTGGCCAGCCTGGGGCTGCCGCCCGTTTCGCTGTTGATGCTGTTGCTGGGGCCCGTGCTGGCCTGGCGCAGAAAGCAAGCCGGGCTGGCGCTGGCCATAGGCCGGTTCACGCCTGTTTAGCGAGCTGCCCCACAGACGCCAGAGGTCAGTGAACACGAACAGGCACCTTGCGGCTTTACCGCGGGTTTACCGTTCTGAACCCTTCAGGCTCCCCGCCCCCGGTGTAGCCTACGCGGTTTGGGTTGACGGTCGGAAAGTAAGCAGATATATTACTAACCAGTCAGTCAGTAACTATGTCACTTTCCAAACTCTTTTGCGACAAAACCTCTGCGGTCGCCGCCAAGCGCGAGCGCCGCAAGGAAGCACGCCCCGGCGAACTGCTGGACGCGGCGCTTGACCTCTTTGTAGAAAAAGGCTTTGCCGCCACCCGCGCCGAAGAAGTGGCTGCGCGCGCCGGTGTGTCCAAGGGCACGCTGTTCCTTTACTTCCAGAGCAAGGAAGAGCTGTTCAAGGCCGTGGTGCGCGAGAACATCTCGGGCCGCTTTACCGAATGGCGCGCCGAACTGGACGTGTTCGAGGGCACCACCCCTGAACTGCTGGCCTACTGCATGACCAGTTGGTGGGAGCGCGTGGGCGCGACACGCGCCTCGGGCATCACCAAGCTGATGATGAGCGAAGCCAAGAACTTCCCCGACATCGCCGCTTTCTATCAGCAGGAAGTCATCCAGCCGGGGCAAGCACTCATCCGCTGCATCCTGCAGCGCGGCATGGACCGCGGTGAATTCCGCTCACTGGACCTGGACTATGCGGTCTATTCCGTGGTTGCGCCCATGATTTTCCTGATCCTGTCCAAGCATTCCGCTGGTGTGTGCCTGAGCGAAAACATCCTTCTCGACCCGAAAAAATACCTCGCCTTCCAGGTGGAAACCATCCTGAACGGCATCAGTGCCCCGGCCGCCACGGCTGTACGGCAACCGGTGAAAGCCCAGGCATGAAACGCTGGGTCAAATGGGCTGTCGCCCTGGTCATCATGCTGCTCATCGTGGGCGGGGTGCTGCGCGCGCTGTCTGCCCGCAAGGCCCAGCAACAGGCGCTCGCCGCCAGCACCGCCGTCAAGGACATGGGACAAGTTGAGCTGGCCGCCACCGATGTGGTCAAAGCCCAGACGCGCGAGGTGGTTCAGGGGCTTCCGGTGTCGGGCTCACTCAAGGCCGTGAACTCCGCCGTCATCAAGGCGCGCGTAGCCGGCGAACTGCAGGGGCTCACGGTCCGCGAAGGCGATGTGGTCAAGGCCGGCCAGGTGATTGCACGCATCGACGCCACGGAATACCAGTCACGCGTGCGCCAGGCCCGCGAACAGGCCGAGTCGGCCAAAGCGCAGGTGGATGTGGTGCAGCGCCAGTACGACAACAACAAGGCGCTGGTCGACCAGGGTTTTATCTCCAAGACCGCGCTCGACACCTCGCTGGCCAACCTGAACGCGGCGAAATCCACCTACAGGGCTGCCATCGCCGCCACCGAGGTCGCCGCCAAATCGGTGGACGACACCATCCTGAAAGCGCCCATCTCCGGCCAGGTGTCGCAGCGCCTGGCGCAACCCGGTGAACGCGTCGGCATCGACACCAAGATCGTCGAAATCGTGGACCTGAGCCGGCTCGAGCTGGAAGCCACCCTGAGCGCCACCGACTCCATGGAGGTGCGCGTGGGCCAGACCGCGCAGTTGCAGATTGAAGGCAGCCGGCAGCCCGTCACGGCCAGGGTGGTGCGCATCAATCCCACGGCACAGGCCGGTAGCCGCAGCGTGCTGGCTTACCTCAGCATCGACAACCCGGGTGCAGCAGGCGACGCCAGCGCGCCGCCCCTGCGCCAGGGACTGTTTGCCCAGGGCACGCTGGGCACGGCCAGCGCTTCGCTGCTGTCAGTGCCGGTCAGCGCCGTGCGCACCGACAAGCCCGCGCCCTATGTGCAGGCCGTTGAAAACGATGTGGTGGTGCACAAGAGCGTCGAACTCGGCGCGCGTGGCAACGCCGGCAAAGACAGCGTGGTCGCCGTCAAAGGCCTGGCCGATGGCGCGCTGGTCATTCGCGGTGAAATTGGTGCATTGCGTGAGGGCACCAAGGTGCGCTTCACGCAACTTCCGGCTGCAGCGCAAGCGGCCAGTGCACCTGCCAAACCGGCGCCCTGAGGACTCACGCGCATGTGGTTCACGCAGGTCAGCCTCAAGAATCCCGTGTTCGCCACCATGGTCATGCTGGCCATCGTGGTGCTGGGGCTGTTCTCATACCAGCGCATGCAGGTCGACCAGTTCCCCAATATCGACTTTCCGGTGGTCGTCATCACCGCCGAATACCCCGGCGCATCGCCCGAGATCGTTGAAAGCGAAGTCACCAAGAAAATTGAAGAAGGCGTGAATTCGATCGCCGGCATCAACGCGCTTACATCGCGCAGCTACGAAGGCCAGTCGGTCGTCATCATGGAGTTCCAGCTCTACGTGGACGGGCGCCGTGCCGCCGAAGATGTACGCGAAAAAATCGCCGCCATCCGCCCAAATTTTCGCGACGAAGTCAAAGAACCGCGCGTGCTGCGCTTCGACCCGGCGAGTCGGGCCATCTGGTCAGTCGCTGTGCTTCCGGACGCCACCAAGGGCAGCGCTGCCATGTCAGCCGTGGAGCTGACCAATTGGTCTGATCAGGTGTTGAAAAAACGCCTGGAGAACGTGCGCGGCGCGGGCTCGGTCACGCTGGTGGGCGGCACCAAGCGCGAGATCAATGTCTACCTGAACCCGCAGGCCATGGAGTCGCTGGGCATCACGGCCGACCAGGTGGTCAACGCCGTGCGCAATGAAAACCAGGACTTGCCGGTGGGCGCCATCCGTTCGCTGCAACAGGAGCGCGTGGTCAAGATCGATGCGCGCATGAAGCGGCCCGAAGATTTCGGAAAAATCATCGTGGCGCGCAAGGGCGCCTCGCCGATCACGGTGGACCAGGTGGCACGCATTGCCGACGGTGCGCAGGAAATCGACAGCCTGGCGCTGTTCAACGGCCAGCGCACGCTGCTGCTCTCAGTGCAAAAAGCCCAGGACGAAAACACCATTGCCGTGGTCGACGGGTTGAACCAGGCCATCAAGGACATCCAGCCGCAATTGCCGCCCGGCGCACGGCTGGAGCTGATCACCGACGGTTCGCGGCCGATTCGCGTGGCCGTTGAAAACGTGCGCCGTACGCTGATAGAAGGCGCACTGCTGACGGTTCTGATTGTTTTCCTGTTCCTGAACTCCTGGCGCTCCACGGTGATCACCGGGCTGACGCTCCCGATCTCCATCATCGGTACTTTCCTGTTCATGAACCTGTTCGGCTTCACGATCAACATGATCACGCTGATGGCGCTGTCGCTGTGCGTGGGCCTGCTGATCGATGACGCCATCGTGGTGCGCGAAAACATCGTGCGGCATGTGCAGATGGGCAAGGCGCCCTATCAGGCCTCGCTCGACGGCACGCAGGAGATCGGCCTGGCTGTGCTGGCCACCACGTTCTCGATCGTGGCGGTGTTCCTGCCGATTGGCTTCATGGGCGGCATCATCGGCAAGTTCTTCCACGAGTTCGGCGTGACCATCGTGGCGGCAGTGCTGATCTCGATGTTCGTGAGCTTCACGCTGGACCCGATGCTCTCCAGTATCTGGCACGACCCTTCCATAGAAGCGCATCCTTCGACAGGCTCAGGACATGCCGGAAAAGTGCCCGTTACCTTCTACGACAAGACCATAGGCCGCGTGACCGGTCTGTTCGACCGCGCCACCGATTCGCTGAGCAACAGCTACCAGGGAATCCTGCGCTGGTCGCTGGGTCACAAGCTGGCCACGCTGGCCCTGGCGGTGGTGATTTTTATTACCAGCATTTTTATGGTGCCGCTGCTGGGTACCGAGTTTGTGCCCAAGGCCGACTTCTCGGAAACCTCGCTCAACTTCTATACGCCGGTGGGCTCCTCGCTGGAAACCACCGAAGCCAAGGCGCGGCAGGTGGAAGCCATCATCCGCGAATTCCCCGAAGTGAAATACACGCTGGCCACGCTGAATACGGGCAACGCCCAGGGCAAGATGTACGCCAGCATTTATGTGCGCCTGGTCGATCGCAAGGCGCGGGTGCGCAGCGTCGACGACATGTCGGGCGTGCTGCGCGAGCGGCTCAAACAGGTACCCGGCATCACCGTGACGCA
>NZ_JBDTPB010000108.1:0-2066 GCF_039932935.1 Polaromonas sp.
TAGTTTTTTGAGGACGCCATGAGCGCAAACGACCACACCACGGCCCACGAAGAAGCCCACACTGGCCCCATCAAAACCCCGCAGCAACTGCTGGCTGCAGTTTTCTTCTCTTTTGTCGTCCCTGTTTTCGCCATCATTGGTCTGGTTTACTACGTCGCGTCGGCCAACAAGCCGGCGGCAGGCGCGGATGAAAGCGCCAATGCAGTGGCACAACGCATCCAGAAGATCGGTGCCGTTGAAATCCGTGATGCCAACCGCCCTCTTAAATCCGGCGAAGAAGTCTACAAAGCCCAATGTGTGACCTGTCACGGCACAGGTGCTGCCGGCGCACCGAAATTCGGCGATGCAGGCGCCTGGGCTACCCGTATCAAAACCGGCTTCGACACACTCTGGCACTCGGCGCTCAAGGGCAAGGGCGCCATGGGCCCCCAAGGTGGTGGCGACTTTAGCGATGTGGAAGTCGGCCGTGCGGTGGTCTACATGACGGCCGCTGCGGGTGGAAAATTTGCAGAGCCAGCCGCACCTGCCGCTGCCGCTTCGGCACCTGCAGCCGCTGCAGTTGCCGCGCCCTCAGCAGACGTCGTTGCTGCGCTCGCTGCCGCCAACAAGACCGCGGCACCTGCCGCCGGTGCAACACCGGCCGCCGCAGGTGGCGCCGCGCCGGCCCTGTATGGCCAGGTGTGCGCAGCCTGCCACGCTGCCGGCGTTGCCAATGCGCCCAAGCTCGGCGACAAGGCTGCATGGGCTCCCCGGGTTTCTGCAGGCGTCGAGGCGCTGACCGCCAGCGCCATCAAAGGCAAGGGCGCCATGCCTCCCAAGGGGGGTTCTGCCGCCCCCGACGGTGACATCAAAGCCGTGGTGCAGTACATGGTCAACGCGGCCAAATAAGCGCTGCCTGCAATTTTCAAAAAGCCGGTCGATGACCGGCTTTTTTTACGGGTGAATTTAAAAGGAATTGACCTCCAGCCCAATAACACCGCGCGCAAGCAGCTATTGTTTTTGTAGCAATTGCGGGCTTCGCACATAACCGAACCGGTCCGCCAGGTCGCTCGCCGGAACCTCTTCGGGCACCCACAGACCCTGCTCCACAGCGTCCGCCGCGTGCGTCATGTCCTGGGTATGAACCAGGCCAAAACCCAGGTCGGTTTCAAGGTAGACCCTGCCCGCCTCGTCCACGATGCACCGCTGCGTCCGCGCGGCCTGACCGGTGTGAGCCGTCACCTCGAATGCCGGCGCGGCGGCGATGCGCCAGATCCACGGCGTTGCTTCCAGCTCCACGTACACGCGCTGCGGCCCATTCTGGAAAAACCACCGTCCCTGCGCGTCGCTCTCGTAGTTCCGCTGGATGAAATCAATCAGTTTGTCGTGCTTGAGCAATGAGCCTTTGCTGGCGGCACGGCGGGCAGCCTCCAGGCCCGGCGCGCCCCCGAAAGGCCCTGCAGCCTGCGCCCTGTCGTCGCGCATGTACCAGTTGCCGCGCGCGTCCAGCCCCAGCCAGCCATAGCAATCCGGAACATTGGGCCACTTGGCAATGGCCTGCTTGACGATGTCATCCATGCGCTATTTTGCGCCGCAACGGGTGGATGCGGCAGGAGCGGGGTTATGCGAAGGCATCACAGGTGCGCAGCCAGAAAACCGGTGACGGCTTCCGGCATGGCGCGCACGTGGCCCGGAAACGGCGGCGACGGAAACCCGACATGCCCCCCTTGCCCCGGCTGCCAGAGTGTGACGTAGCGGCTGCCGTCTGCGGCTCGCGGCAGGCTCGCGGCCGGCACAAAAGGATCGTTCAATGCGTTCAGGGCCAGAGCCGGCACGGCAATGCTGCGCAAATGCGGCTTGGCGGAAGCTCGCGACCAGTAGTCGTCCGCATCTTTGAACCCGTGCACGGGCGCTGTGAAGACGTTGTCGAATGCATACAGGTCGCGCGCGGCCAGCAGGCGGTCACGGTCAAAAAGGCCAGGGTGCTGCTCGAGTTTTTTCAGCGCCTTCGGCACCATGGTTTTCAAAAACATGCGGGTGTAGACCTGCCGGTTGAACCCCCGCCCTATGGCCCAGCCGCTGGCGGC
>NZ_JBDTPB010000109.1:0-13736 GCF_039932935.1 Polaromonas sp.
TGCTGTTCGTCGGCTGCTTCCTGGAGCCCACGGCCGCCATCACCATCCTGGTGCCCATTCTGTTGCCGATCACAGCGCAACTGGGCATTGACCCGGTGCACTTCGGGCTGGTGATGGTGCTGAATCTGATGATCGGCCTTCTGCACCCGCCTATGGGAATGGTACTGTTCGTGTTGGCCCGGGTAGCCAATCTTTCGGTGGAACGAACCACGATGGCGATATTGCCCTGGCTGGTGCCATTGCTATTGAGCCTGGGCATCATCACCTACTTCCCCGCTGCGGTACTCTGGCTGCCCAAGATGTTCTACTAACGACCTCCTCCGAAGCGCCTGCGGCGCCTCCCCCTCGAGGGGGCGCCATCTGCGGCCCGGCAGAGCCGGTTCCGCGCTGACACTTGTAAAGAGCCCACGATGACCCCCTTCATAAGATTGCATCCTGCCGACGACGTCCTGATTGCCCGTGCCCAGCTGGTGGGCGGCACGCAGGTTGAAAACGTCACCGTGCGCGGCCTGATCCCTGCCGGCCACAAAATCGCCACGCGCGCGCTTGCCGAGGGCGAGCCGGTTCGGCGCTACAACCAGATCATTGGGTTTGCCAGCAAGGCTATCGCACCCGGCGAGCACGTGCACACGCACAACCTGAACATGGGCCCGGACAAAGGCGACTTCGCACGCGACTACGCTTTCGGCGCGGATGTGAAACCAGCGCCCGCCAAACGTGAAGCCACCTTCATGGGCATCAAGCGGCCCGACGGCCGCGTGGCCACGCGCAATTACATCGGCATCTTGTCCAGCGTGAATTGCTCGGCCACGGCTGCACGCGCCATTTCGGATCATTTCTCGCGCCAGAACAATCCCTCTGCGCTCAAGGACTTCCCCAACGTCGACGGCGTGGTGGCGCTGACGCACGGCACCGGCTGCGGCATGGACTCGGACGGTTTGGGCCTGCAGATTTTGCAACGCACGCTGACGGGCTACGCCACGCACCCCAACTTTGCCGGTGTGCTGGTGGTGGGCCTGGGTTGCGAGTCCAACCAGATCAACGCCTGGCTGGCCCACGGCAGCCTGCGTGAAGGTGAAACCCTGCGCGTCTTCAGCATCCAGGACACCGGAGGCACGGCCAAAACCGTGGCCAAGGGCATTGCGATGATCAAGGAAATGCTGCCCGAGGCCAACAAGGTCAAACGCGAACCCTGCAGCGCCGCGCACATCACCATCGGCCTGCAATGCGGCGGATCCGACGGTTACTCGGGCGTCAGCGCCAACCCGGCACTGGGCGCTGCGGTGGACTTGCTGGTGGCCCACGGCGGCACCGCCATCCTCAGCGAAACACCCGAAATTTATGGCGCCGAGCATTTGCTCACGCGACGCGCCGTGCGACCCGACATCGCTGAAAAACTGATCTCGCGCATCAAGTGGTGGGAACATTACACCGAGATCAATGAAGGCGAGATGAACAACAACCCTTCGCCTGGCAACAAGGCTGGCGGCCTCACCACCATCCTGGAAAAGTCGCTCGGTGCAGTGGCCAAGGGCGGCACTTCCAACCTGGAAGCGGTGTATGAGTACGCCGAGCCCGTGGACGCCCACGGTTTTGTCTACATGGACACGCCGGGCTATGACCCCGTGAGCGCCACGGGCCAGGTGGCCGGTGGTGCCAACATCATCTGCTTTACCACCGGCCGTGGCTCAGCCTACGGCTGCGCGCCCTCGCCCTCGCTCAAGCTGGCCACCAACTCGGCACTGTGGAAGCGGCAGGAAGAAGACATGGATATCAACTGCGGCGAGATCATCGACGGCGGTGTGTCGGTGCAGGAGATGGGGCAGCGCATTTTTGACATGGTGCTGGCCACTGCATCCGGCGAGCCCAGCAAAAGCGAGAAACACGGCTACGGGCAAAACGAGTTTGTGCCCTGGCAAGTCGGCGCGGTGATGTAAAGACATTTA
This sequence comes from Polaromonas sp., assembly GCF_039932935.1. GTDB lineage: Bacteria > Pseudomonadota > Gammaproteobacteria > Burkholderiales > Burkholderiaceae_C > Polaromonas. The sequence continues at coordinate 1,947 of NZ_JBDTPB010000109.1, forward strand.
TATGCAAAAAGTGCTTCCAGCCCAATACCTGCGTGCGCAAGCAGCTAGCATTTTCATAGCATCCGGCAGCACCGCTGCTGAAGCGGAAAAGGTGGCCTCCAACCTGGTCATGGCCAACCTGAGCGGCCATGACTCCCACGGCATAGGCATGCTTCCGCGCTACGTCGATGCGGTGCTTGAAGGTGGCCTGACGCCCAACGCCAGCGTCAAAACGCTGCTCGACGCGGGCTCGCTGCTCAGCCTTAACGGCCAGCGCGGCTACGGCCAGGTGATCGGCGAGCAGGCAATGGCGCTGGGCATGGCGCGCGCCAAAACCCACGGCAGCTGCATCATGGCGCTGGCGGAGTCTCATCACCTGGGTCGCATCGGCCATTTCGCCGAAATGGCAGTCGCCCAAGGGCTGGTGTCGCTGCATTTTGTGAACGTGATGACACGGCCGGTCGTCGCCGCCTGGGGCGGTGCGGACGGGCGCTACGGTACCAATCCTTGCTGCATCGGCATACCGCTCAAAGACCAGCCGCCCTTCATTCTTGACTTCGCGACGAGCCGTGTGGCACAAGGGAAGATGCGCGTGGCCCACAACCAGGGCAAGTCCGTGCAGCCGGGTTTGCTGATCGACGAACACGGCCAGCCCACCACCGACCCTGGCGTGGTGGTGGTGCCGCAGGCAAACGGTTTCTTCGGCGCGCTCATGCCGTTTGGCGAACACAAGGGCTACGGCCTGGCGGTGGCGTGCGAACTGCTGGGCGGCGCGCTCACCGGCGGCGGCACCTGGCACCACCCCACGGTCAGCACACGTGCGGTCTACAACAGCATGCTCACCATCCTGATCGACCCGGGCAAGCTGGGCACCCAGTCAGCGCTGGAATCCGAGGCGCTGGCCTTTGTGGAGTGGTTGCGCCAAAGCCCACCGGCCGACGGTGTGGATGCTGTACAAATCGCAGGGGAACCTGAACGCCGTGCGCGGACGCAACGCGAGCGCGATGGCATCGAAATTGACGCCAGCACCTGGGAAGAAATCGTGGCTGCCGCCGGCAAGGTGGGCCTCAGCCTTTAACGGCCCCGCGTTGCAAGGCCGCTCAAGGGCAACTCGGGGGCAATTCAAGGGAGATTGAGCTCCCTGACTGCGCCCAACAGCCCCAACGCCTGTGTGCGCTCCAGCCAGTGCGCCACGCGCGAAACCCAGCGCGGGTCTCTCGGCAATTCGGTGCCCCAGATCGCGCCGGCACCCAGCAGCGCGCCAACGGTGGCCGCCACATCGCCGCGATGTTTTTTGGCGATGTCCTGCAGCGTTTGCGCCAGCGGGTCATTCATTGTGTAGGGCTTGCCGGCTTCGTCCTCGCCCAGGCAATAACCCATCCATGCAGCGGCGGCCAGCGCCAGATGCTCGACCTTGCCGCCACGGGCCAGCTGCGCCACCACCGACGGCACCCAGCGCTGCGGGATCTTCTGTGAGTTGTCAGTGGCGATCTGGTGCACGCTGTGCTTGAGCGCAGGGTTGGCGAACCGCTCCAGCAAAGCGTCGCGGTAGGCCGCAGCGTCAGGGCGTACAAGGTGGGGCATGACCTCCTGCGTCATCAGGCCGTGCACAAAGCGGTGAAGGTCGGGCTGGGCGATGCATTCGTGCACCGTGGGCAAGCCCAGCACCGCACCCATGCAGGCCATGGCCGAATGGCTGCCGTTGAGCATGTAGAGCTTGGCCTGCTCGAAAGGCCTGACGTCGGCCACCACATTCACACCGGCCGAGGCGAGCACCTCTGCATCCGCGGGGTCGGCAAAGCGGTCTTCAATCACCCACTCCCAAAAGCCTTCGGTGCCGACCGCGCATTGGTCGGTGACGCCTAACGCTTCTGCAGCCTCCTGCAAACGCTCGGGCGTGGCGGCCGGAACAATCCGGTCGACCATGCTGTTGGGGAAGGCGCAGTTTTCTTCTACCCAGTCCGCGAGTGCCGCGTCGTGGCTGCGCGCCGTGTCCAGGCAAAGCTTTTGCAGTTTGCCGCCGTTGTCGGTGAGGTTGTCGCACGAAGCGATCGTCAGCCCATCACCGCCAGCCTTGCGGCGTGCGGCCAGGCCCTTAAGCAGCAGCGTTGCAAGCTCCGGGCCGTAGCCCTTCTCCGTCACCGTCAGCGTGATCCATCGCGTGGAAGGCGCGGCGATGGCCTGCACCACCTGCTCAGGCTCTCGCGCCGCCACACAGGTGCCGAGCACCGAGCCCACCACCTGCCAGCTGCGGCCGGCGTGGCTGTTGATTTGCACGGAGTAAAGCCCTTGCTGCTGCGCCAGCGCATCGGCGAGTTGCGTGGAACGCATGGCCACGCCCAGCACACCCCAGGGTTCGGGCCGGTGCGCCATCAGCGCATCAAACACCACGGCCTGGTGGGCCCGGTGAAAAGCGCCCAAACCCAGGTGAACCACGCCGATGCGGGAAGGGTTTCGGTCAAAGAGGGGAATCGTGATGCCGCGTTCGGCCAAGGCGGGCAGCGCCGCCGGAATGAGTTCTTGCATGGCGCCATCTTAGGGAGCGTAGACGGGCGATTTTGTAGTGGTAAACCACAATACCAATAATTGGTATGCCATCAATAATTTGGTCCAACCACTTTAGATTTATGAACACCCCTGCCGTCAAAACCCCCAATGCCCCAGAGGTAGTGCTGCCCGCAGCCAACACGGACCGGTCTTACCAGAGGCTGGCTGCGCAGGTCCTGGAGCTGATAGGACAGGGCGAATTCGCCTCAGGCGCGCGCCTGCCGTCAGAGCGGGCGCTGGCCGAGCGTTTTGACGTGAGCCGCACCTCGGTGCGCGAGGCCATCATTGCGCTGGAGCTTCAAGGCGCCGTCGAAGTGCGCGGCGGCTCCGGCATTTATGTGGCCCAGTTGCCGGCCATACGCCCGCCGGTGTTCATGCCGCAAACCGGGCCCGGGCCTTTTGAGGTGCTGCGCGCCCGCTGCCTGATTGAATCGGAAATCGCTTCAGTGGCCGCCGTCACCCGCCAGGATGCCGACCTCGACCGCATCTTTGCCGCACTGGCCGCCATGCGGGAGCACATGGACGACAAGCTCGCCAACGAATCGGCCGACCGGCTGTTTCACCTGCGCATTGCAGAAGCCACCGGCAACAGCGTGCTGCTGCAGATGGTCACCGCGTTGTGGGACCACGCACGCGGGCCGCTGTGGTCGCAGATGGAAGCGCACTTTCATTCCCCTGCATTGCGTGCAGCCTCTCAGGAAGACCACCAGCGCGTGTTCAGCGCATTGCTGGCGCGCGATGCCGAAGGCGCGAGGGTCGCGATGCGCGCGCACCTCGAACGCGTAATCAGCGAGTTCGCCCAAGCCTGGAGATGACTGTGGCCCCCACGCTTTTCGCTTCGCGTCATGCGCGAGGCCTTGCAGGCCGCGACTCGCGAGACGCTTCGCCTCTGTCGCCTGTCCAAGCCTGCACAGGCAGGCTTGGAGCCGCAGGCTCCAGCCCCTCGGGGGCCGCCCGCCTGTGGACCGGCAAGGCCGGTTCCACGGCTCATGCCGGGTTAAGTCCAGCGTCTTGCGCGGGCCAGCGGTACTGAGAGTTTTGCAACGACAAATCACCAACCCGCGCCGGGGAAACGGCGCATTACAACCAGGAGACAAAGCATGAAACACCCTTCACTCATCCGCCGGCAGGTACCGGCACTCATTGCCGGCCTGCTCATGGCAGCCGGCGTAGGCCAGGCTTTTGCCCAGGCCGTACCGGCGCCCGGCACCAGTGCGCGCATTGACGCGATCAAGAAAGCCGGTGTGCTGCGTGCCGCCGTGCTGTCCAACCCGCCCTGGCTGGTCGAGAACACCACGGGTTCGGGCGACGCCTGGGCCGGCCCGGCGTGGATTCTGGCCAACGAATATGCGCGCCTGCTGGGCGTGAAGCTGCAACCTGTGCCGGTCTCGCATGAGACCAAGGTGCCGGTGCTGGCCTCCAACCAGGCCGACATGACGATCTCGCCGCTGTCTGTCACGCCTGAGCGCCTGAAAGTCGTGGACTTCGTGACCTACTCGGCCACGGCGTTGTGCATGTTCGGCCGTGCCGACAACCCGAAGGTGGCCAAGGCCAAATCGATTGACGAGTTCAACAGCCCCGACATCACCGTGGCGTATTTCACCGGCGGCGGTGAAGAGAACTGGGTCAAAAAGCGCTTTCCCAACGCCAAGCTGCGCGGTGTATCGACCGCCGGCTCGGCCGCACCCGTGGAAGAAATCATGGCCAAGCGCGCCGACGTGACGCCGATCAACCGGGTGCCATGGGTCGCGCTGAACCGCAAGGTCAAAGGCCTGAAGGCGCTGCCCGACGGCAACAACTGCCAAAGCAGTACCGAGCAGCCCGTGCCCATCGGCCTGGCCATCGACAAGAACCAGCCCGAGTACTTCAACTGGCTCAAGGCCGTGAACGAAACGATGAAGCCCAAGCTCGAAGCGGACGAAATCCGCGTCATCGGCACGATGTAAACCCGCGCGGCCGGGTGCGGCCCACAGGCTGCACCCGGCCCCGCCTTGCGAGACAGACCCGTCCCCATGGAACTTGATTTTTCACCCCTGCTCGACAGCTGGCAGTACCTGCTGGGCGGCCTGGGGCTCACATTGCTGCTGTCGTTGCTGACCGCTGCCGGCAGCCTGGTGCTGGGTACCGCACTCGGCCTGGGCCGCGTCTACGGCAAGGCCTGGCTGCGCATTCCGATTGTTTTTTACATCGACACGCAGCGCGCCATTCCCGTGCTGGTGATTCTGGTGTGGTTTTATTTCGCGGTGCCCATCCTGACGGGCATCAGCTTTCACCCTTTCTGGGCTGCGTTGATGGCGCTGACGCTGCACATCGCCGCCTATGTGGCCGAGATCGTGCGCGCCGGCATCGAGTCCATACGCCCCGGCCAGGTGCGCGCCGCGCTGGCGCTCGGCATGTCGCGTGCGCAGATTGTGCGGAAAGTGGTGCTGCCGCAAGCGTTGGTGCGCATGCTGCCTTCTTTCGGCTCCATCCTTTCCATCACCATCAAGGACACGGCCATTGCCGCGGTGATCGCCGTGCCCGAACTCATGAAGCGCGCCGAAACCATTGCCGGCCAAAGCTATCGGCCGATTGAGGTGTTCACGACGGTGATGGTGATCTATTTCATCATCCTCTTCCCCGGCTCGCGGTTGATAGACCGTCTCTACCAGCGCGTGGCGCACCTAGGGCGTTCATGAATCTCGACTGGAACATCGTCTGGGAGCACCGCTGGGACCTGGCGCATGGCGCCGGGCTGACGGTGCTGCTCACCGTGTTGACCATGCTGGCGGCAGTGCCGGCCGGCATCGTGCTGGCGCTGATGCGGCTGTCGCGTTCGCGCATCCTGTCTACTGCGGCGCTGTGGTTTGTGGAGTTCTTTCGCAACCTGCCGCTGATCCTGGTCGTGTACTGGGCGTTTTATGTAATGCCGGTGTTTTTGCACATCGAGTTCTCGGCTTTCACCACCGGCCTGATCGCGCTGTGCCTGAACGTCTCGGCCTACAACGCCGAGACCTTTCGCGCCGGCATCAACTCCATCCGCAAGGGCCAGATGGAAGCGGCGATTGCCGTGGGCATGAGCCGCTGGCAGGCGATGCGACAAATCATCATCCCGCAGGCCTGGCGGCGCGTGCTGCCGGTGCTGGCGAGTACCTGGGTGTCGCTTTTCAAAGATACCTCGCTGGTGTCCGTGATCGCGGTGGGAGAGCTTGCGCACGTGGCACTGCAGATCCGCTCGTCGAGCTTTCGCGTGCTGGAAATGCTCACCGCGATGGCGGTCATCTACTGGTTGATGGGTTATCCGCAGGCCAAGCTGGTCGACTGGATTCACAAACGATTCGAGGTCAAGGAATGAACGGCGACAACATGACGACAAGCACCGCAGCCCAGGGTGAGCGCCGCGGCGCCCACCTGCCGCCGGTGGTGGTGTATGACAACGTGCGCAAGCTGTATGGCGATTTTGTCGCCATCGACGGCGTGTCGGTGCAGGTCAACAAGGGCGAAGTGATGTGCCTGATCGGGCCGTCGGGCTCTGGCAAGTCGACCCTGCTTCGCTGCACCAATGCACTGGAGGTGGTGGACGGCGGGCGTGTGCTGTTTGACGGCGTGCCGCTGCCGACCGACGAAACCGAGGCGCGAAAAGTGCGACGCCGTATGGGCATGGTGTTCCAGAACTTCGAGCTGTTTCCGCACAAGAGCGCGCTCGACAACGTGGCGATAGGCCCCGTCACCGTGCTGGGCATGAGCGAAACCGAGGCGCGCGCCCGCGCGATGAAACTGCTCGAAAAAGTGGGCTTGGCCGACAAGGCGAACAACTTCCCGAGCGGCCTTTCAGGCGGCCAGCAGCAGCGGGTGGCGATTGCGCGCGCGCTGGCGATGGAGCCCGAGGTCATGCTGTTTGACGAGCCGACCTCGGCGCTGGACCCGGAAACCATCGGCGAGGTGCTCAACGTGATGAAGCGCCTGGCCGACGAGGGCATGACCATGGTCGTTGTGACGCATGAAATGGCTTTTGCCCAACGTGTGGCGAACTGGGTGGTGGTGTTCGACCACGGCAAGGTCGTCGAGCAGGGCCCACCCGGCCAGATTTTCGAAAACCCCACACAGGAGCGCACGCGCGACTTCCTCGGGCATCTGGGCTGGAGTGGCTAGGGCGGCCAGGGCGGCTAGCGCCGGCGCATTCCCTTCCGCAAAACATCTTTCACCCCAACAGAACAGACCGGGACTTCCGGAGCCTTCATGAAAATAACCAACGCACGTGTCATCGTCTGCAGCCCCGGCCGCAATTTCGTCACCCTCAAGATCGAAACCGACGAGGGCCTGACCGGCATCGGCGATGCAACGCTCAACGGGCGCGAACTGGCGGTTGTGAGCTACCTGACCGAACACGTCATTCCCTGCCTGATTGGCCGAGACGCACACCAGATCGAGGACATCTGGCAGTACCTCTACAAAGGCGCCTACTGGCGGCGCGGCCCGGTGACCATGAGCGCGATTGCCGCGGTGGACACGGCCCTCTGGGACATCAAGGCCAAGGCCGCCAACATGCCGCTGTACCAGCTGCTTGGCGGGCGCAGCCGCAACGGCGTGATGGTCTACGGCCACGCCAACGGCAGCGATATCGGCCACACCGTCGATGAAGTGCTGCGCTACAAGGAAATGGGCTACCAGGCGATACGCGCGCAAAGCGGCGTGCCGGGCCTGGAAAAAGTCTACGGCGTGGGCAAGGGCAGCATGTTTTACGAGCCGGCCGACGCCAGCCTGCCCAGCGAGCATGACTGGAGCAGCGAAAAATACTTGCTGCACACACCGAAACTGTTCGACGCGGTGCGTCAGGCCGTGGGGCCGGACATTCACTTGCTGCACGACGCACACCACCGCCTGACGCCCATCGAGGCGGGCCGGCTGGGCAAGTCGCTGGAGCCTTATCACCTGTTCTGGCTGGAGGACGCGACGCCGGCCGAAAACCAGGAGGCTTTTCGCCTGATCCGCCAGCACACCGCCACGCCGCTGGCGGTGGGCGAAATCTTCAACACCATCTGGGACTGCAAGGATTTGATCCAGAACCAGCTGATCGACTACATCCGCGCGACGGTGGTGCACGCCGGTGGCATCACGCACCTGCGGCGCATCGCGGACTTTGCCTCGATGTACCAGGTGCGCACCGGCTGCCACGGTGCGACAGACCTGTCACCCGTCTGCATGGGCGCGGCGCTGCACTTTGACACCTGGGTGCCCAATTTCGGCGTGCAGGAGTACATGCGCCACACCGAGCAGACCGACGAGGTCTTCCCGCACAGCTACCGCTTTGACAAGGGCTTTATGCACTGCGGCGAAACGGCGGGCCACGGCGTGGAGATCGACGAAAAACTGGCCGCCAAATACCCCTACCAGCGCGCCTACCTGCCGGTGAACCGGCTGCAGCATGACGGCACTCTCTGGAATTGGTGAATAGGCTCACCCCTGCTGGCGCTCACTTCGTGTAGCGCCCCCTCCCCTTGCAGGGGACGGCGCCTGCGGCCGGGCAAAGCCCGTTCCGCGGCACCTGCTGGTACTGTTTTGCTGACGCTCGAACGGGTTTGACGCTCTGGCTGCGCATCAACGCCTTTTCAAAGCGAATGGCAAACAGGCAAGAAATTTGAACGGAATCGGCCTCTGGCCTAATAAGGACGAGCGCAAGCAGCTACTGATTTGATAGCAAACGCCGCAGACGGGGGCCGGCTTGTTTCAGGCCAGGATGGTTGCCAGGCTGGCTTCGAGGTGTTCCGATGGCAGGCGTTTGAAACCTGAGCGGGCAAAACGCTGCAGGCGTCCCACCATGAAAGCGACGATGACCGAGGCACGCACCTGGGCATCGACCGTGGGTGTGGCCGCGCCGCTGGCGGCGGCCGCGTCGCGCAGGCTTTGCTTCAGGCTGGACTCCAGCTTGTCGAAAAACTGGTTCATACGCTCTTGCAGGCGGTCGTTTTCAAACACCAGTGCATCGCCCACCATGACGCGCGTCATGCCGGGGTTCTTTTCGGCGAATTGCAGGATCATGACGACCAGCTTGCGGGTGCGGGCCGAATGGTCAGGTTCGCGTTCGCCGATCTGGTTGATCAGCGTGAAGACGCTTTGCTCAATGAATTCGATCAGGCCTTCAAACATCTGGGCCTTGCTGGCGAAATGGCGGTAAAGGGCCGCCTCGCTGACATCCAGCCTGGCCGCCAGGGCCGAGGTGGTGATGCGTTCAGCGCCGGGTTGCTCCAGCATGGTCGCCAGCGCCTGCAGAATCTGCACCCTTCGCTCCCCCGGTTTGGGCCGCTTGCGCACTGCGGGCTCGGCGGGCGTGGCATTCGGGCTCAATTCGGGTGCAGACGCTAAGTCGGACATAGGCGATGGGAAGTATGAAATGTTTCAAAAAACCGGGAATCGTTGCAATTGATTCTCGCACAGGCAGTTGGCAGTTCAGCGCTTCCAGCGCCTCGCTTTTATCCCGTGAGGCGTAGGCGCAACGTTCTGTTCCATAACAGCAAGCGCTTACTGTGGTGGCCGAGCTACAAACTCAATCGAACCCGTAATCCGAAGGGTCCGGCGGGGCCGATCGCGGTATCGCTCAGTTCCAGCTGTGAATGGTGGACCCGGGCGATTTCATTGGCAATCGCCAGCCCCAGGCCATTGCCCTCGCCGACCGTACCCTGGACACGGTAAAACCGCTGCAGCGCCATGCCTCGCTCATGCGGTGCAATGCCCGGGCCATCGTCTTCCACCTCCAGAAAAACGCCCCAGCGGCCCTGGCCAGCGCCCACCCCTTCGTGGGTGCCCCCGCCCGCCGTCGCCTCTGGCGAGGCCACCGGCCCGCAGCGGATGGTGACCGTTCCGCCTGGCGGCGTGTATTTGACGGCATTGTCCACAAGGTTGCCCAGCAGCTCGCGCAGCAGCCACTCATAACCGCTGACCTGCGCGGGCCGGGCTTCCAGCCCCAGGTCGATGCCCTTGCGGGTGGCGGCATCCAGGTGCAGCGGCAAGATCGACTCACACAGGTCTTTCAGGTCGACCCGCTGCGTGGGCTGCGAAGCAGTGGCTGAAGCATCAGCCCGTGAAAGCGCCAGCAGCTGGTTGGCCAGTTGCGAGGTTCGCCGCGTGGCATTGCGCAGTTTGATGATCTTGTCGGCCGATAGCGTGACGGCGCCATCTGAGCCCGACGCTTGCGCCACCTTGGCGGCCTGCGCCCAGGCTTCGACCTGCGCCTGCAGCCCCGCCAGGGGGGTGCGCAACTGGTGGGCGGCGTCGGCCACAAAACGGCGCTGCCCCTCGGCCTGATCGTTCACCAGGTCAAAGAGACGATTCAAGGCCGTGACGAGCGGCTGGACCTCGGCCGGCGTGGCCAGCGGGTCAATCGCGCTCAGGTCGCGCGGGCTGCGGCGTTCCACCGCGTCCTTGAGTTCGATCAGGGGCTTGAGCGCGCGCGTCACCGCCCAGTTGACCGCGAACCCGGCAGCCACGACCAGAATCAAATTGGGCAGAAGGACTTTGAACAGCACGGACCGCACCCATTGCTGGCGCGGGTCCGATCCGTCCGCCAGCTGGACGATCAGCTCACCTGCCCTCGTCTTGGTGCGTTGCGCGGCGATCCGGTAGGTCACGCCGTTGTATTCGATGCTGTGGAATTCGGGCTCATGCGTGGCCGGCAGCAACTCGGGGATCCAGGCCTCACCGGCCAGAAAATCGCCCTCCGCATCGGCAAGGCGAAACCCCGCGAAACCGGGGCGGCCTTTGAGGAAATCATCGATCGCGGGAGCGAGCAGCATCACGGGCGCCTTTTCCGGTGCAACACCCGGTGCCACCACCGAATCAGCCAGCAGGGGAATCAGCCGCAGCAGCTGCTGGTCTTTTTGCAGGGCGACGTTGCCGGCTGTCTGGTAGTCAAAGTAAATGCTTACCAGCGCGAAAGTCCCCAGCGGAAAAAGCAGCAGGAGCAGCAGCCTGCGTTGCAGGCCCGACTTCATGGCGGTGGGCACCAGGCGGCTGCTGCCGGCGCGCGCCGCCAGGGCACAGAAACGGGCTTTCAGGCGAACGGCCCAGGAGCGGCCGGAAGGATTCACGCCCGCACCGCCTTATTCGGCGCCGGCGCCGGACGGTATTCCTGGCGCCAGGTCCATCAGCTCAAGCCGATAGCCGAAGCCGCGAATGGAGCGCACCGCGATGCCGTGCGGCTCCAGCTTGCCGCGCAGGCGCGAGATATACACCTCAATGGCATTGGGCGTGATTTCCTTGTCCCAGCCGGTCATGGCCTGCAACAGCTTGTCTTTGCTCGCCGGCTTGGGCGCATTGATCAGCAAATACTCCATCACTGTCCATTCGCGCGGGCCGAGCTCTATCAGCTGGCCATTGGCGCGAGCCTCGCGGTTGGCGGTGTCCAGCTCCAGCGCCCCAAAGCTCAACGTAGCGCTGGTGGCAGCCTGGGACCGGCGCAGCAGCGCGCGCAGCCGCGCCAGCAATTCGGGTAGCTCAAAGGGTTTGACCATGTAGTCATCGGCGCCCAGGTCCAGCCCCTGAACCCGGTCCTGCAGGGCGTCGCGAGCAGTGAGAATCAGCACCGGCATGGCCATGCCGCTGCGGCGCAGGCGGCGTGTCAGTTCCAGCCCGTCAATGCGCGGCAAGCCAATATCGATGATGGCCGCGTCGAAGGTCTCGCCCTGCAGCACTTCCTCGGCGCGCTCAGCGCTGCCGACCCAGTCGACGGCGTAACCGGCATCACTGAGCCCCAGCTTGATGCCGCTGGCCACCATCACATCGTCTTCAACCAGTAAGAGTCGCATCACGAATTTTCCGTTTTGCCATCCATGCCCATGACCGGCCCTGGCGCTGGGCCATTAAAGCCGGGAGCCGCAGCCTGAACTTGTTGTTTTAGCTTGTTGTTTAGGTCCGCCCGCCAGCGAGTCTGACAGAGTGGCACTGTCGCCACCCTGACGACAGAGGGATGACCCTCAGATGCTATTGTTTTTATAGCTGCTTGCGCCCGCTGCGAAAGGGCTTCAAGCCAATTACATCAAAAAAACGCCCGAGGTGGCCGTGAAGCACCTCGCGGCAATCACCGTCGGGCTCAGTGCGAACGGATCATGGTGCCGTAGGCCTGGTCGGTCAGAATCTCCAGCAGCATGGCGTGCGGTACCCGCCCATCAATGATGTGGACCGAATTCACGCCACTCTTGGCGGCGTCCAGTGCGCCTTCAATTTTGGGCAACATACCGCCCGAAATGGTCCCATCGGCAAACAGTTCGTCAATTTCGCGGGCGCTCAAGT
>NZ_JBDTPB010000110.1:0-21237 GCF_039932935.1 Polaromonas sp.
ATGCGTTAAGCTAACTGATACTAATTGCTCGTGCGGCTTGACCCTATAACTTTGACCTTCTTAAAGATGTGTCAGGGTTGTTATGCCAAGTTGACGCATTCAAAATACGCAGCCTAAGCAGCTGTGTGAAACTAAATAAGCTGATTTACTCTATGAATTCGATGGATTGTTCTTTGAACAGTTCGTCAACCAGTTATGCCTGATGACCATAGCGAGTTGGTACCACTCCTTCCCATCCCGAACAGGACAGTGAAACGACTTAGCGCCGATGATAGTGCGGATTCCCGTGTGAAAGTAGGACATCGTCAGGCTCTTACAGCAAGGAACGCCCAGTTGATTTTTGATCGACTGGGCGTTTTCTTTTGTGGATCGGATTTCGTTCGATAAAAAAGCCCGCATGAAATCATGCGGGCTTTTTGCTTTTAGGACGGTAATGTTGATGCTTGCAAGTGATTGCGCGCGAAGCGCCTCACAACGCCTAATGGTTCATGCGTTTAGCATGTAGCCGCCTTCTCCTTTTGCCACATCTGCTGCAACGAGTTCCTGGCAAAGCTGTCTGATCCAGTCATGCAGTGGTTCGGAGGCAAAAAACTTATCCCTAATCTGCAAAAAGTAGGGTGTCTCCGACGCCCATCGCACAAAATCGTCCAGAGGTTGTCGCTGTACCTCCAGCAGTTTGAACTTGAGTAATACCTTGACGGCATGACGGGCATGTTTCACCGGATTACTAACGAATGCTTCCAGGCGCTTGCGCGCGCGGCCCAACACTTGGGGTGTATACGTAAAGACGCGGCCGTGACCCGGAATCAATGTCAGTGGGCTGAGGGATTCAATTAAATCGAGCGTCGCGGCCACCTCGGAAAAAGCGTCTTCCCCTTCGAGCTCAGGAAACACCACCCCGAAGCCGTTCTCCCATAGCGCGTCAGCTGAAATAAGCGTGCGTGTGCCAGGTTCAAAAAAAATCAGCGAATGTGGATCATGCCCAGGTGCCGCATGAACCTCCCACCAGGTTGACCCAAATCGCATGAATTTTCCTGGGAGGATAGTTTCCGTAAACTTAAATGGCGGGCACAGTTGCCCCGTTGGCAAGTAAGTGAGTGCTGCAGCATCCCAACATGCAACTTGCTTCGCGTGTCCAGGCGGAATCAGCGTCCGCAGCGCCGGATATTGCGCCTGCAACGCCGCATTCCCGCCGCAGTGGTCGCTGTGCAAATGGGTATTGATGAGAATATCGAGTTGACGCGCACCTAAAGTGCTTTCAACCAAGGCAAGCGTCTGGCTCGCATGAATGCAGTATCCGCTGTCAATCAGCAGTGTTTCTTCACCTTCGGCGAAGAGAATATTGTTTGCAGACAGCCAACCTCGCTCAAAAACCAGCAGTCCGGCGGGCAAATCGGGTTTATTCATGAGCGGAATCGCACGCCCCAAGCTCAAGCGCCGGCACGCAATTGCCGTCTGAGAATTTTCCCAACATTGGTTTTGGGTAGATCATCGCGAAATTCAATGTATTTCGGCCGCTTATAGCCAGTAAGGTATTGCTTGCAGTAGGCGCTGACGTCGTCTTCAGTCAGCGTCGGATCATTTTTCACGACAAAAACCTTGATTGCCTCGCCTTGCTTGTCGTCTGCAATGCCAATGGCCGCACATTCCACCACGCCAGGACACAAGGAAATCACGTTTTCGAGCTCGTTCGGGAATACATTGAAGCCGGAAACGATGATCATGTCCTTTTTGCGGTCGATGATTTTGGTATATCCACGGTCATCCATGACGCCGATGTCCCCGGTTCGCATAAATCCGTCGCCGGTAAACGCCTTTTTATTCTCTTCGGGTTGCTGGTAGTAGCCGGTCATGACTTGCGGGCCCTTGATGCAAATTTCCCCGGACTCGCCGAGCGCAAGTGTTTTGCCGTCGTCATCTTTGATGGCGATGTCGATGCCAGGCAAAGGCAGGCCAATGGTGCCGGTGAACTCCTTGTTGGTGACCGGGTTGTTGGTGCCGATCGCGCAGGTCTCGCTCATGCCCCAGCCCTCAATCATGGGGCAGCCTGTTACTTGCAGCCAGTGCCTTGCCGTGCCTTCGGAGGCCGCCATGCCGCCAGCTTGCGAAACGCAAAGACCGGAAAAGTCCACCGTCTTGAACTGAGGGTGTTGCAGCAGTGCATTGAAGAGCGTGTTAACCGCCGGCAGCATGTGAAACGGACGCTTCTTGAGGACTTCGATAAACCGGCTGAAATCCCGTGGATTGGGAATGAGCGTCAAATGCGCGCCCCAGCGAATGGTCAACAGGCAGAGCGTCAATGCAAAGATATGGTAGAGCGGCAAGGCCGCGATGTTGTTGGTTTTGCTCACGTCGCCTATACGCGCCAACGCCGGTGTGAACCACTCTTCGGCCTGCAAAACAGCGGCTACGATGTTGCGGTGCGTCAGCACGGCACCTTTCGACAGGCCGGTCGTTCCACCAGTGTATTGAAGAAATGCGATGGAATCGAGCGTGCTCTGCGCGGGCCGGAGAGGCCGCCGGCTGCCTTCTGCAATTGCGCGGTTGAAGGGCGTCACGGTGCGCCCATCGCCAAGCGGCAGTTGATAGGCCGGCACCAGTTTGGCTAGGTGGCGTACGGCGAAGGTGATCCACCGGCCATACCAGAAACCCAGCAAATCACCCATAGAGGTCATCACGACATTCTTGACAGGGGTGCGCTCAATCACCTCCGCAAGGGTAGCCGCAAAATTCTCCAGAATGACGATAGTCGTGGCACCAGAATCCCGTAGCTGGTGTTCCAGTTCACGGGCTGTATAAAGCGGATTGACATTCACGCATGTATAACCAGCGCGCAAAATAGCCGCCATAGTGACGGCGAACTGCGGAACATTCGGCAGCATGATCGCCACCCGAGCCCCACTCTCCAGGCCCAGACCCTGAAGCCAGGCACCGAGGGCGGACGACAGTTCGTCGAGTTGTCCGTAGCTCATCCAGCGATCCATGCAGACCGAGAATGGCTTGGCGGCGTTCTTCTTGAGCGAGTCTTCCAGCAGATGATTGAGCGAGTGAAACTGCTCCGGGTCGATTTCGTGCGAGACGCCTTGCGGATAACTCTTGAGCCAATGCTTGTTCATACAAACTCCTTGTGGCCATTGTGAGAGGCGGGCGGTGGAATCCGTATGGGGCTTGTCCTAATGTGGTCGGGACATCACGACCCGGCCGCCAGTAAATGGCCCAATCGGGTCTCGCAGGTGACAGCATCTTCGGTGAACAAGGCCTGGATCCAGGCGGTCTCGCGCTCCTTGATCAACCGCAGGAATTCGTCTGCGCCGCGCATATTGGCGAAGGCATCAAAGCCCGACTCCAGAAAATTCTGCAGCGAATTCAGGCCTGCCGCGGCAGCTGGGCCTCTCATCATCTTGAGCAACGTGCGCAGGCCGAACGTACGTGTCAGGCGATTGAGCTCTTCCCCCAAATGCAGGACGACTTCAAGCTGGCGGGTGCGAGCCGCGACATCCCCGACCTGCCGCCAACACCGGATGTACCTTGCGCAGACGCTGCTTTCCGGCATGGCGGCGCAGTCTGCCAGCCAGTGACGGGCCATCAAATCATCGAGCTTTTCCGTTAGGGCATGTACTTCCGCCAGCGCTGCGGCTGTACTGACAACCGGCTGTGGAAAAAGCTTCGCGATGGTACTGGCGATGCGCGCGAACTGGTGGTCGCGCTCGGCGTAGTCCTTGTCGCCGTAGAGCTCCTGCAGGAAAAATGCGGTCGCTGTTTTATAGCGGGGGCTGTGCAGCAAATCGGAGTATGTTGCCTGAAAACGGCGTGCCTGAAATCGCTTGACCTCTGCGCTGGCTCTGGCGAGCGCGGGGTCGCCCGCGTGTTGCTGCCGAAGCTGCGCAACGGTTTGCAGTGCGTCATGGATTTGCTGTGCGAAATCGTCCATATAAACCCGGAGTTTATCTAGGTACGGCCCCCTATAGAAAGCTAAATGTGCATGCGAAACTTCGAGCATGCAACGAAGAACGCTTCTCAAGCTCGGTGCCGCGTCGGCTGCGGTGCTGGTTCTCGCGGGTGGCGGCGCCGCCCTGCTGCGGCCCGGGCTGGCCGGCGGCGCTTTGAGCTCCGCGGGGCGAGATGTTTTTGCGGCCGTGGGGCGTGGCGTTCTGGACACCACGTTGCCGGCAGAAGCGGGTCCGCGAGAGATTGCGTTGCAGGGCTTGCTCAACCGCGTTGACATTCTGGTGCAGTCATTGCCGCCGCATGCGCAAGGCGAGTTGTCCCAGCTGCTGGCATTGCTGGCCAGCGTCCCGGGCCGGCTTGCGCTCGCTCGCCTGACGCGGCCGTGGCCGGAGGCCTCCGTGGCCGAAATTCAGCAGGCGCTCCAGGAGATGCGTCTTTCTTCGCTCGCTCTGCGCCAGCAGGCCTATGCCGCCTTGCACGACATCACGGCAGGCGCCTATTTTGCCGCGCCGTCCAGCTGGGCGATGCTGGGCTATCCCGGCCCTTCCAACCTCTGAAGATCTGAAGCCGCATGAGTCAATTGAAAGATCCGATCCGCGAGGGTCTCGCGCGTGGCTGGAAAGTGATGGGCGGCGCGTTGGGGCCGGTGGCCGAAAAAATCACCTGTGACGTGGTCATCATCGGCAGCGGCGCGGGTGCTGGCGTCACGGCGGAACTGCTGGCCAAAGCTGGCTTGCAAGTGGTGATCGTGGAGGAAGGTCCGCTTAAAAGCAGCTCCGACTTCAACCAGAAAGAATCAGAAGCCTATCCTTCGCTTTACCAGGAAAGCGCGGCGCGCAAAACA
This sequence comes from Polaromonas sp., assembly GCF_039932935.1. GTDB lineage: Bacteria > Pseudomonadota > Gammaproteobacteria > Burkholderiales > Burkholderiaceae_C > Polaromonas. The sequence goes on from NZ_JBDTPB010000110.1 coordinate 4,793, forward strand.
GAAGACAAGGCCATCAACATCCTGCAGGGGCGCTGCGTAGGCGGCTCCACCACGGTGAACTGGACCAGTTCTTTTCGGACGCCCGCCTCCACGCTTCAGTACTGGCAAGACCGGTTCGGTCTGAGTACATACACCGCAGAAGCGCTGGCGCCTTATTTTGCGCAGGCGGAGCAGCGCTTGAACATCACGCCCTGGCTGGTGCCGCCCAACGAGAACAACGACCTGCTGCGCCGGGGGGCCGCCAAACTGGGTATTCCAGCTTCGGCGATCTCCCGCAACGTCAAGGGTTGCTGGAATCTGGGTTCATGCGGGCTGGGCTGCCCGACCAACGCCAAGCAGTCCATGCTGGTCACCACGATCCCTGCCGCGCTGGACCGCGGGGCCCAGCTGCTTACCGAAACCCGTGCAGAAAGTTTCGAGCTGGCCAATGGCAGGGTGACGGCGTTGGTGTGCCGTGGTGTAGAGCCAAATGGGGCTCTAGCCCAATCGGGGTGGGCGCAAGCAGCTATCAAAATAAGAGCAAAACATTACGTGCTGGCCGGCGGCGCCATCAATTCACCCGCCGTCCTCTTGCGCTCAGGCGCCCCCGACCCCCACGGCGTACTGGGTGCGCGGACTTTTCTGCATCCAGTTGTGATGTCTTCCAGCGTGTTCGACCAAAAGGTTGAGGCCTGGAACGGCGCACCACAATCCATTTACTCCGACCACTTCCTGGAAACGCAGGCGATCGACGGGCCGATCGGCTACAAACTGGAAGCGCCGCCTCTGCACCCGATCATCTTTGCGTCGACCGTGCCCGGCTTCGGCCAAGGGCAGCACGACTTGCTTCGGTCTTTCCCTCACAACCACACGCTGCTGGCGCTGCTACGCGATGGTTTTCATGGTGAGTCACCCGGAGGGCAGGTCAAGCTGCGCGGCGACAACTCCGCCGTGCTGGACTACCCGCTGACGGACTACGTCATGGCCGGTGGGCGCAGGGCGCTGCTGTCCATGATGGAAATTCAGTTTGCGGCCGGCGCGAAGCAGGTTCTTCCTTTGCATGAAATGGCCCGCCCCTACACCTCTTGGGCTGAGGCACGCGATGCCGTCAATGCCTTGCCGATGAAGCCCCTGCTCACCCGCGTGATGAGTGCCCATGTCATGGGTGGCTGCGGTATGGCCAGCACGGAGCGCCAGGGCGTTACCGGGCCCGACGGCGTGCACTGGCAACTGGAAAATCTTTCGATTCACGACGGCTCGCTTTTCCCCACCAGCATTGGTGCCAACCCGCAGCTGTCCATTTACGGCGCAGTGAACCGGCTGGCGCAAGGCCTTGCCCGAAAACTATCGGGCAAAGATGTCACACTAGCCTGAGATACTGCGGGTTTGATTCCGCAACCGATTCATGCTGGCCCAATTGCAAAGATTTATCACCCTGAGCCTGATCGCCGCAGCTGTGGGCTGGCTGCTGTGGTTTCGCAGCAGTTCACCCATGCTGGCCGTGACCGGTTTTCTCCTGATTGCGCTGGGATACACGGGTTTTCTGGCCTTCGAATTTCTGCTCCTTCGTTACGTCAACAAGGCCGATCCCGCGCCCCAGCCAAGCTGGAAAGAGCTTCTTTGCGCGTGGTGGGGCGAGACTACGACGGCTCCCCGTGTGTTCTGCTGGCGCCAGCCTTTTCGCTCCAATGAGGTTCCCGACCATGTCGTTTCAGCCGAAGCAGTCAGGGGGCGCCGCGGAGTGGTCTTTGTGCATGGCTTTTTCTGCAATCGCGGCCTGTGGACGCCTTGGCTCAAGCGGGTGCAAGCCAGTGGGCGTGCGTTTGCCGCGGTCAATCTCGAACCCCTGTTTGGGTCCATCGACGACTACGCTCCCCAAATTGATGACGCGGTTCGACAAGTGACCGAGGCGACGGGTCTTGCGCCTTTGCTGGTATGCCACAGCATGGGCGGATTGGCTGCACGGGCATGGCTTAAGCGCATGAAGGCCGAGGCTTGGGTGCACCATGTGGTCACCATTGGTACGCCGCATCGCGGAACCTGGCTGGCCCGCTTTGGGCATGGCCACAACGGGCGGCAGATGCGCCTGCTTTCCGACTGGCAGGCACAGCTGGACCACGAGATGCCCGCAAACAGGCATACGCTGTTTACCTGCTGGTATTCCAACTGCGACAACATCGTATTTCCGACTTCCACAGCCACCTTGCCTGGCGCCGACAATCGCCTGGTTCGTGGCGCAGCCCATGTGCAAATGGCATTTTTGCCGCTCGTCATGAACGCGACATTGGCTATGCTGGACACCGATTCCGCCTGAAGGGACGGGGTTGGCCGGGCGCTGTGCTGCTTCGACCGCAAGCTACTCGGTCACTTGAGCCTTTTTTGTGAATTCATCACAAGAATAAGCCGGCATATTCACTATCTACATGGGACGGGGCTTTCTATGCTCATCTATTTGTAGGATGGAGCGCCCCGTGACACTGTATGCAATGCCCAATACCAGTTCGGCCGAAGCCGGCCGACCCATGCACGTGCGCGAGCCTGAGCCCGACACCACACCCGCGTTGCTGGCGCTGCTGGTCGATGAGTTGGCGCATGGTGTCTGTGTCGTCAGCGCCCAGGGCCGCATACTGCACGCGAACCAGACCGCGCGGCGTGAACTGGAGCGTGCTGTTGTACTCGGTGCTGATCGGGGTGAGCTGAAGGTGGTCGCGCACGCGGACGCCAAGGCCTTTCAGATTGCGATGGGCAAAGCGGTTACCGGCAAGCGCAGCCTGATCAGACTGGCCGCCGAAGGCGCGGACTTCACCCTGGCGCTGGTTCCGTTGCATCGCCAGGCGGGCGTTCCCTGTGAGCGTATTGCCCTCTTTTTGTCGCGCTTGGGTGTGAGCGAGTCCGGTGTTTTTGGCTCATTTGCGCGCAGCCACAGCCTCACGCATACCGAAGAGCAGGTGCTGGTTTTCCTGTGCCGCTGCCTGAGCACGCCGGAAATCGCCATTCAGATGAAGGTCGCGGTTTCTACCGTACGCAGCCACGTGCGCAGCCTGTGTGCCAAAACAGCCTCTAGTGGCGTCCGTGAGCTGGTCAACCGCGTGGCGATTTTGCCGCCCATCGCGCCCCTGCCGCTCGGTCAAATCCACTGAGAGTTCCCCCTGCGTCCCGGCGACGTGCTAGATTACGGGTGATCATGAGTTCACCAACATCTTCCGATGACGGGCTGTATGCCCATTTGATTCCCGAGCTACGCACGCTCGCGCTCCGAGGCGTTGTGCGAACGTATCCCAAAAAAGCGGTGGTGATCAACGAAGGGGAAATTGGCGACAACCTGTTCGTTCTGCTCAAGGGCAGCGTCAAAGTGTTCGCGATGGACGAAAGCGGCCGCGAAATCACTTACGGCAGGATTCATTCAGGCGATTATTTTGGCGAAATGTCGCTGGATGGCGGGCCGCGTTCGGCGTCGGTGATCACCCTTGAGCCATGCACCTGCGCCGTGCTAAGTCGTGCCGATGTGAGCGAACACTTGGGCGACGAGCCCGGCTTTGCGATCAATCTGGTGGTACAGGTAATTCGCCGGGCCCGCGCCGCCACCGAGGCGGCACGCAACATGGCTTTGCTCGACGTGTATGGCCGGCTGATTTCAGTCCTGGAAGGTCACGACGACACCGCCGTGCGCGATCCCGCCACCACGGCCGTCACGCTTGAATCGATCACCCACCAGGAAATTGCAAGCCGCGTTGGCGCCTCCCGTGAAATGGTCAGCCGCCTGCTCAAGGACCTGGAAAAAGGCGGCTACATCGAAATGGGCACCAAGCGGATCACGCTGCTTAAAAAGCTGCCCACCCGCTGGTAGGCAGCCCGCCATTTTCATAGCGCGTTAAAAATCTTTCGTGTGACCTGGGGGGCGGCATCGCTTGTGCCCACCAGCCGCGCAACACCGCCGCTGCGGGTGCCTGCCGCTTTAAGCCCCAGCAAAGCCGGGTTCTCGTCGCTGAACGCCTCGGTATCGGGCACCTTCACCACACCGGGCCGCTTGGGCCGTGGGGCATCCGGGTCCGGCTTCCTCGGAGAGTAGCGAGCCCAATGCGGTCCCGCGATACGCGTGCCGCCGACTGATATGGTGTTCTGACCAGTAGACGTGCTATTGAAATTTCCGCTTCTACGAATCGGTGTCGGGTTATCTGGATGGTCCACGAAAGACCCCGGATTGCCGCTGGTGTCGTAGGTTGCGTCTTCAAAGTACGACTGGCGTGCGCCCGTGTGCTGCCCGATGGCAACGTCGTCACGCTCAATGTAAGCGTCCAGCGTTACGCTACCGGCATGGGTGTTCGTGATTTTCACTTCCCAGACGCCACTGGGTGCCGTCGCCGTGGACGTCTCGAAGCTGAAGCTCGGCGCCACCGCCACCAGCGCGCAGGTGCCGTGAGCACCCGTTGCCACTGATTGAGGATAGATCAAAGCGCAAAGGGGATGGGCGCCGCCATCGGTCCACACTCTGGATTCACCCCAGGCAAGGGGGGGCAGGGCGGCGCGGCCCGGCGGCGTGATCTGGACCGTGATGCCGTGGGCGCCCTGCGGTAGCCACAACTCCAAAAAGTTTTGGGTCGAATCGTCGGGTTGTCCTTGCCAATTCAATGTAACGTGCTCTCCTTTTGATAGCGTTGCATTGGCGTGAGTACGGCTTTGATAGCTATTGCCTGCCGGCACCACGATCTGCAGCTTGCCGGCTTTCAGCGCAATCAGCTGGTCCATCGCGGCTTCCAGCACCGAGCTGCCGTCGTGCGGCCCGGCCAGCGTGCCCCAGCTCAGGTTGACTGCTAGCTTGGCAGCGGGCGAACAGCGCGAGAGGATGTACATCAATCCGTCCAATACGCTCACATTCATCGATCCACCCGAGGTGTCGACGATGTTGTCCCAATCAAGCTGCACAGCGATGCAACTGCTACGGCTGGCATCGTCATCGGCCAATGCCCAGCTGGGTGGAGCGTCGGGATGCGGCGGTGCGCCCGCCACCTGTGCTAGCACGGTACGCGGCCCACAGGCCAAATCCATCACATGAGTGCCGTGGCTGACGCTCTTCTGCAGATCGTCCAGGCCAAATTCCACGTACACCGCGCTCTCATCCACCAGGCCGTTGTAGGTATGGTGTTGCATTGCTTGGTTGATTTCGGCGGCAGTTAGCTCATGTCCGTAGCCTAGGTCCGCGGGCGTATGGCCCACGCCCTTGCGGTCCTGGCGCCAGAAATACCGAGTGCGCGCCTTACCGTTAAGCAAGAAGTTGGCATTGGCAAAAGCCAAGCCCCCGTCGATCAGGCCTATGACCTTCCCGGTAAGCAGCGGTGGTGTTGGGGTGCTATTCGTCGCACCCGGTGCTGGGTCTTCAGTATGGTGGCCGGCCGGCAAACCCAGTTCGAACCGTTGCACCAGTGCGTGTAGATTGCCACCTGGACGAATATGTTTGAAGAACGCTGGTTTGATGTGTGCAGTGCAAAAGCGGAGGCCTGTGGGTGCAGCTGCAGACGTGTAAACCAGCGGCACACGCAGCCATGCTGACGAGGATGCCGCGAGCAGATTGGCAATGCTGGTGCCGTTGGTGAGTTCGATCACTACCGGAAGCCATTTTGGAGTCTTCTTCAGACCGTAGCCGGTAAAGTTGTCGGCCTCTGCCCAGATAAGATATGGATCGAATCCGGTAGTCGCACCCGGCGTAGACCATTTAATGCCGGAGAAGCGGCCTTTAGGTAGGGGAGTCCAAGTCATTTGGCCAGTCTTATTTAAGAGGCTGGCATTCTTTGGCCGCCTTGTCCCACATGAATGCAAGAAGCGGCGATGCTGCTACCGCGCCGATGGTGGGCAGCAATTGGTAATAGCCGCTCTGGTTATCTGACATCGAAACCCGCGGGTCGAAATCGATGACGTGATCTTTGGTACCGTGAAACTTGCGGCCGTCGAATCCGCGCTCATGGAGTTTTGCACCTTTGCAGCGTGCTACAAAAAATTCGGCCAGTGCGGTGCCTAGCAGACGCCCTGCTGCACTATCCACCGGATAGTGCAGGCCGGCTACGGTGCGGTTTACAGCGATGCGGGCAGCGAGGCGCTCCAGTTGCTCTTTGAATTTCGAACCTTGCGGCAGAAGGGCCTGCAAGACGGTAGCCGCCATAAAGGCCTCCGTTGCGTGCCCGCTGGGCCAGCTGGCGTGTCCGGGTGTTGGAATCATTGGTTGGATTTGTGGAGACAGGTCGACTGGTCGTGTGCAGGCGAACGAATGCTTGAAGCGCATCTTGACGTGCAAGCTGAGAGAGATCATCAGATCTAGCAATTCGAGGGTGTATTTATGACGATGAGCGGTTAGGCCGATCACACTTGCGACAAAAGACATACCCCCAGTCATTTGCGCCAGTATTTCAGCGCCACGGTCATCTCGCAGATCGGCGTAGTTTGACACCAGTGTCAGCTGTTGTTTGAAAATTTGAGCTGTTGGTCGAACCAAACGAGCAAGCGGCTGACTCTTGAGTGGTTTCCTATCCAAATCGGTGAAGCTCAAACTGACGGACTCCCTCGCCTGATTAACGTTGAAATGCAGGCCTGAGAGCAATTCCAGTTCGCACACTAACAGGCGCGGGCCTACCGCCCAGTAGGCTAGTCGCTCGGGCTTGTCTAGCGGTGTTGGTAAGGTTGCTGGGAGTGTTGCTCCTTGGAAGGGGCCGACCACAGCGGCGCGGTTTTTTGTCAAAGCCCCAGCTTCCAGTGGCGAAGTGACTCCTCCACTCATGCCGCCACTCATGCCGCCACTCATGCCGCCACTCATGCCACCACTCATGCCACCACTCATGCCGCCGCTCATGCCGCCGCTCATGCCCCCACTCATGCCACCACTTAGACTAGACATTTGGATATTCCTTTTAATGTTCACTTTTCAGGCGCACCTAGACGGCGCAGAACGGCAGCTACCTGCTGCCGGGTTTGGCTTTCCCCACTGCCCATGCTGAGATAGCCGGAGACAGTGAAGCCAGGGTTTTCTTCAAGCAACTGCGTCAAAGTAGCGCGGGCTTCCTCTGTTTGGCCGGCTTGTGCTTGGGAGTAAATGAGTGCACGAATGGTTGGCTGATGATGCCTGTTAGCTTTAAGAGAGCGTTTTGCTATTGCAATGGCTTTTTCGTAATCGCCGTTGGTTGAATAACCGGTAGCCAAGATGGTGTCAAAGTAGTATCTCAGCGGGTCCACAGGCGAGAGCCCCGATGCAATCAGGGCTTCATCTACGCAAGACTCGGATGAGCCCCACATCGAGGACCAGACACTCTTGTAAAGCCATGCCAGTGATTCGTTGGGATTTAGGCGGATTGCTTCATCAATTTTTCTCAGCGCACCTTCGCTATCGCCGGAGAGTTGGCACAAAGCATGTCCTTGAATCGCTAAGGCAAGTGTGCTTTGAGGTTCTAAATCCAATGCGCGCTCGGTGTGTTCAATTGCGCGACGGGAATCTTGTGCTGGTTTGTCACTCATGCCGCGTACCACGCGCATGATGTGCCACTTGGCGAGCCATGCATGGGGCGTTGCCGCGCGGTTGTGACGTTCCAACAAGGCCTCAAGCACCTGTCGACTGCGGTCGAAGTCCTGCGCAGATGACCGGTGCATATTGGAGATGCCGCCAAGCAATAATGAGCAGCTGTCTAGCCGGGGAAGAGGCTGAACCAACGACTGCTGAGCTTCCGAGTCAACCAGAGCCTTGCTGGCGGCAGAAGCGATGCGATTTAGTAGTTCGCTCTGGGCCTCAAGTAAATCCATTGTGTCACCCGAAGCGCGCTCCGCCCAAATGATCTGGTTGTTGCGCGTGTCCGCGAGCTCCGCCATAAGCAGGATTTTTCCGCCAGTGGCGATGTAACTGCCTGAGAGTACAAATCTTGCTGAGAGGTGATCGCCTATCTCGCGCTTGGCATCGTTGCGTCCCCGAAAGGCCGTGGTCGACAGACGAGAAATGACTTTGAGATCAGCACTGCGCGACAGTTGAGCAATGATGCCGTCGGCCACCACTTCCCCAATAACGAAGTAGTCGGGCTCGCTGCTGCGTGCTTCAAATGGAATGACGGCAATGGTGGGTCGAAGGTCCTGAGGAATCGCGCTCGGAGTTTGAATTACGGGCGCGTAGCCTGGCAGCCCGACACGATAGGCGCGTATTGGTTCTTTGACATGCTTGAGATAGCAGTCGCCAAGATCTTCAATGTCTGCTTCGAGTCCTGCCGTGAGGTGGTCGCGCAAACCCGCCGTGACGACGATTTCGTCGGGGCCCGCCAGCGTGGCAATGCGGGCGGTAAGGTTGACATCGGTGCCATAAATGTCGTATTTGTCGGTGACAAATTCAGCCAAGTGACCACCGATGCGCAAATGCATTTGCCGCTCGGAAGACAAACCGATGTTGGCCTGCCGGCTGAAATGCTGCAAGGCAAAGGATGCCTTCACGCCACCTTGCGCCGTGCCGAACTCCAACATCAAGCCATCCCCCAGGCTTTTGACGATGCGGCCACCATGCAGCGACAGCACTTGCTGCTCAGCATGCTGCACCAGTTGTTGCCACCGTCGTACGAAATCATCTTGATCGTGCTCCATGATCCTGACGGACTCCACCACGTCCATCACCATCAATACCTTGGTATTTCGGTGCATGGGGGCCGGTAATTCAATCAGGGAGTGCATCGTAAGCGGTGTAACAAACTTTTACCTCCTCATTTTGTAGGAGGAAGTGTTCTGATGAAACACCTCTTGTGATATGGCGGGGGTGGAGCCCCCTCCTAGTGTTGTATCAGTGTTGAATAACGTGGATTTATCAAGGAGGCGTCAATCGATAGTTCACACAAACGCTTCGAATGTCTAGGGTGCGCGTCAATTGGCCATGGGTACTGCAGTGCTCTGGCGAGGGTGTTCTTCGCCTTGTGTCGGATAGAGTACGCATTTTTGTAAGCGCCCCTCTCCTTGTACTAACTGAAATGGTGCGCGCTATCAACCCGCCGTGGGGTTGAGTGCGATTTTTTCGTTCGCACGAAAAATAGCCCCATACAAGATCCCACTCGTGATCAGTGCAGCAGCAACGCATTCCAACAGGGCGATCTTGTCGCCAGCGATCCAACGACCAAAACCCAGGGACAGAATGGGGACGCAAGCCACAATCATGCTGAAGCGCTGACTGCCCAATCTCACTACTGCATAACTTAGCAGCAGAAAAAACAGTGCGCCTATCCCCACCCCTTGGTAGATGATCTGCAGTGCCAGTTCCGGCAGCGGGGCATCCGGAATTTTGCTAAGTGGCGATGCCAGGAAAAACCATGGCACGACTACCAACCCCGAATAGACGGCGATCAGGGCCGCGCCCTGTAAAGGTTCAATCTGGTGCTTCTGGATATAAACCAGATAGATGGCGCCAAACGCGGAGGCACAAAGGAAAAACAAGTCGCCAGTGAGCGTTGTCATATTGAATGTCTTACCACTGGAATTAAGCAGTAAAACTACGGCGCCCAAAGCAATCAATGCCAACCCGGTCATCTGTACACGTGACGGACGGAGCCGATAAAACAGCCAGCCCCACAACGCCACCCAGACAGAGATGAAGCCCGGACCGAGTGCTGACGCATGGCTCGCTGGTGCGAACTGCAAGCCAATAATGGTTGTCAGGTGAGTTCCCCAGCCCTGAAAAAATGCCATCACGAAGCCCATGGCCAACAACTTCCTGGGGATCCTGCGCAGCTGCCACAAAAGATAGGGCAGAAAAATCAGCCCGCCGATTCCGCAGCGCAAAACCATCAAGTCATACCGCGTCAGTGTCTGAGTGACGGCAAGTCGAGTCACTGCGGGCGAACTGGAAACTAGCAAGATAAAGGCAAGAGTTGCCCAGTGAGCCAAGTACGGATAGGGCGTGTGTTGATTGGTGGCTTCTTGCATAGAGTAATTTGAAGAGTCTCGAATACAGCAAAAATTTGTATTGCCAAAGAGCGCATGTTAAATTGAGCCGGGCCACTCGTCCGGGTGACTCAAATCTTTATCAGGAGTGTAGGATGAAAAAAGTGCAGTTTGATGGAGGCATCATTTCCCCAGCCGTTAAAGCGCATGTTGAAAGGAAGGCCGTTGTGATGGGCAGTGGCGGTGCGTCGCCTGTCGTGAAGGCTCATTTACAAAAGAAGACTGTTGTGATGGGCAGCGGCGGTGCGTCGCCTGTCGTGAAGGCTCATTTGCAAAAGAAGACCGTTGTGATGGGCAGTGGCGGTGCGTCGCCTGTCGTGAAGGCTCATTTACAAAAGAAGACTGTTGTGATGGGTAGCGGCGGTGCGTCGCCTGTCGTGAAGGCTCATTTACAAAAGAAGACTGTTTTGATGGGTAGCGGTGGCACGGCGCCAGCACTTCTGGCTCACATTGCAAAGCAACACGCCTAAGCCTTAAGCATAAAAGCCAATTTGGATAATTAGGAAAATTCATCAGATGCAGCCGGATACCAATTCAGAGGACGGGCCTACCGTCACGTTTCACAAGGTGTATCCGGCTGCCATTCCCCCTATGCGGGCGGACAAGGCGGCGCTGGGCACGATGCCTACGATGGCATTTCGGCATTGCGAGCCTATGCGCACTGCCTCTTCATTCGGATGGTACGTTTTTCCACCCGAAGACATCGTGCTGAAATGGAATGGAGCGGATGTTTTTCACCTTGATGATGGTGAGTGGCGACCGTTGTCCCAAGCCTATTTGCCAGGTTTCGCTGAATACTGGGATGAGCACGCGCCAGAAGATATCAAAGGGCTCGCGCCCCCCTATCTCTCGATGTTGCCAGTGCGCGGTTTTGTTCAGATATGGTCTGGTCTGTTGTGTTCGACGCGGCCAGACTGGAGTGTGTTGATTCGACCGTTGGCCAATGTGCGCGGTAGCCACCAATTCTCCAGTTTTGAGGGCTTGCTGGAATCGGATCGGTTCCAACCCTTTCCGTTGTTCATGAACATTCAGCTCCTTGCGACCGATGTGCCGATCAATATCCCTAAAACCTCGCCGCTATTTCAGGTCCAGCCTTTGATGCGTAGCACCTATGGCGACCGTGCCCACAACTTCTCTGAGCGCGAAGGTCTGGGATTGATGGAAAACGGTGAGCCTGCGATGACGGCTGGAGATTGGATGGGCTATCGGAAGACCATTCGAGTGGAAATTCCTAACGAAGCGCCAGAGTCGGGCCGGTACACCGCGGCGACTCGCAAGCGCACCAAGCACGAAGAGTAATAGTGCAGCATTTGCGCAGTGGGCTTCCCTGTCGTTGCGCTTATTGCTTTGTTGGTCCCGCGTAAGTTGCTGAAGTACTTGGCATAACGATCTTTTTTGAGGTCGTCAGGCTCTTCAGTGCAGGTGCTTACGCCGATTTTTGTATCGGGCTGAATACTGTCGCGCAACAAAGCGCGTCAGCCGGAAGCGCTCGGGCCCTGGAGTACCGTATAAAACGGCGTGAAGTCCGGCTCCGTCAGTCGCAGCAGCGCGTCAAAGCTGTCAATCACAAAATACTGCTGTTGAAAGGTGTCGATCTTGTAGGTCGATGACATGCAGCGCAGCAGGTCAGCGTTGTCCCGCAGCGCAGTGCGCTGAGGCTCTGCAGACTCCACGCTCCAGGTGAGCTCGCCGGGGCTGCTCAAAATGCCGGCGCCATACGCCCGGACTTGGTCACCGCTTTTTTTGTCGCGCATCAAGCCGAACTCGATGGTGTACCAGTACAGGCGCGACAGCATTTCGACCGCGTCGGGAATCGGTGTGGTGCCATGCTCCAGCGCATGCGCCTTCAGTGCACCCATGCCGTAAGCCTGGATGTGGTCGGCGTAGCTGGAGTCAAACAGCAGCGGCACATGGCCAAACAGGTCATGAAAAATGTCAGGTTCCACGATGTAATCGAACTCGGCCGGCGTGCGGATCCAGTCGGTCACGGGAAACTTGCGGTTGGCCAGCAAGGTGAAAAATGGCACTTCGGGGATCAGCCCCGGCACGCCCACCAGCTGCCAGCCCGTGGCCTTGAAGAGGCGCTCATTGACGGCCTCAAAACGGGGAATGGCATCGCTGGCACCCAAACTGGGCAAAGCTTCAATGAAGGCGCTGCAGGCCCGGCCCGGCAGCAACGCCGACTGCCGCGTGTAGAGGCGGCGATAGGTGTCGTGGTCGGCTGCGGTATAGCCCGCATAGTTCTGTGGGCAGGTGTAGTCGGCATTGACCTGGCCGCCCCGTGCGTAGTCACCCCGCGGTGGGCGGTCGGACTGGCCGTACACCGCCGGCGGCGGTGTTCCGGCGCTGCTCTTGTCGTTGGCTACTTCAGCCATTGGCTCTCCACGCGCTGGTAGTCGCCACTGGCCTTGGCCAGATGCAGCCATTGGTCGACATAGGCCTTGAAGGCCACGTCGCCGCGCGACAGCAGGTACGCCATTTCACCGTACTGCAGCGGTTTGTCGGGGTTGATGGCGCACAGGCCCGGTTTGAGCCTTTGCTGCGTGATGGCTTCAGCCGACTCGGTGACAAAAACGTCGGCGCGGTTGGCCAATATTTCGTCAAAGATGGTCAGATTTTCAGGGTTCAGCCGCATCTGCGCCTGCTTGAAGTTGGCCCGGGCAAAACGCTCGTTGCTGCCGCCGGGGTTGAAGATCACCCGCGTGGCGGGTTTGTCGATGTCGGCCACGGTCTGGTACTTGGCCACGTCGGCGCAGCGTGCGATGGGTGTTTTGCCGTTGACCATGTAAGGAGCGCTGAAAAATGCTTTCTTTTGCCGCTCGGTCGTCACCGAAATACCGCCGACGGCGATGTCGCACTTGCCCGCCACCATGTCGGGCATCAGGTTGGACCAGCTGGTCTTGATCCATTCGGGCTTCACCCCGAGGCTGGACGTGAGCGAGGCCACGAGATCCACGTCAATGCCTTCAAATGCGCCGTCGGCCTTCTGGAAGCTGAAGGGCTTGTAATCGCCCGGCGTGCAGACCCGCAGGACGCCCGCCTTTTGCACCGCGTCCAGGCTGGAAGCCGGTGTCACGCTAACCACGGTCTGGGCGGATGCGCCCATGGACGCCGCCAGAAAAGCGGTGGCCAGACCGAGGGCGACGAGGCGACGAGACAGTGGCAGGCAGGGCGACATGGCGATCTCCGAAAGAGGTAAAAATGAAAGACGAGACTTTATTGTGCGCCTGTCTTTACGCCCGCTAAGGAAGCGCTGAATAAGTCCTTGCGGATGGGCGGCAGCCGGATCGGGAGGGGATGCAAGGCGGATGTCGCAGGCAATAGCTGGCTATTGGCAAGACATTCAACGCAGCAGACCGCCCGAGCCCGGCTGATCGCACGCCGCAGGGGACTTGTTCAGCGCTTCCCTAACACGCCCCGGCGCATCTGGTCGAGCTCAATGCTTTCAAAGAGAGCCTTGAAATTCCCCTCTCCAAAGCCGTCGTCGCCCTTGCGCTGGATGAACTCGAAGAAGATCGGGCCCAGCTGGTTTTCACTGAAGATTTGCAGCAGCAGCGCGCCTTTTTTGCCGTCGACGAGGATCTGGCGTTTCTTCAGGTCCGCCACGCTTTCGCCGTGGCCCGGGATTCGCTTGTCGACCAGCTCGTAATAGGTGTCGATGGTGTCCAGCAGCTTGACGCCACTGGCGCGCAACGCATCCACCGTGGAAAACAGGTCGTTGCTGCCCATGGCAATGTGCTGGATGCCTTCGCCCTGGTATTTATCCAGGTATTCCTGGATCTGGCCGGCTTTTTCATTACCTTCTTCGTTGATCGGGATGCGGATCTTGCCGCAGGGGCTGGTCATGGCCTTGCTCTTCACGCCGGTCACCTGGCCTTCAATGTCGAAGTAGCGGATCTCGCGGAAGTTGAAGAGGCGTTCATAAAAGCCGGCCCATTCGTCCATGCGGCCACGGTGCACGTTGTGCGTCAGGTGGTCGATGTACGTCAGGCCATGGCCTGCAGGGTTGAGCGCATCGCCTTTGACGCCCGGAAGCGCCTCAAAATCCACGTCGTAAAAGCCAATGTTGCCGATGTCGCCGGCTTGCGCACCGTTTTTGCCGCGCCATTTGTCGATGAAGTAAATGATCGAGTCACCGATGCCCTTGATGGCGGGGATGTTCAGTTCACCCGGAGCCGACGTGTGGGCATAACCCCAGGCGCCCAGCGAAATGGCGCGTTCGTAGGCCGCTTTGGCGTCCTGCACGCGAAACGCGATGGCACAAACGCTGGGGCCGTGCTGGCGCGCAAAGCGTTGGGCAAACGAATCCGGTTCGGCGTTCAGGATGAAGTTGATGCCCCCCTGGCGGTACAGCGTGACGTTCTTGTGGCGGTGCCTGGCAATCGGCGTAAAGCCCATGCGCTCAAACAGTGCGCCCATGGCTTTCGGGTCCGGCGCCGCGTATTCGATGAATTCAAAACCGTCCGTGCCCATGGGGTTGTCCCAGGCCGCGCCCTGTTCAAAATTGAGGGCCTTGTCATCGCGTGCGTTCATGTCTGTCTCCTGAAAGATATGGCTATCACTGTAGCGGCAGGCCCTGTCAGTTTTACTGCGAATCAGGGCGCCTGGTTTGTCGTTGGCGCAATAAACCTGCAAAATATGAGCGATGGAAACACTCGACAAGCTTGATCGGCAGATTCTGCGCAGCCTGCAGGCTGATGGCCGCGCCACCTTCGATGGCTTGGCCGAGCAGGTGGGGCTCTCGCCCAGCGCGGTGCTCCGGCGCGTCAAGCGGCTTGAGGAAAGCGGCGTCATTGACCGCTATGTGGCGCTGGTCAAGCCTGAAGCGGTAGGCCTGGGCCTGACCGCCTACATCAACGTGCGGCTTGAAAAGCACACCGAAAGCCACAAGCGCAACCCGATGGACCTGTTTCGCGCCAGCGTGCAGACCTGGCCCGAGGTGGCCGAATGCGCTGCGCTGACCGGCGAAATGGACTACCTGCTGCGGGTGCTGGTGCAGGACATGGCCCACTACAGCCGCTTCATCATGGACACCCTGCTCAAGCACCCCAGCGTCCAGGATTGCAAGACCAGCTTCGTGCTTGACAGGGTCAAAACGACCACCGCCGTTCCTTTGTAGCCCCCGGCAGCCAGTGGTGCCAGACGGGTTCTGCGGCCCCGCTGCACTTCACTGGCGTTGTTGCGGTGCAACATACGGCTATTCGGGGCCGAGTTTTGCGCCGAATTGCTATGGTTTTAGGAGCTGGTGGCGCACGTCCTGATTGGGCTAGAGGGCAAATAGCCCCCGTTTTTGGCAAGACCCTCTATTGACGCCGTTATAGCGGCCTTTGGACTGGGTTTTCTAGGGAAAACCCTTATATTTGAGTGATGCTTACACCCAGCACCCTTTTGAGGGCATCCTATAACGCAGGCCGGAAATTCTTTCAGCCTCCCGTGGAGGCTCGCATCTCCGCGGCGCCTGCAGCGCCTCACCCCCAGCCCGTCATGGTCCCTATCCGATCCATGGGCCCCAGCCACGGGGAACGCATCGCCAGGCATTTGCTGGCACTGAGCGAGCACGACCGCTATTTGCGCTTTGGCTATGCCGCCAACGACGAGCAGATCCGCCGCTACGTCGACGGGCTCAACTTCGACCGAGACGAGATTTTCGGCATCTACAACCGCAAGCTGGCGTTGATCGCCATGGCGCATCTGGCGCATTCGACCGACCCCAATCTGACCAGCTGCGCCGAGTTCGGCGTGTCCGTGCTCGCACAGGCGCGCGGCCGCGGCTACGGCGCGCGCCTGTTCGACCGCGCGGTCATGCACGCCCGCAACGACGGCGTCGACATGATGTTCATCCATGCGCTCAGTGAGAACACCGCCATGCTCAACATCGCACGCAAAGCCGGCGCCACCATCGAGCGCGACGGCTCCGAGAGCGAGGCCTACCTCAAGCTGCCGCCCGCCGACCTGGACTCCCGCATGACCGAGATGCTCGAAGAGCGGATTGCCCAGACCGACTATCGCCTGAAGGTTCAGGCCAAGCAGTTCTGGGACCTGCTGACCATCGTTCAGGAAGTGCGGCAGGGCGTGCGCGACGGCCGCGACCGGATGCCGATGTAGCGGACTGTCGCAGCCGCACGTCATGGCCTGGCGCGCGTTGCCGCATGGCGTATGGGCTTTCATCCACGTCTCATTGCTATTGATTTAATAGCTGGTTGCGCCCGTATTCAAAGGTCCGGCAGCCTGTAGGTGCCTTGACTTTCACGTCACTACGGCGTGGTTCGGGCGGACACAAATCCAGACAGCACATACAAAATAGCTACCCTTGCAGTGCGCGAAAGACGCCTTTCCGACACCGCACGGCCAAAGATTTCAGCTATCCTTAGCCCCTTCACAACTACCGACCGCCATCACGTGTCCGACGTTCCCCCCAGTCGGTCTTCCAGGCCGGAAGACAAGCGTGGCTTCCTTCAAAAGCTCGCTGAAATGCTCCACCCCGGTCCTGACTCGAAAGACGAGTTGATCGAAACCCTGGTGGA
>NZ_JBDTPB010000111.1:0-32073 GCF_039932935.1 Polaromonas sp.
CGGAAAACCTCATGAAAGTACGTGTACTCGGCTGCTCGGGAGCCATTGCCAAGGACTGCCGAACCACGTCTTTTTTGCTGGACAACGACCTGCTGGTTGATGCGGGTACTGGCGTGGGTGACCTCACCCTGGATGAAATGGCCGGGATCGACCATGTTCTTTTGACGCATTCGCATCTTGATCACGTGGCCGCACTACCGCTCATGGTGGATGCCATTGCAGCCCGACGCACGGTGCCCATCCAGATTCACGCGCTGCAGGGCACGATTGATGCGCTGAAGGCCCATATTTTTAACAATACCATCTGGCCCGATTTTTCGCGAATTCCCAGTCCTGAATCGCCGTTTGTGACTTTTCATTCACTGGAAGTTGGACAAACCTTGCTGTTGGCAGGCAAACAAATAGAGGTGCTCCCTGCCGTGCATACCGTCCCCGCGGCGGGTTATGCGGTGGCCACAGAAAAAGGGTACTGGATTTTTACGGGCGACACCGAACAAAACCCGGCCTTGTGGGCTCGTATTAATCAGATGAGCGTTGCGATGCTCGTCATCGAGACAGCTTTCAGCAATCGTGAGCGCGAGCTTGCCAAACGCAGCCTCCATCTTTCCCCTCATGCACTGGCCAACGAGCTTGATTGCATCGAGCGGGGAAATAACTATCCCATTTACATTACCCACACCAAGCCGGCCGAGACAGATCTAATCATGGCCGAGATACAGCGTTTTGACCAGACTCGTCCATTTGGTGAAAATGTGTCGCACGACATCCGGTGGTTGAGGGCAGGCCAGGAGTTTGAGCTATGAGCGCCGTATTGGAACGCGACCCAGAGGATGAGTTTTTTGACTCGCAAATGCTGCCGCCGCAGGAGCGCGGCGTTACGTTCGAGGCTCTGTATTTTCGGCAACTGCAACTGGTCACCAACCGGATTCACGAGACGGAAAATGTCGAGCAGATCATGCTCGAAGCCAGCCAGGACATTTGCAAGCTCTTTAATGCGGACCGTTTGACGCTATACGCAGTGAATGAGGATCGCAGCTCCATTGTTTCCAAAGTCAAAACGGGCCTCAACACCAGCCGCGACCTGAAACTCCCTGTCAGCGCGCAGAGTATCGCGGGCTATGTAGCCATGTCCCGGCAAATGGTCAACATTGCGGATGTCTATGACGAGGGAGCGCTGAAGAAAATTCATCCCGCCCTGAGCTTTCTCCAGGAGGTCGACAAACGCTCTGGGTACAGAACCAAGCAGATGCTGGTGGCGCCTGTCATGGATGGAGATACGCTGTATGGCGTGCTTCAGGTCATCAATAACCGAAGCGACCAGCCTTTTGGAAAACTTGAGGAGGATGGCGCACTCCAGCTGTGCAAAACCCTTGGCATCGCGATACGCCAGCGCATGCAAAAAGCAGGCGAGAGCCAAAGGCGCAAGGCCACCAAGTACGATGGTCTGGTGACAGAGGGCGTGCTATCGCAGGATGAACTGCAGCAATGCATTGTCCAGGCGCGTGACGAAGGGAGATCGGTCGAACACATGTTGATGGCCAATTTCCATATTCGCCCTACGCAGATCGGTGCTTCGCTTGCCAAATTTTTCGGTGTGGCGTACGAACCATTCAACTCCGGGCGCATACGTTCTGAAATGTTGCATGGGGCGCTAAAGCGCGACTTCATTGAGCAGCAAGGTTGGATCCCCCTGGAAGAGACCACCGATGGCTTGGTCGTCATGTGTGTGGATCCGGAAGCCGTTCGGGGCGCGCGTGTAGTGCCACAGGTCTTCTCGAGAGTCTCCAAGTTTTCCTACAGGGTGACGACACAGACTGAATTCGAGGAAACGCTGGGGCAGCTGTTTGGTGCAGTGGCAGAAGGCAGCTCCATCGACCAACTGCTCGCGGACATGGACTCTCCGCTTGATGGTGATTCCAGTGACGATTCTTCGCTGGAATCCGCCGCGGCGGACAACGAACTGGTTAAATTCGTCAACAAGGTCATCATTGACGCGTACAACCAAAAGGTCTCGGACATCCATATCGAGCCCATGCCCGGTAAAGCCAAAACCGGCATTCGCTTTCGTATTGACGGTACCTTGCAGCCCTACATCGAAGTGCCGGCACAGTTTCGACAAGCCATGGTCACGCGACTCAAGATCATGTGCGATCTCGACATTTCCGAAAAGCGAAAACCGCAAGACGGCAAGATCAAGTTCAAGAAATATGGGCCGCTGGACATTGAATTGCGTGTCGCAACCATCCCTTCTGCGGGGGGGGTGGAAGATGTGGTCATGCGTATTCTTGCGGCCGGGGAACCGATTCCGCTCGAAAAACTGGGCCTGACTGCGCACAACAAGGAGCGGCTTGAAAAAACGGTTTCCAAGCCCTACGGATTGTTTTATGTGTGTGGGCCCACTGGCTCCGGAAAAACCACCACGCTGCATTCCATCCTGAAGTTCTTGAATACCCCCGATACCAAAATCTGGACCGCCGAAGATCCCGTGGAAATTACCCAAAAAGGGTTGCGCCAGGTACAAATCAACAGGAAAGCGGGCATAGACTTCGCCCTGGTCATGCGGGCTTTTTTGCGAGCTGACCCAGACATCATCATGGTCGGTGAGTCCCGAGACAAAGAAACGGTGGCGATGGGTGTGGAGGCCTCATTGACGGGGCACATGGTTTTTTCCACGCTGCATACCAATTCAGCGCCCGAGTCCATCACGCGGCTGCTGGATATGGGCATGGACCCCTTCAATTTCGCAGATGCGTTGCTGGGCATCCTGGCTCAGCGATTGGCCAAAAAACTGTGTGATTGCAAAGAGGCGTACCAGCCCAGTGCCCAGGAAGTCAAAGATTTCATCAAGGAATACTCAGAGGAGCTGCGCCATACCGAAGCCTGGAAAGCTGATCCCGGCGGTGAGTCGCAAAAGCTTTATGAAGACTGGATGGAGCGCTATGGGAAAGACGACAAGCTAACGCTGTACCGCGCGGTTGGCTGTGACAAGTGCAATAAAACCGGCTACAAAGGGCGGATTGGCTTGCATGAGCTGATGATTGCCGACGAAGCAGCCAAAAAACTCATTCAGGAGCGCGCCCGTGTGGCAGATCTGTTCGCCAGTGCGGTGAATAGCGGCATGCGAACGCTGAAAATGGACGGCATGGAAAAAGTGCTGATGGGGCTGACAGACCTGAAGATGGTCCGATCCGTCTGCATCAAGTGACAAAAATGTCGTTGAATTTAAAGACGCAAGCCAAAAAGGTAAGTTCATGGCCTTTTGCGGCCGAAAAATCACGGAAAAGCAGCCTCTTTGACGTGGCACAAAAACTGCATTTGAACTTAGCTATTTTTTAACCAAGGAGTTTTTATGAAACGTTCAATCCAAAAGGGTTTTACCCTGATCGAGTTGATGATCGTCGTGGCGATTATCGGTATTCTGGCTGCGGTGGCTTTGCCTGCTTATCAGGATTACACCGTCCGTGCGAAGATGTCTGAAGCCATTCTGGCGGCTTCACAATGCCGTACCAGCATGACTGAAACAATCCAGTCCGCATCTTCGGGCACCACCATCGTGGCTAATGGTTGGGGCTGTGAGCAGTCAATTGCTGCGTCGGGCACCAAGTATGTTGCAACGGTCATGACCAGCGGCTTGGCTGCCACGCCAGCTGTTGGCGATGCGGTTATCACTGTGACAACCCAAGCCATGAACAATGCGGCTAACAGCACTGCTGGCGGTACTGTACGGCTCGCGGCGTGTAATGCAGCTACGCAGACGACATTTGCTACGTGCACTCCACCAGCTGTGGGCGGAACCATCAATTCGTGGATTTGTGGCCCTGGCAATACCACCCCTGTGTTGCCAAAATATTTGCCAGGCTCGTGCCGCGCACTTTGAGATAGTTCAAAAAAAAGCGGCTATGGCCGCTTTTTTTATCGAAAGCTTGCGAAAAGCAGTTTGTCCCGCTGATTGTCTATATTATTTGACATTCGTCGGTTTGGCCTTTGGTAGACTTTTACTCAAGTGGAATTTATGACGCACTCCATTCAAAAGGGTTTTACTCTGATCGAATTGATGATCGTCGTGGCGATTATCGGTATCTTGGCTGCAGTGGCTCTGCCTGCATATCAAGATTACACCGTACGTGCGAAAATGTCGGAAGCAATTCTGGCTGCATCGCAGTGTCGTACCAGCATGACTGAAACCATTCAATCTGCTTCGTCCGGAACGACTATCGTTGCGAACGGCTGGGGTTGTGAGCAATCCATTGCTGCCTCGGGAACCAAGTACGTTGCAACGGTAATGACCAGTGCGTTGGCCGCTACGCCAGTCGTTGGTAATGCAGTTATCACTGTGACAACGCAAGCCATGAACAATGCGGCTAACGGTGCTGCTGGCGGTACTGTACGACTCGCGGCGTGTAATGCAGCTACGCAGACGACATTTACTACGTGCACTCCACCAGCTGTGGGTGGAACCATCAATTCATGGATTTGTGGCCCTGGCGCTACCAGCCCTGTGTTGCCAAAGTATTTGCCAGGCTCGTGCCGCGCACTTTAATTCATTGCATATTTTTAAATATCAAGAAAGCGGCTCTGGCCGCTTTTTTTATGGTCACTTCTCTTTTACACGCTTTCGGAATTCTTTTTTTTGGCTGGGCTTGGCTGGCTTACGATCACTACAGGCCATGGGTTAATTTCCATTCCGAAACCCTGGCGTTGCTAGGCGTTGGGCTAATGCTGGCGAGTCGGTGCCTCGGTGTAGCGGGCTCATCAGCTAAAGCGCCTCGCGCCGTATTTTTCGTGATTGCCTTGGCACTGATACCGTGGATGCAATATCTGCTGCGAATCAGTTTTTTTGCCGGCGATGCCTTGGTGACTTCGCTGTTTCTTGGTTCGCTAAGTGCCGCAATATGGCTTGGCTATAGTTATACCGTCGACGAACGCGATTCCACGAAGGTACTGACGCCGATCTTCTACACGCTTTGGCTGGTCGCGCTGGTTTCCGCCGCAATCGGATTACTTCAGTGGCTCAGCCTTACCGAAATCTTCACTGTTTATCTCGTGCAAGCAGATGATGAAAATAATCGCGCCATGGGCAACCTTGGCCAGCCAAACCAGCTTGCGACCCTCATGCTCATGGGCATGGCATGCTTGGTCTGGACGTTTGAACGCAGGCGCATTGGCCAAGCCGGGCTGTTTGCGGGCATCGGCTTTATGACAATAGCGCTGGTGTTAAGCCAATCGCGCGCCGGTATGCTCAGTGCGTTGGTAGTAGCAATATTTCTCGTCTACAAAAACAAAGCCGACACCTATCGCTTGCCGACAAAACATGTTTTGATCTGGCTACTGATGTTCGCGGTAGCTGTTTTTGCGCTGCCATATATCCATGAGGTACTGCTGTTAAGTAATTCTCGCGGTGGCGTGCGCTTTACCGACGGAGCCCGCTCAATCATGTGGCGCCAGATGCTCGCAGGCATAGCGGAGTCGCCTTGGATTGGCTATGGATGGAATCAAACACCGACTGCCCATGCTGCAGGCAGCATCGCTGTACCGGGAAGTCTCACATTCAGTTATGCGCATAACGCAGTTCTCGATCTTTTGGCGTGGAACGGCGTACCGCTGGGCGCGCTTTTGACCGCTGCAATTGCCTGGTGGTTCGCAAAGCGCATCAAAATGGCAAAAGACTCCAATGCTGTTTACGCAATGGCTGTCCTGCTGCCTGTAGCAATACACAGCATGGTCGAGTTTCCGTTTGCCTATTCCTATTTTTTACTGGCTGCCGGATTAATGGTTGGCGTGGTCGAAGGGTCGCTCCCAGACCAAAAAACCAAGAGGCTTGATCTTCGCTGGGTGGGTGCCGCTTTGGGCATATGGTTTGTCCTTGGAACCTATATGGTTTACGAGTACTTTCTTATTGAGGAAGACTTCAGGGTCGTGCGCTTTGAAAACCTACGCGTTGGGAAAACCCCTGCGGATTATGAAGTTCCACATATATGGATGCTTTCACACATGGGGTCAATGCTCAATGCCGGTCGGCAACAACCGACCCCAGGAATGAACGAGCAGGACATCGAAAATCTGCGCAAAACATCACTTCGGTTCCCTTATGGGGCTTTGGCGGTGCGTTACGCCTTGGCCTTGGGTTTGAATGGTGACCCGGAAGGAGCGACCCGTGAAATGGCCGTGATTCGCGGCATGTATGGTGCGTTCTACTATCAGGCTGCTGTCGATGTTCTACGGGAGCGGCAGCAACAATACCCTGAGTTGGCTAAGGTGCTAACACCCTGACAGTCAGCGTGTGCGGCGAAATCATAAGAGGCAGTAGGCGCGGCGTTTAGGTCACCCAGTTGTACATGCACCATACCCTCGTAATTTTTTTAGTTACCTTGCCGTGGCTCAATCCATTCGCCGCAGGTCCATCACCGAATGTTTATCCATTGCTGATAAGCCTCGCTGCCAGTGCTGGATTAATTGCTCTTCGAGCCCTTTCGCCGAATATCAATAAAGTGGGCGATGACGCTCCGTTCGGCCTGCATTGGGCCGTTCCGGTTTCCCGGGCCTGGATTCTGGCGGGGACGATCAGCTGCGTCTTTGCCCTGTTGCAATACTCAGGCCACGCCGATGCTCTCGCTCCCTGGGTGGCCAAAGCAGGCCTGGGTGAGGCCTTTGCGAATTTGCGCCAGCGCAATCAATTTGCCACCCTAACCAATATTGCCTTGGCCGCGGTGATCTGGTGGTCGGTGAGGGATGCGGAGCGCTTTACTTCGGCTGTGGAGCCTGATCGCCAGCGCTTGCTTGTCTTTGGCGCTGGGGTACTTGCGTTGGGCAATGCCGCCTCTTCCTCCCGTACCGGCATGGTGCAGTTGTTTTTGGTGGCTGGATTGTGGTGGTATTGGGGGGGAGGGCGAACATCCCCCACTCGATGGTTATTGTGGGTATCCGCAGTTGTGTATGTGTTGGGCATACTCTTCCTGCCATGGGTTGTCGGACTGGACCCATCTGTTTACGGTGCGGCGGCGCGATTTCTGGCCGGCGATGAACCTTGCGTTAGTCGTTTGACGCTCTGGTCGAATGTGTTGAGTCTCATTGGCCAGAAGCCGTGGTTTGGTTGGGGATGGGGTGAGCTGGATTACGCGCATTACATCACCGCCTACCAAGGCCCGCGATTCTGTCAAATACTCGACAACGCACACAATTTACCTTTGCAACTTGCTGTCGAGTTGGGGCTTCCCGCTTCGTCACTTGCTTGTGGCGCCTTTCTATACTGGATGATCCAGCGTACGCCATGGCGTGAAACTCATCCGACACGCCAACTTGCATGGACTGTGCTTTTTGTGATTTTGCTCCACAGCATGCTCGAATATCCGCTCTGGTACGGCCCATTCCTGATGGCCTTTTGCCTTTGCATCGCAATGCTCTGGCGGCGCGACGATGGGGCTCCGATTTCGGTGCAACGGTCAAAGTCATCAGCAACGGGTCGCCTATCAGCTGTAGGCATGCCATTGCTGGGTGCCCTTCTGCTAATTGCCGCTATCTATACCGCGTGGGATTACCGCCGCGTCAGCCAGATCTATCTTCCCGTTGATGACCGAGCCATGGCCTATCGCAGCGATACGCTGGCAAAAGTTGAGAACTCGTGGTTATTTGCAGATCAGGTGCGCTTTGCCCAGATGTCGCTCACACCGCTGACACCTGCAAACGCCATGTGGACATTCAATACGGCAAGCGCACTGCTGCACTATTCACCGGAGCCACGCGTTATTGAAAAGCTTATTGAAAGTGCGGTAATGCTCGGTTTCGACGATGTAGCCGTCGAACATCTGGCGCGCTACAGGGCCGCTTTCCCAATGGAATATGCACAATGGACGCGGCAAAACAATAAATCCACTATCGGAACTCCATTGAGGGGAGCGGCAGAAGTGAGAGGCGGAGCCACGCTATAACGCTCCGTGGACAAAACTACCTGATTTACCGCCATGCTTTTCAAGCACATGCACGTCGGTAATGATCATGCTTCGATCTGCTGCTTTGCACATGTCATAGATGGTCAATAGCGAAATCTGGACCGCAGTCAGTGCCTCCATTTCAACGCCGGTTGGGCCAATGGTTTCTACTGTGGCTGAACAGGCAATGCAAGAACTCTCCTCATCCGGGGTGAAATCGATGGCCACCCGAGTCAAAGCCAATGGATGGCACAGTGGAATCAGGTCGCTCGTTTTTTTCGCCGCCATGATTCCGGCAACACGTGCGATTCCCAGTACGTCGCCTTTTTTCGCGGTGCCCTGAAGAATAATGGACAGCGTGGCTGGATTCATTACGATACGGCCCTGCGCTATTGCAATGCGGTGCGTAGCCGTCTTGGCCCCGACGTCGACCATGTGCGCCTGGCCCTGGTCGTCAAAGTGGGTGAGCGGTGAAGAAGATGTCATGCTGTTACAAAACCTTTACAACCATCCCTCATCATAAGACCATGTTTGTGAACCAAAGCTCTTTGAAGGCGCGGCTAACGGCCGCTGGTATTCATTTCGGAATTAGTTTGTTGATTGCCTTGCTGGCTGCCTTGCTGGTTTTTGGCGTGTGGTATCCCTACCCTTACCGCGAAATCTCTGGCGGCCGCGAATTGTTTTTGATTGTGATCGCGGTGGATGTGGTCATGGGGCCCCTGCTGACGCTGACCGTTTTTAACCGCAAGAAGCCCCTGAAGGAGCTGCGCCGGGATTTGGCCGTCATTGGTGTGCTGCAATTGGCCGCATTGTCGTATGGTTTATGGACCGTTGCCATTGCCAGGCCGGTACATCTGGTGTTTGAGATTGATCGTTTCCGGGTGGTTCACGCCGTCGATATCCCATCGGAGGAAATGCATCTGGCCCCTCCGGGACTGCAGCGTCTTCCTCTCATGGGGCCTACGTTGCTTTCCATACGTGCTTTCAAAACTTCCCAGGAAGGTTTTGAAGCGACCATGGCCGCCGTTGAGGGCGCGTCGTTGGGTGCCCGGCCTGGGCTCTGGCAAAGCTATGAGCAGGCCAAGCCAGAAGTGCTCAAACGTGCACATCCGGTGTCTGAATTGAAGGCCCGTTTCCCCGGCCGGGTTGCCGACATCGACACAGCCTTGAGATCTGCTCTGGGACAGCAGCGGCCGCCGGATACCATTGCGTATCTTCCCCTGGTGGGCCGGCAGACGTTCTGGACCGTCCTCTTGGACGCTCGCACCGCAGAGGTGATCGCTTTTGTACCCATCGATCCATTCTGAACCCAAGCATTTAAAGCGAAGTCTCGCCATAAGCCGACTTGCGCTGGGTGTCGTGGCACTGACTACGTCAGCGCATTTGTGCCTCGCTCAAGTGCCGACCGGTGTCAGCGGGGGAACGACGGGTTCATTACCCTCGCTGGGTGAAACCTCCGACCTGGCAGCCGCCGCAGAACGTCGCATCGGAGACCGCATTGCTGTCAGCATCTACCGTGACCCCGACTACATTGACGATCCGGTGCTGGGCGATTACCTTCAAAGCATCTGGTTGCCGCTGGTGGCTGCCGCAAAGGCTCGGGGTGAACTGAATGCCGAGCTCGATGAACGGTTTGCGTGGCAGGTTTTCATGATCCGGGACCGCAGTATCAATGCCTTCGCGTTGCCCGGTGGCTATTTCGGTGTGCATCTGGGCTTGATGGCGGCGGTGAGCAGTGCAGACGAAATGGCTGCGGTGATGGGCCATGAACTCAGCCATGTCACGCAGCGGCACATTGCGCGCATGCTGACGCAGCAGTCGCGCCAGACCCCCTGGATGATTGCCGCCATGATCCTCGGCGTTCTGGCAGCCGGGAAGAGCAGCAGTGCTGGCAACGCCGCCATCGTCGGCGGGCAGGCGGTTGCGATGCAGAACCAACTCAACTTCTCCAGGGACATGGAGCGGGAGGCTGATCGCGTGGGTTTCGGGGTCATGACCGATGCCGGATTTGAAAGCCGGGGCGTTTCGGCCATGTTCGAGAAACTCCAACAGGCCTCACGCCTGAACGACAACGGATCCTTTCCCTACCTGAGGTCGCACCCCTTGACGACCGAACGAATTGCCGAGGCGCGTGCGCGCGTGCAGCTGTCGTCGGCAGACGCCGCAAAGCCCTCGCATGAAAAGGAAATTGACTCCGCCAAGGCGCGCGTGCTTCATGCCATGATGGCGTCGCGGGCACGCATTCTGGCGGCTCCTGGCGTCGATGGGCTGCGCACCATGGTGGCCGAGGCGCAACGGGGTGCCGCGCCGACAGGGCCTTTGCAGTCACCGGCTACACCTGGCAACGTGCGTGATGCGGGGGCACTGTACGGCGGCGCATTTGCCGCTGCCCAGTTGCGTGACTTTCCCACTGCCAAAAGCTTGTTGAGCCGGCTCAAACCTCTTGCCCCGGTGGATGCTCCGCAGCTCGTCAATGCGGTGGATTTGCTGGCGGTTGAAATTGACCTGTTGGCCGGAGTTGTTCCCTCGACGGCCGCGTCAACCGATATTGCCAAAGCAACATCGCGCGCAGAGGTGTTGCTGCAATCGCAATCCTTAATGGCCGCCAATCGCGCGCCGGAAGTCTCGGGTCGACTGCAAAGCTGGGTGGCCGTCCATCCCAAGGACGCGATGGCCTGGCAGCTGCTCGCGGTAGCCTACGGAAAGCAGAACCAGCAAGTCCGGGCGATCCGGGCTGACGCGGAAAGCCGCGCTGCCCAGCTGGACTATTCGGCCGCGCTAGACCGCTTCAAAGCGGCACAGGGGCTGATGCGCACGAGCCCGGGCAGCGCAGACTATGTGGAAGGCTCCATCCTTGACACGCGAACCCGCCAGACGGAGTCACTTGTTAAAGAGCAGGCGCTCCAGGACAAAATCGATCGCTAGCTGCAGCACCGAGTAAATCAGCGAGCCTATCAGTGCGGCGGTAAACCCCGTGACTTTCAGGCTGTCAATCAGGCCGGCCGCAGCCCAGAACATCAGTGCGTTGATGACAAACAGGAACAGGCCCAGCGTCACCAGCGTGACCGGCAGCGTCAGCAGAACCAGGATAGGGCGCACCACCATGTTGAGGGCCCCCAGCACTGCTGCAGCGACCAGCGCTCCGGTAAAGCTGGTTACCACCACTCCGGGGTAGAGGTAGGCAACAGCCAGTAAGGCCGCTGCACTTAAAAGCCATTTGAGGATTAGTTTCATAAGGAAAGAATACCACTTGGCCCGCCCGAAGCAGCCCAGTCAAAGGCCGGGCGGACAGGGTGCCTGACGAGAGGCTGCTGACAGCCCGCTCTCGCCACTCGACGCCGCGGCGTTTGGCTCTGGCGTAGGCCTACGGCCAAACTCCGCCAGCGCTGGAGCCACACGGTCAGTCGCTTGCCACCAGCAGCCCGGCGCCGGCCAGCGCGGTGGCGTACCCCAGGATGCCGTGGCTTTCCTGGGCTTGCGATGCCGTAACGGGTTGCATGTCCTGGCCAAACTTCGGCCGGCGCGCGTCCAGCACCCGTGCGGCGCCGTACTGTTTGATGAGGCTTTCGGTCTGCGTGATGAGCGCGGCCTGGGCCAGCTGGGTGAGCACTGCGTCACCCTCTTTTTGCAAAACGGGCGTCAGTTGTGCAAATACCTTTTCAGCCCACTTGCCGCGCCAGCTTTCACGCGCGCTGTGAGTGACCCATTTGCTGACGCGGTGCGTCACGCGGGGCGCGCAGCCGACCACGATCCAGCGGGTGGGGCTGCGGGACTGGCCGGTGGGCAGCATGGGTTGCAGCATCTGCAGGGCATATGAGGCATCGTCGATGTACACAATGATGTTGTCCATAAAGTTCTCCTTAAGTTGTCGTCGTTTTAGAAAGCTCGCTGGCTACAAAGGGGGCTCAAGGCCCCACGGGATTGCTGGTTTCAGTGCGGGATCAGGTCGGCATTCCGTGCGGACCGTGAGCGCCGTGTGGCCCACCACCCCGCTCCCAGGACGCCGGCCACTGCAAGGGCATAAGTGGCCCATTGCGCGGCAAGGTGCAGGGTTTCGGCCGAGGGCATGGTGCCCGGGCCGCCATAGATCGGGTCAAGCAGCGGCTCGCTCACAATCATTTTCGCGGCGGTAAAGGCTAGAACGGCGGAGCCCAGGTTGATGATGATGGGGAAGCGTTCCACCAGTTTGAGCACCAGGGTGCTGCCAAACACCACGATGGGTATGCTGACCAGCAGCCCGATGACCACGAGGTCAAACGAGCCGTGCGCCGCACCGGCTACGCCGAGCACGTTGTCGACACCCATCAGCGCGTCGGCCACCACGATGGTTTTCATCGCGCCCCAGAAGGTGTGGGCGACAGGACCATCGTGTTCCTTGTTGCCCTGGTCGGCCAGCAGCTTGTAGGCAATCCACAGCAGCCCCAGGCCGCCCACCAGCATCAGGCCCGGGATTTTAAGCAGCCACACCACGCCCACAGTCATGGCAGAGCGAACCACAATCGCGCCGACCGTACCCCACACGATGGCTTTTTTCTGCAAATGGGATGGCAGGTTGCGTGCGGCCAGTGCAATCACGATGGCGTTGTCGCCTGCGAGCACCAGGTCAATGAGGATGATCGCCAGCAAGGCGGACCACCAGGGGGTCGTAAATAGTTCCACGTTCACACTCCATGTCAAGTTTCGACTTGGAAATCCGCGTGCCGGCGCACGACGGATTCCCGGCTTCGAGAAACCGGAACGGGTGTGATGAGTGGCTTGGGGCGGCGTGAATGGACGCCGCGAATGCCTCGATCAAACCTGTTCAGGTTTCAATCGAAGGTCTGGCTCGACATGCAGTGTCGCTGCATGCCCAACAAGCCGGAAGTGTGAACTTCGTAATGACGACTTGTTGTTAGCGATTTTGCTGTGGTGTCTGTTTTCGTGTATTGCAGCAAAACGAGGGAGTTACTCCCCTTCGGGTGGGTATTTGACAATAAAAAATGATTCTTTGCAACCCGCGGGTGCCACTTGCCCGCGCGGCAGGGAGGCACGGCCGTATTTCCCCATGAAAGGAAGGCCGGCGCGTCTAGCCGATAATGAACGGCCCGGCGCTGCCACTTTCGCGCTTCATGGCTGCTTCACCGCGGCCCCCTAGACCCACCGCTCCATGCCCGGCATCCACATCACCGATATAGAAGCCGCCATCAACTACTGGCGTGACAAAAAGCCCTCGCCCGATGGCGTGACGCTGGCGCCCGAGTTGCGTGCGCTGGCCGAGGTCTACGCGCTCCTGGTTTTTTACCATGAGGAAGAAGCCGACGAAAAAAGCTTCCCGCCCAAGGCACTGGCGGCGTGGCGCACCTGGTACGACACGACAGCCGATACGCCCTGCATCGCGATCTGCTCCACCAGCCAGGGGGACGCCCTGTGCAAGGGGTGCGGCCGGACGTTTGACGAAGTGCAGCACTGGCCAGAGATGACGCCCGCCGAGAAGCGCGGCACCTGGCGGCGCATCACGCAGGAGGCCACGGCCTGGCGATTTGGCCGCTACGCCGATCGCGCCCTTGAGAACAGCGCCAGGGATGCGCCGAAGGACATTGCTGCCACCGCGCCCGCCTCAACACCAAAACTATAGGCGTTTTGGGCTTGCAGCCCAGGTACAGCGAGCGCAAGCAGCTATGAATTTGATAGTGAAGTCGCTACACTGGCAACATGCTGAGACTGACGCGGGCCCCCAATATCGCCATTGCCGCGCTGTGGGTTGATGTGCTGCAGAACGCCGGTATCGCCGCCAGCGTGCAACGCTATTTTCTGGGCAGCGTGGCCGGTGAGCTGCCGCCCGACCAGTGCCAGCCCGAAGTCTGGCTAACCCACAACGAACAAGAGTCCCGCGCCCGGGAGTTGCTCGACAACCTGCAGAACATGCCGCAGCGGCGCTGGCTATGCGCCTGCGGTGAAACCGTGGAAGGTGGTTTCGAGCAGTGCTGGGCCTGCGGCAGGGATATGTAGCCCCCACGCTCCCCCACTTCGTGTGGGTCGCTGCCCCCCGAGGGGGCTGCCCGCCTGCGGTCTGGCGAAGCCAGTCCCGCGGCTCATGCTGGGTTGGAGAGCCCAACTCAACCGCCGCATTCAACTCCACATCAGTGGGGGCCGTGGAACCGGCTTAGCCGGGCCACAGGCGCCGCCCCCTGAGGGGGGAACAGGCTACACGCAGTGAGCCTGGACGGGGGGATCTAGCTTTTTAGACTTTTTTGGCCAATATGGCCGCCATGCCGACATAGGTGCCAGGGGTCATCTTCAGCAGGCGTTCTTTTTCCGCTTCGGGAATTTCCAGCGAACGGATCAGCGCGTGCAGGTCTTCCGCCTTCACGGTTTTGCCGCGCGTGACTTCCTTGAGCTTCTCGTAAGCGCCTTGCACGCCGTAACGCCGCATCACTGTCTGGATCGGCTCGGCCAGCACTTCCCATGAGCTGTTCAGGTCTTCGCTCAGCGCTTCACGGTTGAGCTCGAGCTTGTTCAGCCCCACGCTCATCGAGTTGTAGGCCAGCACGGCATAGCCCAGCGCCACGCCCATGTTGCGCAGCACGGTGGAGTCGGTCAGGTCGCGTTGCCAGCGGGAAATCGGCAGCTTTTCGCTCAGGTGCCGCAGCAGCGCGTTGGCCAGGCCTAAATTGCCTTCGGCGTTTTCAAAATCAATCGGGTTGACCTTGTGCGGCATGGTCGAAGAACCGATCTCGCCGTCTTTCAGGCGTTGCTTGAAGTAGCCCACGCTCACATAACCCCAGATGTCGCGGGCCAGGTCGATCAGGATGGTGTTGGTGCGGGCCACGGCGTCAAACAGCTCGGCCATGTAGTCGTGCGGCTCGATCT
The DNA here is from genome assembly GCF_039932935.1 of Polaromonas sp. Lineage (GTDB taxonomy): Bacteria > Pseudomonadota > Gammaproteobacteria > Burkholderiales > Burkholderiaceae_C > Polaromonas. Next base: position 14,775 of record NZ_JBDTPB010000111.1, read on the forward strand.
GGATGCTGTAGGGCTGAAAGGTCAGGCCCAGGCCCAGCGGCTCGGGCGTTTCAATCACGTTGCGGCTGAAGCCTTCCCAGTCAAAGTCGGGCCAGGCCGAAAGATGGGCGTTGTAGTTGCCCACCGCGCCGTTCATCTTGGCCATCAGCTTGATGCTGGCGATCTTGTCGCGGGCATTGGCCAGCCGCACCACCACGTTGGCGATTTCCTTGCCGACCGTGGTTGGACTGGCCGTCTGGCCGTGCGTGCGGCTGAGCATGGGTTCTTCGGCGTAGATGTGGGCCATTTCGCGCAGCTGCGCAATGACTTTATCGAGCGCCGGCAACACCACCAGGTCGCGGCTGCTTTTAAGCTGCAGCGCGTGGCTGGTGTTGTTGATGTCCTCACTGGTACAGGCAAAGTGCACAAATTCGCTGGCGCCCTGCAGCTCCGGCCGGGCTTCAAACTTCGACTTGATCCAGTACTCGACCGCTTTCACGTCGTGGTTGGTGGTTTTTTCGATGTCCTTGATGGCCGAGGCGTCGGTTTCCGAGAAGTTTTTGACCAGACCCAACAAATACGTGCGGGCGCCGGGGCTCAGCGGCTTGAACTCCGCAAATTTGGCATCGGAAAGCGCGATGAACCAGGCCACTTCCACCTGCACGCGGCGGTGCATATAGCCCTGCTCGGACATCAGGGGGCGCAACTGGTTCAGTTTGCTCGCGTAGCGGCCGTCCAGCGGGGACAGCGCATTAATGGTGGAAAAAGGAGGGGAAGAGCTCATCCGCCAATTGTAGGCCGGAGGCCTTACCGCCCTGAGTGTTCCAGCCCGAGGCCGGCTACCCGCAATATGTGCATATTTGAGAAGCTTTACCCGCCGTCAGCCGGGGCTGTGGGCTTACTCGATAGAATGCTCTTCCCCTCGGACCACGATCTCACACCCATCATGAAACTCATCGGATCCGCTACCAGCCCCTATGTGCGCAAAGTGCGCATCGTCATGGCCGAGAAAAAACTCGACTACCAGTTCATCCTGGAAGACGTCTGGGCAGCCAACACCACCATCCAGGCATCGAACCCGCTGGGCAAGGTGCCCTGCCTGGTCATGGAAGGCGGCGAAGCCGTGTTTGACTCCCGCGTGATCGTCGAATACCTCGACACCCTGTCTCCCGTCGGCAAACTCATTCCCACGCAAGGCCGCGAACGCGCCGAAGTCAAAACCTGGGAAGCCCTGGCTGACGGCCTCATGGACGCCGCCATCCTGGCACGCCTCGAGGCCACCTGGTCCGGCCGCCACACGAAACAGCGCAGCGACCCCTGGATCGACCGCCAGATGGGCAAGATCGAGGCCACCCTCAAGGCCATGAGCACAGGCCTGGGCGACAAGGCGTTTTGCAGCGGCATTCACTTCAGCCTGTCCGACGTGGCCGTCGGCTGTGCACTCGGCTATCTCGACCTGCGCTTTGCGCAGATCAACTGGCGTGAGATGTATCCAAACCTGACCCGGCTGCAAGACAAGCTGATGCAACGCCCCAGCTTTGCGGAGAGCATTCCGCCGGGTTGATCTGCGGACGCGACTGGGCGTCGTCACTCAACTCAGCCCAGGGTTGCGCTGAGCTTTTCAACGTGACCTTGCTGGCGGGTATTTGCTATTAATTTAATAGCTGCTTGCGCACACCAGCATTGGGATTAGCGGCTATTTGATGCATAAAGCGGTGCTGCATACGGGGTTTTTCTCCGCATTTAGCATGGGTCAACCGTGTAGGGGTGTCCTGCAGGGAATATTTCAAGAGAAAAGCGCTTGAAGCCCAATGGGAGCCAGTGCGAGCAGCTATGAAATAGATAGCGGGCGAGGGCCGCGGGTACCCAGACTCTGTAGCATCGCGGACGGGCGACGGGCACCGGGTCTCGCTAGCCGGCATACCCCTGAATATAAAAATGCTGCGAAGCGCCCCGGCGCGAACGAGGGAGGGAGGGAGGAGGAGGAGCGCCCCGGGATTGCAGCTGAACCTGGACGGCTCAGAAGGCTTCGCAACAATGAAACTGTTCTTGCCGGTGCAAACCAAATTACACCTGCCAAGGTATGAGCGTCCATGGTCCCATGGAGTTCCCCACATGCCTACCCGTTGGCACGTAAATTTTTGTTAACCAAGTTGGTATGGGGTGTGTCTGCGGATGCACGCGGGCCATGGCAGAAAACGGCCGGGCCCTCTTGCCGAGCCGGCTGCCGAAACCGCAGCTAGCCCGGGGGGAACCGAGCGTGAACCAAGGTAGGGATGCGCGCGCTTGCCGCATCAAAAAACACAAAAATGCCCACTCCGGTAAAGAGCGACTCGCTGCGGACTTTGCAAAAAAGCACACTTTTCGTTGCTATTTTGCGGCAAGCTGCTTCTCGATTTCTGTGAGAAAGAGTGCGCTGGCCGGGTCGGCCATGGAGTTGAAACTCACGACGTGGGCGCCGTCCCGGGCAATGACGTACTTGTAGAAATTCCAGCGCGGCGCGGTGCCGGTACGGGCCGCCAGCTTTTGAAACAGGGGGTTGGCGTCCTTCCCGGTGACGCTGGTTTTGGTGAACATCGGAAATTTCACGCCAAAGGTGTTTTCGCAGAAGTCCGCAATCTCCTTGTTGCTGCCCGTTTCCTGGGAAAAGTCATTGGAAGGAAAGCCCAACACCACCAGTCCGCGTTCCTGGTAGCGGGCGTAAAGCGCTTCAAGCCCCTTGTACTGCGACGTGAAGCCGCAGAAGCTGGCGGTATTGACCACCACCACGACCTTGCCGCTGTATTGGCAAAGCGACTGCGGTTTCTCGTCCTGGAGCCGTAAAAACTGGTGTTGCAGCAAGGGCGCACACGCTGCGGGCGGGGGGCTCGCTTCCTGCGGTGCTGCGGCTTGCGCGATGGCAGGGGCCAGCAAAGCGTGAGCCGGCAGTGTGGCAAGTACCAACCATCGAAGGGCTGTGCGTGGGACCAAAGTAGCGATTCGCATGGGTTCACTCCGGGGTGTGATCGGACCAATTCATTTTGCGCCAATGGCGTGCGGTGGGTGTGTTGTGCGGCATTGCCCTGACAATACGCCGCCCCCGCGGCAGCGGATTCAGGTGATTCCGTCCGCTTGGCTTAGAAACAGGCGTAGCCGCGCCAGACCAAAAAGAACGCGGGTGTGGGGCAACGCGCCGGAATGGGGTCCGAATTAGCCTGATTTGGCGGTAAATATCCTATAAATCGCCCGTTGTCACATTAGCCGCCTAAAATCGTTACAAGTACCCAGGATGCGTGACACGACATCCGAGGCAGACGTATCTGCGTATCCCTTTCGAAGGAGCTCCCAATGCTTTATCCCGAACTGTTCAAGCAACTCGAATCCGTCCGTTGGGACATGGACAAGGACATCCCCTGGGCGAGTTTTGACGCGTCCAAACTGACCGATGAACAGGCCCAGACCATCAAGATGAATGCGATCACGGAATGGTCGGCTTTGCCTGCCACCGAAATGTTTCTGCGCGACAACAAGGACGACAGCGATTTTTCGGCGTTCATGTCGATCTGGTTTTTTGAAGAGCAGAAGCACTCGCTGGTGCTGATGGAATACCTCAAACGCTTCCGCCCGGAACTTGCGCCTACGGAAAAGGAACTGCACGAAGTGCGTTTCGAATTTGAACCGGCGCCTGCGCTGGAAACGCTGATGCTGCATTTTTGCGGTGAGATCCGCCTGAACCACTGGTACCGCCGCGCCAGTGAATGGCACACCGAACCCGTCATCAAACAAATTTACACCCAGCTCAGCCAGGACGAGGCTCGCCACGGCGGCGCTTACCTGCGCTACATGAAGCGCGCCATCAATAATTTTGGCAATGAGGCGAAATCCGCTTTCACCAAAGTCGGTGTCCTCATGGCCAGCGCGCGGCGTACCGCCCAGGCGCTGCACCCGACCAATCTCCATGTCAATAAAAGCCTGTTTCCGCGCGACACCATCCAGAGCCGGCTTCCCAACCCCGAGTGGCTTGAGCACTGGCTGGATACGCAGATCAAGTTTGACGCGGTGTGGGAGGGCAAGGTGGTTGAGCGCATCTTGCACAACCTCAGCCTGCTGATGAACCAGAGCTTCAAAAGCGTTCAGGAGCTCAACCGCTACCGCAAGGAAATCGGCAAGGAACTGGCAGAGTCCCTCGCCGCCAAGCAAGCCTCCGCCAACGCCTGATGCAAGACGTCCGATGGCCGAGTGCCTCGGGCGGCAGGAGCCGCGTGGTTGCGCGCGGTGCGCAGGTTTTTGCGGTGGCCAATGCCAGCGACGCGTCCCTGGATTTCCGGGGGCAGCTTTCGCAAACACTGGAAATGCTCGACACCCACCTGCTGCAAGCGGGGACATCCCGCGCCGGCTTGCTCAGCGTGCAGATCTTCGTGGCGGACATGCAGCACAAACCGCAGCTCGATATCGCCTGGCGGGCCTGGATTGGTGACGACAGCAGTGCCTGGCCGCAACGGGCTGTGGTTGGCGCCGAACTTGACGGGGGCTTGCAAGTCGAGATCGTGGCGCAGGCCTTCCGTTAAAGTCCCCCGATGTCCAGCGAACACCTCTCCCCCGGCTTTCTGCGAAAAATCGTTTCACGAGACGAGGCGCGGGAGCGTTTGGCTTCCCTGCCGCGCCCGGTTGTCTTCACCAACGGCGTGTTCGATGTGCTGCACCGCGGGCATGTCACCTATCTGGCCGATGCCCGCGCGCTCGGGGCAAGTCTGGTGGTGGCGCTGAACACTGACGCGTCGGCCCGGCGGCTGGGCAAGGGCCCCGAACGGCCACTCAACAACGAACAGGACCGCGCGGCCATGATGGCGGCGCTTGAGTCAGTCAGCCTGGTGACCTGGTTTGACGAAGATACGCCGCTTGAATTGATCCGAGAACTTCAGCCGGACCTGCTGGTCAAGGGCGGGGATTACGACATGGAAACGCTGGCCGAGACCGCGGCAGTCAAGGCCTACGGCGGCAGTGCCCGCGCAATTCCGTTTGTGGATGGCTATTCGACCACCGCATTGGTGAAAAAAATTCGCGCTGCCCAATGATCAGTTGATGGGCCGGCGTCGGCCGCCATGCGTGATGCGGGCCGGCGCGCTCAGGCGGTCTTTGCCACCAGCACGGCGTTGGAGCCGCCAAAGGCAAATGAGTTGGACATGACAGCGCGCAAGCCTTTGGCATCGCGTGCCTCCCGCGGAATGTAGTCCAGATCGCAGCGGGGGTCGGGGTTCACCAGAAATGCCGTCGGCGGGAGTTGCCCGGAGCGCAGGGCCATCAGGCTGGCGATGAACTCCATGGCGCCGGCGGCGCCCATGGCGTGTCCGTGCACACCTTTGCTCGAGCTGATCGGCAAGCGCCCTGCCAGCTCCCCGAACGCCAGCTTGATGGCGTTGGTCTCAACCACGTCACCGACCTCGGTGGCGGTTCCGTGGGCATTGAGGTAACCGATATCGCTTGTTTGCAGTCCCGCATCGGCAAGGGCCAGGGCCATGGCGCGTGCCTGGCCCTGCGCGTCGGGTTGCGTCAGGTGGTGGGCGTCGGTGGTGGATGCGTAGCCGCAGAGCTCGGCCAGGATATTGGCGCCGCGCTTTTTGGCACTTTCCCAATCTTCCAGAACCAGCATGGCAGCGCCTTCGGCCAGTACGAGGCCGGAGCGGTCAACCGAAAACGGACGGCACGAGGTTTCTGCACCATCGGCATGCGGCTTGGCCAGGGTGTGCATGGCCTGCCAGGCTTTGATGGTGCCGCGGTTCAGCAAGGCTTCAGCCCCTCCTACCAACATGGCGTCGGCATAGCCGTGGCGAATCTGCCGGAAGGCGTCGCCAATGGAGGTGGCAGACGATGCGCAGGCATTGGAAACCGTGCTGCTCGGGCCTTTGAGGCCGAATTCCATGGAGACATGGGCGGCAATGGCGTTGTACATGGATAGCACCACGGTCATGGGGCGAAGGCGCGCCACTTTTTGCTCGAGCAGTGCTGTGTAAGCCACGTCGGTGGAGCCGGCCCCACCGCTGCCGGTGCCGAGCGAGACACCAAAACGTTCTGGCGCAAAGCTGCGTTCCAGGTCACCGGCTTGGCTCAGACCCGCCTGCGCCATGGCTTCGCGGCTCGCGACCAACGCATACTGGCTGACCCGGTCCATGGTCAGCAGCCGTGCGCGGGGGAAATGGAGGTCGGGATCGAACTCAACGGCGCCTCCCAGCACGCTTTCGGTGCCAGTGGGAAAGGGCACATCAATGGGCCGGATGCCCGAACGTGCCGCTAGCAAGGCCTCAAAAAATGCCGGGGTGCCGGTTCCGATGGGGGAAACAACGCCAAGACCCGTGATGGCTACGCGACGCATGGCGATACTGGCGGTGCCGCTCGGGCTCAGGCCGCAGGCTTGCCGGATGCCAGCAAAGGTTCGATCAGTTGAACCATTTCACTCAGGGTGCGCGGTGGATTGGCCTGGTCTGGAATCTGGATGTCGAACTTGTCTTCGACCTGGAACATGAATTCAATGACTGCCAGGGAGTCCAGACCCAGGCTCTCCAGCGTGGCATCAGGCTGCAGCTTGTCCTCGCTGATGCCAAATGTTTCGGCAAAAAGGTTAATCAAATCAGAATTCATCGCCCAACCAGTCCATATGTAATGCGTACTGCCATTGTCCCACTATCGATACGACAGCCGGCCTCTGTGGGCCGATAGGGTATTTTACAAAAGCCACCACGTTGTTTTCCCACCTCAGGGCGTGTACATCTGCCTGACGGCATCTGACAGGCTGAAGGTGGCCAATAGTTCACCCAGATAACTGCTGGGCGCAGGTGCGACGGCGGCCGCGCCGATTTCTGACCGCAAACGCGCGTTGCTGAACACCGCGTCGGCCGTCAAAAAAGGCAGATACGGCTGCAGCGCTTCGAACATCCAGCGCTGGCGCGCGAACTTCGGTGCCGGCACGAAGTCCCGGCCGCGCATCACCATCTTGCCGATGCCGGGCATGCCGGCTTTCAATTCTTCGGCCAACGCCGCAAAAGTTACCGAATCCTCGCCTGTGGAGACGTGATAGCAATCGTAGCGAAGCTCCTCCTTGAGCAGCATTTCAGCAAATGCGCTGGCAATGAAGTCCACCGGCGCGAAGTCGAGTTTGCCTAAAGGATCCAGCGGCACATCGCCCAGTTCGGCCATGACGGGGATGGACCACAGCATGTTGCGGGCCAGCTTGGCGTCATCAATGCCGCGCGACAGCACAATGCCGGGACGCAGGCTGACAAAAGGCGAACCCTTGGCCCGCAGCAGGGTTTCGGCATCGCGCTTGGAGCGGATGTAGTCGTTGGCGTAACCTGCAAACGGCATGTCTTCCGTGATCACGCCGCGCGGCTCGGTGGTCACCGCCGCCGTTCCGACAAAAAACCCGCGTTGGGAGGGTTTCAGCGCTTTCAGGATGCCCGAAAACTGCTCGGCAGCCTTGATATTGATGGGGTATACCCCGGCGCCTGGCTTGAACGAGGTGCTGGCAGCTGAGTGCAGGATGACATCGGCCGATTGCAGCACCTCTGTGCTGAGGCCAAAATTGGGCTCAATCACGTCGCCGGCTTCGGCGGACACCATCTCGGCAAATTCGGGCTTCCAGAGCACGCTTTTTTGCAAGCGGTCCAGGAGGCGATCACGGGCCTGGTTCGCATCAGCGGCGCGTACGACAGCGGTGCTGTAAACGCCGCGCGCGGCCAAAAGAAGCATTAACTCGCCGCCAATCAGGCCGGTGGCGCCTGAAAGTAGTACGCGTTTTGACATGTTAAGAAATGTAAAGCTAAGCCCGCAAGTATAAGCGAGCGGGTGTGGATAACCCGCCTCTTCACACCCATGGCCAGCCTACAGAGTCGGCAAAATTACACGTCCCGTCGCTTTTTACAAAATGCTATCGCGCGGAACGTGCATTATTTGGCGCCGGGTTGTGCAACGGGCTCGGCGGGCGGATGGCCGTCAGTCACTTCGCTGACCGTCTGACGGCCGCGCAATCTCGCGACCCCGCGTTTGATCAGCCGCTCCAGGTCGTCAATATAGGTAAATACCGCCGGCACCACCAGCAGGCTGAGCACCGTGGAGGTAATCAGGCCGCCAATCACGGCAATCGACATCGGCGAGCGGAAGCTCGAGTCGGCAGCGCCCAGGCCGAGGGCGATGGGCATCATGCCCGCGCCCATGGCCAGCGTGGTCATGATGATGGGCCGCGCGCGCTTGTGGCAGGCGTCCAGCAGCGCATCCCAGCGCGACAGGTTATGGTCGCGCCGCGCCACGATGGCGTATTCCACCAGCAGGATGGAGTTCTTGGTGGCAATGCCCATGAGCATGATCAGGCCGATCAGCGAGGGCATGGAAAAGCTCTTCTGTGCGATCAACAGGCCGACGAAGGCGCCGCCCAAGGAAAGGGGTAGAGCGGCAAGAATGGTCACCGGGTGCAGGAAATCCTTGAACAGCAGCACGAGCACGATATAAATACACAGCACACCGGTCAGCATGGCCAGCCCAAAGCTGGCAAACAGTTCGCCCATGACCTCGGCATCGCCGACCTCCACCACCTTGACGCCCGCCGGCAGGTTCTTGACGGAGGGAAGCAGCTTGACTGCGGCCGTGATATCACCCAGTGCCCGGCCTGACAGCTCGATGTCGAACTTGACGTTGCGGGAACGGTCATAGCGGTCGATGACCGCCGGGCCGGCGGTCACTTCCAGGGTTGCGACCTGCCCCAGCATGACCGGGCCCACGCCCGGCTTGACGCTCGGCACCGCAAGGCGCTCCAGCACGCTGAGATCCCTGCGGGCCGCATCATCGAGCTTGACGACGATGGGCACTTGTCGCTGCGACAGGTTGAGCTTGGGAAGCGACTCTTCGTAGTCGCCGACCGTGGCAATGCGCAGCGTTTCGCCCATGGCCGAACTGGTCACGCCCAGGTCTGCCGCCCGGGCGAAATCCGGCTTGATCGCGATTTCAGGGCGCACCAGGCTCGCGCTGGACGAGATATTGCCCAGCCCAGGAATGGTTCGCAGGTCTTTTTCAATCGCCAGCGCCGCGGTTTGCAGGGCATTGGCATCCTCGGCGGTCAGCATGAGGACGTAAGTCTCGCCGGAGCCACCCAGCCCGACCTTGCTGCGCACGCCTGGAAGGGTTTCCAGCGCCGTCCGCATCTTGCTTTCAATGCCCTGCTTGCGCGGCCGTTCACTGCGCTCGTCCAGCAACACCGTGAGTGTGGCCTTGCGCGTCTCCGCCGCGCCGGCCATGGCGAACGGGTCGGTACCGGCCGAGCCACCGCCGATCGTGGTGTAGACGCTTTTCACGTGTTCGACCTTGCTGATCAGCAGCCGCGCATGCTCCGCCGAGGCTTTGGTCTGCGCCAGCGAAGCCCCCGGGGGGAGCTCGATATAAACCTGGGTTTGCGAATTGTCATCAGGCGGGATGAAGCCTGTTGGCAGCAACGGAATCAGCATGACCGAACCGAAGAAGAAGATTGTGGCGGCCGCCATGGTTGCCACCCGGTGCTTCATGCACCAGGCGGCGGCACGCATGTAGGTGGTCATCCACTTCGGGTCGGCATGGGTGCCGACCATGGGCTTCAGAATGTAGGCCGCCATCATGGGGGTCAGCACCCGCGCTACCACCAGGGATGCAAACACCGCGAGTGAGGCCGTCCAGCCGAACTGTTTAAAAAACTTGCCGGCCACACCGCTCATGAAGGCAGTGGGCAGGAAAACCGCGATCAGCGTGAAGGTGGTGGCCACCACCGCCAACCCGATTTCGTCAGCCGCTTCCATGGCGGCTTCGTAGGGCGACTTGCCCATGCGCAAGTGCCGCACGATGTTTTCCACCTCGACGATGGCATCGTCGACCAGGATGCCGATCACCAGCGACAGCGCGAGCAGCGTGATGACGTTGATGGAAAACCCGAGCAGGTGCATTCCGATAAAGGCCGGGATGACCGAGAGCGGCAATGCGACCGCTGACACGAACGTGGCTCGCCAGTCCCTCAGAAAAAGCCACACCACCAGCACAGCCAGGATGCCGCCTTCGTAGAGCAGGTGCATGGAGCCGTCATATTCCTCCTGGACCGGATTCACGAAGTTAAAAGCCTCGTGGACTTCCACTTCAGGGTATTGCTGTTTGAGTGCGGCCAGCGCGGCCTGCACAGCCGCACCCACGGTCACTTCGCTTTCACCCCGGCTGCGAGATACCTCAAACCCCACGACCGGCTTGCCATCAAGCAGCGCGGCCGCGCGCGGCTCGGCGGTGGTGTCGGTGACGGTGGCAACCTGGTCGAGCCGTATGCGCCGACCGTCGCTGAGCGCCAGCTCCAGCTGTGCCAGTTCCTGCGCGGACTTCACCGTTGCCAGCGTTCGCATGGGTTGCTCGCTGCCGCCCAGGTCTGCGCGTCCGCCCGCACTTTCAGTCTGCACCTGCCGCAGCTGGCGCGAAATGTCGGAAGCCGTGGCGCCCAGGGCCTGCAGCTTCGAAGGGTCCAGCGCGATGCGGACTTCGCGCGAGACGCCGCCCACGCGATTGACCGCACCGACGCCGCGCACCGCCAGCAGCTTGCGGGAAATTTCATTGTCAACAAACCAGGACAGCGCCTCTTCGTCCATGCGCGGCGAGCTGATGGTGAAGGCCAGCACCGGCTGGCTGGCCAGGTCCATTTTGCTGACAACCGGATCGCGCACGTCGCCGGGCAATTCGCTGCGCACCTTCGAAACGGCCGCACGCACGTCGTCCACGGCTTCCTGCACCGGCTTTTCAAGCCGGAATTCGGCGGTCACGGTCACGCCGCCGTCCTGCACCTTGGTGTAGATGTGTTTGAGCCCCTGCACGGTGGCAATGGAGTTTTCGAGCTTGCGGGCTACCTCCGTCTCGAGCTGGGCGGGCGCGGCGCCCGGCAGCGACGCCGAGACCGTCACCGTCGGCAGGTCGATGTCGGGAAAGTTCTGCACTTTCATGGCCTTGAACGACAGCATGCCGGCGAACGTCAGCAGCACGAAGAGCATGACGGCCGGAATCGGATTTTTGATTGACCAGGAGGAGACGTTCATGCGTTGCTCCTTATTTGATAGCTGCTTGCGCTTTGGCAGCGGGCGCTACGGCCGGATTTGCCGATGCATCAGCGGGAGCTTCGCTGACCCGGACCAGGTCGCCGTCGTTCAGAAACCCCGCGCCGCTGACAATGACGCGGATGTCAGGGGTCAGGCCCGAGGTGACTTCGATGCGGTCGCCAACAAGCCGGCCGGTTTGCACCTTGAGCTGGCTGATGCGCTTGTCGGCATTGAGGCGAAAGACATAGTTAAAACCATCGCGCACGACCAGCGCCTGTTGCGGAACGGTCAAGGCGGTCGTGCTGCCCAGCTCAAACTCACCGCGGGCGAACATGCCGGCCTTGGCCGGGGATGCCATGCCCGCGGAGACCGGGAGGTCCACGTAGACCAGCGCGGCGCGCGTCTGGGGGTCCACGCTCGGGGCGATCATGCGCACCCGGCCCTTGAGTTCGGCGCCACTGGCCGCCAGCACGCTGGCCACGGTGCCGGCTTTGATCCGGCCCAGTTCCGCCGAAGTGACCTCGGCGCGCCACTCGAGGCGGCCGCCGCGAATCAGGCGGAACAGCTCGGTGCCAGCCGGCACCACCGAGCCCACCGTCGCGGTGCGCGCCGAAATCACGCCGTTGTCGGGTGCCAGGACCTGTGTATTTTTGCCGCGCAATTGCTGTGCATCCAGCACGGCTTTGGCGGCTTCGACGCGCGCCTTGCCGGTTTGTTCTGCGGTGTTGTACTGGTTGATCTGTTGCTCACTCAGTGCGCCTGAGCTCGCCAGGGTGCGCGCCCGCGCCGCATTGTCCGCCGCATCGGCCGCGTTGGCCTGGGCTTCAATCAGGCTGGCCCTGGCCTGGGCAGTGTCGGCCTTTACGCTGTCGCCCGAAAACACCGCCAGCACCTGGCCGGCCTTGACCTGGTCGCCCACATTGGCCTGCACCTGCACCAGGCGCAAGCCATTCGATTCGGAGCCGATCACCGCCTCCTGCCAGGCTGTGATGTTGCCATTGGCGCTGAGCTTGACGGGCAGGGTCATCTGCACCGGCAATGCGGTGGAGACGGTCAAGGCCGGTTTGGCGGTAACTGCCTTGTCGTCCTCTTTGGCGTCTTTTTTCAGAAGAAAAAAGGCTGTAGCCCCCACAGCAAGAGCGGCAGCAGCTATCAAAGCGATAGCAAGAGGGGTGAGTTTGATGTGTGGCATGGTGTTCGGTGGCGGTCTGGGATTTTGGGGGGAGGTGTCTGGCGGTGTCTCAGGGCGCGGTGATCGCCACCGGGGTCAGCGGGGCTGGCACATCCGACACCAACGCGGGCACAGGCGGCTCAGCCGTGGTCCAGCCGCCGCCGAGGGCCCGATACAGCGCGACCCAGGCGCTGCGCCGGTCGCGTTGCAAGGTCACCTGGGCGCTTTGCGCGGCCAACAGGGTGCGGCGGGCGTCCTCGAGTTCGACCAGGCTTGCCAGCCCGCTCTTGTAGCGGGCTTCAGTGCCTGTGAACGAGGCGCGGTAGCCCTGAGTGGCGGTCACGGCATCCTGGCTGCGTTCGGCCGTGCTTTGCAGGTTGACCAGCGCCTCCTCCACTTCCCGCACGGCCTTTCGCACGCTGGCGCGGTATTGCGCGGCAGCGTCCTCGTAGCGCGCCTTCGCGGCGTCCACATTGGCTTCGCTGGCGCCACCGTCAAACAGTGGAACGGTGAGCTGCAACGGCCCGACGGTCCAGGTGTCAAAGCGCTGGGAACTGGCGCTGGTGTGCGACTTGGAGGTGGCAATCGAGCCGCTCAGGCTCAGCCTTGGAAAGCGCTGCGCGCGCGCGCTGCCGACTTCCAGGTGGGCAGCGTCCACTTCACGTGCCGCGTTGAAGACGTCCGGCCGTTGGGCCAGCACTTCGGCGGGAACGCTGATGACGGGCGCGGGCGATTCCTGCGTGAGATCAGCCGGGGTGCTGGCGAGTTTTTGGCGCAGCGCCGGTTCGTCGACGGCGGTCAGGGCGACCAGCGCTTTGACATCGAGGTCGCAGAGGGCGCGCTGCTGGATGGCGTTGCTGTTGCCTTCTGCGGCACTGGCCCGGGCCAATGCCGTGGTTGCGGGCGCTTGAAAGCCGGCCTTGGTGCTGAGTTCCGACAGGCGCGCGGTCTCTGCCCGGGACGCCGCGTCGGAACGCGCCACCGCGAGCAGTTTTTCACAGCTGCGCAGGCTGTAGTACTGCGTCGCGACTTCGGCGGCGACCGACACACGCGCCGAGTGCCACAGCGCCTGTGAACCTGCCAGCCGCTGCTGGTCGGCATCGCGGGCTGCGGCGTATTGGCCGAACAAATCGATTTCCCAGGAGGTCTGCAAGCCCATCTGGGCGGTGGTAGAAATGGGCGGCGTCGCGCGATTCACGGGGGCCGAGCGGCCGCGGCTGACGCTGGCAGTGGCGTCGAGCGTGGGCAGCATGGCGGCGCCCGAGGCGACGCGTGTAGCCCGTGCCTGCTCGATGTTGGAACGTGCTGTCGAAACAGTCGGACTGACCGCCTCCGCCGCCATGATCAACTCCACCAGCAAGGGATCGTTTTGCTGCAGCCACCATTGCGACATCGCGCCCAGGCTGCCGCCGTGGGGCAATGCTGCGCCGCCGCCCGCTGGCGGCAAGGGCGCTTGCCATTGCGTGGGGATGGGCGGCGGTGTGGGCGTGTGCGGCGTGTCTGTCGCGCAGCCGGAGAGCCATAACGCGCAAGCGCCCAGCAGGCCCGCCGCCGACAGCGGGCCGAAGCGTCCGGCCCCGGAATCAGTTTTTTTCATGGTGTGCAATGTTGCGTCGCGGCACGTCAGCCGCTGAGTGGTCTGAAAGAGAGAGCCGGCGGGTCATTTCGACTCCGACCATGGCTTCGGCGTATGCCACCAGGCTGACGGCCCAGCGCTCCAACGCCTCGGAGGTGCCGAACAGCTGGGGCCGAATGGCTTCCACCACTTCGCGGCTGAGAAACATTTGCAGCGCTAAGCCGGTGATGGAAAACGCCAGCCGGTGCACCTCATCGTCGGCCTTCGTGATGCCCAGGTGGCGGCAAAGCACCAGCACCAGTGCGGTGTGGGCCGGTTTGATGCCCTGGTCGATTTCTTCCGCCCACAGGCCTGTGGGCTCCAGCATCTCGCGAAAATGCAGCTTGGTGCACAGCTGCACCAGCTCGCCCTGGCGCAAAGGCTCCAGGAAACTCGAGAAAAACCCCTCGAGCGATTGCCGCAAGGTGAAGTGGGGCTGGTTGTACAGCGCAATGTCGTCGCGCGCGCTGCCCAGCGGTTCGGTAAAAACGGCGCGGTACAAGCCGGCCTTGTCGCCAAAGTAATAGCTGATGGCTGCAACGTTGGCGCCTGCGGCATGCGCGATCTCGCGAATCGAGGTTTTGGCGTACCCCTTTTCGGAAAACAGCCTGAGCGCCGCCAGCAGCAGGTGCGCCCGGGCATGGACGCCATCGGAGCGCTGTTTACGGGATTCGCTCTCAGGCTTGGCAAAACGCGAAGCCGCTGTGGGAGCTGTGGGAGGCTGGTCCGGTGTCATGTGCCCGGATTAGAGCACATTGATCAAACGATCGATTGAATTAAATCATTCGTTTGATTTAAAGGCGGCGACCCACAATTGCTGGATGGCGCCACGCTCTGCGTCGAGCAAAGGCGGATTGACCTGTGTGGGCTCTTCGTTGAGGCGCGCGTGGTGCTGCACCCGGCGCAGTTCGCGGTACGCACTCGCTGCACGCTGGCCCACGCCAGGTGGCAGCAAGCCGCCGGCTTCCGCGCGGTGCAGCAGGGAAATGTTGCCGACGTTGTCTCTCAATTCCGGGTGCTGGGCTGACTGCGACAGCACCAGAAATTGAACGGCGAATTCGGCGTCCACCATCCCTCCTGCGCTGTGCTTGACGTCAAATTTTTCCGCCTTGAGCACTGGCGTGCCGCCGGACCCCGGTGCATACGCAAGGGCCGGTGGCGCATGAAGGCTTTTGATCGGATGGGCGTCGCGCACTTTTTCGCGCATGGCCACGATCTCATTGCGCAAGGCCACAACGTCGCGCGGCGCAGTGATGACGGTTTGCCGGACCTGCTCGAAGCGCTCACGCAGCGACTCTTCCCCCAGCACGAAACGTGCGCGTGTCATGGCCTGGTGTTCCCAGGTCCAGGCGGTGTTGCTGCCGCGCTGCTGCTGGTAGCGGGTATAGGCCTCGAAGCTGGTGACCAGCAGGCCCGAATTGCCGTTGGGCCGCAGGGCGGTGTCTATCTCAAACAGATCGCCTTCGCCCGTCTTGATGGTCAGCCAGTTGATCAGCTTGCGCACAAACGCCGCATAGACTTCGGGCGCTCGCTCGTCGTCGTCTTCGTAGACGAACACGATGTCCAGGTCGCTGCCGTAACCCAGCTCTTTGCCCCCCAGCTTGCCGTAGGCAATGATTGCGAACTGCGGCGTTTCACGGTGCCGGTTCCTGAGGCGCTGCCAGCACCAGTCGGTGGTCACGCACAGCACGGCCTCGGCCAGGGCCGACAGGTCATCGGCGACCTGCTCGACCGTCAGAACGCCTTCCAGGTCGCGCGCCAGGGTGCGAAACACTTCCGCGTGGTGGGCGCGGCGCAGCAGGTTCAGGCAGGTTTCCTCGTCGTCTTCGCCGGTGCTTTTGAGCGATGCCAGCCGCTGCTGCAGGTCACGCGCAAAGGCGGTGCCGTCAAAGCGCTCCTTGAGCAGTTCGTCGCTGGCCAGCTCATCAATGACGCCCGGGTGCTGCAGCAGGTAGCGCGCGGGCCATTTGGCAGCGCCCAGCAGGCGCAGCAGGCGTTCATGCACGGCCGGCCGCTCCAGCAGCAGCGCCAGATAACTTTCCCGCCTGAGCAAGGGTTCTATCCAGTCGATGATGCGAACAGCCGCCTCCTCGGTGACCGTCCCCTCCGCCAGCCAGGCTGCAGTGCGCTGCACCAGCCGCGTCAGCCGCGCGCGGGAGTCTTCGCGCAGGGCCAGCACGCGAGGGTGCTGCCGCCACAGCGCCAGGCGGTCGCGGAACTGCTCCGGCCATTGTTCCGACAGCTGCTCCAGCATGTCCTCGAGCTGCTGCGGCGCGGCCTTGACCGTCTTGCCGCAGCCCTTGCAGTCGGGCTTGCCGCCGAGCAACTTGTCGAATTCTCCGGCCACCAGTTCCCGATGGGTATCGAGCTCACCGAGGAAAGGGCAGCAATTGCTGTAGCCTAACGTTTCCGCGATCCAGGCCAGGTCGTCGTCCCGCGTCGGCAGCACATGGGTTTGCTGGTCATCGAGGTACTGGATGCGGTGCTCGACCCGGCGGAGGAAATCGTAGGCGCGCGCCAGCGCATCAGCGGTTTCCTGCGGCATCAGGCCCGCGCGTGCCACACGCTGTAATGCATCGACTGTGGGCCGTGTGCGGAGTTCGGGAAATTGCCCGCCGCGCACGACCTGCAGCAACTGCACGGTGAATTCAATTTCACGGATGCCGCCGCGCGACATTTTGACGTCGTTGGCGCGCTCCGGATGGCCGGCGCAGCGCTTGGCTGCGTGTTCGCGGATTTGCCGGTGCAAGGTGCGCAGCGCGTCGAACACGCTGTAGTCAAGGTAGCGCCTGAAAACGAAGGGCAGCACAGAGCCTCGCAGGGCTTGAGCCGAGCCGTTCTGCACGCAGTCAAGCGGTGCCACCACCCGGCTCTTGAGCCAGGCAAAACGCTCCCATTCGCGACCCTGGGCCTGGAAATATTCTTCCAGTGCGTTGAGTGAAATGGCGGCAGGCCCCGAGCTGCCGTTGGGCCGAAGTGCCAGGTCCACCCGAAACACAAAACCATGTTCTGTCGCATCGCCGATCAGGCTGAACACCGCCTTGACCTGGTGCCCGAAATATTCGTGGTTGGATATTTGCCCGCGGCCGTCGCTGCGTCCATGTGTTTCGCCGTCATGGTCGTAGACATAAATCAGGTCGATGTCGCTGGAGACGTTGAGCTCGCGCGCGCCCAGTTTGCCCATGCCCACGACCCACATGCGGGCTCGCGTCCCGTCCGGTCCTTGCGGCGCACCATGCAATCCGTCCAGTTCGGCGCCGGACTCGCGCATGGCCACATCAAGCGCCAGCTCGGCCAGCTCGGTCATGGCGCGGGTAATGACCTGCAGCGGTGCCTGGGAATGCAGCGAAGGGTCGCCCTGAGCAGGTGCCACGCCCCAAGAGGGCGACGCGGTACGCGAGGCTACAGCCGTGGGGGCTACTGTTTCGCCGCCGGGCCGCCCCAAGGCGAAATGCGCCCCCTCGGGGGGCAGCGCAG
>NZ_JBDTPB010000112.1:0-20343 GCF_039932935.1 Polaromonas sp.
GCCCTTTGACCTCACCCCAGCCCCATCGCGGCATGGGCGCATTGGCGTCCACCGTGGCGCCCGGTTGCGAATTGATGATGGCCAACCGTGAGCCCCACTCCAGATACCCCACCAGCGCCGACCTGAACTCAGGGTCGTCAGGCATGCCCAGTTCGTCTGCGGTTTCAAGCAGCAAGCCAACCCAGCGGCGGCGCTGTTCCTGCACCAGATGCCGGTTGAGGTGCTGCCGGATCATGTGCGGATGACCGCCGTGTTGTTCCGAATAGGTCGTCGGCCCACCCAGCACCTCACCCAGGAATGCCGCAACATGGGCCGGGTGGCTGTCATCCATGTGCGCGAACACCGGCCCCAGCAAGACATCTTTCTTCACGTGTTCATAAAAGCGCTTGGTCAATCGGGTCAGGGCGTCTATGCCGCCTACCCATTCGTACAAACTTGGAATGTTGCGGTCTGTCATGGCGATGCCTTTGCAGATTTGATGAGGTGGTGCCTCAAAAAAAGCAGATTACCATTACATCGGTTCTCACATCACGACTTGCATGGATTTGGCAAGCCGAGAAATGACTTCCGTTTACCCAGGCGCGGAGCGCCTATGACCACCTTCACAATCCTCGGGCTATCCCATCGCACACCCCGCCGTACTCACCATTGAGGGCTTGTCGTTTCGCTACCCCAACCCCCAGGTCGAAATTCTCGCCAACTGGTCCGGTGAAATTCCACCGGGCGTCACGCTGGTGCAAGGCGGCGACGGACGCGGGAAAAGCACCCTGCTCCGCCTGCTGGCGGGCGCCTTGCCGGCCGATGCGGGGCAGCTTCGGATCAACGGCGTAGCCTTGAAAGAGCAGCCCGACATATACCGCCGGCAGCTGTTCTGGATGGAACCGCGCGCCGACACTTTTGACCAGCTCACGCCGCCGCAGTATTTCGAATCTATTCGCAGCCGGTACCCGGGTTTCAATGCAGCTTCGATCTCCTCACTGGTCGAAGGTCTGGGCCTGGATGAACACCTGCACAAGCAGCTCTTCATGCTGTCCACTGGCTCCAAACGCAAAGTCTGGTTGGCGGCGGCGTTTGCGTCAGGCGCTGCGGTGTTGCTGCTGGACGAACCCTTCGCCGCATTGGATGCGCCTTCGATTGCCTTTGTCAAAGAGCGGCTTCAAGCCATTTCAGCCCATGCGGGCCGGGCCGCCGTGATAGCGGACTATGCGGCGCCCAGCGGTGTGACGCTGGCCGGCATGATCGACCTGGGCGACTGAACATCCCGCAACGCCGGCTGTGCTACGTCGGCACAAAAGCCAGCTGCCGCGCCACAAATCCGTCAAACGCCTTGAGCAGCGGCTGGTATTTTTCAGCGTTGCCTTCGAGTTGCGCCAGCGCTGCACAGCTTGCCTCCAGCGTTGACAGCTGCCCCGGCTTGTGGGCTTTGCGGATCAGGTAATTCGACAACGGCGCATCGGCCAGCGACAGGCGTGGCAGCCGCCGCAGCAAGGGGTTGAGATGCAGCATCTTGCGGCTCTTGCGCCATGTGCCGTCCAGCACCACCAACTGAACGCGCGAGGAGTCTTGCAGCCGCGCGCGGTCCAGGCCCGGCGTCTCATCCTCCGGCGTTGGCGGATACAGGAGCACGGTGTACTTCGACTCCCCTTGTACATCGTTCATCGCCGCCTGCAAGGCGCTCTCTTCAAAGGTTTCCCCGATCAGCATCCGGCTGCGCGGCAGGCTCAGGTGCAGCAGGCGGGCGCTGTTCTTGGCATGGTCGACCTCCAGCGTGTGCTGAAGGATCAGAACTTCGGCCTCATGCGGCGTCGGCGTAATCCATGCGCAAATGCATACGCTTTGTGGGCGAAGGCAGGCAGCGCAGTGCAGGCGCGTCAACGTCACGACTCGGCGTCAAGACTTGCCGCCGCCAGCAGCGCCAGCCTCATCGTCGTTGGCGTAGGCGTTCCTCAAATGCACCGGTTTACCGCTCTTGCGCCGCATGCGGATGTTGAGCATCTCGACCGTCACGGAGAAGGCCATGGCAAAGTACACATAGCCCTTAGGCACATGGTGGTCCAGGCCCTCGGCGATGAGCACCACACCCACCACGACGAGGAAAGAAAGTGCCAGCACCTTGATGGTCGGGTGGGTGGACACGAAGCGGCCGATAGCCGGCGCGAACAGCATCATGAGGCCCACAGAGGCGATGACCGCGGCAATCATGACCGGCAGGCTGTCGACCATGCCGACCGCAGTGATGATGGAGTCCAGCGAAAACACCATGTCCACAATCATGATCTGAATGATCACCGCCGCAAAAGTGGCCTTGACCGCGCTGGAAGCATGCCCTTCCTCGCCCTCCATCGACTGGTGGATTTCACCGGTGCTCTTCCAGATCAGGAACAGCCCCCCGGCAATCAGGATCAGGTCGCGCCCCGAGATTTCCTGCTTCAAGACGGTAAACAGCGGCTCCACCAGCCCGATGATCCACGACAGCACCAACAGCAGCCCGATACGCATGAACATCGCCATGAACAATCCCAGGCGACGGGCCAGCTCCTGCTTCTCCTTTGGCAGCTTGTCGACGAGGATGGAGATGAAGATGATGTTGTCGATCCCCAGCACCAGCTCCAGCGCGGTGAGCGTGGCAAAAGCAATCCACATTTGCGGATCGGTCAGCAGTTCCATCATGGCATTTCCTCTTCATTAACGCGGTTGGATCATTAAAACGGCTACCAAGGGTTTATACCAGCAGGGTCATGCAACCGGCTTCGCCGGGGCACGGGCGCAGCGTCCCCTCGGGGGCAGGAAGCGACACGCAGTGCGACCGTGGGGCCATCTCCACACCAGCAGGGGCCGCGGGACTGGCTTTGCCAGACCGCAGGCGCAGCGGCCCCCTCGGGGGGCAGGGAGCGACACGCAGTGCGCGACCATGGGGGCCCTATCTACGACCCGAGCAACTCACCAATCGGCTTGAGGTCATCGATGCGGTCGCAAATCGATTTGACAATCATCAGGATCGGAATGCCGAGAAGCAGCCCCCACACGCCCCAGAGCCAGCCCCAGGCCAGCAGGCCGACAAACACCGCGACCGGACTCATGCGGCTGGCACGGCTGGTAAGCCATGGCGTCAGCAGGTTGCCCACCACGGTGTGAATGGCCAGCGAGGCGCCGCCGACGGCCAGCGCCATGTTGAGCGAACCAAACTGCATAAAGGCCACCAGGGCCGAGCCCGCCGCCGTGACCAGAGAGCCTACATAGGGAATCAGGTTCAGCACGGCCGCCGCAACGCCCCACACGGCCGGGTTTTCCAGCCGCAACGCCCACAGCGCCAGCCAGGTCAGAACACCCACCAGTGCGCTGGTCAGCAACTGCACCTGCAGGTAGCGCTGAATCTGGTCGGTGATCTCATTGAGAGCCTGCAGCGTGATTTTCTTGCTGCTGATGCTGGAGCCCGCCAGCTTGATCAGCTTGCGCCGGAAGTTGTCTCCCGATAGCATCAAAAAGTAAGTGAAAAAAATCACCACGGTAGCCTGGCCGATCAAGGCGATCAGCCCGATGGTGCCCGACCAAAGATAGTGCTTGATGTTGAAACGCGCGGGCTCCACCACGACACGCATCACCCCACGCGCATTGCTGGTCGCCGCGCTTTCCTGCGCGGCCTGTTCAAGCTGCGCCGCCGCTTTCTGCACGGTTTCCAGGGCGCTGTCGGACTTGTTGGTGCGCACCTTCACGGCCTGGCGAAACTTCTGCGCGGCCGCCGGAAGCGCCTCCAGCAGCTGCGTCGCTTCATCGCTGAGCGAGTAGGCCGTGGTGCCAATGCCGCCCACGATCGTCAGCAGCAGAACGGCGGCACTGAGCCAGCGTGGAACGCGCTTTGTTTCGAACCAGTTGACCACCGGCGAAAACGCGTAGCTGAACAGCACGCCCAGCATCACGGGAATAAAAACGGCCTTGGCCCAGTGCAGCACAAACACACAGGCAAGACCCGCCAGCACCACCAGCGACATGCTGCGAATGTCGACGGGAACCTGCACATGCAGCCGGTCAGGGTCGCCCGGCGCCGCTGGCGGTTCCGCGCGCGTCACATGCTCTGCATGTTCTTCTGTCATGGTCCCCTCGTCTCTTTGTCGTCTCTGTTTTTGCACCCAGCGTGCACAGCAAGCCGCGCCCGATTTTGGGGCGGCACCTAGGTATTGCA
This sequence comes from Polaromonas sp., assembly GCF_039932935.1. GTDB lineage: Bacteria > Pseudomonadota > Gammaproteobacteria > Burkholderiales > Burkholderiaceae_C > Polaromonas. Next base: position 4,181 of record NZ_JBDTPB010000112.1, read on the forward strand.
ACCGAGCCGGCCCGGAAAATCTGTAGGACGCTTTCGCTGGAACGGCTACCAGTCAGGCCGTTTGCACCGCGTTGGCTCGCCGGGTCTGCGGGGTTTTCATAGTGGCTCCGAAGGGAGCGGCGAAATCAGGCCGCGATGGCTTCACGAACGGCACTGAGCTGGCGCCTGGACACGGCAAGCAGTTCATCGATGCCGTTAAGGCGCACAGCCCAGCCTTCTCCTTCTTCAGGGTCGAAATGCTTTTCCAGCGCGCGCACGGCGCGCCGCGCAATCAGTGCGTTGCGGTGGATGCGCATGAAACGCGCAGCGTGCCGCTCTTCCAGCTCACTCAAGGAACCGTCGAGGATGTAGCTGCGGGTTGCGGTACGCACGGTGATGTATTTGAGTTCGGCCTTGAAGTACAGCACCTCGGCCAGCGGCACACGCTCGGTGCGGCCCCGGTCCTGAATGATGAGGGTTTCTTCAGCGGTATCCGTGCCAGGCGTTCGGGCCGATTGGCTGAGGCGCTCCACTTTTTGCAGGGCTTGTTGCAGGCGTTCCAGGCGCACGGGCTTGGTGAGGTAGTCGACAGCTTCCAGCTCGAAGGCCTGCACGGCGTGTTCGGAATGGGCCGTGACAAACACCAGGGCGGGCGGCTGCGCAAGCGACGCGATGGTGCGCGCCAGCGCCATGCCGTCCACACCCGGCATGCGGATGTCGAGCAGCACCGCGTCGAAAGATTCGCGCTGCAGGGCTTTCATGGCCTGCACGGCATCGGCCGCTTCGGCGGCGGCTTCCGCAGCCGGTGCGGTGCAGTCGCCCAGCAGGGTCCGCAGGCGCGAACGCGCCAGCGCTTCATCGTCAACCACCAGTACCTTGAGCGTCATGCAGGGATCTCCAGCCGAACCTGAAAAATGCCGTCTTTGAAAACGGTCTTGAATTTTGCCTCGACATCATGCAGCAAGGCCAGGCGCTCCCGCACATTGGCCAGCGCCAGCCCGTGGCCACGCTCGCCGGCGCCCGAGGGCGTGGAGTTGGTCACCTTGATGACCACCGTGCTGCCGCGTCGCAGGGTGGATATCTTGACCTGGGCACCAGTGGCGCTGGGCTCCACGCCGTGCCTGACGGCGTTTTCCACCAGCGGCTGCAGCAACAGCGGCGGCAGCTTGGCCTGGTCCGCATTGGCATCCAGGCTCCACTGCACCTGCAGCCGCTCACCGAAGCGGATTTGCTCGATGGCGAGGTAACGCTGCGCCAGCGCAATTTCCTGCCCGAGCGTCACGGATTCCGCCGGGTCGGCCAGCGCGTGGCGAAAGAGCTCGCTCAGGTCTTCCAGCACCGCCTCGGCCTTGGCGGGCTCGGCCCGCACCAGCGCAATGGCGCTGTTGAGCGTGTTGAAAAGAAAATGGGGGCGAATGCGCGACTGCAGCTCGGCCAGGCGCGCCGCCGTGGCGGCCGGCGTACGGGCTTTGGCCCGCCAGAACAGCCCCGCCAGCATCAGCGCCGACAGCAAGGCGCCTGCGGCGGCGCTAGCCCACCAGGGGACGGGCTGCAGCAGCCCGAGCAAGGCCAGCAGGCCACAACCGTACAAGCCCGACACCGCGCCCAGCGCGATACCGGCGGCCCACTGGCGGGATGGCCCCAGCCTGTTCAAGCGCTCCTTCAGCCCGCACACCGCGATCAGCCAGGCCAGCGTCGCCGGCAGCACACCGCCCGTGAGCAGCGAAAAACTCAGCAACCAGTCCAGGGGTTCGCGTGCGCCGAACATCACGCACACGCCGGTCACCGCCTCCACAAACAGCACGGCACGCAACACCACACCCACATGGCAAGCATCGAACATGTTCGTACGTGACGACGCGGGCGGGGCCTCCTGGTCGCCCGGAATAAAGCTGCCCAGCAATGTGGATTCACCGAAGTTCTTCAGGTCAGGCACGGGCTTCATGAGGTCAGGGTTCTTGGTGTCGTGGAAACGGACAGTTGGGGCCGGTACAGCGGGTTTCCCGTCGGACCCGGCACGCAGATAAAATCTCAGGCAGAGTATTGCACCGCCCGGAGCCGTTCGGCCATGGGTAAACACTATTTAGGCCCGGCCGGCTGCGCAACGCCAGAAATGGCGTGCTTTACCCACAGGCGGCCAGCGACAGCCCCAAAGAAAGCCCCGACGTGAACCAATTCGACAAAAAGTCCCAAGCCTGGTCTGCCCTTTTTTCCGAGCCCATGAGCGACCTGGTCAAGCGCTACACGTCCAGTGTTTTCTTTGACAAGCGCCTCTGGCAGGCCGACATTGCCGGGTCCCTGGCCCATGCCGAAATGCTGGCCGCGCAAAAAATCATTGCCGCTGCCGACCTTGCCGACATCCAGAAGGGCATGGCCCAAATCACCAGCGAGATCGACTCCGGCGCCTTTGAATGGAAACTGGACCTCGAAGACGTGCACCTCAACATCGAGGCACGCCTGACCCAGCTGGTGGGCGACGCAGGCAAGCGCCTGCACACCGGCCGCAGCCGCAACGACCAGGTGGCCACCGATGTGCGCCTCTGGCTGCGCAGCGAAATCGACCTGGTAGGCGGGCTGCTCACCGACCTGCAAAAGGCCCTGGTCGACCTCGCCGAAAAGAACGTCGAAGTCATCCTGCCGGGATTCACGCATCTGCAGGTGGCCCAGCCGGTGAGTTTTGGTCATCACATGCTGGCGTATGTGGAAATGTTCAGCCGCGACGCCGAGCGCATGCAGGAAATCAGGAAACGTGTAAACCGCTTGCCGCTGGGCGCTGCCGCTCTGGCCGGCACCAGCTACCCGCTGGACCGCGAACGCGTGGCCAAGACACTGGGCATGGTCGATGAAAACGGCAACCCGCAGGTGTGCCAGAACAGTCTGGACGCGGTGAGCGACCGCGATTTCGCGATAGAGTTCACCGCTGCGGCGTCGCTCGCCATGGTGCACATCAGCCGCATGAGCGAAGAGCTGATTTTGTGGATGAGCCAGAACTTCAGCTTCATCCATATTCCCGACCGCTTCACCACCGGCTCGTCCATCATGCCGCAGAAGAAAAACCCCGACGTGCCCGAACTCGCACGCGGCAAGACCGGCCGCGTGGTCGGCCACCTGATGGGACTGATCACGCTGATGAAGGGCCAACCCCTGGCCTACAACAAGGACAACCAGGAAGACAAAGAACCGCTGTTCGACACTGTCGACACGCTCAAAGACACGCTGCGCATTTTTGCCGAGATGGTGGCCGGCATCACAGTCAAGCCCGAGGCCATGGAAAAAGCCGCGCTACGCGGCTACGCCACCGCCACCGACCTGGCCGACTACCTGGTGAAAAAAGGCCTGCCTTTCCGCGACGCGCACGAAACCGTGGCCCACGCCGTCAAGGCCGCCACCACGCACGCGGTGGACTTGTCTGAATTGCCGCTGGCCGTGCTGCAGGAGTTCAACCCCAGCATCGAAAAAGACGTGTATGACTGCTTGAGCTTGCGCGGCTCTCTCAATGCCCGCAATGTTCTGGGCGGCACGGCGCCGGCCCAGGTAAAAGCGCAGATCGCCAGGCACCGCGCGCGCCTGGCCTAAGCTGAAGCACCGGCGGAAAGATGTTTTACGCCATTCCGCTGGAAAACCGGCCGACCTGGCGCAACCCGCCGTGGCTGACGATTCTGCTGATCCTCGTGAACATGGCGGTGTTCTGGGGCCCGCAGCGCGCCGAAGAAAATGCGCAGAAAAAGGCTGCGACGTTCTATCTTTCGAGCAGCCTGCCGGCGCTGGAACTGCCGGCCTTCGTCGGCTGGCTTGAGGAGACCGGTTCCCCGAGGGCGCCGGCGGCCAGGCGCATGCTCGTGCAGCGCCGCTATGGCGCACTGCTGGACGGCCTGGAATACGAAAAGCGCTTCCTGGCGCGCTTGCACGGCGGCCTCGTCATCCAGCCCGGGCATGCGAGCCATCAACAATGGGAGCAAGACCGGCACCGGTACGAAGCCTTGCAGCCGACCCCGTTCACCGCTCACTGGGCCCAGGACAACACGAAGGACGCGCCATTTCGCCCCGTGACCTGGATCACCGCGGCCTTTCTGCATGCCGACATCAGCCACCTGATCGGCAACATGGTGTTCCTGTTCCTCTTTGGTTTTTCCGTCGAACTCGCGCTGGGCCGCGGCCTTTACCTGGCCTTTTACCTCGCAGGCGCGCTGGGTGCGTCGTTGCTGGCGGGCTGGGCCTATGCCGGGCAAGGCGGTTATGGCCTGGGCGCTTCCGGTGCGATCTCCGCCCTGATGGGCATGTATGCCGTGATGTACCGCCTGCGCCGCATTCGGTTTTTTTACCAGCTGTTTTTCTATTTCAACTACGTCACGGCGCCCGCGCTGCTGTTGCTGCCGGCCTGGATCGCCAACGAGCTGCTGCAGCATGTGATCGGCGGCAAGGGTGTGGCCTATATGGCGCATCTGGGCGGGTTGATCACGGGCGCGCTCCTGATGGCGGCAGCCATGCACTGGCGCAAACTCACGCCGCCGGTGACCGCCGAGCGGGTCGACGAGGGCTTCGGGCGGCATGTTGCCGAGGCGAAACGGCTGGCGGGCGAAATGAAATTCGATGCTGCCTGCATGCAATGGCGTGCCGCCGCGAAACTGCGGCCCACCGACAGTGAAGTGCTGCGCGCCTGGTTTAACACCGCGCGGCTGCAGCCGGCCAGCGAAGACTTCCACAGTGCCGCACACCGCATCTTCCGCCTCGCGCCCAGTGACGACGCGACGCTGGAGCTGCAGCATGCCAGCTACCGGACTTACCTCGACCAGGCCAAACCCGGCGCGCGGCTCAAACCCGATGACATGGCACGGCTGGCACGCCGTTTCTCGCGCGCGCGCCAGTTCGACGACGCCGACAAACTGTGCCGCGCCCTGCTCAAGAGCGCACCGGAGCATTCGGGACTCGCCGACACGCTGGGCGTCTGCGCGCAGGGCTGGTTGCGTGCGGGGCAGCGTGAGCGCGCCCTGTACTGGCTGCCGCACCTGCAGCGACTCGCACCCAACGACATGGCCACACGCGCACTCGCGCAAGCCTGAACCGCCGCTCCAGCCTCTTCAGGCGGTCGGCTGGTCGCGCAGCAACCACCGCACCTCGCGCGTCGGCTCGCTGTCGGGGTAGCGCTCCTCCAGCATGGTCAGCACCGGTCGGGCCAGGTCGGCCCGGTGCATGCCCTGAGTCAGCGCCCGCGCGATGAGCTCGTAGGCTTGCGGGATCGCGGCATGGCCGCGAAACCGCTTGTCGAAGCTGCGCAGCACCGCAAGCGTTGTCTGGGCATCGCCGGCGCGCCAGGCGGCACGGGCCAGAGCCAGTGTTTGCCCAGCATCCTCGAGGACAAACGCCGGCTCACGGGCACGGCAGTCCTGCCAGGCCTTGACCGCCTCGGCCCCCAGCTCCCGCTGCAGCAACAGTGCGATAAAACGCTTCGCGTGATCAAGCAGCGTCGGCGTTTTGTCTGTCATCAGCAACACGCGGTAATAGCGCCGCAGCGCGGCGATGTCGTCGGGCCGCATACGTTGGTCTTCGTAAGCGATATTCAGCGCGGCGGGAATGTCACCGTCGGTTACCAGTTCGGCGACCAGCGCGTCGGTTTCCTGGCGCGCGATCTGTTCGGGGCTGCGGCGCTCGACCGGCGCATCGTCCGCGCCGGCACCCGGCAGCAGATCGATGTCAAGCCCTTCATGGTGCTGGTACATCACGTAACCCAGCAGGCTGGCCATGACCCAACCGAAGTAGATGAAAGCAAAATTGAACAGCGGCACCAGCAACCAGAGTTTGACCAGTGGCAACAGCAGCGCCAGCGCGACCTGCGCGCCGCTGCTCAGCAGGAACAGAAACAGGCACAGCGCGAGATAAGGCGCGCCGATGATGCGCACGACGCCCCAGATCGCGGCCGGGTTCAGCGAACGCATCGCGCTGCCAGACTGCACCAGGACAATGACGGTCGCCGGAAACAGGAAGGACAGCACGAAAGTCGCGGCCGTGGCGAGCTTGCTGTTGACCGACGCCACGAGGCCCAGAACGATAGCTTGCACGACGAAGACGCCGAACAGTTTCCAGGGAAGGCTGCTCCACTCGTCTTCAAGCCGCGACGGAAAGTCGCTGGCGCGCGCAATGCCGCGCGAGCCGAGCACTGCGACCTTGAAGCCATACCGGCTTGCGGCCAGCAGGATGCCAAGCTCGACAATCACCCACATGAACGCCCGCGGGAGGAAGAAGAACACCTCCGGCAAAAGGCTGCAGAACGCCAGGCACAGGCCATAGACCAAAGGCGTGGTCTGGAACGGGAATGCAAAGAATTTGTTGAGGCGGTGCCAGAACGGCTTGACCGCAGAGTTGCCGGCCGCCATGTCTAGAAAGCGCCGTATGTTGTACCGAAACGCCCCACCCGCATGAATCTTTCCATCCCGCCTCCCTGTGTTGTGCGGTAATTTTAGTGCCCCGGGGCCGCTCCGGCTCAACCCGGGGCGGCGCTTTCAGTGAGCGCTTTTTCGCCTGGGCAAGGTACGCAGGCAAAACAGCCTCCTCCCCGTGGCTTAAGGCCCGTCTAAGTCTGCCGCCGCATAATCTTGGCAAGGACCAAGCCGCTTTCCCCCTGACGAAAGAAACATGCGTTTATTGCTCGTTGAAGACGACGCCATGATCGGCGAAACCGTGCTGCAAGTGCTGCGCGCAGAGCACTACGCGGCGGACTGGGTACGCGATGGCCACATGGCCGATGAAGCCCTGCGCACCGACCACTATGACCTGGTGCTGCTGGACCTGGGCCTGCCCAAGCGTGACGGCCTGGAAGTGTTGCGTGCCCTGCGCGCCCGCCGCGACACCACGCCGGTGATGGTCGCCACCGCACGCGATGCCGTCGGCGACCGCATCGCCGGGCTCGACGCCGGCGCCGACGATTACGTCGTCAAGCCCTATGACACCGACGAGCTGCTGGCCCGCATACGCGCGCTGATACGCCGCAGCGCCGGCCGCGCCGAGCCGGCGTTTGAACACAAGGGCGTGAGCCTGAACCCAGCCACCCGCGAGGCCAGCCTGAACGGCCAGCCGGTGTCGCTGTCGGCGCGCGAGTGGGCAGTGCTTGAGCCGCTGCTAGCCCGCCCAGGCGTCGTGCTGTCGCGCGCGCAGCTTGAGGAAAAACTCTTCAGCTGGAAAGACGAGGTCAGCAGCAACGCAGTCGAGGTCTACATCCACGGCGTGCGAAAAAAACTCGGTAACGACATCATCCAGACCGTGCGTGGGCTGGGCTACCTGGTGCCCAAGCAATGAACGCCCCCAACAACAACGATCCAAACGCGACCGAACCTGAACCAAGTGGGTCCCCCTCCCCACCAGCAGGGGCCGCGGAACCGGCTTCGCCGGGCCGCAGGCGCAGCGCCCCCCCGGGGGGCAGAGAGCTACACGCAGTGAGCGAACGTGGGAGCCCTTCCTCCAGCGTGGGGGCCCATTCCTTAAGAAAACGGCTGCTCTGGTTCGTGCTGGCTGCCATCCTGCTGGCGGCCCTGTTGCAGGCGGCCACGGCCTACCGCGGTGCCTTGCAGCAGGCCGACGCCATGTTCGACGACCATTTGCAGCAGATGGCGCGCTCTTTGCGCAGCGGTATTCCGCTCATCCCCTTGGACGAGGTTGATGAAGACGATCGCTTCGAGGTGTATGTGCAAATCTGGGGCCAGGACGGCACGCAGATTTTCCGCTCCACGCGATCGGCGCTGCCGCCGCGTGCGGTGCTCGGTTTTTCGGACGTTGAAGCGCACGGCAACCGCTATCGCGTCTACACCTTGCAAACCGCACTGCAAACCGTTCAGATTGCGCAGGACCTGGATGCGCGGTCAGCGCGGGCGCGCGGGCTGGCACTGCGTGCGGTGCTGCCCTTTGCCTACCTCACGCCGCTGCTCATGCTGGCCGTCTGGTGGGTCATCAGCCGGTCTCTGGCGCCCATCGACCGCGCGCGGCGGCAAGTGGCCGGGCGCCCGGCGGATGACCTGTCCCCGCTGGCCGATGAAGGTTTGCCCGACGAGGTGCGGCCGCTGGTCGAGGAGCTCAACCTGCTGTTTGGCCGTGTACGCGGCGCCTTCGAGACGCAGCGCCATTTTGTGGCCGATGCGGCGCATGAGTTGCGCTCACCGCTGACGGCGCTCAAGCTGCAGGCACAAGCCCTTCGCCGCAATGATGAAGACCCGGCCGCGCGGGAAACCGCGATCGCCCGGTTAAACCAGGGCATTGACCGGGCGATACGGCTGGTCGAGCAGCTGCTGGTGCTGGCGCGCGAAGAAGCCGCAGGCTCCGTGGGCGCTGCATCAGCCTTACCCACCGGCGTCGATGCAACAGGGCAGGCTGCTGCCCCCCCCATTGACCTGCGAGACGTGGTGAAGCTGGCCGTGGCCGATGTGTTGCCGCACGCCGGCCACCGGCAAATTGACCTGGGCCTGGCGGGCAGCGAACCGCTGCAGCCCGTACAGGTGGCGGGCCAGAGTGATGCCTTGTGCATCCTGCTGCGCAACCTGCTGGACAACGCCGTCAAATACACGCCGGTAGCGGGGCGGGTCGATGTGTCGCTGAGTTTGCAGGATGGCCAGCCAGTGCTGACGGTGGAAGACAGCGGCCCGGGCATAGCCGCTGAAGACCGCCCTCGCGTGTTTGACCGGTTCTTCCGCGCGGCCAGCGTCACGGCCGAGGCGACCGGAACAACCGGGGCAACAGGGCCAGCGGTGTCTCCTGAAACCGGCAGCGGCCTTGGGCTGGCCATCGTCAAGGTGATTGCCGAGCGACACGGCGCGACGCTGCAGCTTGGTCACTCGGAGCGGCTCGGTGGGCTGCGCGTTGACGTCTGCTTTCCGGCGAGTACGGCCACCCCCTGACACCTTCATTGGCTATTGTTTTGATAGCTGCTTGCGCCCGTCTCTTGAGGGCTGCAGCCATTTTTTATCAAAATTTATGGCCACGCCGCCGCTTTTTTTCTGCAGCACCCGTTTTTTAAGCTTCACCTAAGGCTGCCGCCCCATAGTTGTATGCATCGGCACCGGTGTGTGCCACCAACGGAAGGAAGCCATCCATGAAATCTGAAGCATTGAAAAATACCCGGCTGGTCGCGGCACTTTTGGCCGCAGGTGCCATTGGCGGCGCCGGCGTCAGTGCACTCAACGCGGTGCATTCCGCCGCGACGGCAGCTGTTCCACCACCTGCGGTTGTCGCGGGCACTGCAGCATCCGCGCCCATGGCCCTGCCCGACTTCTCCCAGATCACAGAGCGCTATGGCCCGGCGGTGGTCAACATCAGCGTGACAGGCACGACCAAGGTACGTAATGACTCCCCACTGGCACAGGGCGATGAGGATGACGGCGCGCCTTCATCAGGCGACCCGTTCTTCGAATTCTTCAAGCGCTTCCAGCAAGGCCCGGGCGGCCCCGGTGGGCGCGGCCAGCAGGAAATGCCGACACGCGGCCAGGGTTCCGGATTCATCGTCAGCGCCGACGGCATCATCCTGACCAATGCCCACGTGGTGAAAGACGCGAAGGAAGTCAGCGTCAAACTGACCGACCGCCGCGAATTTCGCGCCAAGGTGCTGGGCGCAGACCCGAAGACCGATGTGGCTGTGCTGCGCATCGAGGCGAAGAATCTGCCCGTGGTCACGCTCGGCAAGATCAGTGAACTCAAGGTGGGCGAATGGGTGCTGGCCATCGGTTCCCCTTTCGGCTTTGAAAACACTGTGACAGCCGGTGTCGTCAGCGCCAAGGGCCGCTCGCTCCCCGATGACAGCGCCGTGCCTTTCATCCAGACCGATGTGGCCGTCAACCCCGGCAACTCTGGCGGCCCGCTTTTCAACGCGCGCGGCGAGGTCGTGGGCATCAACTCACAAATCTACACCCGCAGCGGTGGCTACCAGGGTGTGTCCTTTGCCATCCCGATTGACGTGGCGGCCAAGATCAAGAACCAGATCGTGGCCACCGGCAAAGTTGAACACGCACGCCTGGGCGTAGCGGTGCAGGAAGTCAACCAGGCCTTTGCCGACTCCTTCAGGCTCGACAAGCCCGAAGGCGCGCTGATCTCGAGCGTGGAAAAAGGCGGCCCAGCCGACAAGGCGGGCTTGCAGTCCGGCGATGTGATCCGCAACGTCAACGGCCAGCCCATCGTGTCTTCGGGCGACCTTCCTGCCCTCATCGGGCTGCTGGCGCCCGGCGACACCCTCAAGCTGGACATCTGGCGCCAGGGCTCAGCCAAGGAGATCACGGCAAAGCTGGGCAGTGCCAACGAGAAGACCGCGCAGGCCGCTGTCAAAAAGGATGGCCCCAGCCAGGGCAAGCTCGGCCTGGCCCTGCGCCCGTTGCAGCCCGACGAAAAACAGGAAGCCGGTGTCGACAACGGCTTGGTGGTGCAGCAGGCCAGTGGCCCGGCCGCCCTGGCCGGTGTACAGGCTGGCGACGTGCTGATTTCTATTAACGGCGTCCCCGTCAAAAGCATCGACCAAGTACGGGCCACCGTCGCCAAAGCCGAAAAATCCGTGGCCCTGCTGATTCAGCGCGGTGACAGCAAGATTTTTGTGCCGGTGAATTTCGGCTAAGTGAAGTACGCGGCCCTTGGCAATGCGCCGGGGGCCGGCGTGGTCTAAGGCAAACATCGTCGGCGCCTGGGTGGAAGGACTTTGTCGCGCGGATGCTGCGTGGCGCGCACCAATCCCTCCATTTCATCCAGCGCCAGGCCAAAGCCGCCTGTGAGTGGCTATATTCCCTGCATGACATCGACCAGCCGAAAGCAGGGCAGCTTTACCGGACGCCTCCTCCAGCGCGGACGGGACGAGCGCCTCCCCCAGGCAGCCGGCGGCCTGACCTTTACCCTGATGCTGTCCATGGTGCCGCTGCTTGCGGTGAGCTTTGCCCTGTTCGCGCGAATTCCTGCGTTGCATGCGGCCGGGGAAGCGATTCGTGAACACCTGCTGCGTGGTCTGCTGCCGGAGGGCATCGCCAAGACGGTGCTCAAGCACCTGGCGCAGTTCGCGGGCAATGCCAGCGGCCTCACGCTGGTGGGTTTTGCCGTGCTGCTGGTGTCGGCCCTGTCGCTGCTACTGAGCATGGAAAACACGCTCAACCGCATTTGGCAGGTGAAAAAACCGCGCCCGCTGCTGCGCCGTCTGGGCCTGTACACCGGCATGCTGCTCACCGGCCCGGTGCTCATCGGCGCCAGCCTGTGGGGCGCGTCTTATCTGGTGGCAGCCTCCAGCGGCCTGGTAGCGGCGCAACCCACCTGGCTGCTGCATACCCTGAGTCTGGGGCCTGTGGTTTTGAGTGCTGCCGGCTTCACCTGCCTGTTCCGCTTCGTTCCGTACACGGTGGTACGGTGGCGAGATGCGATCGCAGGCGGCCTGCTCGCGGGCATCGCGTTCGAGCTGGGAAAATATGGCTTTGCGATTTACCTGGCCAACGTGCCCACCTACCGCACAATCTACGGCTCCTTCGCGCCCCTGCTGGCTTTTCTGGTGTGGGTGTACTACTCATGGCTCGTCACACTGGTGGCGGCGGTGGTCAGCGCCAGCCTGCCGCGCAGCGGTGCGCAACCAGCGCGGCGGCTGTCACGCGCCTAGCGACTGACCTGTTTCTCGCCGCGGTGTCACCCCACAAGGCCTTACTATCAGGGCATGAAAACAACTTACATCTTCGGCGCCATCCTGGCTTGCAGCGTAATCGGAACATTGGTCGGCGCTCGTTCAGCCAAGACCGCGTTTCTGGTCATGTCCGGGCTGCTGTCTCTGTACGGATTGTTTCGCCTGCTGGGTTGAGCGTATTGAGAGGCTGGCCTCACGCGAAACCGCAGCCGGGCTGCCGCTATGGGTCCGCTCGCAATGATGAAAACATCCACCAGATGCACGCCACCGCCGCCAAGGCACAGAAATTCGTGGTGCTTCTGATACAGCGGCGCGGCCGCCAAAACTTTTTGTCCCGCTGAATTTCAGCTGGGCATCGTCGCACCGGGTCTTCACTTTTCGCTGGAGGCCCTCTGAAAATCACGTTAGCAGGCTCAGCCCCGCTTTTTTTGGGGGGCTTTTTGCCCGTCCCCTGGGACATTTTGTTACATCCAAATAGGCTACGCTTGGCCTCCCGAAGGAGAGGAAAACGTGAGCCCAATAATGAAGAAAGCCGCTCTGGCATTGATCGCGGCTGTCTCGCTGCATGCCCATGCCCTGCAAATCACCAGTCTTTCGCCGCAAGGCGAAATCGCCCGTGTCAGGCAAATCGTCGCCAAGTTCGACGAAGGCGCCGTCAACTTTGGCGACCCCAAGGCACCGGCCCCGCTGTCACTGAGCTGCAGCGATGCGCAGGCCACCAAAGGCTCGGGACGCTGGATCAACGAGCGCGAATGGGCGTTTGAATTTGAAAACGACCTGCCACCCGGCGTGCGCTGTTCGCTGCAGGTGGTCAGCACCTTCAAGTCGCCCAAAAGCCTGCCTGTGGCCGGCAATACGTCTTTCAAGTTCAACACCGGCGGCCCCTTCATCCAGAACCTGCGCCCAAGCACTTCCCAGCGCATTGATGAAGAACAGTACTTTGTGCTGCAGCTCAACGGCGCTGCCACATTGGCCAGCATTCGCGAAAACGTCTGGTGCCAGGTCGAGGGCCTGGGCGAGCGCGTGCCCGTCAAGCTGATCGAAGGCAAAGAGCGCGACGGTTTGCTCGAGTCCCAGGGTCTGCAGCAGGCCGCAGCCAAAGAGCCGCTGCGTTATGCCACCCTGACCTGCAACCGGCGCATGACGTCGGCCGCCAAGGTTCAGCTGGTTTATGGCAAAGGCGTCGCCACCCCCAGCGGCATCGCGAATTCGGTCGAAAAGCGCTACAACTTCCAGGTGCGCGAGCCGTTCTCAGCAAGCTTCACCTGCGAACGCGAAAACGCACAGTCGGCCTGCCTGCCCATGCGCCCGATGAGCCTGAACTTCAACGCCCCTGTGCCGCGCAAGATGGCCGAGGCAATTCGCCTGAAGGGTGATAAAGACACGTTCAAGCCAACCTTTGACTCGGACAACAGCGACGGCGACAACGTGGTCACGAGCCTGAACTTCAAGCCGATGTTTCCGGAGCAGGCCCAGTTCACGCTCGAGCTGCCAAGAAACTTCAAGGACGCATCAGACCGCACACTGCGCAACGCCGACAGTTTTCCGCTGAAAGTAGCCACCGGCCTCATGCCGCCACTGGCCAAGTTTGCTGCATCTCCATTTGGCATCGTTGAGCGCTTTGCCGAGCCCAACACCAAACCCGGCGACCCGGCCTTGTTGCCCGTCACCCTGCGCAATGTTGAAGCAGCGCTGCAGGTGAAGGGCCTGGCGCCCGCCGCCGGCAAGGTCAGTGACCTGCAGCCGCGCACCGATGCCGAGATCATTGCGTGGTTCCGCAAGGTGCAGCGCTATGACGAGTCTGAAGTATCACGCAAGACCGCCGCGGCCGATGTCAAGGGCCCGTTGCCCAAGGCGCTGGATGCGCAGGAGCGGGACTCTGTGCAATCGCGCATGGTATCGCTGCTGGGTGGCCAGCCAGGTGTTAAAACGCTGGACCTGCCTAAACCGGCGAACAACGACCCGAGGCCGTTTGAGGTCGTCGGCATTCCGTTGTCACCGGGCTTTCACGTGGTCGAAATCGCCTCGCAAAAGCTGGGCACCTCACTGCTCGATGAGCGTTACGGCAACAGCCGGACCATGTATGTACGCACCTCGGCCCTGGTAACCAACACCGGCGTGCATTTCAAGCTGGGTCGCGAAAACTCGCTGGCCTGGGTCACCACACTCGACAAGGGCACGCCAGTGGCGGGCGCCGTCGTGCGCATTTCCGGCTGTAACGGCGCCGAAGTGGCCAAGGCCGTCACCAACGCACAAGGCATCGCCAATTTCAGCGGGCTGTCGTCAGACCCACCGCGCTGCGCAGGCCAAGACTACCGCAACGCCTATTTCGTCAGCGCGCGCAGCACCACCGGCGGTACCGAAGACCTGGCCTTCACCTGGAGCGACTGGCACAAGGGGATTGAGCCCTGGCGCTTCAACGTGCCGACCAGCCGCGGCGCCATGCCTGACCAGCGTGCCCACACGATTTTCGACCGGACCTTGTTCCGTGCGGGTGAAACGGTGTCGATGAAGCACGTGCTCCGTACCGAAACCAGCAAGGGCTTTGGTCTGCCCGAGGGCACGCCGGCCACGCTCGTCGTGACGCACGTGGGCAGCGGCCAGCAATACACGCAGCCGCTGACCTGGCGCAAAACCGCCACCGGCGGCTTGAGCGCTGAAAACACCTTTGCCATTCCGCCCGCAGCCAAGCTGGGCGTGTACGAAGTGCAGCTCAAGGCCAACCGCGACAGCGGCAACGGTACGCGGGAACGCAGCTTTTCCAGCGGAGAGTTCCGCGTGGAAGAGTTCCGCCTGCCCGTACTGGAGGGGCGCATCAACCCTTCAGACAAAAAAGCCCTGGTCAACGTGAAGTCGGTCCCCACCGACGTACAGATCAACTATGTAGCCGGTGGCGGTGCCGTGAACCTGCCGGTCCGCGTGTCGGCGCTGGTGCGCCGCAAAAGCCTGAGCTACAGCGACTACGATGGTTTTAGTTTTTCACCGCCCACTGCGGCGGGCAGCCATTCAGGTGGCAACCAGGGCGAAGAAGAAAACACCTCCTCGCAAGACCAGCGAGTGATTGCCGACAAGTTGCCGCTGACGCTGGACCGCAATGGCGCGGGCAAGCTCACCATCAACGACGTCCCGACACAGAAGCAGCCGCAAGAGCTGCTGATGGAGGCCACCTACGCCGACCCGAACGGTGAAGTGCAAACCATCCGCAGCGTCTCGACCCTCTGGCCCGCCAGCGTGGTGGCAGGCATCAAGACCGAAGGTTGGGTCTCGAGCAGCCAGAAAATCAAGTTCCAGGCGCTGGCGCTGGACCTGACCGGCAAGATGGCCCCCGGCGTGTCGCTGGAGGTGAATGCCGTGGCACGCATCACCACCACCAGCCGCAAGCGCATGGTGGGAGGTTTCTACACCTACGACAACAAGACAGAGACCAAAGACCTTGGCAACGTCTGCAGCGGCAAGAGCGACTCCCGCGGGCTGCTGCTGTGCGAAACCAAACTCGGCGAACCCGGAGAGGTCGAGCTGATCGTGACGGCCAAGGACAAGGATGGCAACACCATTCAAGCGGCCAGCAACGTGTACGTCACCCGCCAGGGCGAGCTCTGGTTCGGCGGCGAAGACCATGACCGCATGGACGTGCTGCCTGAAAAGAAAAGCTACCAGCCCGGTGAGACCGCCAAGTTCCAGGTGCGCATGCCCTTTCGCTTTGCCACGGCACTGGTGGCCATCGAGCGCGAAGGCATCGTCGAAACACAGGTGGTGCAGCTCAACGGCCAGGACCCGACTGTGACCCTTCAGATCAAGGAAGGCTGGGGCCCGAATGTGTATGTGAGCGTGCTGGCCCTGCGCGGCCGCCTGCGCGAAGTGCCCTGGTACAGCTTCTTCACCTGGGGCTTCAAGGCGCCGCGCGAATGGTGGACGTCTTTCTGGTACGAGGGCCGCGAATATATAGCACCCACCGCGCTGGTGGACCTGAGCAAGCCGGCATTTCGTCTGGGCGTTGCGGAAATCCGCGTGGGCACCAAGGCGCACCAGCTGGACGTGAGCGTGAAGACCGACAAGGAAAGCTACGCCGTGCGCAGCCAGGCCAAGGTCACCATCACCGTGAAGCTGCCCAATGGCCAACCCGCCGCCAACGCCGAAGTGGCGCTGGCCGCGGTAGACCAGGCACTGCTGGAACTGATGCCCAACAACTCATGGGGCCTGCTCGAAGCGATGCTGCAGCGACGCTCCTGGGGCGTGGAGACGTCGACCGCGCAGATGGAAATCATCGGCCGCAGGCACTATGGCCGCAAGGCCGTGGCGGCGGGCGGCGGCGGCGGGCGCAGCAACACGCGCGAACTGCTCGACACCCTGCTGCTGTGGATCCCTGCCGTGCAGCTCGACGCCAACGGCCAGGCCGTGGTGACCGTGCCGCTCAATGACGCGCTGACCACCTTCAAAATCGTGGCCGTGGCCGACAGCGGCACCAACCTCTTCGGCACGGGCCAGACCAGCATCAAGGCCACGCAGGATTTGCAGATCATCAGCGGCCTGCCGCCGCTGGTGCGCGAGGACGACCAGTTCCGTGCGC
>NZ_JBDTPB010000113.1:0-6830 GCF_039932935.1 Polaromonas sp.
AGGCGCTGGTGGTGCCCGACAAGGCCGAGCGCGTGCGCAACTTTCACCGCAGCACGCTGCATGCATTGCAAGAGCTGGTGCAGGCGGCCGGCTTATGCCACCCGCAAGAGGTTAACGCCCATCACATCGTGCGGCGGCTGACGGACACCGAAGTGCGTCTGCTCAGCAACCTGATCATGCAGGTCGAGCCCGGCGCGCTGCTGGGGTCGCTGGAAAAGCAGAACACGGTGTTCAGCTACTACTGGCCGCTGGCCAACGCGCACAGTTTTCGGGCTAACAGCGCGTCTATTCAGGCGCCCACCGGCCCCTCGGGTGCCAACGCCCCGCTATTAAATCTATAGCTGGTGGCGCACATCCAACTTGGGCTACAGCGACTTTTATCCATAAATTCGCCGGCCGAATGGCGCTTTTTTTGCGCCAGTGAGGTCTGCAGGCATTCCAACGCCCGCCGAGGTGGCTGCTTACAGCATGCGCGAATGTTGTATTGTATGAAGTGCATATGAATTCCATTTCCACTCTTGAGCAATTCCTGGAAGGGCTGGCGCGCGATGCCACGCCCGGCGAACGCCTGCCGACGATTCGCGAGCTGATGCGGCGCTTTGGCGCTTCGCAAGTCGTCGTGCAACGTGCCTTTCAAAGCCTGAAGGACCGGGGGCTGATCGCCTCTCAAATCGGGCGGGGCACGTATTTTCGGGGGAAGACCGGGCTTGCGGCAGCGGGTTCCGAGAGCAATGCCCGGCCTTCCACCGCGCCGCGCACTTCGTCAGGACGCTCGGTGCTTCTGCTGCGCCGCTCGATCCGGATTGCACGGGGCCGCGTGCTGGTGGAGGATCTTCAGCGCCGCTTCAGCGCTGAAGGGCATCGCGTACTGGAGGTGTCATACACCGATCCTGAGCATGCACGGAGCGTATTGAAAGGATTGCCGCGTTTCGACGCCTGCGTCATTCAGTCCACCTTCAAGCCCATCACCATCGACTTGCTGGCGGCGCTCAGGGAAAAGTGCGACGTGCTGGCCGTGGATGGTGCCGCGCTGGTGGGCACCGATGTGGAGGCCGTGGGCATGGAGTGGGGCGAACCGCTCGCGGCGGCCATTGCGCTGCTGCAACAGCAAGGGCACCGCCGCATCGCCTACGCAACGACAACCCATCCGTTCCTGGCCACCCAGCTCGGGCGTCGGCGGATGGACTATCTTCGGGAGACGCTGGTGGACGTGGAGCTGAGTGAGGTGGCCATCCCCGCCCTGCCTGACCAGAACTACGAGGCCATGCTGTCCGAGGCCATTGTGGCCAACCTCGACAGTTCGGGCCGTCCGCCCTTCACCGCATTGGTCGCCTGGGGCATTGAGGACGGCGACAGATTTCGCCGCTTGCTGGCAGACGCCGGCTTGCGCATCCCGCAGACGCTGAGCGTGGTGCTGCTGGGCCGCACCGATCTGGCAAACGAACACGCCGATTTTTTTGAGATGGTTGGGTGCAGCGCCGCTGACCAGGTCAACCAGCTCCACGAAGCGATCAGCGCGCGCTGGGCGGAGCCAGACCGTCCTTACGGTGTACATCTGATCCCGGTGACCCGCCGGGCCGGCGGATCGGTCGCGCCACCGCCACCCTAATGCGCTGGGCCTGCCTGCCGCAAGCCGGTGGTCCGGGCGACAGTCTCCAACGTCAGGCTGACCGATTCACCTACATAGGCGCTGGCCTCCAGGGATTTCGCCAGGTCTTGCGGCAACGCATGCTGAGTAAACAACGGGTGCTCGCAGATGGCTTGCATGAACGGCATGCCCTCCGATTGCGCGCGTTGCGCCGCCTCATACAAGAGGTGATGCGCCTGGTGCCGCCCCATCAATCGCGTCAGGCGCATCATTGCCGCCTCCGACGCAATCAGGCCGTTGGAAAGCCCCAAGTTGCGGCGCATGGCGTCAGGATGGACGACAAGCCCTTCGGCCAGCCTGGCCAGCGTTTGCGCGACGGACGTGGCAATGATGGCAATTTCCGGCAACAGCGAATCGGTGACGTTGGTGGCTGAGGAATCCCCCTCATCCATTCGCACCATGGCCTCCAGGGCAAGCGGTATGCGGCCGCGCAACATGCGCGCGAGGCTGGTCAGCACCAGCGCGGTGGACGGATTGCGCTTCTGGGCCATCGTCGAGCTGCCCACCTTGCCCATGTGGAAGGCTTCCGCGGCCTCGCCAATCTCGGTGCGCTGCATGAAGACGATGTCCTGCGCGATTTTTTGAGCCGTTCCAGCCAGCAAGCCCAGCGCTGAAATGTAGTCAGCGCTGCGGTCATAGGATGAACGCATGGGCAGCCCGGCAGCGTGCAAACCCAGTTGATCGGCCATTCGCGCTTCCACCTTGCGCCCCACTTCACCGGTGGCGGCAAACGTTCCGATCGCCCCGCCCATCGAGGCGGGGAAAGAAGAGGCCAGGCGCTGGTTCAGGCGGTGCCGCCCACGGTCCAGTTCATCAAGCCATCCCGACAGCTTGAACCCGAAAGTCATGGGCAGGGCATGCTGCCCGTGCGTGCGGCCCGGCATGACCGTGGCCTGGTGTTCCAGCGCCAGCTTGCTCAATGCAAGCATCGCCTGATCCAGGTAACCGGTCAGGAGCCGGTGCGTCTTCACCATTTGCAGCGACGCCGCCGTATCAAAGATGTTTTGCGTGGTGGCGCCCCAATGGATGAAGCCCGCAGCGGGCTCACCGCACAGGCGTTCAAACCGGTGCAGCACCGGCACCAGCGGGTGCTGTGCAAACGCGATGGCCTCCGACAGCTGAGAAAGGTCAAACCGCCGTACATCGGCCATTTCAGCGATCGTCTTCGCCGCTGCAGCGGGAATCACGGCGAGCTCTGCCTGGGCCCTGGCCAGAGCCGCCTCGACATCCAGCCACGCTTGCAGCGTGGCAGCATCGCTCCAGATGTGCTTGGCCTCGTTGTTGAACCAGTGGCCAGTGATGAATGATTCAAACATGCCAACGCTCGTGCTCGGACGTCCTGCAGGGTGGGGAGCAACGTGAGGCTTGGTGAAAGGTATTCGAACAGTATAGATTGCATGTATATGTATTGTATTTATGTAAAATTTAAATTCTCTGTTGATTTTATTAGGATTTTAATAATACAATAAAATAAATACAATAAATATTGTATGCTCATTAAATTCCCATAGTGACATAACCGGAGACAAGCTTTGACAACATTTCTACGCGCGGCCTCGCCTTGTGCTCGCCGCTTCTCCCCTGCAAGCGGATTTCTCCATCAATTAACCGCGTTATGCGGCGGAATGCTTCTGGCAGGAGCCGCCCTCGCCGCAGACAAACCGATCTCGCTGATGGTGGGTTATTCCGCAGGCGGCAGTGCCGACCTGGTGGCTCGCGTTGTTGGTACTGAAATGGGAAAGCGCCTGGGGCGACAAGTCATTGTCGAGAACGTCGCAGGCGCCAGCGGCATGATCGCCGCGCAGAAAGTACTGGGCGCGGCGGCTGACGGCAATGCGATTTATATGGGCGGTACCGACACAGTGGTGGTCCCTATGGTCAACCCGAAGGCGAAGATCGATTGGCAAAAGGATCTGGCACCGATCGGCCGAATGACAACCGTCCCCATGATTTTTGCGGTTCCCGCCGGATCGCCGCACGCTACGCTGTCTGATCTTGTTGGTTCGCTACGCAAGGACGGCAAAGAGACTTTTAACTACGCCACGCCCGGCATCGGCACCATGCAGCATCTCTATGGCGCATTGATCAACAAGCAAGCGAAGGTGTCGATGCTGCATGTGCCCTATCGCGGGGGCGCCCAGATTGCGAACGACCTGGTGGGCCGGCAGATCGACAGCGCCATGCTGGTCCTGTCGACAGCAATGCCTTTTTTGACCGACGGCAAGATTAAAGCGCTGTCGGTATCCGACACGGTCCGCGTGCCTCAGTTGCCCCATGTAAAACGCATAGGGGAAGAAGAAGGTTTCAGCGGCGTCGCACTGCCGCTTTGGCAAGCGCTGTTTGTGAAGGCCGGCACGCCCGCCACGACAGTGGCCGCCTACGAAAAAGCCATGCTGGAAGCCCTGGCGCAGCCGGAAGTGCGTGCCAAGCTGCAGGACTCAGGTGTAAGCGTCGCCCCCATGAATGGCCGTGACCTTCAGACCTTCGTCAGGTCGCAAGCCATGTTGTACCGGGACATCGTGACAACCGGAAAAATCACGATGGAGTGATGATGGATTGTTCAGCGCGCCTGCTAGCCGACATTGGCGGGACCAACGCCCGCTTCGCCTGGCAGTCGGGTCCACATGTGCCGGTGACCGATGTGAAGGTACTGGCCTGTGCAGACCATGACACTTTGGCTGACGCGGTGTTTGCGTATCTGAACGCCATGGGCCGCAGCATGCCACCGGCCTGAGCAATGGCCATAGCGACACCAGTCACCGGGGACTGGGTGACGATGACGAATCACCGCTGGGCGTTTTCAATCGACGCGCTGCAGCGGCTGCTCGGCCTGGAATCCCTTGTCGTCGTCAACGACTTCACCGCGCTTGCCATGGCGCTGCCGCTGCTTCAACCCAGCGAGATGCGCCAGGTGGGAGGTGGTGCCGCCATTGCCGGCGCTGCCATGGGACTGATCGGCCCGGGCACCGGACTCGGTGTGTCGGGCCTGATTCCATTGGGTCGCAAAGACGGTGCAGAGGCCTGGATTGCCTTGCAGGGGGAGGGAGGGCACGCCACCCTTGCCGGGCGCACGGCGCGCGAGAAAGCAGTGCTGGCCGAGCTGGAGCAGCAGTATGGACACGCCGCCGCGGAACGAGCCGTGAGCGGACAGGGGCTGGTTGATATTCGCAAGGCGGTTGCCACTCTCGACGCGTCCCACCAGTGTTTGCCGGTACTGACAGGCGCGGAGATTACGCGGCGCGCGCATTGCGGCGATGTGCCATGCGCCGAGGCGTTGAATCTCTTCTGTGCCTTTCTGGGTACGGCTGCCGGCAACCTGGCCCTGACCCTGGGAGCAAGAGGTGGTGTCTATATCGGCGGTGGCATTGCTCCACAAATTGGTGACTGGCTTGAGCAATCTCCGTTCCGGCAGCGCTTTGAATCCAAGGGCCGCTTCTCGGCCTATCTATCGTCGATTCCGGTTTTTCTGATCAATGCCGGCCAGTCGCCTGCACTGCTGGGAGCGGCGCGCGTCTTCGATTCCCAGCGGTACGGCCTCTAGCCAATCAGGCCGACGGGCTCAGAAAACTGGCACGTGCGTCGACGCCCAACGTCCGCAAGCGCTTGGCCATGGACAGCACATGTCGGTCCTTGCTGAGCACCATGGCTTTTTTTGCCACCGCCAGGTCGATGAATTTCTGGTCGTCGGCGTCGCAGCAGGTCACGCCGGCCTTGGGCGCCACTTCAACAATGCGGACATGTTTGTCGAACAGGGCCAGCACGTCGGCCATGACCAGCTTGTAATAGGCCAGGCGCGGAACAATCTGTTTGTAGTCAAGCACGCGCTCGAGTTCGTCGCGCATGGGCTGCGTGGCGAGCCAGTCGAGCTCGCCGGCTTCCAGTTTTTTTTTCAGCGGCTGCGCGGCCGCGTCGTTGAAGACAAAGACGTCGAGGACGATGTTGGTGTCCAGGACGACAGGCTGAAGCGCCGGGGCCGTCACGGCGTCGGGTCGTTCGCTGGGGCGGCGGGTGCCGCACCCGGCTTGCCACGCGCGGAGCCGGCCACCATGTCAAAGCGGAACAGCCGGCACTCGATGGGACCGTTCCACATCGGCACGCGGCGTGATTCTTTCAGGCGCATCTTGCCGGGCAGCTTCAGGTCGGGCGTCAGCACATGGGCCGTCCAGCCGGCGTAGTTTTTCTTCCAGTGCGCAGCCAGTTGCGGAAAGAAATCGGTGGCCTCTTCGCCCCAAGCGTTTTGCGCCTGTTCGCGGCCGGGGTTGGCCGATCGGTCACGCGGTGTTTCGAAGGCGGGCTCTTCGCGCGTGTCGCCGGCGTTGCGGTTGTCCCCAGCGTCGCGGGCAAGCGGTTGGCCAAATTCGTCGATGGGCTGGTTGCGATGGTCTTGCTGGGCGCGCCCGTCCGATTGCGCCTGCTGACGGCGCTGGTCTCGCCCCTGCACGCCGGTGATACCAGCCACACCGGCCACGTCAATCCGCTCGCCATAGGGCGGGTTGACCAGCATCACGCCTGAAGGCGCGGGTGGCATGCGCTGCAGGGCATCGCCACCGCGCAGCTGCACCGCGCTGGCCACGCCTGCGCGTTCCGCATTGCGCTCGGCAAAGTCGACCATGCGGAAGGACACATCGCTGCCGAACACCGGTGCCGTGGGCTCGGTGATGGCGGCCTCGGCCTGGTCGAGCAGGCCATCCCACACATGGCCCTGGAAGGGCAAATACTTCTGGAAAGCAAAGCGGCGGTTGATGCCGGGGGCGATGCTGCACGCGATCTGCGCGGCTTCAATCGCGATGGTGCCTGAGCCGCAGCAGGGGTCGTACAGCGGCACGCCTTCCTTGCACAGCTGGTCCCAGCCACTGGCGGCGATCATGGCGGCGGCCAGGGTTTCTTTCAGCGGGGCGTCGCCCTTGTCTTCGCGCCAGCCGCGCTTGAAGAGCGGCTCGCCCGAGGTGTCGATGTAGATGGTGACGGTGTCGGTGGTCAAGTGCACGTAGATACGCACGTCGGGCCAGCGTGTATCAACGCTGGGGCGCACGTCGTCGAACTTGGCGCGAAACCGGTCGGCGACCGCGTCCTTGATTTTCAGCGCCGCGAAGTTCAGGCTTTGCAGCGGGCTGTGCTGGGCCGTGATCTCGACCTTGAAGGTCTGTTTGGGCGTGAACCAGATTTCCCAGGCCACGTTGGC
>NZ_JBDTPB010000114.1:0-4296 GCF_039932935.1 Polaromonas sp.
ATGTTCTTCGGCTCGGCCATCAACAACTTCGGCGTGCAGGAAGTGCTGGACGCGCTGGTCGACCTGGCCCCTGCGCCATCCGACCGCGAAGCCATCCAGCGCGTGGTGCACCCTGAAGAGAAAAAATTCTCCGGCGTGGTCTTCAAGATCCAGGCCAATATGGACCCGGCCCACC
Organism: Polaromonas sp.; assembly: GCF_039932935.1. Classification (GTDB taxonomy): domain Bacteria; phylum Pseudomonadota; class Gammaproteobacteria; order Burkholderiales; family Burkholderiaceae_C; genus Polaromonas. The sequence goes on from NZ_JBDTPB010000114.1 coordinate 176, forward strand.
GCGACCGCATTGCCTTCCTGCGCGTGGCCAGCGGCGAATTCACCCGCGGCATGCGCCTGAAGGTGGTGCGCAGCGGCAAGGAGCTGCGGCCCAATACCGTGGTGAGCTTCATGAGCCAGCGCCGCGAGTTGCTGGACACGGCTTTTGCCGGCGACATCATCGGCATTCCGAACCACGGCGTGCTGCAGCTGGGCGACACGCTGACCGAAGGTGAAGCCCTGCAGTTCACCGGCCTGCCCTTCTTCGCGCCTGAAATGTTCCGCGCCGTGGAAGTGGCCGACCCGCTGCGCAGCAAGCAGTTGCGCGCGGGCCTCACCCAGCTCGGTGAAGAAGGCGCGATCCAGGTGTTCCGTCCGATTGCCGGCTCATTGCTGCTGTTGGGCGCCGTCGGCCAGTTGCAGTTTGAAGTGGTGGCGCACCGCCTGGAGCATGAGTACGGCGTCAAGGCCCGCATCATGGGCAGCAACTTCAACCTGGCGCGCTGGGTGACGTCCGAAGACCCGAACGAACTCAAGAAATTCATGGACGCCAATGCGCACCGCGTGGCTCTGGATGCCGTCGATGCACCCACGCTGCTGGTAGACCACAGCGCCACCCTGCGCGCCGTGGAGCAGCAATGGCCCAAAATCAAGTTCCACGCGCTGCGCGAGCACGCCGGGTTGGTGTTTCAGTCGAAAATGTAAGCGTTTTAGGCCTGTAGCCCGCTCAGGACGTGCGCAAGCAGCTATTAAATCAATAGCAGCCTGCGCTGCAGCTCCGGCTGAGGTTCTACTGGGCTTTAAGGAAGTCACCCACTTCCAGCAGGATCAGTTCGTTGTCGTCCGCCTTGTTCGGCTCGCGACTGCTGGAAAACGGCAGGTTGTTGTCGTTGCCGACCACGATGTGGGTGGCGTCCACCACGTCCACGTTTTCAATGGTGAAGAACGGGAATGTCAGCACGCCGTTGTTCAGCGGCTTGCGCGCCAGCTTCGCCGGGTCGGCAATGTTCAGCAGATCGATGTAGCCGACCTTGCGCACCGGCCCGCCCACATTCGCGTCCGTCATTTCAATCTTGTAGACACGCTTGAACTTGGCGATGTCGTGAAAGCAATCAGTGCGCTTCTGGCCTTCGGGGCAGGCTTTGTCGGCCGTGCCTTCGCCATTGTCGCGCTCGATGATGAGGCCGGTCGTGGCGTCGATCATGTTGAAGTCGCCGATGGCATTGCCATTGGCCTCCAGCGGATACAGCCATAAGCGGCCGCTCCACTTGCCCGCCTGGACGTCGAACTCCAGCACGCGCAGGGCCTCCTTGCCGGCCACGCGTTCATAGTCTTTCGCCTCGGCATTCCATACCGGGCCTTCGAGCAGCGCATAGAGCTTGCTGCCGTCTTTTGACGACGCCATGCCTTCGAAGCCCTTGGAGCGCTTGATCTGGAAGTCGACCGATCCGCCGGGCGCACCGGGGGTGGTGACGGCAGGATGATCGGGCGAACGCACCACCTTGCCGTCGACCAGCGTTTCAACCACCGCCAGCACTTTGCCTTTCATGTCGGCCTTGATCAGGAAAGGGCCGAACTCGTCGCCGATCCACAAGGCCCCACCGGCAAACTGGAAGCTCTCGGTGTCAAAGTCGCTGCCGGTGAGGTAGCGCTGCTTTGTGCCTTCATGAACAATGCGAAACGGCACTTTTTTATCAGGGTCGTGCAAGAAGATCGTTTCCAGCCGCTTCATGGCGCCGCCCTTGAAGTCGACCTTGTAGCGGTCCAGGTACAGCATGGCATCCGGCGAATTGGCTTTGGAGCCAAAGCCGTTGTCGGTCAGGATCCAGAAACTGCCGTCGGGCATTTTCTTGATGCCGGAGTGGCCCTGCAGGGGTTGACCCTTGAACGGCACGCCAACACCCGTCGGCCTGCCGGCAGACAGGCCTTCCACCGTGCCCAGTGCCTCGGTGCGCTTGCCATTGGTGAACTTGCCGCTGACCTGCAGGTCTTGCGGCGCATCTTTGGGTGCCGCAATGAATGATTGCGCCGGCATGACCACGTGGCCGGCCAGCGTGGCCGGAAATGCCGCAGGCGACTGCGCCAGCGCGGGCAAGGGAGAAGCCAGCAGCACCAGTATCAGGGAGGGAAGAAGGCCGGCTCGGCCGGTTGTCGATAGGCCGGTGGTGTCGGCCAGGTGAAATGAGAACATGTGTCATCCGTGGTTGAAGCAGGCTGCATGGTCGCCAGCGGATGTGACGTCACGATGACATGGACACTGGAACGCGTTGCAGCCGCAGGTTTTTTCAGGCCAAAAAAAAGTCTTGCAGACCTTGCCAGACCGACTGGATGAGCAAGAACAAGCCCTGAAACAAGCCCTGAATTTTCAGGCGCATGCAATAAAAAGCCCGGTTCATCGCCGGGCTTTTTTTCCGCTACTGGGGCGTGCCTTTCTCAAATACACGAGAGGCCCAGCCACTGCCCGAGCGAATCAGGCTGCGACAGGCACGCAGCCCATGTTGCGGCGGGCGACTCACTCAGTGGAAGAACCACAACGAGGGCCTGCACCTTCGGGTCACCCAGGGCCTCTCGCAGGGCGTTGTGCTGCCCACTTTCCGCGGTGGTCCGCAGCATGAATTGCAGGCTGGCGCTGAGATCCGGACCCAATGCCACAGGCAGCGTCCGCGCAGGCATGGCGGCGTTAGACATGGCTGAGAGCCACTACGCCGTCAGGGCGTTTTCCGAAAACCGGAGGTGCCGTCACGATCGAGGTCAGGGCGGGCTCGACGGCATGCAGGCGATCGAGCGCGGGACGCGGCCGCCGCAGCTCCTCAGACCCGGCAAAGGCCTGCTCCATCGCCGCAGCCACGCCCAGCACGTGATGGTCCGCGCGGAAGCGGCCGATCAGTTGCAGCCCGAACGGCATGCCGGCGTGGTCGAGTCCGCAGGGCAGGCTGAGTGCCGGCAAGGTAGTCAACGTGACCACATAAGTCAGCGCCAGCCAGCGGTAGTAGTTGCTTTGCGGCTTGCCGTCGACAGTGTCCGCATACAGCATGGTCCAGGGGAAAGGCGATACCGGTGTGGTCGGCGCAAGAATCAGGTCGTAGCCGGCCATCGTGGCGTCAAAGCGCGACAGGATGCGCGTCTGCTCTGCCTGGGCCCAGGCACAGTCGAGCAAACTCATCGCGGCGCCGATCTCGAAATTGGCTCGCGTGTTGGGGCCAAGGCTAGCGGGGTCGCGTTCATAGGCATCGCGCGTGCTGGCGACAAAGGCCTCGGCGCGCAGCACATCGAAACAGCGGTGCGCATCGCCAAGCTCGAACTTCACCTCGTCGCAATTACGGAATAGGTGCTTCATCGAGGCGATCTTGCGGCGAAAGGTCCCGCGGATCGAGGCGTCGACGTCGCAGGCGCCGAAGTCCTCGGTCCAGCCGACGCGCAGGGCGCCGAGGTCCACAGCCGGCGGATCCAGGAAACCGGCTGGGTCTACTGGATAGCTGAGCGGGTCGCCCACGGCGGCGCCGGCTGACGCCGCCAGTTGCAGACAGGCGTCGGCGACGGTACGCCCCATAGGCCCGACCACCGAGATCGGCGTCCAGCCGAGCGGCTTGCGCGAACTCGGCACCAATCCTGGCGAGGGCCGAAAACCCACCACACCGCACAGGGCCGCCGGAATGCGCAGCGATCCCCCGGTGTCGGATCCGGTGCAAACCGGAAGCATGTCGCAGGCCAGCGCCGCCGCCGATCCACCGGATGAACCGCCGGCGTTGAGCCTGGGGTCGAAGGGGTTGCCGGTAGCGCCCCACACCCCGTTGCGGGTGTTTGCGCCGGCCCCCAGCTCGGGCACGTTGGTCTTTCCGACCACGATCGCGCCAGCTGCGCGTAGCCGCGCCACCAGCACATTGTCGGCAGCGGGCACATGGTCGCGGTACAGCGGTGAGCCCAAGGTGGTCAGCAAGCCCTCGGTGGCCTCGAGATCTTTCACGCCCATCGGCAGGCCGTGCAGCAGGCCGAGGGTGCGGCCCTCCAGCACCGCGCGCTCGGCCGCCTTGGCCTCAGCGCGTGCGCGTTCGTAGCAAGTGGCCGTCACAGCGTTCACGAAAGGGTTCACCGCCTCAATGCGCGCGATGCAGGCTTCGAGGAGTTCGACGGGCGATATCTGCC
>NZ_JBDTPB010000115.1:0-5769 GCF_039932935.1 Polaromonas sp.
AACTCGATGATCAGAATCGCGTTTTTCGCCGACAGGCCGATGATGGTGATCAGGCCCACCTGGAAGTACACATCATTTGAATAGCTGCGCATCAACGTCGCCAGCAACACACCGATCACGCCCAACGGCACCACCAGGATCACTGCGAGCGGAATGCTCCAACTCTCGTACAGCGCAGCAAGGCACAGGAACACCGCGAGGATGGCGAAGCCATACAGCAACATGGCTTGCGAGCCTGCGAGTTTTTCTTCGCGTGACTGGCCGGTCCATTCAAAGCCGAAGCCCTGCGGCAGTTGGGCCGCGAGTTTTTCCATCTCGGCCATTGCAGCGCCCGAGCTGTAGCCCGGCGCTGCGCTGCCGCTGATACGCACGGCCGGGTAGCCGTTGTAGCGCACCGTCTGCATCGCACCTTTGATCCACCGCGTGCTGGCAAACGCCGACAGCGGAACCGGCAGGCCGCGGCTGTTGATGGCGTTGAGCCGGAGCAGGTCGTCGGGCTGCATGCGCGAAGGCGCATCGGCCTGGACCACCACGCGCTGCAGGCGTCCCTGGTTGGGGAAGTCGTTCACATAGCTGGAGCCCAGCGAAGTGGACAGGACTGCGTTGATCGCATCAAACGACACGCCCAATGCATTGGCCTTGTCCCGGTCAATATCGAGCTGCAACTGCGGCGCATCTTCAAGGCCGTCGGGCCGGACCTGCGTGAGCACCGGGCTTTTGGCCACCATGCCCAGCAACTGGTTGCGCGCGTTGATCAGGGCATCATGGCCCGCACCGCCGCGATCCTGCAGCCGGAAACTGAAGCCCGAGGCCGTGCCCAGTTCGGGGATCGGAGGCGGGCTGAGCGGAAAGATGAAGGCATCGCGCACGCCCATGAGGGCGCCAAAAGCTCGTCCGGCCACCGCTGCGGCCGAATGCGCCTCGCCATCGCGCTCCTTCCAGTCCTTGAGCGTCACGAACGCCAGCGCGGCATTCTGGCCCTGACCGGAAAAGCTGAAGCCGAGCACACCGACCATGCTTTGAACTTCAGGCTGCTTGAGCATGAAGCCTTCGACTTTTTCCATCACCGAAAGCGTGCGCTCGTAAGTGGCGCCCGGCGGCAACTGCACGTTCACCAGCAGGTTGCCCTGATCTTCATTGGGCAGGAAGGAGGTGGGCAGGCGCAGGTACACCACGGCGACGGCCGCGATGATGGCGACATAAATCACAAGGTAACGCGCGGCACGTTTGAGAATACGCGCGACCATGCCTTCATAACTTTTGGCGGTACGCGAGAACCCCCTGTTAAACCAGCCGAAAAAGCCCTTCTTTTCGTGGTGGTGCCCGGCCTCGACCGGCTTGAGCAGCGTGGCGCAAAGTGCCGGGGTCAGCGACAGAGCCAAAAAGGCGGAAAAGCCGATGGACGAAACCATCACAGCGGAAAACTGGCGGTAAATGTTGCCGGTCGAGCCGGCAAAAAACGCCAAAGGCACGAACACGGAAATCAGCACCACGGTGACGCCGATGATGGCCCCCGAGATCTGGCCCATTGCCTTGCGCGTGGCTTCAAGCGGCGGCAGCCCTTCTTCGGTCATGATCCGTTCGACGTTCTCGACGACCACAATCGCATCGTCGACCACGATACCGATCACCAGCACCATGCCGAACATGGTGAGCACGTTGATCGAAAAACCCAGCGCCAGCAAGGTGGCGAAGGTCCCCAGCAACGCAATCGGCACCACGATGGTCGGGATGATGGTGTAGCGCCAGTTCTGCAGGAACAGGAACATGACCAGGAACACCAGGGCCACCGCTTCAAACAGCGTTTCAGCGACCTGGGATATCGAAATCTTGACGAAGCGTGAGCTGTCGTAAGGGATGTCCCACTTCATGCCTTGCGGGAAGTAACGCTGCAGGTCCGTCATTTTGGTACGAACCGCCTTGGCAGCGGCAAGCGCGTTGCCGCTGGGCGCCAGCTGGACACCGATACCGATCGCGGTTTTGCCGTTCAGGCGCGCCGACGTGGCATAGGTCTGGCCACCCAGCTCAATGCGGGCCACGTCTTTCAGGCGGACCGACGATCCGTCGGTGTTGGCGCGAAGGACGATATTGCCAAACTGCTCGACATTGGCCAGCTGGCCATTGACCACCACCGTGGCGGCAATGCCCTGGCCTGCGATATTCGGCCGGTCGCCAATACTGCCGGCGGACACCTGTGCATTTTGCGCGCGGATCGCGGCGTTCACGTCGGCGGCCGACAGGCTGAAGCCGGTGAGCTTGGCCGGGTCCAGCCAGATGCGCATCGCACGTTCGCTGCCGAACAGTTGGGCTTGGCCGATGCCGGGCAAACGCTGCAGCTCGGGCACGATGTTGCGCGAGGCATAGTCACCCAGCGCCACCGGGTCATGCGCCGGGTTGTCGGAGGACAGCATGGTAAATAGCAGGAAGTTGGCGCGCGACTTGTCGACGCGCACGCCCTGCTGCGTAACAGCCGCAGGCAAACGCGGCGAAGCGCGCGACAACCGGTTTTGCACATCCACCTGCGCCAGGTCGGGGTTGGTGCCGGGCTCGAAGCTCAGTGTGATGCTGCCGGAACCATCTGCCTGCGCCACGGATTCCATGTAGATGAGACCGGGCGAGCCGTTCATCTCGCGCTCAATCACCGACAGCACGCTGTCTTCCAGCGTCTGGGCAGACGCGCCGGGATAGGCGGTGTTGATGACAATCGAGGGCGGCGCCACGGGCGGGTATTGGGAAATCGGCAGCTGCGTGATCGCCACGCCGCCACCCACCAGGATGAACAAGGCGATCACCCAGGCAAAGATCGGCCGATCAATGAAAAATTTGGCCATGTAGTCGGCTCCTTACTTCGCGGCTGCCGAAGCAGCAGAGGCAGCGGGCACGGGAGCTTGCGCGCCGGACGCGGCGGAGGCCGGGGCAGAAGCCGCACCGGTCGGCTTGGCACCGACAGGTTGCCATGGCACGGGCTTCACCGTCGCGCCGGGCTGCAGTTTCTGGAATCCATCCACCATGACTTTTTCACCGGTTTTCAGGCCGTCAAGCACGACCCACTGGTTGCCTTTGGCGGAACCGATCTTGATGGGGCGCGGGCTGACTTTTCCGTCGTCGCCCACCACCATGACCGTGTCGCCCTGCCCGCTGCGCGTAACGGCTTGCTGCGGCAAAGTGATGGCGTTGCTGGCCTGCGCCTGCTCGAGGCGAACGCGCACATAAAGGCCGGGGAGCAATTGACCACCCGGGTTGGGCACTTCGGCCCTCAGAGTCACCTGCCCTGTCGTGGAGTCGACCGTCAGATCAGAAAACAGCAGGCGGCCGGGGCGAGCATATTCAGTGCCGTCTTCAAGCACGATGCGGACGCTGGCCGCTTCGGCACCAGTGGCGCGTTTGAACTGTCCACTTTCCATGGCGGCACGCAGCTTCATGATTTCAGGAGCGGATTGCGTGAAGTTCACGTACATCGGGTTGATTTGCTGAACCACCGCCAATGGAGTGGCCTCGCCCTGCCCGACCAGAGCGCCTTCAGTGACCAATGCACGTCCAATGCGTCCGGAGATCGGCGATGTCACGGCGGCATAACCCAGATTGATGCTGGCGGTCTGCACATTGGCCTTGCCCACCGCAACGTCGGCCTCTGCCTGCTTTTGTGCCGCAATGGCGTTGGCATATTCCTGTTTGCTGATGGCGTTGGCCTCCACCAGCGGCTTGTACCGCTCGGCCAATGCAGCGGCCTGCGCCAGGTTAGCTTCGGCGCGCGCCTGGCCCGCTTTTGCGCTGGCGGCAGCAGCGGCATAAGGTGCGGAGTCAATCGTGAACAGCGCCTGACCTTCTTTCACATCGCTGCCTTCACGAAACAGACGCTTTTGCAAAATGCCGGCTGCACGCGCCCTTACTTGCGCCACGCGCGAGGCTTCAAGGCGGCCGGGCAGTTCGGTCACCAGGCCAACGTCACCTTGCGTAACGGTGACCACGCCCACTTCGGCAGGCGGAGGGGCACCGCCAGGCGCACCAGCACCCTTTCCGCAACCGGCCAGAAACAAGGCGATGGCAGCCACCAGCACAAGAGGCTGGCGCGGCACCGACTGGGAAAATGAAAAGTACGAAAGCGAATAGGCAACGCGAGACTTGGGCATGCTGATCCTCAATTTTTGGGAATAAAGCGCAAAGGGACAAGGTGTGAGCGGCATTGAAATGCGCGTCATCTTTGCCGAAGACAAAAAGAATAAGGGTTTTTGCGAGTGTTATAGTTTACATACATTTGTGAATGTATAACGACAGCATGCAAAATCGGCTGCAGGAGACATAAATGGCCCGTCGAACCAAAGAGGATGCCCTGGCCACCCGGCACAAACTGCTGGATGCGGCGGAGCACCTGTTCCAGGCCCAAGGTGTCTCACGCACAAGCCTTCAGGACATTGCACGCCGCGCCGGCGCCACGCGGGGCGCCGTCTATTGGCACTTCAAGGACAAGGCCGACCTGTTCAACGCCATGATGGAGCGCGTCACGCTGCCCATGGAAAACGCGTTCAATCAGGAAAACGACCTGCAGCAAAACCTTGGCACTCCCTCCCTCAATTCAATCGACAGGATACGGCTTTCCACGGTCAACGCGCTGCGACAAATTGTGACGGACGCCCAAACAAGGCGCGTCTTTGAGGTGGCAACGCAGAAGGTGGAATATGTGGAGGAGCTTCAGGCGGTGCGCTTGCGGCACCTGGCGGTGCGCGGTGGATTTTTGTTGGGTATCGAGCAGGCCGTAGCCACGGCGGCCGGACAAATGAATTTGCAACTGCCTGTATCCGCTTCAGCCGCTGCGCAGGGACTGCACGCGCTAATAGACGGCCTGATACAGAACTGGTTGCTGGATCCAGAGGCGTTTGACCTGCTGGAGATTGGCCAACTCGCGATCGATGTTTATCTGCGAGGCCTCGGTTTTCCGGGTGCACCGGCAGCCGCTGGGCCGCGCGGCGCAGGCAAATAGATCAGTGCAGATGCCGGGGTTTGCGGCCACCCCCACCATGGCCTGAACCACCCTGAGGCCCGCCCAGGCCGCGCGGTGGTTTACCCAGTTGCATGGAATTCACCAACGCATCAAAGCGCTGCTCGAACAGCTTGTCGACGGCCGCCACGACCTCGCCAAGTTCAGAGCCGTCAAAGTGGCGCTCCATCAGGCCGATCATGTCCTGAACCAGCAGGTCACGCTGCACCTGCATGATGGCCGCCGGCGTAGGGCCGACAAAGTACATCGCGAAGTCGTCACGGGCCTCCTCTTCGGCGTCCCCTTCGTCTTCGTCAAAATCGGCGTCGTAAAAAGTCACTTCGATGGGCGCACCGGCTTCAGCCAGATCGTTCAGCCCCATACACATTTCATCGAGCGCCTGGCGAAAATCCTCGTCACCGGGGACTGTCCAGCACATTTGCAGCAAATGCTTTTGGGCATCAAAACGGATGCCTGGTTCTTCCTCGTAGGAGCTGGCAGCACCGGCTGCCAACGATTTGGAACCCGTGTATTTCCACAATGGCTTGAGAGCCTCCTGGAGCTGCTCAAAGCTGACTTCCGCGCGCAAAGGCACTTCGCCGTGAACGTGGATCTCAAAAGGTGTGTTGTAGCGGGACATGATGGAATTTATCTTACCCAGTTTTCAAAAGCGCGCGCGGCGCGTGGGTGAGCCGCCATCGTGGTGCCTGAGACCGGAATCGAACCGGTACGCCCGTTATTCACGAAGCGGCGGATTTTAAGTCCGCTGTGTCTACCTATTTCACCACTCAGGC
>NZ_JBDTPB010000116.1:0-9909 GCF_039932935.1 Polaromonas sp.
CGAAGCGAAGTTCCTGTTCGGCCTGACGCCGGAGCAGATCGAGGTCGTCATCCACCCCCAGAGCATCATCCACTCCATGGTGCAATACCGCGATACCTCGGTGGTGGCGCAACTGGGCACGCCCGATATGCGCGTTCCCATCGCCTACGGGCTGGCCTGGCCCGACCGCGTCGTGTCGGGGGCCAAGGCCCTGGATTTCAAGGCGCTCGCCACCATGACCTTTGAAGTCCCGGACAACCAGCGCTTTCCCGGGTTGCCGCTGGCTTGGGAGGTGCTTAACGGCCCGGTCGGCAGCACGGCGGTGCTCAATGCCGCCAACGAGGTGGCAGTTGCCGCCTTCCTTGAAAAACGTATCCGTTTTGACCATATTCACCATGTAAATCACGCAACTTTAGAGGCGGTAACACTCTCAGAGGTAAGTGATATTGAAGGCCTGCTCGGGCTGGATGGGCAGGCTCGCCGCGTTGCCCTTCAAATCGCCGGACAACTGGAGCCATGACATGCTGACCCTGATTTCTTTCGTTGTGACGCTGGGTATCCTGATTGCCGTGCACGAATACGGCCACTACCGCGTGGCCGTGGCCTGCGGCATCAAGGTCCTGAAATTTTCCATTGGCTTCGGCAAGCCCATTTACACCTGGCGGCTCAAAAACAAGTCCACCGAGTTTTCCATCGGCATGCTGCCCCTGGGTGGTTACGTCAAGATGCTGGATGAGCGTGAGGCGCCTATCGGCCCGGCCGAGCGCCACCTAGCCTTCAACACCCAGCCGCTGAAGTCCCGGGCTGCGGTCGTGGCGGCCGGCCCGGCGGCCAACCTGCTCCTGGCAGTGCTGCTTTACGCCGTTCTCAACTGGAGCGGCCTGCAGGAACCCAAAGCCGTCCTGTCCAGCCCTGTGGCCGGTTCGCTGGCTGAGAAAGCCGGGCTGCGCGGCCAGGAAACGGTGCAGCAGGCCGCTCTCGAAGGTGATGAACTCCAGGATATTCGTTCTTTTGAAGACTTGCGCTGGCGCCTGACCCAGGGCGCCCTGGATGGGCGTGACCTCACACTGGTGCTGGGTGCCGATACGGCAAGAGCGGGCCGGACCGTGCGGTTGCCGCTCAGCACGCTGGGTTCCCCGGAAGCCGACGCCCAGTTGTTCCGGAAAATCGGAATCTTGGGGCCGTGGACGCGTCCCGAGATTGGCGGTGTCATGCCCGGCGGTGCCGCCGAGAAATCCGGCCTGCATGCGGGTGACGTGGTGGTGCGCGTCGGGGATACGGCCATCATGGATGGGCCGCATTTGCGCGAACTCATACGTACCTCGATCCCGACCTCCAGCACGGGTGCGGCAGGCATCGCGCCTCAAAGCTGGCATATTCTCCGCGACGGCCGGCCGTTGGTGCTGCAGGTCACGCCTGAACTCAAACCCGTGAACGGGACGATGGTGCCCCGGATCGACGCCTATGTGGGTGCGCCTGCGGAACTCGTGACGGTGCGTTATGGCTTTGTCGATGGCCTGTGGCAAGGGGCCGTTCGCACCTGGCAGGTGTCCGCACTGACGCTGCGAATGATGGGAAAAATGGTGACAGGCCAGGCTTCACTCAAGAACCTCAGCGGGCCGCTTACGATTGCCGACTACGCAGGCAAATCGGCCAGCCTGGGCTGGAGCTACTACCTGACCTTCCTGGCTCTGGTGAGCGTGAGCCTTGGCGTCCTGAATTTACTGCCGTTGCCGGTTCTGGATGGCGGGCACCTGATGTATTATCTTTGGGAGGGGATCACTGGCCGAGGCGTGTCTGACGCCTGGATGGACCGGTTGCAGCGCGGTGGCGTTGCGATCCTGCTGGGCATGATGTGCGTTGCCCTGTTTAACGATGTCACCCGGCTCTTGGGCTAATTCCATATATTTCATGCAAAAACAAATAAATCGCTTTAAAGTTCGTGCAGTTTGCGCCATCGCCGCCGGTCTTTTTGCAGCCAGTTCGGCTTGGGCCGTTGACCCTTTCACCGTGCGAGACATTCGGGTTGAAGGCTTGCAGCGCGTGGAGCCGGGAACCATTTTTGCCTCCTTGCCTTTTCGTGTCGGTGAAACCTACAACGACGACAAAGGCTCCACTGCCATTCGCGCACTGTTTGGCTTGGGGCTGTTCAAAGATGTGAGGCTTGAAGTCAGCGGTGACGTGCTGGTCGTGATTGTTGAGGAACGTCCGACCGTTGCTGACGTGGATTTCGTCGGTGCCAAGGAGTTCGACAAGGACGCGCTCAAAAAAGCGCTTCGCGAAGCGGGTGTGGCAGACGGCCAGCCGTTTGACAAGGCCCTGGCCGACAAGGCCGAGCAGGAGCTCAAGCGCCAGTACATCAACAAGAGCCTGTACGGTGTCGAGATTGTCACCACCGTCACGCCGATTGAGCGCAATCGCGTCAACCTGACCTTTAGCGTGACCGAGGGTGAAGTCGCCAAGATCAAGGAAATCCATATCACGGGCAACAAGGCGTTCAGCGAGTCGACCCTGCTGGACCTGTTCGACCTTGATACCGGCGGCTGGCTCAGCTGGTACACCAAGTCTGATCGCTATTCGCGCACCAAACTCAATGCCGACATTGAAACGCTGCGCTCCTATTACCTCTCGCGCGGCTACCTCGAGTTCAAGATCGACTCCACCCAGGTGGCGATTTCCCCCGACAAACAGAGCATTGCCATCACCGTCAATGTGACCGAGGGTCAGCGTTTTGTGGTGTCTGGCGTCAAGCTTGAAGGAAACTACCTCAACAGGGAAGAAGAGTTCAAGACGCTTGTAAAGATTGTGCCCGGCGAGGCCTACAACGGAGACGAGGTGGCTGAAACCACCAAGGCTTTCAGCGACTACTTCGGAACCTTCGGCTACGCCTTCGCGCGCGTGGAGGCGGTGCCTGAAATTGACCGCGTCAACAACCGCGTGGCATTTGTGCTTCAGGCTGACCCTTCGCGCCGCGCCTACGTGCGCCGCATCAATGTGGCCGGAAACAACCGCACGCGTGATGAAGTTGTACGCCGCGAATTCCGCCAGTTTGAATCTTCCTGGTATGACGGAGACAAGATCAAGCTTTCGCGCGACCGGGTCGATCGTCTTGGGTTTTTTACCGAAGTTAACATGGACACGCAGGAAGTCACTGGAACTTCGGACCAGGTGGACCTGACGGTCAATGTGGTTGAAAAGCCGACCGGCAATCTGCAGCTTGGTGCGGGGTACTCCAGCGCGGACAGCCTTTCCCTGGTGTTCGGCATCAAGCAGGAGAACGTTTTTGGTTCCGGCAACTATCTGGGCGTTGAAGTCAATACCAGCAAGACAAACCGCCAGATTGTGCTGAGCACCATTGACCCGTATTTCACGGCTGACGGTATTTCGCGGACTATTGATGTCTACGATCGGACCTCCAAACCCACTTCCGGGCAGGGCGGCGACTACAGCCTCAAAACGCGCGGTGCGAGTATCCGGTTTGGTGTACCGTTCACCGAGACCGACACGGTTTATTTTGGCACCGGATACGAGCAATTGAAGATTGTGCCGGGTACCAATTTGCCGGTGAGTTATCTGAACTATGCAAACCAATTTGGCTACACAAGCAATTCGATTCCGCTGACAGTGGGCTGGTCGCGCGACAGTCGCGACAGCTCGCTGGTGCCTACTTCGGGGCGTTACCAGCGCGTGTACGGCGATTGGGGCGTAGCCGGTGACCTCAAATTTGTACGGGCCAACTACCAAGTCCAGCAATATATTCCGCTCAACAAGCAATTCACGGTTGCGCTTAATGGCGAATTCGGCTGGGGTAAAGGGCTGAGCGGCCAACCTTATCCACTCTTCAAGAACTATTATTCTGGCGGTCTGGGTTCCGTACGCGGGTTTGAACAAGGTTCATTGGGTCCGCGCGACGCTTCCGATCTGGCCATCGGCGGGCCGAAGAAGCTCACCCTCAATGCCGAACTCATTGCACCGTTTCCAGGAGCCGGCAATGATCGTACTTTGCGCCTCTATGGCTTTGTGGACGCGGGCAACGTTTTTGGTGAAAATGAGCGGTTTCGCGTGAACGACCTGCGAGCCTCCACCGGTATTGGTATCAGCTGGATTTCCCCAGTGGGGCCCTTGCGCATCGCTATTGCGACGCCGCTGCGCAAACTGCCAGGCGATAGAATAGAGCGGTTGCAATTCCAAATTGGTACATCTTTCTAATGAAGCATTTCTCACTCAAAATTTTCCTGGGCATTGCCATTGTGCTGGCGGGTTTCTCCGCCAGTGCGCAGGAATTCAAGGTCGGAGTTGTCAACCTGGACCGGATTTTCCGGGAAGCCAATTCCGCAAAAGCCGCCCAGACCAAGCTGGAGCAGGAATTCAGTAAGCGTGAAAAAGAGCTGAATGATCTGGCAGCCCAACTGAAAACCCTGTCTGACAAATTTGAGCGTGAAGCACCGACCCTGGCTGAAAGCCAGCGTGTTTCAAGGCAAAAGCAGCTTGTGGACCAGGACCGGGACTTCCAGCGCAAGCGCCGTGAGTTTCAGGAAGACCTGAACACCCGCAAAAACGAAGAACTCCAGCAAGTGATAGAGCGCGCCAATAAGGTCGTAAAGACCCTGGCCGAGACGGAAAAGTACGACCTGATTCTTCAGGAGTCGGTTTACGTCAATCCCAAGCATGACATCACCGACAAGGTGATCAAGGCGCTGAACGCTGCCCGTTGATCGCGGGGTGTTCACCACGATCACCCTCGTGACAACGGCAGGCGCAGTGTGACACTCCGTCTTGCCGATATCGCCCAGTTCCTCGCAACGGCGGTGAACGCCGAGCTGATCGGGGACCCTGATGTTGTCATCGAACGGCTGTCCACGTTGGAGGCCGCCGGTCCCAACGACCTCAGCTTTCTCAGCAACCCCAAATACCAAGCCAAGCTCGCACAATCCGCTGCGGCGTGCGTCATCGTGTCGCCTGCCGCCCGTGGGGTTGCCGTCAGCCGGGGTGCTTGTATCGTGGCGGACGACCCCTACCATGCTTTCGCGCTGGTCACACAGCTCTGGAAGCAGCGGCAATTTGCCGAGCCGGCGCCGTACATTCATCCGGCAGCATTCATTGATCCCGAGGCCAGCGTGGCGCCGGGGGCTTCTATTGGCGCGTTTGCCTGCATAGGGGCTGGCGCTGTGGTGGGCGATGGCGTCCGTATCGCGGAGCACTGTGTCGTGGGCCGGAATGCGCAGATTGGTGCCGGTACCCGGCTGTCGGCACGTGTTACGGTGGCGGATGGTTGCAGGGTGGGCGAGCGATGCATTGTGCATCCGGGTGCAGTGATTGGCGCCGATGGGTTTGGTTTCGCGCCTCACCAGGGCCAATGGATCAAAATTGAGCAACTGGGAGCCGTCCAGATCGGCAACGACGTGGAGATAGGCGCCAACACCTGCATTGACCGCGGCGCCCTGCAAGACACAGTGCTGGAAGACGGTGTCAAGCTCGACAACCTGGTTCAGATCGGCCACAACGTCCGCGTTGGAAAGCACACCGCCATGGCCGGATGTGCCGGTGTCGCGGGTAGCGCAACGATCGGTGCGCATTGCACCGTGGGCGGGGGCGCGATTGTGCTGGGTCATTTGACGCTTGCTGACGGCGTGCATGTTTCGGCAGCGTCGGTGGTCACCCGGTCCATCTTGAAGCCCGGGCATTACACCGGTCTCTTTCCTATCGACGACAATGCTGTCTGGGAAAAAAATGCCGCCACGCTGAAGCAGCTTCATACGCTTCGCGAGCGTCTCAGAGAGGTCGAGAAGGCCATTCTGCACTCAGGACACACTCAAGAAAAATCATGATGGATATCCACCAAATTCTCAAGCAGCTGCCGCACCGCTATCCCATCTTGCTGGTAGATCGGGTACTGGAAATGGAGACGGGCAAGCGCATCAAGGCGCTCAAAAATGTCACCATGAACGAGCCTTTCTTCATGGGGCACTTCCCCCATCATCCGGTCATGCCGGGCGTGCTGATCCTGGAGGCCATGGCGCAGGCGGCCGCGCTGCTGGCTTTCGACACGATGGGCGTGACGCCCGATGACAAGACGGTCTATTACTTCGCCGGCATCGATGGCGCCCGCTTCAAGCGGCCCGTGGGTCCGGGTGACCAGATGATCATGGATATCACGCTCGAGCGCATGAAGGCGAGCATCTTCAAGTTCAAGGGAGCCACCCGTGTGGATGGGGCCATTGCCTGCGAAGCTGAGCTGATGTGCACCATGCGCACCATTGCGTGAGCCGGACGGTAGAACCCACGTTAAGCGCGACATGATGACAGCAGCTTCCGCGCCGGGTATCCATCCCACGGCTCTTGTGGACCCCAAGGCCCAGCTTCACGCTTCGGTGAGCGTCGGGCCTTACACCGTGATTGGCCCACACGTCAAAATTGGCGCCGGCACCACGGTAGGCCCCCACTGCGTGATTGAGGGCCACACCACCATTGGTTGCGACAACCGGATTTTCCAGTTCAATTCGCTGGGCGCAGTACCCCAGGACAAAAAATACGCGGGCGAGCCGTGCGAGCTGGTGATTGGTGACCGCAACACGATTCGCGAGTTTTGCACGTTCAACATTGGCTCGCCCGGCGACGGCGGCGTGACGCGCGTGGGCAATGACAACTGGATCATGGCCTACGTGCATCTGGCGCATGACTGCTCCGTGGGCAACAACACCATTTTTGCCAACAACTCCCAGCTGGCAGGCCATGTGCATGTGGGCGACTGGGTGATTTTGGGTGGCTTTACCGTGGTGCACCAGTTTGTCAGGCTGGGCGCGCACAGCATGACCGCCATGTGCTCACTGCTATTCGCCGACTTGCCGCCTTTCGTGATGGTTCAGGGCCAGCCCGCCGAGGCCCGCTCCATGAACTTCGAGGGCCTGCGTCGCCGGGGCTTTTCACCGGAGCGTATTTCCGCCGTCAAGGCCATGCACAAAGCCTTGTACCGTGACGACCTGACGCTGGAGCAGTCGCGCGCGCGCATAGCCAGCCTGACTGAAAAGTATCCGGAGTCCGCGCCAGATGTCCAGATGATGGTGTCCTTCCTTGAGCAGACCTCGCCGCAGCGCGGCATCGTCCGGTAAATAACCATGTCCTTGCCGGAGCCAACCCCTCTGCCAGCCCGTAGAGAGGCCGGCCTCTCCGCCGTGCCGCCAGGCCGTGCACCTCGCGTTGCGATGGTTGCGGGCGAAACGTCCGGGGATTTGCTCGCTGGCCTGCTGCTCGATGGTTTCAAGGCCAGGTGGCCGGCGCTGACATCGAACGGCATTGGTGGCCCTCAGATGGCGCGCCGCGGTTTTGATGCCTGGTGGCCCAGCGAAAAGCTGGCGGTGCGCGGCTATGTCGAGGTACTGCGCCACTACCGTGAGATCGTGGGCATACGCGAGCAGCTCAAACAGCGCCTGCTGGCCCAGCGGCCCGACGTCTTCGTCGGTGTGGATGCGCCCGATTTCAACCTTGACTTGGAAGCCGCACTCAAAGTCCAAGGCCTCAAGACGGTTCATTTCGTCAGCCCGGCCATCTGGGCATGGCGCGCTGATCGCGTTGAAAAGATCAGGCGCAGCGTGGACCACGTGCTGTGCATTTTCCCGTTTGAACCTGCCTTGCTGGCCGCTCACGGGATTTCCGCCACCTATGTCGGGCACCCGCTGGCCAACGTCATCGCGCTCAAACCTGATCGCGCCGCCGCGAGACGCAAGCTCGGCTTGAAGGATGAAGACAGCGTCGTTGCGATTTTTCCGGGCAGCCGGAAGTCAGAGATACAGTATTTGGCTTTGAGGTTCTTTCAGGCTGCAGCCCATATACAGCGGGCGCAACCAGCTATCAAATTTATAGTGCCGGCCGTTCCCGCGCTCAGGGGCATGATCGAGCACATTGCCGGCGAGGCGGGCATGCGTGATCACTTGCAGATCATGGAAGGGCAGTCCCACACGGCCCTGGAGGCCTGCGACGTCACCCTGATCGCCAGCGGTACCGCCACCCTGGAGGCCGCACTTTTCAAGCGGCCCATGGTGATCGCTTACAACATGAACTGGCTCTCCTGGCAAATCATGCGGCGCAAAAAGCTGCAGCCCTGGGTCGGTCTGCCCAACATCCTGTGCCGGGACTTTGTCGTGCCCGAACTTCTGCAAGACGCGGCCACGCCGGAGGCGCTGGCGGCTGCAGTCCTGCAATGGGTAGAGGCAAAATCGTCGGCACCTGACACAATATCGGCTGTCGAACAACGCTTTACGGCACTGCACGCTGAACTGCAGCGCGATACTTCCAAACTGGCGACTGATGCGATCCAGCAAATTCTTGAAAGCTGAACAAACGGCGCTGTCCTGGGACTTTCCCGGGCTGGTGGCGGGTGTTGATGAAGCGGGGCGCGGGCCGCTGATGGGTCCTGTGGTGGCGGCCGCCGTCATTCTTGACGAACTCAATCCCATTAAAGGGTTGGCCGACTCCAAAAAGCTCACCGCCTTGCGCCGGGAAAAACTCTACGACGAAATTCGCGCCAAAGCGCTGTGCTGCTCCATCGCGCTGGCGACGGCCGAAGAGATCGACAGTATCAACATCCTGCAGGCAACGATGCTGGCCATGAAGCGCGCCGTGGAGGGCTTGCGTCTCAAACCCAACAAGGTGTTGGTGGACGGCAACCGCCTGCCGACCTTGATCATTCTGTCCGAGGCGATTGTGGGAGGGGACGCACTGGTCCCGTCCATCTCGGCTGCCTCGATCCTGGCCAAGGTGCATCGCGACCGATGGTGCGCCGAATTTCACCTCGAATACCCCCAATACGGCTTTGCCGGCCACAAAGGCTACGGCACGGCCGAGCATCTTGCGGCCTTGCGTGAGCATGGCGCCTGCCCGCAGCACCGCAGGTCATTTGCGCCGGTGGCTGAGGTTCTACGGTGAGTTCAACGGGCGCTGGGCCTTCCGCCGCCGCCACACACATCACCTCACGCGACAACCCGCTGGTCAAGGAGTTGCGCAAGCTCTCGCAAGACAGCACCGCCTATCGCAAGCAAGGCCGGGTCTGGCTGGAGGGCGACCACCTGTGCCGGGCAGCGCTGGCACGCGGCCTGAAACCCGCCCTGGCGGTGTTTTGTGAGTCCTTTTGGCCTCTAGCCCCCGCCGAATGGGCGCAAGCAGCTATCAAAACCATAGTAATTCCAGATGCACTGCTGCCTGAAATCAGCGGCCTGGAATCCCCCGCGCAGATGGGCTTTGCGCTGAACCTGCCGGCCGCAACCGGCTTGCGGCCGGATGTGGCCTCGATCATCCTTGACCGGGTGCAAGACGCGGGCAATGTCGGCTCCATCCTGCGTAGCGCCGCGGCGTTCGGGTTCAGCCAGGTCATCGCCCTCAAAGGCACGGCCGCGCTCTGGTCACCCAAGGTATTGCGGGCCGGTATGGGCGCCCATTTTGCGCTGCAGCTGGTCGAGGGGGTGGAGCCTGAGGCACTGGTGGCATTGGCAGTTCCCATCGTGGTCACCAGCTCGCACCAGGGGAGTTTGTTGCACCAACAAAAGCTCCCAATGCCATGCGCCTGGGCCATGGGTCACGAGGGGCAGGGCGTCAGCGACGAATTGATGGCCAAGGCCGCGCTCAAGGTTCGCATAGACCAGCCCGGTGGCGAGGAATCCCTGAATGTCGCGGCCGCAGCAGCAATTTGCCTCTATGCAAGCGCGATTGCCCAGCCCTGACTGAGCGCCAATGGGGGCCTGCATCTTGGAGGACAGGCCGCATCCGCCGCGGACGTCTTCCACCAGCAGGGGCCGCGGGACTGGCTTAGCCAGACCGCAGGCGCAGCGCCCCCTCGGGGGGCAGAGAGCCACACGAAGTGGGCGAACGTGGGGGCCTTGTCCCCACCAGCAGGGGCCGCGGGACTGGCTTAGCCAGACCGCAGGCGCAGCGCCCCCT
>NZ_JBDTPB010000117.1:0-15396 GCF_039932935.1 Polaromonas sp.
GGGTCGCGCTTGTCCTTGTGCTTGTTGGCCAGCGTGATCGCCTGGCCGTTGGTGTTCTGGATGGTGGCCACATTCATGGCCACGGGGTTGGAGCCCACGCCCATGGACATGGCCAGCGGCATGGGGCTCAGGAAATGCGTCGCGTCGTATTCCTTGTTGATCATCTTGTCGCGTATCAGCGCCCAGCCTGCCGTCTTGACGACTTCAACATTCAGGCCTTCCTTGCTGTAGAAGCCCAGCGGGTGCGCCATGATCAACGGCGTGGCGCAGGTGATGGGGATGAAGCCGATCTTCAGGTTGGTTTTTTCCAGCTTGCCCTTGTCCTGCGCCATGGCCTGCATGGTGCCCACGGGCAGCACGCTGGCAATCGCAGCCATGGCCGTACCTTTGCCAACGGCGCGCAAAAAGCGGCGACGTACTTCGTCCTGCGGGAACAAGGCCTTGACCAGCGTGGCTTCAATGAATTCATTCGAGTAGGCCTCGAACTCGCTGCTCAGGCTGCGCCGGCGCAGCTCGGCGGCCGCGCCGTCTGCATTCATCTCAGGGTGGTGGTCGGCCGGGGCGTGGTCGCCGCCGCAGCTGCACTTGAGCATCAGGGGCCGGTCGGCGTCGTAAGGGGAGAAACGGTCAGACATGGCGCGCACCTTTCGTTGGAAGATGCGGCTGTCTTGCAAGCAGCGGGCCACTTTTGGCTGCTTTGGGCGAAAGTGCGGCAGGCGCGGCATTTCGCTGCCGATGCCATGACAGCGTGTAGGGCGCCCACTACAAAACCGGCCTGCAAAGCGGGACAGCACAGCTCCCGTGCAGCTTTTGCGTGCACAGGTTCAGGTGGCGCAGGATTCCTGGGATGCTTCAGCGGCGGCGCGCCTCCTCACGGCGGCGCGCTGCTTGCCTCTTTGCACCAAAGTTGCGCAGGGCACTGCGGCCCTGCCGTGTTAGCTCAGGCCGGAGAAGAGATATCGGCCAGCGACTGGCCCACATCTTCTTCGTCCTGGCCCTTGACCGCAATGTCGCCGATGGAAATGATGCCGGCCAGGCGCTTCGACCCGTCCAGCACCGGCAGGCGGCGAATCTGGCGGGACGCCATGTCTGCGAGGACCGTGTCAAGGTCGTCGGTTTCGCGTGCGGTGTGTACGTCGGCGCTCATCACTTTGGACAGCGGCGTCGCGCCGTCCAGTCCCTCTGCCACGGCGCGCAGCACGATGTCGCGGTCGGTCACCATGCCGAGCAGCTTGTCGCCTTCGCACACGGGGATCACACCCACGTTGAGCTCGCGCATGGCTTTGGCGGCCGCCGCGACGGTATCGCCGGGGGCCATGGTTCGCACGTTGCGGGTCATCACGTCGGTGACGGTAGTCATAAAAACACTCCTTGGGATGGGGCGGCGGCGCCGTCTGCAGCCAGCATGGCTGGCAAGTGCGTGTTTGTTAATCGGCGGGAACCCAAGCGGCCGTAGGACAAGGCCGCGCGAGTTGTCGCGACCTTCCGCGATCAGCCGCCGGGCGGTGTTTTGCTGTGGCGCTCGGCATAGAGCGCCAGCTCCACATCGTTTTTTGTGCCGGTCTTTTCCAGGATGCGAAGCCGGTAGGTGCTGACGGTGTTGGACGCCAGGCCCAGCTGCGCGCCGATTTCGCCGACGGACTTGCCGGCCGTGAGCAGGCGGAACACCTGGTGCTCGCGGTGCGAAAGGGCTTCGGCGCCGCTGCGTCCGCCGCTGCCGCCGACCGCGCTGGCCAGGGCTTCCGCCGTGGCGGCAGAAACGTACATGCCGCCCGACGCCACCTTGCGCACCGCGGCAATCATGTCGTCCGGGTTCGCGCTTTTGTTGAGGTAGCCCGCCGCGCCCAGCTTGATGCAGCGCACCGCGTATTGCTTTTCAGGGTAGGTGCTGAGCATCAGCACCGGCAGGCGCGGCCAGCTTTTCTTCAGCGCCTGCAACACGTCCATCCCGTCGCGATCGGGCAGGGCGATGTCGAGCAGCACGGCGCTCAGGCCTTGATCGCCACCCAGGGCCTCGACCCGGCTCAGGATGTCGGGTCCGGTTTCCGCCTCGGCCACCACCTCGATGTCGGGCGCGTCGGCCAGCACCTGCTTCAGGCCTTCACGCACGATGCGGTGGTCGTCGCCGATGAGGATTTTCAGGGTGTTCATGGTTGGCGGGTGGTGCAAGGCGATATGCTGATCGCTATTGATTTGATAGCTGTATGCCAAGGTGGAATCTGGACCCGAGGCCGATTTGGCTTGAAATTTCAAGGCTGCCGCCCAGATGCCTCGCGCGCTCGCGCATGCCCATCACGCCGTAGGCATTGGCCGCCTCAAAGGCACCGGCTTCGGCGCCACGGCCGTTGTCTTGCACGGCGATGCTGATGTGATCAGCCGTGGCGCGGATGCTGATGGCCACCCGGCTGGCCGCCGCATGCCGGCCCACGTTGCTGAGCATCTCCTGAAAGATACGAAAGATGGCGATCGCCGAGGGTTCGGGCAGCGGCGCGGCATCGGCCACGTCCATCTGCCAGTCCAGCGCCAGCTCGGCCGACTGCACAAACTCGTGCGCCTGCCAGTCCAGCGCGGCCCACAGGCCCTGGTGGTCCAGGATGCTGGGGCGCAGGTCGGTGATGATGCGGCCCACGTTGTCGACGGCGCTTTCGATCAGCCGGCCCATGTTCTGGCATTTGCTGCGCATGGTCTCCCGCATGGTTTGCGCCGCCACGGGCTCGCGTTGCTGCTGTTCGCCCAGGCGCTTGTCGAGCCAGCCCACGTCCATCTTCAGCGCCACCAGCAGGCTGCCCAGCTCGTCGTGCACCTCGCGTGCGATGCGGGTGCGCTCTTCTTCGCGCACGGTGTGGGTGTAGGCGGTGAGTTCGCGCAGGTGCTGCAGCGCTTCAGACAGCGCCTGCGTGCGTTCGCTGACGCGCTCCTCCAGCACGGCATGCGCCTGGCGCAGCGCGTCTTCGGCCTGGCGGCGCGCCGAGATATCGACGAAGGTCACCACCGCGCCCTGCACCACGCCGCCTTCGACGATGGGGTGCGACGAATACTCGACGGCAAACGCGCTGCCATCCTTGCGCCAGAAGAGTTCGGTGTCGATGCGGCAGGGCAGCGCCTTGCGAAAGGCGTTGAAGATGGGGCACAGGTGCTCGGGGTAGTGCGCGCCGCCGGCGTGTGAGTGGTGCGCCAGCTCGTGCATGTTCTGGCCCAGCACATCGGCGGGGGCATAGCCTAATTGCTCGGCGCCGGCCCGGTTGATGAAGGTGCAGCAGCCGTCCATGTCGATGCCGAAAATGCCCTCGCCGGTGGACTCGAGCAATTGCGACAGCTTGTCGCGCCAGACCGGCTGGTTGGCGCCAGGAAGGTGGGCGGGTGCGGACATAGAGTCGTTCGGTTAACCGCCGTATTCAGTAAATTCAGTAAACATCCTGTCAGGGCAACGACCGCTTGAGCCATTGCGTTCGTAGTAGTTCCAGCGATAGGCCATTTCGGTGTTGTCCTGGCAAGCCGCGCCCTTGTACAACTTGCCATAAGTGGCTCTGGCACCTGAAGATGATCGAAAGCTGTCAAGACTTTCAACGACCAGCACGCCATCTTTGGGATAAACCTTCAGCACGCCGAAAGACGCATTGCTCGGTATGTCGTAGTCCACATAGAGTTCGGTCCGCTCAGGATTCGGGCGCGCCTTCTCTACCAATATAAAAACCGCCTGTTGCTGCTCCACCAGCTCTTGCTGCGTCAGGTGGGTAAAGGAGGTGGATTTGATTTTTGCGCCGAACTTCAGGGCTGGGCCCAGCACCAGCAAAGGTTTTCGCTCGCCCGTGGCAGCAGGGTTGAAGCGATGTAGAAGCGGTTTTTTAAACCTGTTGACGACAGCCGAGAAAATTTCATCGTCGCTAAAGTTTTGATCCTGCAGCTCCAAAGCCCAAACAGGGCTCGCAGCAGAGAGCAACATCACGGTGATTAATGGGTGTAGTTTGAAAAACATCATCACCAAGCTTATCAAACAAGGGACCCCGTTCGGACGGTCGTGGTGGCAGGGGCGCATCATGGCGCGCGGAGTCCCGAGCTTCTTCATAAGGGGTTTTCGTACACGCCGACCATCAGCCAGCAACGTGCCGGGGGTTGTGCGGTCCCCGGTCGGCGAAACGCGCCAAAGCGGTGCGAAACCCGGCGAGGCTGCCGCGCCGGGCCGAAGCTGGTGCATGAATCGCTGTAAAGTCGAAGGCATGCTTACGAACTCCCGGGGCGTAGCGCGCCTCCTGGCGTGGCCGTCGGCCGCCCTTTTCCTCACGACAATGGTGATGTTGCCCGCCTGCAGCCCCGCACTGAACTGGCGCGAGGTGCGGCCCGAGGGCACGCGCCTGGCGCTGCTGCTGCCCTGCAAACCCGACAAGGCGCAAAAAATCGTGCCGCTGGGCGGGCCGGCGACACCGTTGTCGATGCTGGGTTGCGATGCCGACGGTGCCACCTTTGCGGTTGCGATGGCTGATTTGGGTGATGCGACGAAAGTGCCGGTTGTGCTCGCGCAGTGGCAAAGCCTCACGCTGGCCAACATGAAAGCCGGGCCTGCGCCGCAGGTGTCGCCGCTCAAACTTCCCGGCGCTGCCGTTTTCCCGCCCGCCTCGCTGGTCAAGGCCGAGGGCCAAGGCCCTGACGGCAAGCCGGTGAGCGGGCAGGCAGCCTACTTTGCACAGGGCTCGCAGGTGTTTCAGGTGGTGATGTATTCAACGCGCATCAGCCCCGAGGTCGCCGAGACATTTTTCTCCAGCCTCAAGTTCGAATAAGCGGCACTCTTTTCATGACCACCGCCAACGCTTCTCTGCCCGTTTCGTCGCCCCCATCTCAACCCGCCACTGGGGCTCGCCCAGGCCGGCTGGACGCCAAAACCGGTGCCATTGTTTTTCTGGCATTTGCCGCCGCGTACTTTTGCTCGGCGCTGGTGCGGGCCATCACGGCCACACTCGCGCCTGTGCTGACGCAGGAGTTCTCGCTGCATGCGCGTGACCTTGGCCTGCTGGCGGGGGGTTATTTTCTGGGCTTTGCCGCCACGCAGCTGCCGCTGGGGACCTGGCTGGACCGCCATGGCCCCAAGCGTGTGATCCTGTGCTTCCTCGCGTTGTCGGTGCTGGGCTGTCTGGCGTTTTCGCTGGCCACCAGCTTTGCCTGGTTGTTGGCGTCGCGCGTGCTGGTGGGCATGGGCGTCAGCGCCTGCCTGATGGCGCCGCTCACCGGTTACCGCCGCTGGTACGAGCCGGCTACTGTGCTGCGCGCCAACTCGTGGATGCTGATGACCGGCTCGCTCGGTATGCTGGCCTCAACCTTGCCGGTGCAGTGGCTGATGCCGCTGACCGGTTGGCGGCCGCTGTTCTGGATACTGGCTGCGATGATTTTGTTGTCGATGGCGGCGCTGGCGTGGGTCGTGCCTACATGGCAACTCGACAAGAAGAACGAAAAAACAGACACAGCCATCACACCAGCTGCACCCGCGGGCGCGGGCGCGGACGCCGGCTACGCGCCCATCTGGCGCAGCCGCTATTTCCGCAAGATGACGCCGCTGGCTTTTTTCAACTACGGCGGCCTGGTGGCCGTGCAGACCTTGTGGGCCGGCCCCTGGATGATCCGGGTGGCGGGCTATACGCCGCTTGAGGCCGCGACCGGGCTCTTCTATATCAATGCCTGCATGCTGGTGACTTTCTGGAGCTGGGGCATGGTCAACCCGTGGCTTGCGCGGCACGGCTGGAACGCCACTCGCCTGATCACCTGGGGCCTGCCTTTCAGCCTCACCGTGCTGGCCGTCAACATCGCGGCGGGTACCTCGACGGGCTGGTTGGGTTGGGCCCTGTTTTGCATGGGCTGCAGCGTGATGGGGCTGGCGCAGCCCGCGGTGGGGATGGCTTTTAAGGCCTCCCTGGCGGGCCGGGCGCTGTCGGCTTACAACCTCATGATTTTCGCCGGCGTGTTCACCGTGCAGTGGGGCATTGGCCTGCTGATTGACGTGTTTGCCGCCCTGGGTTTGGCGCGGGTGGCGAGCTTCCAGGCCGCCATGTCCGTGTTTTTGTGTTGTTGTATCGCCTCATATGGGTATTTCCTCAGTGTGAAAGCTGATAATTCACCGCAATGAACGGCATCTTCATCATCGCCCACGCCCCGCTGGCCTCCGCCTTGCGCCAATGCGTGCTGCATGTGTTTCCCGACAACGCCGCGGGCATTAGCGCGCTGGACGTGCAGCCCAACATGCCGCCCGAAGAAACCCTGGCGCAGGCCCGCATCATGCTGGCCCAGCTGGGCACCTCGCATGCGCTGGTGCTGGTCGACGTGTTCGGCGCTACGCCCTGCAATGTGGCACAAAAACTGGTCGATGGTGTTCATTCCAAACTCATCACCGGCATCAATCTGCCCATGCTGCTGCGCACCGTGTCTTATCGCCACGAGTCGCTCGATGCGCTGGTGGCGCGCGCACTCATCGGGGCCACCCAGGGCGTGATGCAGGTCGCCATCACCGCACCGCAAAATCAGGTACGCCGAAATCATGATCAAGACGAACACGAACATCAGCAATAAGCTGGGCCTGCATGCCCGCGCCTCCGCCAAGCTCACCAAACTCGCGGGCAGCTTTCGCTGCGAGGTGTTCATGACCAAGGGTGAGCGCCGCGTCAATGCCAAAAGCATCATGGGCGTGATGATGCTGGCCGCAGGCATGGGCAGCACTGTCGAGGTTGAAACCAACGGCGCCGACGAGCAGGCCGCGATGGACGCAATCCTCGCCTTGATCGCCGACAAATTCGGTGAAGGTGAATGAGTGGCCCCCATGCTTTTCACTTCGTGTAATGCGCTGCCCCCCGAGGGGGCCGCTGCGCCTGCGGCCCGGCAAAGCCGGTTCCGCGGCCCCTGCTGGCTTGGGTGGTGCGGTAGTCGAAGTTTCTCAAGCAAGCTAGAGCCGCAGGGCCGGCTTCGCCGGACTGCAGGCGGGCGGCCCCCTCGGGGGGCAGGAAGCTACGCGCAGCGAGCGACCGTGGGGGCCTTCAATTGACTTTCTCCGTCCACGGTCTCGCCGTCTCGCGCGGCATCGCCATCGGCCGCGCTGTGCTGGTGGCATCCAGCCGGGCTGATGTTGCGCACTATTTTGTGGACGCGTCCAAGTCCGATGAGGAAATCACACGGGTGCGCGTGTCACGCAATGCGGTGATGGAGGAAATCACCCGTCTGCAACAAGACCTGCCCAAGGACGCGCCGCACGAGCTGGCCGCGCTGCTCGATGTGCACCTGATGCTGCTGCAGGACGAGCAGCTGATCAGCGGCGTGAAGCACTGGATCACCGAGCGCCACTACAACGCCGAATGGGCGCTGACCACGCAGTACGAAATCATTGCGCGCCAGTTCGACGACATGGAAGACGAGTACCTGCGCGAACGCAAGGCCGACCTGGAGCAAGTGGTCGAGCGCATCCTGCGGCACATGAAGGGCGTGGCTTCGCCCGTGCAGCCGGCGGGCCAGGCCGGCGCCAGCCGCAAGCAGTCGCAACAAGACCTGCTGCTGGATGACACGACGGACGTGCCGCTGGTGCTGATTGCGCACGATATTTCCCCGGCCGACATGCTGCAGTTCAAGCAGAGCCTGTTTGCCGGCTTTGCCACCGATGTGGGCGGCAGGACTTCGCACACCGCCATCGTGGCGCGCAGCATGGACATCCCGGCGGTGGTCGGGGCGCGCAGCGCGAGCCAGCTGATCAAGCAGGACGACTGGGTCATCATCGACGGCGAGGCCGGCGTGTTGATCGTCGATCCGTCGCCGATCATCCTGGCCGAGTATGGTTTCAAGCAGCGCCAGGGCGAGCTGGAACGCCAGCGCCTGAACCGGCTCAAGCACACCGCGGCGCTCACGATTGACGGGCAGAAGGTCGAGCTGCTGGCCAACATCGAAATGCCCGAAGACACGGTGGGCGCGGTAGCCGCCGGTGCCGTTGGTGTGGGCTTGTTCCGCAGCGAGTTCCTCTTCATGGGGCGCAGCGGAAAACTGCCAGACGAAGAAGAGCAGTACCTGGCCTACCGCAAGGCGATTGAAGGCATGCACGGCCTGCCCGTCACCATCCGCACGGTGGACATCGGGTCCGACAAGCAGCTGGACCGCCACCCCAAGGCGCAGGACACCCACCTCAACCCCGCGCTGGGCTTGCGCGCGATTCGCTGGAGCCTGGCGGACCCGCCGATGTTTCTGACGCAGCTGCGCGCGATTTTGCGTGCGGCCGCGCACGGCCAGGTCAACCTGCTGGTGCCCATGCTGGCGCACGGCAGTGAAATCCGCCAGACCATGGCGTTGATCGACCGCGCACGCGCATTGCTCGACAACAAGGGCATTCCTTACGGACCGGTCCGGCTGGGCGCGATGATCGAAGTCCCGGCCGCGGCGCTGACGCTCAAGCTCTTCCTGAAGTACTTCGACTTCCTGTCCATCGGCACCAACGACCTGATCCAGTACACGCTGGCCATCGACCGCGCCGACGAGGCGGTGTCCCATCTGTACAACCCCTGCCACCCAGCCGTGCTGCGCCTGATTGCCGACACCATCAACGAATGCAATGCGCAGGGCAAGGGTGTCAGCGTGTGCGGTGAAATGGCCGGCGACGTCAGCATGACGCGGCTGTTGCTGGGCATGGGCCTGCGCAGCTTTTCGATGCACCCGTCGCAAATCCTCGCGGTCAAGCAGCAAATCCTGCGCGCCGATGCTGGCAAGCTGGAGCCCTGGGCCGAGCAGGTGCTGGCCTGCGAAGAGCCGGCCACGATGCTGCAAGCCTGAAGGGCACCGCCGGCAGGAGTGTGGGCTGCTATAAAAAGCATAGCTGGTTGCGCCCACTCTCATTGGGCTATAGCCTTAAATCGCTCTAAAAGTCGCTGCTGCACCCCCGCCGGGCGCTCGCGGTGGCGAAACAAAGCGAAACACGCCGCAACCGCGCTGCAAACAGCCGTGCCCCGCTCGCCGGCACCATGAGGAACCTTCACTTCTTCTTCGAGGCTCCTCATGAAACATCGCATCAAAAAAATCCTGCTCGGCCTGTTTGGCGGAGCGCTTATCGTCGGCAGCCTGGGTGCGTGCTCGCACGGCGGTCATGGCTGGCGCGGCGATGCGGGCTCTCCCGAGGCGCGTGCCCGCATGGTCGAAAAAGTCAGCTCGCGGCTGGACCTGGACGCCGCGCAAAAGCAAAAACTCGCTGTGCTGGCCGACAAACTGCAAGCGCAACGCACGGCCTTGCGCGGCACTGGTGAGCCGCGTGAAGCCGTTCGCGGCTTGTTTGCCGGCGCCAGGCTGGACCAGGCCGGCGCCAAAAAACTGATCGAGGAAAAAACCACCGCCATTCAATCCGGCAGCCCGGAAGTGATCGCCGCTGCGGCCGACTTCTTTGACAATCTGAAACCTGAGCAACAGCAAAAAGTGCGCGACTTCATGGAGCGCGGCCGCCGCTGGGGCTACCGTGGCTGAGGCAGTCTTCCTCCCGGCGAGCCGCACGGTGCGAACTGTTCAGCGGCGTGCCGCTGCGGCGGCCGCCCCGGGCAGCGTCAACGGCGGCGTGCGCCTGCTGCTGCGTGCCGAAGGGCTGGTGGTGACGGCTGCAGCGCTAGCGGCCTACGCCCAGTTCGGCGCGGGGTGGGGCTGGTTTGCGGCGCTCTTTCTGCTGCCTGACTTGTCTTTCCTGGCCTACCTGGCCGGGCCGCGCCTCGGGGCCGCCGCTTACAACGCCATGCATTCCTACCTGGGCGCCGTAGCCCTGCTGGCGGTCGGCGTGCTGGGTGCGGCGCCCATGCTGGTGGCCGGCGGCCTGGTCTGGTGCGCGCATATCGGCTTTGATCGTGCGCTGGGCTACGGGCTCAAGTACGCGGCGGGTTTTGGCCAGACGCACCTCGGGCGCATCGGACGGCCCGATCCGTGGTAAACAGCGCCTTTCTCCGCTTCAAAGGAACCCGATGTTGAAATCGCTAACTTGCAGCATGTTCGTTGCTTTGGCGTCGATCGCCGGCGTGGTGGCCGCCACTGAACCTTCCGGCGGAGCCGGCTTTCGTCTGATTCGGCTTCCCGATCCTGTCACGCAGCAACCGATGCAGGCGGCGGTGTTCTATCCGGCAGCGCCCACGTCTGAAACAACCAGGATGGGGCCGTCGTTGTGTCTGCCGTGAAGGATGCGGCGCCGATGGGTGTGCGCCATCCTCTGGTGCTGCTCTCGCACGGCAATGGTGGCAGCCAGTTCAGTCACCACGATACAGCGACATTCCTCGCGCGTCATGGCTACGTGGTGGCCGCAATCGAGCATCCGGGCGACAATTTTCGCGACAGCAGCGGGGTCGGCACCGATCGGGTACTGATTGGAAGAGCGCTGCAACTGTCCGCACTGCTGGATTTCCTGTTGCAGGCTCCGGCCTCTGCGGGCCTGATCGATTCCCGGCGGGTGGGCGTCGCGGGTTTTTCGGCAGGCGGCTATTCGGCCCTCTTGCTGATGGGCGCCAAACCGAAGTTCGAGCTGCTGAGTGCTTATTGCAAAGCCTTGCCGACAAGTGTTCTATGTGCCGGTGGCGCAAAGGTTTCCCTGTCGTCACCCCCGCTGATCGCGAAGACCGACGACCGTATCCGCGCCGCGTTCGTCATGAGCCCGCCGGGAGCCTTCTTTGACCGCGAAAGCCTGTCGCAGGTCTCGAGGCCGGTGAATCTGTACGCGGCCGGCGCCGATTCCGTGCTCCCGGCCAAGGAGAACGCGATCAAACTGAAGGAACTGCTCCCCTCATTGGCCCGATACACCGAGGTCCCCGTGGCCGACCACTTCGTGTTTCTCGCGCCGTGCACGTCGGAGATGCGCGGCGTCGCGCCCGCTCTGTGTACGGATCCACAAGGCGTCAATCGAGCTGCTGTGCATGACAATGTGAACCGCGATGCATTGATGTTTTTTCAGGAGCAACTCCAGGTCGGTGCGAGTTTTCCGAAACGAATGCAGCCAATCCTATGCCCCATATCCTGCTGATTGACGACGACGAGCATCTGGCTGCGCCGCTGGCCGCCTACTTCGCCCGTTTTGACTTTGTGCTGGAAAGTGCATTGCGCCCCGGCGAAGGCCTGGCCATGCTGCGCGCCGGCGCGTATGACGCGGCCATCCTGGACGTCATGCTGCCCGAGATGGACGGCTTTGCCCTGTGCCGCGAGATCCGCAAGGAAAGCGATATTCCCATCGTGATGCTGACTGCCCGCGGCGACGTGATGGACCGCGTGGTTGGCCTGGAACTGGGCGCCGACGACTACCTGCCCAAGCCCTTTGAACCGCGCGAGCTGGTGGCGCGCCTGCAGACCATTTTGCGGCGCCAGCGCAGCGCGCCGGCCGCAGCGCAGCAGCGTCATGTGTTCCAGGGGCTGGTGATTGACATGGGCACGCGCGAGGTGCTGCGCCTGGGCGAAAAGGTCGATCTGACCGGCACCGAGTTTGAACTGCTGGCCCTGCTGGCCGCCGAACCGGGCAAGGTGTTTAACCGCGACGACATTCTCAACCGGCTGCGCGGCCACGAGGCCGAGCTGTACACGCGCGCCGTCGACATCGTGGTGAGCCGGCTGCGTAAAAAACTGGAGCCGCTGGACTGCATCAAGACCTTGCGCAATGCGGGCTATGCGTTGGCCGCAGGCAAGGCGGTTGCACCATGAAGCGGTGGAAAGCACGCCGTGACTGGCAGGCCTGCGAGCGTTCGCGTCCCGAGCGCTGGCGCCATCGCTGGAAGCATTCGCTGCGGATGCGGCTGATCACGGTGTTCCTGCTGCTGGCCATCGCCATGGGTGCCGTGTTCATGAGCGGCATGCAACGGGCGTTTTCCACGGGTTGGCGCGACGCAGCCAAACCGCTGATCAGCGACTACATGGACAGGCTGGTGGCCGACCTGGGCTCGCCGCCCGATGTGGGCCGCGCCCAGGCGCTGGCCGCACGCTTGCCGATTTCCATCCGCATTGAAGGCCCGCAGGTCAACTGGCAGTCCCATCCCGACAGGCCGGACCGCAAGGCGTTCGACGACCGTACCAAAGACTGGCTTAGCCGGACCACGGCCGATGGCCACCGCGTGATCTTTGGCCCGGGTAGCGCGCCGTGGCAGGGCGCGCCCCATGGGGTGCTCGGCTGGATCACGCTGCTGCTGCTGCTCGGCCTGCTCATCGGTGCATATGCTTACGTGCGGCGCCTGCTGCGGCCGCTGGACGACATCCGCGCAGGGGCCGAGCGCTTTGGCCGCGGCGAATTCGGCACACCCATTCCTCTGCGCCGCCGCGACGAGCTCGGCGATCTGGCCGACCGAATCAACACCATGGCGCACGACATTGAAGAGATGCTCAATGCCAAACGCGGCCTGCTGCTGGCACTGAGCCATGAGCTGCGCTCCCCGCTCACGCGCGCACGGCTCAATGCCGAGTTGCTGCCGGCGTCGGGCGAAGGCAGTGCGCCGCGCGAGCGCGATGCGCTGCTGCGCGACCTCGGCGAGATGCGCGACCTGATCAGCGACCTGCTCGAAAGCGAACGCCTGGCCAGCTCGCATGCGGCGCTGCAGCGTGAAGAAGTTGATCTGGCCGCACTGGTGCGCGAGGTGGCGGCGGAAATGCCGGCAGCGGCCGACGTGCAGCTGGATCTGGCGCCTGGCTTGCCCGCACTCGCGCTGGACCGCATGCGCGTGCGCCTGCTGGTGCGCAATCTGCTCGACAACGCGCTGCGCTACAGCGCCGACGCCAGCCGTCCGCCCCAGGTGTCGCTGCAGCCGGCTGAGGGCGGCGTGATGCTGGAAGTGCGCGATTTCGGCCCGGGCGTCGACGCCGCGCAGCTGGCGCATTTGACCGAGCCCTTTTACCGCACCGACGGCGCACGCCAGCGCGCGACGGGCGGCGTGGGCCTGGGCATGTATTTGTGCCGGCTGGTGGCTGAGGCACATGGCGCGGAGCTGCAGGTGCGCAATGCGGAGCCGGGTCTGGCCGTGCAGGTGCTATGGAATTAGGAGCTGCTGGCGCACATTCTTAAAGGACTGGAGGCCTGCTTGATGCTTATTTGGCTCTTGTCCCGAGCAGCGCGGCGCTGATGATCATCACGGCCGCGAGGCCAATGCTCCAGGTCAATGCGCGGCCGCTCACCAGCATCAGCAATGCGGTGGAGCCCAGCGGCGTGAGGTAACTCAGGATGCCGATTTGCCGCGCGTCGCCCTGCTTGAGGGCCTTGTCCCACAGGAAGAACGCCGCGCCCAGCGGGCCCAGCCCCATCACGGCCAGCAGTAGCCAGTCTTGGGCAGACAGCACAGCCGCCGACTCCAGCGCCCAGTGGCACAACAGCGAGAGCACGCCCGACACCAGGCCGAAAAGCCCGATGGCTGCGGTGGGAAAGGCTGGCACGCGTTTCGTTAACAAGGAATAGCTGGCCCAGATCAGGGCCGAGCCCAGCGCGGGTATGTAGCCCCATGATCCGCCGTCGGGTGAAACGCTGTCACCGCCGCTCCCCAGAATGGCGATGGCCGCGCCGGCAAAGCCCAGCAGCGCTGCCGCCACATGGACAGTGCGCAGCCGTACGTCCTTGAGCAACAGCGGCGCCAGCACCACGATGAGCAGCGGCCAGAGGTAGTTGACGAGGTTGGCTTCTACGGGCGGCGCGTGCCGCAGGGCGATGAACAGCAGGAAGTGAAAACCGAAGAGCCCGTACACGCCCAACGCCAGCGTGGCGCGGGCAATCTTCCATTGCGTGCGGTCGCGCAAAACAACGGGCAGGGCCAGCACGCTGCCAGTCAGCAGCGCGACGCCGGTCAGCAGAAAGGGCGGGACGTGTTTGAGCGACACCCCGAGCGAGGCAAGCAGGGTCCAGAGGGCAATGGCGCCCAGTGCATAAAGATTGGCTGGCATCGCGGCAAGCATAGGGGGCTGCTTCGTGGGCGTCGTCGCGCAGCAACGCTTTGTTGTCGCACAACGACGGTTCGGCGCTTACGGGGGCATGTCCTACGCGCAGGCCTACATCCGGTAACCAGCTTCACGCGGCAGGGGCGCCGCAGACACCTTGCCGGCACGGGCTTCAGTTGCAATGGCATGGCAGATTTCACCGAAGTCTGAAACTCAAGGAGACTCCTCATGAAAAAGATTTCGATCCTCTTGTTGGCGCTGGCTGGTTTGGCCACCCTGTCGGGTTGCGTGGCCTACCCGGTGCCTTATGACAATGGG
This sequence comes from Polaromonas sp., assembly GCF_039932935.1. GTDB lineage: Bacteria > Pseudomonadota > Gammaproteobacteria > Burkholderiales > Burkholderiaceae_C > Polaromonas. The sequence goes on from NZ_JBDTPB010000117.1 coordinate 14,188, forward strand.
CCGCATTACCGCGTTGCACCCGGCCCGGCGCCAGGCTATGGCCCCGGCCATCGGGGTGACCGCGATGGTGACGGCGTGCGTAACCGTTACGACCGCAGGCCAAACGACCCGAGCCGCTATTGAAAAAGCGGTGAGGAAAACCCCGTAAGGGTCAGGCGCTGTGCAGCCCGGCGCGCCGCATCGCGGCCGTCAGGGCTGAAGGCGACTGGTAGCCGCAGTGCAGCGCCGTGTCGGCAACGCTCATGCCGCGCCCGCGCAGCTGCACAGCCAGCGTCAGGCGTTGCCGGCGCAGCCACTGCATCACGCTGAGGCCGGTCTCGCGCCGGCAGCGCGCCGCAAACTGCGTTGGACTTAAAAACACCTGCGCAGCCAGCTGCGCCACGCTCAGTGGTTCATGCAGACGCTGCTGTGTCCAGGTGGCCAGTTGTTCCCAATGGATGGGTCGCGCATGCCGTACGTGCCCCCCAATACGCGAAGGCTCTGGCATTGCCGGCTGCCACGCCTCCAGCAACAGCGCCGGACCATGAAGTTGCGCCAGACTGCCCGGCTGCTGCAATGCTTCGGCAAGGTAGCGGGCGAGCGTCAGGGCTTGCGCCGTTCTGGCCGGATCCGCTGCGCAGTGGCCCCAACCGGCGTGCGCGGTGTCCAGCACCAGGCAGCGGCTGCCCTCACGTGATTCGAAATCATGCCGGTCACCGGGTGTGATCAGGCAGCCCTGGCCGGCTGCAACGCGCCGCCCGCGTCCGCCTACTTCCAGCTCCAGCACACCGTTCAGGCCCAGCAGCACCTGGAAGTGCTCATGCGCATGGCTGCCGTGCGACGCGCCGTAATGGCGCAGCGACAAGGAGGCTTGCGGCGGGTTCGCGGAGCCCGAATCAAAGGGGCGCGCTCCTGAACGTCCGGTGTCTATCACCCCTTCGCGATTTTTCATGAAATCGGCCTCCAGCCCTTTAGAAGCATGCGCAAGCAGCTATCGATTTAATAGCATTTTCGGCGAAATGGCGGACATCTGGCGCATGTCTGTTGCCTGATCTTTAGCTTATCGCTAAAACAACACTTCCACAGCGTCTAGGTAACAGTCCTTACATTTCCCGTCTCCGAAATTTACACTTCGGTTACATCAGGCGCACTGCCTGGCGATAGCAGAAGAAACGAATCAGGGAGAGCGTGATTGGCCAAGCCACACGATGACTTGGGTGTATCACTCGG
>NZ_JBDTPB010000118.1:0-52691 GCF_039932935.1 Polaromonas sp.
CGTTAGAGCTCGCCGTGGATACTGCATCCTTCAAATCCCCTGAAGACGGTTCTGTGCTGTCGATGTCGGTGACCCGGCGTTATGACGGTGAGACAGAGTTCGATGTCTCTATTCAAACACCTTGGTTTAGTGGCAGGGCACCTGCCTCGACCATCCACAACGGTTCACCCAGTGGTATGTTCTCGGCAATGGCTACAGAGTGGCGTGGGTGGAAGGGCGAAAAGTCGTGGCAAGATCTGGATCGACGGATCCAGTTCACGGCATCTACTGACAGCACTGGTCATGTCAAGCTTCGAGTAGAGCTGGAAGGTCAAGACTACGACAGTCACCTCAACGTCTGCATTGGCTCACTGCCGGTCAACTCGAAGAAATGGCAACCGTAGTGAAAGATGTGTTGGGATGAGATCGAGTTTTAACCTTTCGGCCCACATGGATGCGCAACCGAAGACTGCCGCTACGCGGCACGGGTTGCGCCCCAGTGGTCTCCACGTTAGAAATACTTCTGGAGGGTTGTAATGAAAATTGTCCACATCTGCGTTGCGCTGCTAGTTTGTCTCGCTGTGGTGCTTGCTTTCACTGACCAATCCAAGGCAGCGGTAGGGCTTTGTTTGCTGTCCACACTCATAGAAGTAATTGGTGCAGCATTTTTCGGTAAAAAGCAAAACACGTAATTGGTACAGCGCGAAGGTATGTTTTCTTTCACACGTCCAGGTCTAACCCGGCAGTCAAGCGGATTGCCTTCGGCAACCGCATACTTCGCACGTTAGCCATCACGGAATTCGATGACCTGGAAGTGCACAGTCTGCGGTGAAGACCATGACGACATTCCGTTGTGCTTCGGAATCGAAGCTCCATGGCGAGCGCTCGTGCCCGAGGCCGAGTTCAGTGACCGTGTTGAATTGACCAAGGATCAATGTGTCGTTGATGGAAGAGAATTTTTCGTCCGCGGCCACATTGAGATACCAATCATCGGGCAATCGGAGACGCTCGCCTTTTCCGTCTGGTCATCCTTGAGCGAGAAGAGCTTTCTCCACATGTGCGACCGTTGGGAAGACCCAGATCGAGGGTCCGATGCGCCTTACTTTGGATGGCTGTGCAGCCCCATTCATGTCTACCCGAGCACCATTCACCTGAAGGTATCGGTTCAATCGCGAGCGCCTGGGCTGGTTCCGCACTTCACCGTCGAACCTTCTGAGCACCAGCTATCTCAGGATCAACATGATGGAATAACCCTGCAACGCTGGCATCAGATCGCTCATGAACTACTTTCCTAGCCACTCGTGGCGCGCCGAGATGGCTAACATTTCAATCGACACGGACCCACAACAGCAGGAGGCGGCTTCGCCGCAAGTGTTGGTGGTCCGGTCATTTTTACGTTAGGCCTCACGAATCGCTCAATGACGCTCTATTAAGTCCGTCCAAGATGCGTGAATGAAACTTCGCCAAACGGCAGGACTATTTCGCAACATCAGCTTTAGTTGAATCAGAACTCCACCAAACTCCAGGACCCGAGTGAAATGCGTTCAACTTTGAGACAGAAAATAGTTGCCGTTTGCGAAACCAAGATCGGCGAGAAAGGCGCGAACGTCGGTTTGTCCTTCTACGCATTCTTCTGCAACAAGAATGATGATCCTGAACTCCTAATGGAGGCCGCGAAATGGTGGATTCAAACGCACCAGTTGGATCACTTCGAGAAAGCGGTGAAGATCAAACGTTTGGTTGAGCAAGAAATTTCCTAGTCGTGGCAATAAATGCATCTCACCCCTTTGCCTCGTCCTCACGTCCCCCGTGTGAGGCGCTTTGAGTGGCTGCTGTAATGTGGGGTGACCGACCGCTTTGGTCGCATTCTTCGAGAAAGTAATTTAAAGCTGCGGGTCCGCTTTGTGCCACAACCGGTCGTTGCAGGTCTCCGGTGAATGTCGCTTGCTGGCCGAAAGCAGCCTTCTGCTTTATTGCATCAGGCTCTACTTTCACGCCCCGCAATACGGCGCGAGCGTCCGGAGCTGCAGGCCAGGTCGCGCAACTGTGCGCCGTGCACTTCGGCAATGGAGGTCAGCCCGAGCAGGCCCAGGTCGCGCTGCACTTCGTCGGCCAGGATGCGGATCGCGTGGCGTACGCCCTCTTCTCCGGCCACGGCGGCCGCATAGTTGAACGGGCGGCCCACAAATACGAACCTGGCGCCCAGTGCGAGCGCCTTCAGGACATCCGTGCCGCGCCGGATGCCGCTGTCCATCATGACCGGGAAGTCGGTGCCCACCGCGCGGACGACCTCGGGCAGCGCGCGCAGCGGCGAAACCGTTCCATCGAGCTGGCGGCCGCCGTGGTTTGACACGATCAGGCCGTCGGCGCCCATGTCCCGCACCTTGCGCGCGTCCTCGGAGTTCATGATTCCCTTGACCACCAGGCTGCGCTTCCACTGGCGGCGGATGAGGGCCAGATGCTCCCAGTCCAGGTGGTCCTTGGCGCCGAAGTCACGTGCCACCCGTGACGAGAGGATCGGCGCGCCACGGGTCGCGTACGAATTCTCGAAGTGCGGCATGCCGTGCACCACGATCGTCCGCAGGAAGGTGCCGATGGTCCAGCGCGGGTGGGTGAGCCCTTCCCACGCCAGGCGCAAACCCGGTCGCAGGGGAGTAGAAAAGCCTGCCCGCACATTGTTCTCGCGATTCGCAAGGACGGCGGTGTCCACCGTCAGCACGAGCGTCTTGACGCCCGCACGGTCGACGCGATCAATCAAGGCTTCGATCCTGGCGGGCTCGCCGGGCAGGTAAGCCTGGAACCACGTATCGGGGGCCACGGCGATCACCTCTTCCAGCGGGATGAGCGAGGAGCCGCTCATGATCATCGGCACGCCTTCGGCCGCGGCCGCGCGCGCCTGCACCAGGTCGCCGCGGTACGCACTGAGCGCGCTGATACCCATAGGCGCGATGCCGAAGGGTGACGCGTAGCGCCTCCCGAGAAGATCGATGGCCTGGCTGCGGCCCGACACATTGCGGAGCACCCGAGTGACAAAGCCGAGCTCGGAAAACGCCGCGCGGTTGTCGTGCAGCGAGACCGAGTCTTCCGCTCCGCCGGCGATGTATTCAAAGAGTGGCCGCGGCAGGTGGCGTCGAGCGCCCGTCTCGAAATCCTGCAGTGACAGAAAATTCCGCAGGGCAGGCGGCGCGGCCGGGCGTGCGCCCGGCGACAGGCGCGTTCCCATGGGGGCGGCCACCCCGGAAGAGGCAGGTTGAGGCATACGGCGATCAGTTGACGTGGATGTTGGCTTCGCGGATGACCTTGTCCCAGAGCGCGGTCTCCTTGCGGATCATGTCGGTGAGCTCGGCCGCGTCAGCCAGCTCGATGTCGACGCCTTGCTCTTCGAATCGCCTGGCCACCCCTGGGTCGACCGTCGCTTGCTTCATCGCCGCGTAGAGCCGCGCGATGATCGGTGCGGGCGTGCCGACCGGTGTGAAGATGGCGTTCCAGCTCTTGTAGCCGAAGCCCCGAACGGTGTTCGATATCAGTGGGATACCCTTAAGCGGTGCTGCTGCGCTGGGGGCGGTGATGCCGACGACGCGCAGCGAGCCGTTCTGGACCATGCCGGTGAAGGAGGGCATGGTTCCGAACATCGCGTGAATCTGGCCAGAGATAAGGTCCGTCATCGCCGCCGCGGCACCGCGGTAGGGCACGTGTTTGATGTCGACTTGCGCCGCGCGCGCGAACAGCGCGGTGCCCAGGTGCGCCAATCCCCCGACGCCTGCAGAGCCGAAGTTGAGTTGACCCGGATGAGCCTTCGCATAGGCAACCAGCTCCGCGAGCGTCTTGAACGGCATCTTCGCCGCCACCACCAGCACGTGCGGCGCCGTGGCGATCATCCCCACCGGTGTGAGCTGCGTCAGGATGTCCACGCGCGGCTTCTGCAGCAGCGGCTGCGCCGTAATGTTGCCGGAGGCGGCGAACAGCAGCGTGCCGCCATCGGCCTTTGCGCCTGTCACCTTCTGCACGGCAGGCACGCCGGCGCCGCCGCCGGCGTTCTCGACGACAAAAGGCTGCCCCAGGGTGGCGCCCATGGCCTTGGCGAGATCGCGCCCGAGGACGTCGGTGGCGCCTCCGGCAGCGAATGGAACCACCATCCGGATGGGCGCCGAGGAGGCGCCCTGGGCTTGGGCGCCAAGCGCGGCGAATGCTGCCGCCGAGGCGAGGAAGCTACGACGGCTCGTGTACATGTACGTCATGGAACGTGTCTCCTTAATTTATGGAGGCATGATCCGGGCGCTGATCCTGCATGGCAACGCGTTACGTCTGACGTAACGGTATGCGGCCTTGGGAATACACTCCGACCATGCCGCAAGAGTCCAGGTTCACGCCGCCGCCTGCCACGCCGAGGCGACTTCTCGCCGATGGAGCGGCGGGGAATTCGGCGCGTCCAGGCGACGGAAACGTCGCGGCCGTGGCACGTGCCCTGGCCATCCTCACTGCCTTCGAAGGCGACGAGCTCTTTCTCCCGCTAGCGGAGCTTGCACGCCGTACCAGCATGCACAAACCCACGGTGCTGCGGCTTGCGCGCACGCTCGCCGCAGCCCGGTTCCTCGTCAGGCGCGAAGACGGAGCGTGGCGGCTCGGCCCCGCAGCAGGCTGGGTGGGCTCCCGCTACCAGGCGCAGTTCGACCTCGACGCCGCCATCGAACCCATCCTGCGCCAGCTGAGTGCGGCCACGGGAGAAAGCGCCTCGTTCTTCGTCTTTGAAGGCAACCTGCGCAGCTGCCTGATGCGTTGCGAAGGGACGGCAGGTGTCCAGAGCCAAATCCGCTCCGGCGAGGTCTTTCCGCTGGACCGCGGATCCGCCGGCCGGGTGATCCTGGCCGCGCTGGGCGAGCCGGGCGACCTCAATGAGCGCATCCGCCGACGCGGTCTCCACATCACCCGCGGCGAGCGAAACTCGAAAATCGCGAGCGTCTCAGCTGCCGTGCGCGGACGCCATGGCGCCGTGCTGGGCTCCGTCAGCACGGCGGGGCCGGTAGAACGGCTGACAGTTTCGGTACTCGCGCGGTACGCGCCCGCGACGGTTCTGGCGGCAAAGCAGCTCGGGCAGGCGCTCGGCGCGATGCCGTCCACGGCGCTGTGGGCGACTTGGCATCCGTGATCCGCGCCTGAAGAACAGCGGCGCTGGCCTGGCCGAAAGCATCCATCCACTTGATGGCGGCTCGCTCAACTATCACTCAGCGATGCGGCGCGAGAGTTCGGAGCCGCGGGCCAGCAAGAAGCGATGCAGCTCCCCGGCATAACCACCGCCCACCGCCTGCTGGACGGATGGGCGCGCGGCTAGGGCGGCTCGCCAGGCCTGCACCTTTGGCAATTGCTCAAAGAAGCCGCCTTCACCTGCGCTGTCCAGTACATCGAAATAGCGGAACACCGGGCCAAACACGGCGTCGACCATGCTGAAAGATGCGCCGGCGAAGTACGGGCCCTGGTCGGGCAGCACCGCCTCGAGCTGGGCAAACCGGTGACGGATGTCTTCGCGATGCCGTGCCAAAGATGCCGCATCGGCTGCGTTGTAGAACGCGCCGATGGTATTGAGCAGGGCAGAGCCGAACTCCATCCAGGCGCGGTGCTGTGCGCGCTTGAGGGCATCCGCCGGGTGCAGGCGCGGCAGCAGCGTGTCGTCCAGGTATTCGCAGATCACGGCTGATTCAAAAATCGCGTCATCGTCGACTTGCAGCACCGGCGTCTTGCCCAGCGGCGAGATGGACTTGAACCAGTTGGGCTTGTTGGCGAGATCGATGTCAATGCGCTCGAAGGCAACGCCTTTTTCGGCCAGCACGATGGCCGCGCGCTGGACGTAAGGACACAGCGTGTGGCTGATGAGGGTGAGCTTCATGGCGGTTCTTTCTGCACGGATCAGTGGGGAACGAGCAGGCGGCTGCGGCGCGCGGCCCAGGCGCCGTCGCCCAGCAACCACTGGGCGAGCGAGGCCACCAGCAGGAAAAGCGGGTACTCCCAGCCGCCCTTGGGGCTGGTAAACACCCAGCCGTTGGGCCAGTGCACCCAGACCACCACAAGCAGCACCGGCGCCAGCAGCAGCGAAACCTGGCGTCCATAAAAGCCCAGCAGCAGCGCGGCGCCACCAGCCAGTTCGACCGCTACGACAACATAGGCCATGAACCCGGGCAGGCCGACCGATTCAAAGAACTGCGCGGTGCCGGGCAGGGTAAAGACAAAGATTTTCAGCAGTGCGTGGGTGACCCACATGGTGCCAAGGGCCAGACGCAGCAGCGTGGCGCCGTGGCGGGTGGTGAGGTTTTCAGAGGTGTCGGTCGTCATGATGATGTAAAGCCCGGCGAAGGGCGTGGCGTTGAAGAGGTCGCTACTTTATGATTGCAAAAACACAATGTAAATTGGCAATCATGAAAACATCTATTGCGAAATTGCAATACACCCTGACCGCTTCAGACATTGAAACCCTGCTGGCGCTGGCACGCGGCATGACATTGGCCGAAGCTGCGCGGCGCTTGGGTGCGGATGCGTCCACGGTGTTCCGCTCGGTGCAGCGCATCGAGAAAAACCTGGGCCAGCGGCTATTTGAAAGATCGCGCCTGGGCTACCTGGCGACGGAGCCCATGCTGGCATTGCTTCCGCATGCGGAGCGTATCGAGGCCGCGCTCGAAACAGCGCGCGCCAGCCTGCAGGGACCGCACGAAGGCGTCTCGGGCCTGGTGCGCCTCACGACGACCGATGCGGTGCTGCGCGGGTTGGTCCTGCCTTCCCTGAAGCCGCTGCTCGTGCAACACCCGCTGCTGCGGCTGGACCTGCGGACCGGCAATGAGCTGGCCAGCCTGAGCCGGCGCGATGCCGATCTGGCCTTGCGTGCAACGCGCAAACCGCCCGACCATCTGGTGGGCCGAAAGCTCGGCACGGTGCGCTTTGTCGTGTGCATCTCCAAAGCGCAGGTCAGGGCGGCATCCTTCAAGAAACCACTGCCTGACGCGCTGGCTGGCTTGGACTGGATAGCGCCCGACGAGTCGTTGCCTGAGCATCCGTCGGTGCTGTGGCGGCGCAAGCAATTGCCCAAGGTGACGCCCCGCCACTACGCGGACGGCATTGTGGCGGTGATGGATGCGATCAAGGCGGGGTTGGGGGTGGGCATTGTGCCGCGCTTCATGCTGGCGGCGGAGCCCGGGCTGGTGCCGTTGGGTGACACCCTGGCTGACTGTGAGTCAGACCTGTGGTTGCTGGCGCATGCGGAGTCGCGCCACCTGCGCAGAATCTCCGTGGTCTACGACCATTTTGCCGCCAGCATCAAGCTGGACTGACGCATGCGCCTTCAAAACGCCTGGCTTGCGCCGGAAGTCCTGAAGACGACTTCGCCGCTGGGAATGTGCACAACGCGCACTTCCTGCCGCGTCGGGTCGGCCACGCTTTTGACAGCGACGGCCACAGCCAGCGAGTAGTCCGCAAACAAATGATTCGAGCTCGGCGGCAGCAGGCTGCGTCCGGTCGGGTCGATGTTTTCAATGCGGTAATCATGCGGCGGTGCTTTAACGGATGCCATGGTGCAGCCCTCTCTGATGAAGCCACCATGGTAGGAGTTCATCCCGAGGCTGTGATGACAAATGCGCGTCAGAAACGTGATTTTGCGTAAGCAAACGAAAACGCCTGTTGAAGCGGCGGTGGGCATTGGAGAAAACTAATTCCCCGCTGACCGCCCCTGCTACAAGCGCGGTTTCAACGGGACTCGTGCCTTCGGTGCAGCACGCAGGCTGCGGTAAAGCTCCTCGGCAAAAGGGGCCAGCCCAAGGCACAAAGACCCCAGCAGGAGAAGTGCCGTTTGATACGCCGGCAATGGATCTTCCTTGAGGCGCCATGTCCAGTCGGGCGCTGTGCCGTCCGCACCGAAAATGGCCGAAAATTGGGACCAATGCGAAGCCATTAGCAGCGCGTAGGCCGCCAGCGGGAAGCCTTCTAGATAGGCATGAATGCTTTGCTCCATGGCGCTGACATGCCGGCGGCGCGCGGCGTAGTGCAAGTCCCAGTGGCTTGTAAGCGCATGGCCTAGCAGCAGTACCAGCAGTAGCAACAACACGGCCGAATTGATCCGCAGGAAAAGGGCCGCCAACACGCCGACGCCGACCTGGCCAATCATCAGCAGGTGCAGCAGCGATTCCTTGGTTCCGCTGGTGTGTGCGATGTCGCTGCGCCGGTGGCAAGCCCAGTCCGCCAGCCCGGCTGCAAGCCAGCCTGGCATCACGATGTACAGGAGAATGAAGCGGATAGGCTCCTGCATGGATGTGATGCGGCAGTCGCGTTGCGGTGGGCGGTCAGTGGAGCCCGCGCTGCGGATCGCGATCGGACAACTCCAGGTTCTTCATTTCCACAGCCACCGACTTCAGCATGTCGAGGGCCGTTTCAGGTGTTTGCACAATGCCCAGCCAGCCAAAGAGGTGGTGCCGCAGGAACAGCAGAATCTTTCCGGTCAGCGGATCGCACGCCACCCAATGCCGGGGGCTGTAGCTGGGCTCCAGCGCGCTCAGCGGCGGACAGTCCAGCGGGTAAGGCGGGTCCATGTCGGCGCGCAAACCGGCCAGGCTCGTGACGAGTTCTTCCAGCTCTTCGGCTTGCAAGGTCAGCGGCTGCTTGAGTGCCAGCGTCACGCTGCCGTTGTCATTGCGCGTGATTTGCAGGTCATCGGAGGGCCGTGTGCAAGCGCGCTGCGCGAACTTGCCCGCCATCTTCGCGTTCGCGCCGGCAAGAGGGCTTGTGTTGGTGGTCATTGCGTTCTCCGCAGACTTTGATGGGTGAAAACAAGGCGTGGGTGACAAGGATTAGGCACAAGACCTGGGGCACCTGGCGGCCACTACATAAGACCCAGTGTGATCCCGGAACCGGTCTCATGGCGTCGGAAACCCGCCTCCACGCCTGTAGGACGTGCCCGGGCAGTCCTGCTGCTGCGCTGCGTGCGGATGCTGCGTAAAAAAACGCAGCAAGCGTGCAGCAGGGAGACCGGCTTACCAGTCTTCTTTCACCGCGAGGACGGCGTCCTTGCCCGCGGCTGCGCGGCCGGCCAGCCAGGCTGTGATGGTGCCGGCCATCACGACGGCGGCGCACAAAAGCGCCAGGCGCAGCCATGGCACCATCAGGTCCATGGTCCAGTGAAAGCTTTGGGGGTTGACCACGTACACCAGCACGGTCGACACCGCGAGGCCCAGGGCCAGTCCCGCGACTGCGCCGATCAGCGTCCATGCCGCGCCTTCGCCGGCCACCACGGCCAGAATCTGCCGCCGTGTTAATCCCAAGTGCGCCAGCAGGCCGAACTCCTTGCGCCGCGCCAGCACCTGGGCACTGAAGCTGGCGGCCACGCCAAAGAGGCCAATGGCGATGGCCACGCCCTGAAGCCAGTAGGTGACCGCAAAGCTGCGGTCGAAAATCCGCAGCGACGTGGCGCGCAGCTGGCTGACAGAGGCCATTTCAAGCAACGCGCCGCCGCCAGACTGTTGCTCGGCAAGGCCGCGCACGGCCTGCTGCACCTGGTCGTCGTTTGCGCCTTCGCTCAGCCACAGCGCGAGGTCGTTGGCGCGTTGGTCGCCAGTCAGGCGTTCAAAGTCCGCCTGGGACATGGCAATGGCGCCAAACTGGCGCGCATAGTCGCGCCAGACGCCCGCCACGTAAAACACCGGGGCAGACGCGGGCGCAGCAGGAGCGGTGCGATTTGCTATTAAATCAGGAGCTGCTGGCGCATGTCCTGATTGGGCTAGAGCCGTAAAAGCTTGTGAAAGAGGCTGAAAAACCGTGCCCGGGCGGGCGCCGTACAGGTCCACCATCGGTTCGCTGACATAGATGCCAATGTGCCCGGGCGGCACCGGCAGCGCCTGGCCCACCAGCGGCAACGCTGCGGCCGGGTCTTGCAGCGGGCGGGCAATCAGCGTGACGCCGGGTTTCGCGCTGTCCAGCAGCAGCTGGGTGGTGCGCAAGCTGCCAACCTTGGCTACGCCCGGCAGGCGACTGAGCGCCGCGACGAACTCCGGCGAGAAATACACCGTGTCACTGGCCGAGGTGCCCAACGCCGTGCGCACATAGAGGTCGGCCGGCAACACGACATCGAGCCAGTGCGTTACCGACTCGCGAAAGCTGCTCACCATGACGGTGAGTGCGACGGCCAGGCTGAGCGACGCCACCACACCGCTCACGGCCACCGCGGCGCTTTCGCGCACGCGGCGTGCGCGCTCCACGGCCAGCAAGGGCAGCAGCCGGTGGGCCACCCGGGGACTGAGCCGGTTGTAGACGAGTGAAATCAGCCAGGGCAGGGCGGTGATGCCGCCCACCAGCAGCATGCCCACCGACACGTAGGCTGCCAGTGGAATGCCAAACAGCGGTGGAACCAACGCCAGCAGGGCGCCACCAGCTATCAAAATAATACTGAACCAGTGGCCGTTGCCGGTATTGGCCGCAGCCCCCAGGCCCTTGAGGGTTTGCGCGGGCGGCAATTTCTGCGCCGCACGCGCGGGCCACCAGCCACCCACACCGGCGGCGGCCACCCCCAGTGCGCCGTAAGTGAGCGCAGCCCAGCCGTTCCATTGCAGGGCCGGTGCAACACCCGAAAAATAGCCGCCGCCCAGGTCGCCGCCCAGCAGCCGCAATGCCAGCGCGGCCAGGCCGGTACCCAGCGCGATGCCCAGCACACTGCCTGCCAGGCCCAGCAGCAGCGACTCGGCCAGCACCAGCTGCAGGCGCTCGCGGCCGGTCAGGCCCAGTACGCCGAGCAGCGCGAACTGTTGTGCACGTTTGGCCACACTGAGCGAGAGCACCGAGAACACCAAAAACGCGCCGGTGAACAAGGCCACCAGCGCCAGCACGGTGAGGTTGACGCGGTAGGCGCGCGACAGGTTGCTGACGCGCTCGGCTGCGTCGCCAGGCGCGGTGGCGGTGATGTTGGCTGGCAGCTGCAGCGAGTCAATCACACGGCGCGTGTCAGCGCCGGCCTTCAGCTTGACGTCGATGCGCGACAGTTGCCCGGCCTTGCCGAAAAGATCTTGTGCGCCGGCAATGTCCATCACGGCCAGCGGCCCACCGCCGGCGCCGACGCTGCCGGCTACTGTCACGGGGCGCAATTCAAGGCCGCTTTGCAGCCGCAGGCGGGAGGCTTGAAACGACTGCCGCGCAGCGGGATTCAAAAATACCGTGCCGGGTGCAAACAAGGCGAAGCGCCCGGCATCGGATGAAGGGACGGGCATCAGCGAGGGCGCAACGGCGGCCACGGCCAGTACATCCACGCCCAGAATGCGCAGCGGCAGGCGCCGGGGCCCGTTGGTGCCCGAAGGGCTGGAGGAGCCGGCTGTGTGCGTGGCGTCGTCAACCGCGTACGTGCTGATTTCCAGCACCGGGCTGGCCAGCGCGATTTGCGGATGGTTGGCCACGCGCCCGTACACCGCTTCGTCAAAGCTGCCCTGCACGGCGCGCAGCTCCAGGTCGGGCTGGCCATTGACCGCGCGCACCGCCTGCGAAAACTCACTGAGCGCCGAGGCATTGATGAGTTGCACCGAAAACGCCAATGCCACGCCCAGCATCACGGCCACCGCGGCGGCGGCGTTGCGCCAGGGGTGGTGTTGCAATTCCCGCCAGGAGAAGCTTGAGAGCAGGGCGCGCATGCGCTCATTGTGCCTTTCAGCGCCGCGGCGCAATCACGCTTTGGCAAATCAACAAACCGGCCATCTGTATCGGTACAGAATGGGGCTTTCTGGTTCTGTCGGGAACGCGTTGTCTTCGTTACCCTTGGCCTTGCCTTTGTCTTTCCCCTATTCGTCCACGAAGGGATCGATAGCCATTATTTAAGCTCCCGCTCTTCCAGGCACTGCCGGATTTTTTGAATTTTTCCACTCGGATGAAAGCTTGAATCACCATGCAACTTCCTAACTACGACGACGTCATTGCCGCTGCCGCGCGGATTGAAGGCCATGCGCACCGCACCCCCGTGCTGCGCTCCAGCACCGCCGATGCCCGCTGGGGTGCGAGTTTCTTTTTCAAATGTGAAAACTTTCAGCGCATGGGCGCGTTCAAGTTTCGCGGCGCCTTCAATGCGCTGTCGAAGTTCGACGCGGCGCAGCGCCGGGCCGGCGCGATCGCTTTCTCATCGGGCAACCACGCGCAGGCGATGGCGCTCTCGGCGCGGCTGCTTGGCATGCCCGTGGTCATCGTGATGCCCCAGGATGCCCCCGCTGCCAAGCTGGCCGCCACGCGGGGCTATGGCGCAGAAGTGATGCTGTATGACCGCTTCACCGAAGACCGCGAAGCATTGACGCAGCGCCTTGCCGCGGAGCGCGGCATGACCCTGATTCCGCCTTACGACCACCCCGACGTGATTGCCGGCCAGGGTACGGCTGCGAAGGAGCTGATCGACGAAACCGGTCCGCTCGACCGCCTCTATGTGTGCCTGGGCGGCGGCGGGCTCACCAGCGGCTCGGCACTCTCGGCACGCGCGCTGGCGCCACAGTGCAAGATCTACGGCGTCGAGCCTGAAGCCGGCAACGACGGCCAGCAGTCGCTGCGCGCAGGCCGCATCGTGCACATTGAAACGCCCAAGACCATTGCCGACGGCGCGCAGACCCAGCACCTCGGCGAGTACACCTTTGCCATCATCCGGCGCGATGTGGATGACATCCTCACCGTGAGCGATGCGCAGCTGGTTGAGTCCATGCGCTTCTTTGCCGAACGCATGAAGATGGTGGTGGAGCCGACCGGCTGCCTGGCATTTGCCGGCGCGTGCGCGGCGCTGCAGGCCAGCCCGGCGGCCCCTGATGAAAAGGTGGGCATCATCGTCAGCGGCGGAAATGTTGACTTGAAGCGTTACGCGGAGCTGCTCGCCCAGGGCTGAAGGCGTCTGGGGCAGGTCAGGGAAGAATCCCGTCGGCGCTCAGGTGCAGCCGGCGGTCAGCGCGGGCTGCAGCCGCTTCGGAATGGGTGACTAGCACCAGCGAGGCTCCGTGTTCGCGGGTCTGGGCGATCAGCGCATCCATGACCTTGGTCGCCGTGGTCGGGTCCAGGTTGCCGGTGGGCTCATCGGCCAGTAGCAGGCTGGGCCGGTGCACCAGGGCGCGGGCAATCGCCACGCGCTGTAGCTGGCCGCCGCTGAGTTGCTGGGGCAAACGCCCGCCCATGCCCGAAAGCCCAACCGCGTCCAGCAGCGACTGCACGCGCGCGTCATCGGGCTCGTCAAGCAGCAGCAGCGGCAACGCCACGTTTTGCGCGACATCCAGGTGCGGCAGCACGTGGAATGCCTGAAAGACAAAACCCACGTGGCGCCGCCGCAGCAGCGCACGCTGGTCATCAGTCATGGCGCCCAGGTCTTCGCCATTGAGCAGCACCGTGCCTTCATCCCAGGTGTCGAGCCCGGCCATGCAGTTGAGTAGTGTTGATTTGCCGACGCCCGACTCACCGATGATGGCGACGAACTCACCGGGCGCCACATCCAGCGAGACGTGGCTGAACACGGCGGTTGCACCGTAGCGTTTGGAGAGGTTCCTGAGCTGAAGGCTCACGGCGTTTTGCCCGCATAGGCGCTGACGAATGAGCTGACGAACGCAAGCACCTGTTGCAGCGCATCGGCGGCATCACAGGCCACCACCTGGCGCTGGGGCATGGAGCGCAGCCAGGTGATCTGGCGCTTGGCCAGCTGGCGCGTGGCAAAAATGCCTTTGTCACGCAGCTCGGTCATCGGATAGTTGCCATCAAGCGCCTCCCACGCCTGGCGGTAGCCGACGCAGCGCATCGAAGGCAGGTCGGGCGTGAGGTCGCCACGCGCGCGCAAGGTTTTCACTTCGTCGACAAACCCACCAGCCAGCATGGCGTCGAAACGCTGGGCAATGCGTTCGTGGAGCCAGCTCCGGTCTTCAGGTTCAAGGTAAATAAGGCCGGCAGCCGTTGATGGCTGTGCGCCAGCAGCTATGGTTTTTGTAGCGTTTTGCTGGTGAAAGAACGACAGTGGTTGGCCCGATACGCGGAAAACCTCCAGGGCGCGTGAGATGCGCTGCGAGTCGTTCGGTGCGAGCCGGGAAGCCGTCGGAGCGTCAACCAGGGCCAGTTCGGCGTGCAACGCCGGCCAGCCTTTGGCCGCGGCTTCTTCGGCAATCAGGGCGCGCGTGGCCGGGTCGGCCTTGGGCATGTCGTCCAGTCCGTCGAACAGCGCCTTGAAGTACAGCATGGTGCCGCCCACCAGCAGCGGCAGTTTGCCGCGTGCGCGGATGTCTTCCATCAGCCGGTTTGCGTCGGCCACGAACTCGGCTGCGCTGTAGGCGTGCAAGGGGTCGCGGATGTCGATCAGGTGGTGCGGTACCGCGGCCAGCTCGGCGGGCGAAGGCTTGGCGGTGCCGATGTCCATGCCGCGGTAGACCAGCGCCGAGTCAACGCTGATGATTTCCACCGCATGCTGCTGCGCAATGGCCATGGCGGCGGCGGTCTTGCCGGAGGCGGTTGGCCCGGCCAGCGCAAGGTAGCGCGGTGCTGTGTCGTTGCCTGCGCGCACGTCAGGCCCTGGCTGCAGCCTCATGGGCTGGTTCTCCGTATTTGCGGATCACCGTCCAGGCCGTGGCGGCGATCAACACACTCCAGAACCACACGCCGTTGGTCAGCGGCCTCACCGTGCCGTCCATGTGGGTGCCGAGCCAGCCGCCCATGCCGAAGGCCACGACCATCATCAAAAATCCGTTCAGGGCCGATGCCGCGCCCGCTGCTTTGGGAAAGGGGCCGACCGCACCGCTTTGGCCGCAAGGCTGGTGCACACCATGGCCGAGCATGAAGAGGTAGTAGGGCAGCATGATGGCCCAGACGTTCTGGATACCGGCCCAGGCCAGCACGCCCATCAGTGTTCCGCCGGCCAGCGACAGGCATGCCGCCACAGCCACGGAGCGTTGCACGCCAAAGCGCGGCAACAGGCGGCGGCAGATAAAGGTGCCGGTGAGGTAGAACAGGCACATCGAAAACATGACGAAGCCGTAGTGCGTTTTGCTCAGGCCCAGCACCTTGATAAAAACAAACGAGGAGGTCGCCAGAAAGGTGAAGAGGCCGCCGTACGAGGCCGCCGTCAGCATCGAAAAAGCCAGGAATGTCGGGTGGCGAAAAATATGCGCCCAGGTGCGCAGCAACGTGGCGGGCTGCAGTGCGTGCAGGTTTTTTTGCGCCAGTGTTTCTTCAAACCGCAACGCGATGAGGGCCAGGGTGGCCGCCCCAAACACCGCGAGTGCCATCAAGGCCACACGCCAGCCGAAGAGCTCCGACAACAGGCCGCCCAATGGCGCGCTGATGCAGGCCAGTACGCCCAGGCCGCTCAGTCCTTTGGACATGGCGCGGGCGCCTTCGAGCGGCTGGTACAGGTCGCGCACGATGGCGCGCGCGCACATGACCACCGCGCCCATGGCCGCGCCCTGCACGATGCGCCAGACGATCAGCAGCACCATCGAAGGCGCCAGTGTGCTGCCGATGGAGGCCAGGGTGTAGGCGGTGAGGCCCCACAGCAAAATCGGTCGCCGGCCGAAGCGGTCCGACAGTGGGCCCCAGATCAGCTGGGAAGTACCGAAAGCCAGCAGCAAGGCGCTGAGCGTGAGCTGCGCTTGCGACATCGGCGCGCCGAAACCTTCGGTCAGCGCGGGAAGGGCCGGCAGGTATAAATCAGTGGTGACCGGCTGGATGCCCAGCAGCATGGACAGGACCAGCACGACCATACCGGGCGACATGGCAGGCGCCACGGTCTTTGAAACGGAAACATCCATCCGGCTGAGCGTATCAGACAAACACGGGTGCAGCGGCGCGGGCGCCGCCGGTTTCAGCGCAGGCCCGACTTGTACCGGGCGATGGCTTTGGCGCGCAGGTCTTCGTTGATTTCGGTTTCAGCGGAGGCCGGAACGGCAGGTGCGGCTGGCAAAGATTCGGACGCTGCGGTGAGTTTGGGCGACAAGGGTTCAGTGCTGCGAGGCCCGAAAATCTTGGACTGCGCATACGCGGCATAGCTGCGCAGGCGCTCGTCCTTGCTTTTGAGCGCCTCCTGAATGACTTCCGTGGCGTAGGGCAGGTCGTGCAGGAACTGATGGACGTTCAAGGACCGGCCGAACTCCCGCTTCATGGGAATGACCATCCGCACCGCGTAGGCCATGAGATCGGAGTCAGGCGGGGTCATGGTGAGTTGCATGGGTTAAAGGTCTCAAGGGCCGGCTCAGGCGCCAGAGATCATTTCACCGTGCTGGGCCAGGTCCAGCCCGAGCTCTTCTTCTTCCGCAGTCACGCGAAGGCCCGCCAGAGGCTTGACCACCAGCAAGATCAACCAGGTCATCACGCCCGCATAGGCGGCGACAGCGCAGGCGCCCATGAGGTTGGTCAGCACGGTGGCCGTGACCGGTGCAATTTCCTTGAGGGCGAAGACCGGCGTCAGGACGGTCCCGATGAAGCCGCCCACGCCATGCAGCGCAAAGACGTCGAGCGAGTCGTCGATGCCGGTGGCCCGCTTGAAGCGGGTCACGGCCAGGAAGCAGCCCACCCCTGCCATGCAGCCTATCACCGACGCACCGGCGACACCCACATAGCCGGACGCCGGCGTGATGGCCACCAATCCGGCAATGGCACCTGTTGCCATGCCCAGCACACTGAATTTGCCGCGCTGAACATACTCACACATGCCCCAGACGAACGCACCGACGCAAGCCGCCACCTGAGTGGCCAGCAAGGCCCCGACGGCACGTGAGCTTGCTTCAAAGGCCGAACCCGCGTTAAAGCCAAACCAGCCGGCCCACAAGAGGCCGGCGCCGATGATCGACACGAGCAGGTTGTGCGGCACCATGGGCTCGGTTCCAAAACCCTTGCGCGGACCCACCACCTTGGCTGCCACCAGGCCGCTGGCACCCGCGGCAATGTGCACCACTGTGCCGCCCGCGAAATCCATGTGGCCCATGCTGGCCAGCCAGCCGGTAGGTTGCCAGATCCAGTGCGCCACGGGGGCATACACCAATATCGTCCAGAAAGCGGCAAAGAAAATGGTCGCGCTCAGGCGCATGCGCTCCACGGTGGCGCCGATGATCAGGGCGAACGTGATGATGGCAAATGCCAGCTGGAACATGAAAAATGCGGATTCCGGCACGGTGGGGGCGGACGGGTGCGCGCCCACCTTGGCGCCTAGCAGGCCTTCGCTGAGCGCCCGGCTCATGTCGCCGATCCAGGGGTTTCCGGGCGTGAAGGCGAGCGAATAGGCAATGCCTGCCCATACCAGCGTGACCACGGTGGTGGCGGCGAAGGTGTGCGCCACGATGGAGAGGGCGTTTTTCGACCGCATCATGCCGCTGTAGAACAACATGATGCCGGGAATCGTCATCAGCAGCACCAGCACGGTGGAGATCAGCATCCAGGCGGTGTCGGCGCCGTTGAACTTGGTTGCGGCCGGCAATGCGGCGGTCGCGGCGGTCTGGGCATGGAGGGAGGTGGATGCCATCAGTGACACGACGGGCGCCAGCAGGCGGAAGGCAGGCAGGCTGCGGTTAACCGGGAGTCGGCGCATACATTCCCCTCTCAAGTTGTTTTTAAACGGGTGAAGCGGGAATGTTACATCCGGCTACAGTTTTAGAGTAAGTAAAAAATACCCAATGTGCGAAATTGTTCCGTGTTTTTTAAGCCAGTAGGTTTGTTTTTTGCGCGCTGCCGACCCCAAGCGCCTTGGCTGCGTCGTATTGCCTTGTGGGGCGGACCCTATTTCAGGTCAAACAGCTGCGCCAGCGCCTGGCGGTACTGGGGTTGGCCGACCAGGTTGGTGTTGTGATGCGAGCCGCCTGGAACCAGCAGGAACAACTTGGGTTCTGCGGCCGCTTCATAAAGCTTGCGGCCCAGGTCGGGCAGGATGAGCCGGTCCTCGCCGCCATGCACCACCAGCAGCGGGGAGCCGATTTTTCCGACCTTGCGAACGGCCTCAAAGCGCTGCGTGATCAACAGGGACACCGGCATCCACCCCCACTGGGACGTGCTCACCACATCGGCGATGGAGGTAAAGGTGCTTTCGACAATCGTGCCGCTTTCATCGCCCACCTCGGTGGCCAGGTTGATGGCGATGGGCCCGCCCAGCGAATGGCCGAAGATATAGCGCGGACGGTCGGGGTATTTTTTGGCCAGCCAGGCCCAGGCGGCCCGGGCGTCCTCGTAAGACGATGCTTCGGAGGGGAGTTCGTAGGTACTTTTGCCAAAGCCGCGGTAGTCGATGCCGAGCACCGAAAAGCCGAGCTCCTGCATGCGGCGCATGCGCGGCGCGGAGCCGTTGACGTTGTAACGCGCGCCATGCAGGTAAAGCAGCACGGGGGCCTGTGCATTGCCAGGGACAGGGTCTGCGGGGAGCCACAGGCCGTGCAGGCGGACGGGCTTTTCGCTGCTGCCGGCATTGAAGTCAATCCAGACGTCTTCCATCCCCACTGCGGCGGAGGCCGCGCCGCTCCAGGTGCGGTCGCTGGGCTGAAAGATCCAGGCCCGCTGCTTTTCGTCAAGGGTGGCGCAACCCGCCAGCAACGCCAGCGTCATCAGGAAGGAAGTAAAGAGGTGCCAGCGTTTCATGCAAATGAGTGAGTCGCGGGCTGCTCAAAAGTTCAGCGGCCGCGCATGAAGAGCGTGTCAAGTTCCCTGATACTGAGCTGTCGCCAGGTTGGCCGGCCATGGTTGCATTGGTCAGACCGTTCGGTGGCTTCCATCTGGCGCAACAGCGCGTTCATTTCGTCGAGCGTGAGTTTGCGGTTGGCTCGCACCGCGCCGTGGCAGGCCATGGTCGACAGCAACTCGTTTTGCGCCCGCTGGATCACCGTGCTGGCGTCGTGCTGGGCCAGTTCGGCGAGTACGCTGCGGGCCAGCTCCACCGCGTCGCCTTGCGCCAGGCTGGTGGGCACGGCACGCACCGCCAGGGTTTTGGGCGAAAAGGGCGTGATTTCCAGGCCCAGCGTTGCCAGTGCCTGGGCGTTGGCCTCGGCCGTGGCGACTTCCTGGGGGCTGGCGGCAAAGGTCGCCGGAATCAGCAGCGGCTGGCTGATGATGCTCGCGCCATCGGCACCGTCCATCTGGGTTTTCAGGCGTTCATAAACGATGCGTTCGTGCGCCGCATGCATGTCGACGATGACCAGGCCCTGGGTGTTTTCGGCCAGCACGTAAATGCCTTGCAGCTGGGCAATGGCGCGGCCCAGCGGCCAGTCGCCGGCGGGAAGGGGCGTGAAAGCTGCCTCGCCAGGATTGGCTCTGCCCTCAACGGCGCTGTTCGACATGGCGCCGGCGGGCGCGGGCGGAAAGCGGCTACCTGCTGCAAAACCGTTGGCACCGGCTTGCTGGGGGTGCTGTGGTTGAGCGGGCCACATGGCCTCGAAGTCCGAAACCCGGCTGCCGCCGTTTGCTACAAAATTAATAGCTGGTTGCGCCCATCCCTGCTGGGCAAAAGCCGTATTTGACTGTGAAATATCGCTGGGCGCCGCCGCGCCGGCGTCAAGGGCTGCCGCGGCCGAGCGTGGGACCGCCAGTGCGTTCTCTGTCGCGTGGCGCACAGCCTGGTGCACCTCGCGGCTGTCGCGAAATCGCACCTCGATCTTGGTCGGGTGCACGTTCACGTCCACGCGGGACGGATCGATCTCGATATACAGCGCATAGACGGGCTGGCGGTGGCCGTGCAACACGTCTTCATAGGCGCTGCGCGCTGCGTGAGTCAATACTTTGTCGCGTACATAGCGGCCGTTGACGTAGGCGAATTGCTGGTCGGCGCGCGAACGGGCCGCGTCTGGAATACCGGCCACGCCCCACACACGCACGGCCGGGAGCCCGTCGGGGCGGCGGGCACTGCTTTCGTAGCTGACCGCAACCGATTGCTCGACAAAATCGCTGCCCAGCACGTCGGCCAGGCGTTGCTGGTGGGCGTTGTCGCCTGTGGCTGCGCGCCACTGCTCAACTAGCTTGCCCTCGTGCCAGATGGCAAAACCCACATCGGGCCGCACCAATGCATGGCGGCGCACGGCCTCAATGCAATGGGCCAGTTCGGTGGCATCGGTCTTTAAAAATTTGCGGCGGGCCGGCGTGGCGTAAAACAGTTCGCGCACTTCCACACTGGTGCCGCGGCTGCGGGGCGCCGGCTTGAGTTCGCCAGTGCGCCCGTCGAGCTGCCACGCGTGTTCGTCGTCGGCGGTTCTCGACAGCAGGCTCATGTCCGCAATCGAGTTGATGGCCGCCAACGCTTCACCGCGAAAGCCCATGGTGCCCACGGCCTCCAGATCTTGCAGCGAAGCGATCTTGCTGGTCGCATGGCGCCGTAACGCCACCGGCAGCTCTTCGCGCGGAATGCCGGAGCCGTCGTCTTCCACCAGAATGAGGCGAACGCCGCCTGCCAGCAGCCGCACCGTGACCATGGAAGCGCCCGCATCGAGCGCGTTGTCGACCAACTCGCGCACCACCGAGGCTGGACGCTCCACCACTTCGCCGGCCGCAATCTGGCTAATCAGTTCGTCGGGGAGTTCGCGAATGGGGCGACGGGTGGCAGGAAGGGTCAAGGCGGTCATTGCAGCTGATTTTATGGGAGGGGTGGAACCGCCGCTGGCGCTTCAGTAAACTGTGGATTCGCCCTGTTGAACGCCATGCTGGCGTGATCCGGGTTATTTCCCATTATTCAATGGAGTTCGCATGAACCGTCGTATTTTCGTGGTGTTGCTCGCCAGCCTTGCTTTTTTTTCCGGCGTTGGAGCACGGGCCCAAACGCCTGCGGCAGCCGGCGTGCCGGTGTGCGCGCATGACGAAAGCGTGAAAGAGCGGTTTTTGCCGATTGAGCTTTTGACCGGCAGTCCGCTACCTGCCACCCATGAATTGACGATGGTGCCGGTTGACCGTGTGTACCCATTCATTGACGAGTTGCCCGGAGGCAAGCTGGGCGGGGGCGATGTGGCATTGAAGGGCCCCGTGGAGTGGCAGGGCCAGGGGGGAACTGTTTACCAGGTCTACGAGCGCAAGGTGCCGCGTGCTAACGAACGCTACGCCATGACGCCTGATCGCACGGCCATGGGCCGTGTTTACGACCAGCGCTCCGGCAACATCACCAACGAAGGAAAATACCCGATCGGCATGTGGGCTCAAGGCCAAAAGCGCAGCTATACCACTGTGTACGAGTCGCCGCGCGGCCCGCGTGTCGATATCACCTACCTGCAGATCGACAAACTGTCGTGCACGTATGAGGGTGTTGCCGGTGCCATGCAATACACCTACGGCAGCAACCGCGGCATCAACTATGGCTACATCTATGTTCCCGGAAAGGGCCTGACGCATGTGATGACGCGCGTCGGCGCCAACTGACCTGTCAAAATTGCCGCATGGAACTCGCCACCTTTCTCCTTGATTTCATCCTTCACGTCGACAAGCATCTGGAGGCCTTTGTCACCAGTTACG
The DNA here is from genome assembly GCF_039932935.1 of Polaromonas sp. Taxonomy (GTDB): domain Bacteria; phylum Pseudomonadota; class Gammaproteobacteria; order Burkholderiales; family Burkholderiaceae_C; genus Polaromonas. Next base: position 21,391 of record NZ_JBDTPB010000118.1, read on the forward strand.
GTGCCTGGGTCTACGCCTTGTTGTTCATCATTATTTTTGTGGAAACCGGCGTGGTCGTCATGCCCTTCTTGCCGGGCGACTCGCTGCTGTTTGTGGTGGGGGCGATGTGCGGCGTCGGCCTCATGAATTTTCCGGTCGCGGTCGCGTTGTTGTTTGTGGCCGCTGTACTGGGCGACCAGTGCAACTACTCGATAGGGCGCGCCATCGGGCCGAAAGTGTTTCAGTGGGAAAACTCGCGCTGGTTCAACAAAAAGGCCTTTGACCAGGCCCATGCGTTTTACGAGCGCTATGGCGGCATCACCATCATTGCGGCGCGTTTCATGCCGTTTCTTCGCACCTTCGCCCCCTTCGTGGCGGGCGTGTCGGACATGACGCGCAGCAAGTTCACGCTGTTCAACCTGGCGGGTGGGGCGCTGTGGGTGGGCGGTATCGTGACGGTGGGTTACTTTTTCGGCAACATTCCCTTTGTCAAAACCCACCTGGACAAAATCATCTGGGCCATGATTCTGGTTCCCGGCCTCATTGTCATTTTTGGCGCCTGGAAGGCCAGGCGCAAGGCGATGTCTTCTGCTTCTTCAGTCTGAAATTCGCCGAAAGAAGGCTGGCCACAGAGGCCTGCGCCGGGTTGGGTAAAACCCGGTAGCCGGAAATTAATAAGTAAGCGTATTATTTATCCCGCACCCCATTTCCTGTGCGAGGACCCATGAACGCGCCGCCCCTTTCAAGCACCCAACTCTCTCGCTGGACCCAGCCGGGCTCCAGCCGTGTCCCTTTCTGGGCGTACACCGACGCCCAGATCTACCAGCGTGAGCTGGAGAAAATCTTCTACGGCGCGCATTGGTGCTATGTGGGGCTCGAGGCTGAGATTCCCAACGTTGGCGACTACAAGCTCAGCCATGTTGGCGAACGGCAGGTGCTGATGGTGCGCGACCGCATCGCGCCCAAGGACCGCGCCACGGATCACGGCATACGCGTGGTCGAAAACCGCTGCGCTCACCGGGGCGTGCGCTTTTGCCAGCAGCCGCAAGGCAATGCACGCAGTTTTGTGTGCCCTTATCACCAGTGGACTTACAAGCTCAATGGCGACCTCGCCGGGCTGCCCTTCAAGGATGGCGTGAAAGAGGGTGAGTGCGTCAACGGCGGCATGCCCGAGGGCTTTGACCTCAAAGACCACGGGCTGACCAAGCTGCGCGTGGCCTTGCTGCACGGCCTGGTGTTCGCCACGTTCAGTGAGGACACCGAGCCGCTGGAGGACTATCTGGGCCCGCAGATCATGCCCTGGCTGGACCGCATCTTCAAGGGCCCCGAAGGGGCACGCAAGCTGACCCTGCTGGGCTACAACCGTCAACGCATTCCGGGCAACTGGAAGCTGATGATGGAAAACATCAAGGACCCTTATCACCCAGGTTTGCTGCACACCTGGTTTGTCACCTTCGGCCTCTGGCGGGCCGACCAGAAAAGCCGCATGGTGATGGACGGCGAAGGCCGCCACGCGGTAATGATCTCGCGCCGCAACGAAGGCGGGCAAAATGCCGCCGTGACGGAGGGGGTGACATCTTTCAAGGCCAACATGGCGCTTCACGACGACCGCCTGCTGGACGTGGTGCCCGAGCCCTGGTGGAAGATGGCAGATCCTTCCAGTCCGGGCAGCGACATCATGCCCACTGTCACCATGATCACGCTGTTCCCCAGCCTGATCATTCAGCAGCAGGTCAATTCGCTGAGCACCCGCCACATCGTGCCGCGCGGGCAGGGCGAGTTTGATTTCATCTGGACGCACTTCGGCTTTGCCGACGACACGCCTGAAATGACGCAGCGCCGCCTGCGCCAGGCCAACCTGTTTGGCCCGGCCGGCTTTGTCAGCGCCGATGACGGTGAGGTGATTGAGTTCAGCCAGGCCGGCTTTACGCAGGCTGGCGACAGCGGCTCGACACTGTGCGAACTGGGCGGCACGGGCACCGAAATGACAGAGCATATGGTGACTGAAACGCTGATCCGCAGCATGTATGCCTATTGGAAAAAGGTCATGGGGCTATGACGCAAAGCGAACAAGGGCTGCAACGCCTGATCCTGCAACAAGAGGTGGATCAACTCAACGCCGCCTATGCATCGGCACTCGATGAAAAACGCTTTGATGAGTGGCCCGAATTTTTTGTGGAAGAGGGCCATTACAAGGTGCAGGCTCGCGAGAACTTTGACCGTGGCCTGCCCCTGGCTCTGATGGCGCTGGAAAGCCGGGGCATGATGAAAGACCGGGTGTATGGCGTCACGCAGACGATCTACCACGGCCCGTATTACACGCGGCACGTGATCAGTCCGGCGCGCATTGTGTCGCACGCAGAAGAGCCGGAAGGTGAGTTGATCAACTGCGAAGCAAATTACGCGGTCTTTCGCACCAAGCCCGGCGGCGTGAGCGAGGTCTACAACGTGGGCCGCTACGTTGACCAGGTCATTAAAAAAGACGGCCTCCTGAAATTCAGGAGCCGTCTTTGTGTGTATGACAGCGAGATGATCTTGAACTCGCTGATTTACCCGGTTTAACTCATACGGGTCAGGTGATGCAGGTATCGTAAGGAGTGGCGTGTCTTGTTAGCGCCGCTTACCAACCTCGTTGCCGATCAGTGCACCTGCTGCGGCGCCGCCCACCGTACCCAACGTGCTGCCGAAGACGGCATTACCCACCACACCACCGGCAACAGCGCCTACGCCTGTTCCGATCTGCGCATTGGTTGGGCTGGTTCCACAGCCCGCCAAGCCGATCAAGGCCGTTGCTGCTATTGCTGACATCATCAGTTTGGTCTTCATGTTGTCCACCTTTGCTAAGTGTTTCAGGCGTTGCTGCTGACCTTGCATCGTGATGACGGGGCCATGGCGTCGCCTGTAAATTCAATGTAGAAGAGCCACCCGTGCAGGAGGTGTAGGAGAAGACCGGTGTGGATTGTCGTCTCGCTACGGCCTTTCGGGGCAGTGTTTTTCTGCCCGCGGCGCCCCATGCCCGCGTGCGCAGGCGCGACTTACACGGCCCGGTTGCGCGCCAGCGGCGGGTTCTTGGCGAAGTAGCGCGCGATGCCGCGCATCAGCGCGTCGGCCAGCTGCACCTGGTATGCGTCGCTGCGAAGTTTGGCTTCTTCGTCAGGGTTGCTGATGAACGCGGTTTCGACCAGTACGCTTGGAATGTCGGGCGCCTTGAGCACCGCGAAACCGGCTTGCTCCACTTTGGGTTTGTGTAGTTTGCCGACGTTGCCGATTTCGCCGAGCATGGCGCTGCCGAGCTTCATGCTGTCGTTAATTTGCGCCGTGGTGCTCATGTCCAGAAGCGCTTTTTGCACTTGCGCGTCTTTGGCCTTCACATTGATACCACCCACCAGGTCGGCGGAGTTTTCCTTGTCGGCGATCCAGCGTGCGGCGCTGCTGGAAGCGCCTTTTTCACTGAGTGCGAAGACGCTGGCGCCTTGCGGCCGCGCCGTAAAAAATGCGTCGGCATGAATGCTGATGAAAAGGTCGGCCTGCACGCGCCGTGCCTTCTGTACGCGCACATGCAGCGGCACAAAAAAGTCGGCGTCACGCGTGAGGTAGGCGCGCATATTGGGTTGCTGGTTGATGCGGTCGCGCAGGCGGTGTGCGATCTGCAGAACCACGTCTTTCTCACGTGTGCCGCCGGGGCCGACGGCGCCCGGATCCTCGCCGCCGTGGCCCGGATCCAGTGCCACGATCACGAGGCGGTCGGTTTTGTTCTTTGCGGTGGGCGCTGCCTCGGGCACGGGTTTGGCGCTCCCCGGATTACCTGCATGCTCGGGAGCCTTGTCCTTGCCCTTTTCGGCGACAACCGCTGGCGGTGGCTTGCTGTCGGCTGGCTTGCCTGACTGCTTTGCGATCAGATCGGCAATCGGGTCGCTGTCCGTTGCGGCGTGCCTGTCCGCCAGTTTTTCGGCGATCAGGGCCTCCAGCGGATCAGCCACCTGTGTCGGGTACAAATCAAACACCAGCCGGTACTGATAGGCCGCAACGGGCGGCAGGGTGAACACCTGCGGCTGTATGGGCTGCTTGAGGTCGATGACCAGCCGCACCACGCCGGGCGCGTTCTGCCCCACGCGAATGCCCGCGATATTGGGGTCGTCTGACTTCACCTTGGCCACCAGCTCGCGCAGCGCGGGAATCAGGTCAATGCCTTCGATGTCCACAGCCAGGCGTGGCGGTTCGGCAATAAAAAACTGCCGCGCTTTGATTTCACCGTCCGACTCGATGGTGAGCCGTGTGTAGTCTTTGGACGGCCACACACGCACCGCCACAATGGTGGCGCCGCGTGCGATGTGCTGCACGCCCAGCAGCAATACCACGCTGCCCAGTTGAAGGACATTTCGGCGGGTTATGGGCTGACGCTTCATGCCAGCAGCTCCGCGCCTGTGGGCGTGTAGGCCATGAGGGTGACGGCGCGGCCGTCGTCCGGCAGGACTTCGAGGTGCAAGAGCAGGTCGGGCTGCGGAAGATGGGGTCCGGCTTTTTCCGGCCACTCCACCAGTTTGAGGCCCGTGCTGGCAAAAATATCGCGAAACCCGGCTTCTTCCCACTCGCGCGGGTCGTTGAAACGGTAGAAGTCGAAGTGCCAGATGTTCATGCCTGCATTCTGGCCTGTCTCGGGGCCATTTTTCGCCAGGGTGTAGGGCTCCACGACTGCGTAAGTGGGGCTTTTGATGCGGCCTTCGACGCCCAGGCTCTTGAGCAAGTGGCGCACAAAGGTGGTCTTGCCAGCGCCGAGGTCGCCCTGTAGCTCGATGAGTGAGCGACCGATAGCGGGATGGCGGGCCAGCGCCTCTGCAAACATTGCCGTAGCTGCCTCGTCGGGCCAGGCAATGTTTTTTACAATCGGCGGGTGCCCGCCAGCAATTCCTTGAACAGTCATCAATTCGTTTCTCAAATTCAAACTTGGGCGCGCGAGCTTGGATTTTCGCAAATTGGCGTGGCCGGTGTGGATTTATCGTCGGCTGAGCCCGGATTATCGGCCTGGCTGGCGGCGGGCTTTCACGGCGACATGCATTACATGGCAGCGCACGGGCTCAAGCGGGCTCGGCCGGCCGAGCTGATACCGGGCACCGTCAGCGTTATCACGGCCCGCATGGACTACCTTCCCGCATCGACGGACGCTGGGCCGGGTGAATGGCAGGCCCTTGAATTCAGCCGGCTGGAGCGGCCGGCCGAAGGCATCATTTCAGTGTACGCACGCGGCCGCGACTATCACAAGATCATGCGCGCGCGCCTGCAAAAACTCAGTGAGCGCATCTCCAGCCACGTCGGCCAGCTGGGGCATCGGGCCTTCACGGACTCTGCGCCCGTGCTGGAAGCCGAACTGGCCGCGCGCAGCGGCCAGGGCTGGCGCGGCAAACACACGTTGCTGCTGAACCGGGAAGCGGGCTCCATGTTTTTTCTCGGGGAAATCTATGTGGATATTGCCCTGCCGCCCAGCGAGCCGGTGACACCGCATTGCGGCACCTGCCAGTCTTGCATTGACGTGTGTCCCACGCAGGCCATCATTGCGCCCCACAGGCTCGATGCGCGGCGTTGCATCTCTTACCTCACCATCGAACATGCGGGTGCTATTCCGCTGGAGTTACGCCCGTTGATCGGCAACCGCATCTATGGCTGTGACGACTGCCAGCTGGTTTGCCCCTGGAACAAGTTCGCCCAGCGCAGCGCCTTGCCTGATTTTGATGAGCGCAGCGGCTTGACCGGGCAGCAACTGGTCACCCTGTTCAGCTGGACGGAAGAAGACTTTTTGCGGTTCACTGAAGGAAGCCCGATACGCCGTATTGGGCATGAGCGCTGGCTGCGCAATATCGCAGTAGCCATGGGCAATGCCTTGCAGGCAGTTGATCTCGCGGCGGCGGCGCATTTGCGTGAAGCCCTGCAAATGCGCGCAGCCAGCCCGAGCGAACTGGTTCGGGAGCACGTCGCGTGGGCCCTAAGTCGGTAGTTTTCCCGTCTTTACAAGTGAAATTGGCCTGCAGACCTTTAAGGGTGTGCGCGAGCAGCTATTGAATTTATAGCAAATGGCGCGTTGTAAGTTGTGCACCGCGCACTTTTTTCTAGCGCAACACGCCCAGTGCGAACGGCAGGCTGACGACACCCAAAATCGTGGAGATCGTCACGAGGCCCGCTACGTAACCCCCGTTGTAGCCCATGCGCGCCGCCAGTACGTACGCGCTGGAAGCTGTCGGCAGTGCGGAAAACGCCAGCAGGATGGTGCTTTGCACCGGCGACAACCCGAATGCCTTGCACAGGCCCAGGGCCACGACCGGCATCAGCAGGTGCCGTATGGACAGCACGGCTACCGCCAGGACTTTGGCTTGCGACAAATGACCGAACTGCATACCGGCGCCCGCGGCCATCAGGCCCAGTGCCAGCGAGGCGGCGCCGATCCGGGTCACCGTAGGCTCGAGCCAGACCGGCAAGGTAAAGCCGAGGAGGTTGGCCGCCAGACCCGTAGCCGTGGCCAGAATCAACGGATTGCGCACCAGCTCCCCCATGAAGCCGCGCTTCGCATGCCGGGCCATGGGCCATACCGCAGCCACGTTGAAAAGGGGCACGCAGACGCCAATCAGCACGGCGATCAGCTGCAGGCCCTGGCTGCCCGCCAGCCGGTCAGCCAGAGCCAACGCGATAAAGGAGTTGAAGCGAAAGGCCACTTGCGCGCTGGCCGCATGCTCACGCGAGTCGATGTGCCTGCCAAGCCATGGCAGGTGCGGCAGGCTGTAGGCCATCGCAATACCGGAAATCCCCAGCAGGATGCCGGCGCTGATGAGGCCGGAGGCGGCGCCCAGGTCCAGCGGGCTTTTAACGATGGAGTGAAACAGTAGAACTGGAAACAAAAAGTAATAAACCAGGCTCTCCACCTGCTCCCACACGGTGCGGTTAAGGGCGGTGTAGCGGCAGACCAGGTAGCCGCAAACAATGAGGGAAAAGTCGGGGAAAAGAAGCTGCGCGTAGTTCACTGGGCGAGAATAACCGCAATCCCTTCGGGTTTGCCCTTATGCGTAATCCACAACTGCGGGGCACGGATGTTGCGATTACCATTTCTGCTGTTTTTATTGAAGGACTGAACATGCAACGTCGTTTTTTGTTTGCCTATTCCGTGGTGTCCGCGCTTGCGCTGGGCGCTGCCGCAGGCCCCGTATTGGCACAGGGCTATCCCAACAAGGTGGTCAAGCTCGTGGTGCCGTTTGCACCCGGCGGAACCACCGACATCGTCGCCCGCGTGATCTCCGAGCCGCTGGGCAAGGCGCTGGGCCAGAGCGTGATCGTTGAGAACCGCGCCGGCGGTGGCGGCGTGGTGGGTGCTCTGGAAACCTCCCGTGCGACTCCCGATGGTTATGCGCTGGGTGTTGCCACGGTGTCGACCACTGCCGCCAACCCGGCCATCAATGCCAAGATTCCGTACAACACGCTGACGGACTTCACGCCCATCATCAACATTGCCGCCACGCCGAACATCATTGCGGTGCACCCAAGCTTTCCGGCGCGCAATTACAAGGAGTTTGTGGCTGAGCTCAAAAAGAACCCCGGCAAGTATTCCTATTCGTCATCAGGCACAGGCGGCATCGGCCACTTGCAGATGGAGCTTTTCAAGAGCATGTCCGGCACCTTTGTGACGCACATTCCCTACCGCGGTGCGGGCCCGGCGCTGAACGACACGGTGGCGGGGCAGGTCCCCATGATTTTCGACAACCTGCCGTCGGCGCTGCCTTTCATCCAGCAAAAACGCCTGATCCCGATCATCGTGGCCGCGCCGCAGCGCCTGGCTGTGCTGCCGGATGTACCGACCTTCAAGGAAGTGGGCCTGGAGCCGGTAAACCGCATGGCCTACTACGGCATCATTGGCCCCAAGGGCTTGCCGAAGGACGTGGTTGACAAAGTCAACGCCGGCGTGAAGAAGTCTCTGGAAGATCCGGCCGTGCGCAAGCGCATCGAAGACACGGGTTCGCTGATCATCGCCAATACACCCGAACAGTTCACAGCGCAGATCAAGGCCGAGTTTGATGTCTACAAAAAAGTGGTCGATTCAGCCAAGCTCAAGCTCGAATAAGACGGCGAATCCGGACTGGCCGGAAGCGAAATCACCGACAAGCCGCCGCGCATTCAAATGCGCGGCGGCTTTTTTGTTATGGTCGCCCTATGCAGCCAGAAAGCCAGTCCAGCATTGATGGGTTTATTGACGCCTTGTGGCTGGAAGACGGCCTGTCGAAAAACACGTTGGCGGCTTACCGGCGTGACCTGTCGTTGTACGCGAGCTGGCTGACCGCCAGCGAACAAGGCGGGCGCAAGCTCGACGACACCGCAGAGAGCGATCTCAACCGTTACTTTTCGGCCCGGCACGCAGCCACCAAGGCGACCTCGGCCAACCGGCGCCTCACGGTGTTCAAGCGCTACTTTCGCTGGGCGCTGCGCGAACACCTGATAGCCGCCGATCCGACCCTCAAGCTCCAGTCGGCCAAGCAGGCACTCCGGGTGCCGAAGGTCATGAGCGAAGCCCAGGTGGAGGCGCTCCTGGCCGCGCCCGATGAAGATGCGCCGTTGGGCCTGCGCGATCGCGCCATGCTGGAGCTGCTGTATGCCAGCGGCCTGCGCGTGAGTGAACTGGTGGGGCTCAAGACATTTCACCTCGGATTGAACGAGGGGGTGCTGCGCGTCATGGGCAAGGGCAGCAAGGAACGGCTGGTGCCCTTCGGCCAGGTGGCGCGGGAATGGATTGTGAAATACCTGTCCGACGCGCGGCCTGCTATTTTGGGCGGGCAACAGACCGACGACCTGTTTGTCACCGGCCACGGCAAGGGCATGAGCCGCGTGATGTTCTGGATGCTGGTGAAAAAATATGCACGGCTTGGGGGCATCCACTCGCCACTTTCGCCGCACACCTTGCGCCACGCGTTTGCCACGCATTTGCTGAACCACGGCGCAGACCTGCGAGCGGTGCAGATGCTTTTGGGTCATGCCGACATTTCCACCACCACGATTTATACGCATGTGGCTCGCGAACGCCTCAAGGTGCTGCATGCGCAGCACCATCCTCGGGGGTGATGTGGCCCCCACGGTCGCTCACTGCGTGTAGCTCCCTGCCCCCCGAGGGGGCCGCCCGCCTGCGGTCTGGCAAAGCCAGTCCCGCGGCTCATGCTGGCATAAAGAGTTGAGGGCGTAACCACTGGGGGTAGTTCACCAGCGGGCGCCGCGGATCCGGCTTTGCCGGGCCGCAGGCGCCGTCCCCTGCAAGGGGAAAAGGGCTACACGAAGTGAGCCCGATAGGGGTGTACCGATTTTTCGGCTTTGCCGGGCCACAGGCTCCGCCCCCTTGAGGGGGAGCAGGCTACACGCAGTGAGCCTGAACAGGGGTGGGTTTATTCCACCTGGACGGGGGTGTACATATAAGCCCGGCTGAAAGGGTAAGCAGACTGCGCGCCGGACATGGCTGCGCTATGCACATCCCCCGAAGGCCGCGCCGCCAGCATCTGGTGCAGCGAGATCCAGCCCTGCTCGAAACTCATCGCGCTTCCCGCCAGGTACAGGCGGTAGGCACGCAGGGTTTTTTCGGCACGTTCCGTGCCGCCGTCCTGGGCAAGAACCTGCCGCGCATCCTCCAGTTTGGCTTCCAGGGCGTCGGACCAGTTCCAGAGCGTGCGGGCGTAGTGCGGGCGCAGGTTCTCGGTGTCAACCATTTCGAGTCCGGCGCGCGCCATGTGTTCCAGTACAGCGCTGACATGCATCAGCTCGCCACCCGGGAAAATGTATTTCTCGATGAAGTCGCCCATACCGGCGCCGAGCTGGCGGTTTTCCAGCCCGCCTGCTGTGATGCCGTGATTCATGACCAGACCGCCGGGGGTTAGCAGGCGCATGATTTTCTGGAAGTAGGCGGTCATGTTGGCGTGGCCCACATGTTCAAACATGCCTACTGAAGAGATTTTGTCGAAGGGCTGGTCTTCAGGCATGTCGCGGTAGTCGCGCAGCTCCATGCGAACGCGCCCCTCCAGGCCTTTTTCTTCAATGAGGCGCTGTACATGCGCATGCTGGTTTTTCGACAGCGTGATGCCGGTGGCGTCGACGCCGTAGTGTTCGGCCGCCCACATCAGCAAGGCACCCCAGCCCGCACCGATGTCGAGAAAGCGTTCACCGGGTTTGAGCATGAGTTTGCGGCAGATGTGGTCGAGTTTGGCTTCCTGGGCCTGGTCCAGCGTCATGGCCGCATCGCGGTAATAGGCGCATGAGTAGACCCGCCGAGGGTCCAGCCACAGGGCATAGAAGGCGTCCGAAACATCGTAGTGAAACTGGATTTGTGAGGCGTCCCGGGCATGAGTGTGCGCGACCAGGGATTTGGCGCGGTGCAGCAGGGCGGACCACCAGCGGATGTCGCTTTGCACGGGATTGCCGGGGAGCAGCTTGGTGACGGCGCGCATCACGTCGCGCATGGCACCTTCAAGCTGGAGCTTGCCTTCGACGTATTCCTCCGCCAGGGCGCCGATCTGCCCGGCCTTGAGGCGGGCGATGCTGGACCAATGGGAAAACGCCAGTGTGACGGGCGCGTTGGCCGAGCCCAGGCGCTGGCCTTGGGGCAGCTGAAGGGCGATGTCCGCGGGCAAGCGCGGCATTTGCGTTGGGATGTCTGGAACCAGGTGCCTGATCATGCGCAAACTCCTTTTTCAAGTGCTTCCGCAGTCTATCCATCTTCGGAAAACCGTGCCGACGCAAGATGTAGGAAATTTGCCCGTTTTGGCCTAGGAGCCCAGCAGGGCAAGTTCGGCATCGTCAAAACCCGCCTGTCGGCGGGCGTCGAGGTTCAGCGGCCCCTTCAGGCGAGGGGCGCCGTATTGCCGGGCCAATACTGCATAGGTTGCCACCGGGTCGAGCCCGCGCTGGGCGCACAGATGCCGGTACCAATGGTTGCCGATGGCGACATGGCCGATTTCATCGGCGAGGATGATGTCCAGGATGTCGACGGCTCGAAGCGCGTCCGGCGTGCCGACTTTGCGCAGCTTGGCCTGCATGGGCGGGGTGGCGTCCAGACCGCGTGCCTCCAGGGTACGCGGCACCAGGGCCATGCGTGCGAGCACGTCGCCTTCGGTTTTGGCGGTCATGTCCCAGAGGCCCGTGTGGGCCGGGAAATCGCCGTAGCCGTAGCCCATGGCGTGCAGGTGGGCTTGTAGCAGGCTGAAGTGATGGGCCTCTTCCGCAGCCACCTGGAGCCAGTCCAGGTAGTAGGCGGGGGGCATGCCGGGAAAGCGCCAGATGGCGTCCAGGGCCAGGTTGATGGCGTTGAATTCAATGTGGGTCACGGCATGGAGCAGGGCAGCCAGGCCTTCATGCGTGAAGGGTGAGCGCTTGGGCACATCGAGGTGCGAACGCAGTTCCGGCCGTGCCGGGCAGCCGGGCAGGCCGTTGGGTGGCGCGATTGCCAGGTCCGCTGCTATCAAAATCGTAGCTGCTTGCGCACGCAGCTCCTGGGTCAGAAGCACTTTTTGTTCTGAATTTTGGGCAAGTAGCGCCTGCAGCGCCTGCTGCCGCAGTTCTGCAGGAGCGGGAATGTCGGTCATGGAGGGATTGTCAGGGATACCGCCAGAGAAGGCGCGAGTCCGCCACTCGACCCGCAAGAAGCCGATGAAGGCGGCTCTTTACAATCGTTAGACCCGGGCTGCCTCAGTTGTTAGGCGGCCTTTGCTGGTTGAAGCGAGACACATATGGCTATTTACGAACTGGATAATCTGCACCCCGTCGTTCCCGAGTCGGCCTGGGTGGCCGACAATGCCCAGGTGATTGGGGATGTACGACTGGCCGAAGACTGCAGCGTCTGGTTTGGGGTGGTGATCCGGGGTGACACCGAAACCATTACCGTGGGCCGGGGCACCAATATCCAGGACAACAGCGTGCTGCATGCCGACATGGGCGTTCCGCTCACTATCGGTGAAGATGTCACGGTCGGCCACCAGGTCATGCTGCATGGCTGCACGATCGGCGACGGTTCGCTGATCGGTATCCAGGCCGTGGTCCTCAACAACGCGAAGATTGGCAAAAACTGCCTGGTAGGTGCGGGTTCAGTGGTCACCGAAGGCAAGGAATTTCCGGACGGTTCCCTGATCATCGGAAGCCCCGCCAAGGCCGTGAGGCAGCTTTCCCCGGAACAGATTGAGGGTTTAAAAATGATCGCGAAGCACTACATAGACAATGCCCAGCGTTATAAAACCGGGCTCAAGAAAATTGCCTGAACGACACCTAAAGCATGACCAAACCAAACAAGCACACACAGAGCACCAACGTCAGCGCGCCTGTTTCAGCCGGGGCCGCGGAACCGGCTTCGCCGGGCCGCAGGCGCAGCGCCCCCTCGGGGGGCAGCGCATTACGCGAAGCGAAAAGCGTGGGGGCCTATGTCTGAATTGCATAAATTCATCTTTGAAGGCTTGCCGGTTCGCGGCATGCTGGTTCGCCTGACCGATTCCTGGCAGGAAATCCTGAAGCGCAGACAGGCGGCCGGCGGCTACCCGGCCGAAGTCATGCAGCTGCTCGGTGAAATGACCGCGGCCGGCGCGCTGATGCAAAGCAACATCAAGTTCAACGGTGCGCTGATCCTGCAAATTTTTGGTGATGGGCCGGTGAAATTGGCTGTGGCCGAGGTGCAACCCGACCTGAGCTTGCGCGCCACCGCCACGGTGACCGGGACAGTCGATGCGGGCAACTCGCTCAGCCAGCTTGTCAATGTGAACAACCAGGGGCGTTGCGCCATCACGCTGGACCCCAAGGACAAATTGCCGGGACAGCAGGCCTACCAGGGCGTGGTGCCGCTTTTCGGCGACCAGCACGAGAAAATCGAAAACCTGGCGGAAGTGCTTGAACACTACATGCTGCAAAGCGAGCAACTCGACACCAAACTGATTCTGGCTGCCGATGGCAATGTCGCCGCGGGCTTGCTGATTCAACGCCTGCCGGTCAAAGGCCAAGGCAACCTCGAAGGCCAGATCGACCGGGACGCCAATGAAGACCAGATCGGCGCCAACGAAGATTACAAACGCATTGCCATGCTGGCCGGCACGCTCAAGCGTGAAGAGCTGTTAACCCTGGATGCCGATACCATCCTGCGTCGCTTGTTCTGGGAAGAGCAGGTCACCCGCTTTGAGCCCGCTTCGCCCAGTTTTGCCTGTAGCTGTTCGCGCGAGCGCGTGGGCAGCATGTTGCGCAGCCTGGGGACGGACGAGATCGAAAGCATCATTGCCGAGCGTGGCAAGGTCGCGGTTGGGTGTGAGTTTTGCGGTGCGCAGTATGAGTTTGACCCGGTGGATGCGGCACAGCTTTTTACCAGCCAGACCAACCAACAGCCGCCCACGTCTACCGTGCAATAAGGGCGCGCGCTGCACTACCTGGTCTCAAGGGTGCGCTGTGCCAGCAAATCGCTGAGCAGGCGGTGCTCACACACCGGATCGCTGCATTTTTCGCAAGTCCAGACCCAGGCTTTGGAAGCGCCTCTGGATTTTGGGGCCGCAGCTGTGGCTGTGCGAGCGGAGGCAAGGGTGCGAGTATGAGGACGCAAGCTTTTTGCGGCCTCGAGAGCGTGCGCCAGTCGCTGTTCTGCGGTGCCGTAAATGACACGGTAGGCAATGCCCGCGCTGTCCAGCGCTGCGCGAATCGACAGGTCTGCGGCCAGTTGGGTTTGCTGGTGTTCCGGGGGAGCGGGGGTGGCCTGCAGTGAGGCTTCTTCCAGTCCCGTGAGCAGTGTCAGAGCGGAGTGTGCGAGATCGCCAGAGCCCGCCAGAACGTCGGTCACCGTCACCGTGGTTTCGTCCCCCGACTCTTGCAAAGCGCGGCCCAAAGCTGCGGCCAGTTGCCTCTTGCCAGTGAATGGGGCGCCGATGACGGCAATTGTCGGTACCAACACTTTCAGGCTCAAGCCAGCGCTTACCGGGTCACCTGCACGAAGATTTCGTTGGGCTTGACCATGCCGAGTTCGATACGGGCTTTTTCTTCCACCATTTCAAGGCCTTCCTTCAGGTCCCTGACTTCCGCGGCGAGCTGGTCATTCGAGGCTTGGGCCTCGGAATTTTTGGCGAGCTGCTCGGTCAGCCGGTGCTGCATGTCACGCACGGCGGGAATGCTGCCCCGGCCGATCCAGAGTTGCGCATGGAATATAGCCAGCAACGCAATCAGGATGGCGGGGACGATGCGGTTTCCCACGTGCGGCCAGGCGTTCAGCGGAGGTTGTAGAAGGCCGCACGGCCCGGGTAAGACGCGATGTCACCCAGGTCTTCTTCGATGCGCAGCAGCTGGTTGTACTTGGCCATGCGGTCCGAACGCGAGAGCGAACCCGTCTTGATCTGGCCAGCATTGGTGCCGACGGCGATGTCGGCGATGGTGGAGTCTTCGGTTTCGCCCGAACGGTGGCTGATGACGGCGGTGTAGCCGGCGCGCTTGGCCATTTCGATCGCCGCAAACGTTTCGGTCAGGGTGCCGATCTGGTTGATCTTGATCAGGATGGAGTTGGCGATCTGCTTGTCGATGCCTTCCTTGAGGATCTTGGTGTTGGTGACGAACAGGTCGTCGCCAACCAATTGCACCTTTTTGCCCAGGCGCTCGGTCAGGATCTTCCAGCCATCCCAGTCGCCTTCGGCCATGCCGTCTTCAATGCTGATGATGGGGTATTTGTCGACCCAGGTGGCGAGGATGTTGGTCCACTCGGTGGCGTCAAGACTCAGGCCTTCCGCGCCCAACACGTATTTGCCGTCTTTGTAGAACTCCGACGCCGCGCAGTCGAGGCCCAAGGCGATTTGCTCGCCAGCGACATAACCGGCGGCATCGATGGCTTCCAGAATCATCTGGATGGCTGCTTCGTGGTTGGTCACATTGGGCGCAAAGCCGCCTTCGTCGCCGACCGCCACGCTCATGCCCTTGTCGTGAAGGATCTTCTTGAGCGCATGAAACACTTCGGCGCCGTAACGCACTGCTTCGCGGAAGCTGGGTGCGCCGACCGGAATGATCATCAGTTCCTGCAAATCCAGGTTGTTGTTGGCGTGCGCGCCGCCGTTCACCACGTTCATCATGGGCACGGGCATTTGCATGGCACCGCTGCCGCCAAAGTAGCGGTACAGGGGCAGGCCGGCTTCTTCAGCCGCCGCACGCGCCACGGCCATGCTGACGGCCAATGTCGCGTTGGCGCCAAGACGCGACTTGTTGTCGGTTCCGTCCAGGTCGATCAGCGTGCGGTCCAGGAAAGCCTGCTCGCTGGCGTCCAGGCCCAGCACGGCTTCGGAAATTTCGGTGTTGATGTGCTCAACCGCCTTGAGAACGCCTTTGCCGAGGTAACGCGACTTGTCGCCGTCACGCAGCTCAATGGCTTCACGCGAACCGGTGGAAGCACCTGAAGGCACTGCGGCACGGCCCATGACGCCGGATTCCAGCAGCACGTCGCACTCAACGGTAGGGTTGCCACGGCTGTCGAGAATTTCGCGGCCGACGATATCAACAATTGCGCTCATTTAGTTCCTTTTTTTTAAAGAGGGAGATCAGACCGGGGCGGCAACGCCCTCGACCAGCACCATATTGAAAAACTCGGTTGCGCCGGCACGCTTGGCGCGTGCGGCACGGTACATTTCTTCGTCATAGAAGGCCTTGGCCTTCTCGTAGCTGGGGAAGCGCAGCATGGCAATGCGTGCGGGCTGCCAGTGGCCTTCCAGCGCCTCAAATTTACCGCCGCGTACCAGGTATTCGCCGCCGGCGGCCGCCACTGCGGCGGGCGCCGCCGCCATGTACTGCTTGTACTGCTCGGGGTCGGTGATCTTCATGTCGACGATGATGTAGGCGGGTGTCATGGGGCGTTCTTGTTTGTTGACGGGGCGAGAGGCTCAGGCGTCGAAATTGCTTTCGAGGTAGCCGTTCTTTTTGGTCACGCGGTCGAGTTCCAGCAGCGTTTCGAGCAGCGCCTTCATGTGTTTGAGGGGAACCGCATTGGGGCCATCGCACAGTGCTTTGGCGGGGTCAGGGTGGGTTTCCATAAACAGACCGGCTACGCCCACGGCCACCGCGGCACGTGCCAGCACCGGGACCATCTCCCGCACGCCGCCACTGCTGGTGCCTTGGCCCCCTGGCAACTGCACAGAGTGTGTCGCGTCAAATACAACGGGTGCACCGGTTTCACGCATGATGGACAGTGAGCGCATGTCACTCACCAAATTGTTGTAACCGAAGCTGACGCCGCGTTCACAGGCCATGAAGTTGTCTTCGCGCATGCCGGCGGCTTTCGCTGCGGCACGTGCTTTGTCGATGACGTTCTTCATGTCGCGGGGGGCCATGAACTGGCCTTTTTTTATGTTCACGGGTTTGCCGGACAGGGCGACAGCGTGAATGAAATCGGTCTGCCGGCACAGAAGAGCGGGAGTCTGCAGCACGTCTACCACCGCCGCAACCTGGGCGATCTGGTCTTCGCGGTGGATATCTGTCAGAACCGGTACACCGATCTCGCGCCGGACCTTCGCCAGAATTTCAAGACCCTTTTCCATACCGAGTCCGCGGTACGCGGTTTCGCTCGTTCGGTTGGCCTTGTCAAAACTGCTTTTGAAAATGAATGGAATGCCGAGACCGGAGGTGATTTCCTTGAGCGTTCCGGCTGCGTCCATTTGCAATTGCTCGGACTCCACCACACAGGGGCCGGCGATCAGGAAGAAAGGCTGGTTCAGGCCAACGTCAAATCCACAGAGTTTCATGGTCAGGCTACCGCCTTGAGGGGCTTGGTGGCAGCTTTCGGGTCCTGGCCTGCCGTGGCACGCTGTTTGAGTACAGCCGCGATATAGGCATTGAACAGCGGGTGGCCGTTCCACGGTGTGGACTTGAACTCGGGGTGGAATTGCACGCCGACAAACCAGGGGTGAACGTCTTGCGGGAGTTCGACGATTTCGGTGAGTTGCTCGCGCTGGGTCAACGCGGAGATGACCAGGCCCGACGCGCGCAGGGCATCCAGGTAATTGACATTGGCTTCGTAGCGATGGCGGTGGCGCTCAGTCACAACGTCACCATAAATCTTGTGGGCCAGTGTGCCGGCTGCGACGTCCGAGCTTTGCGCGCCTAGCCGCATGGTGCCGCCCAGGTCGGACTTTGCATCACGCGTCTTGATCGTGCCGTCAGCGTCTTTCCATTCGGTGATCAGCGCGATTACCGGGTGCGGCGTGGACGGGTCGAACTCGGTGCTGTTGGCATCCTTGAAGCCGGCGACGTGGCGCGCAAACTCGATGGTGGCAACCTGCATGCCCAGGCAGATGCCGAGATAAGGCATCTTGTTTTCCCGGGCAAAGCGGGCCGCGCAGATCTTGCCTTCGACGCCGCGCACGCCGAAACCACCGGGCACCAGGATGCCGTCGAAACGCGAGAGGCGCGAGACGTTGTCTGGTGTAAGGGTTTCAGAGTCGACATATTCAATAACCACTTTCGCGTGGTTTTTCATGCCGGCATGGCGCAGCGCTTCATTGAGCGACTTGTAGCTGTCGGACAGGTCGACGTACTTGCCGACCATGACCACGTTGACTTCGCTTTTTGGATGCTCGGTCTCATAGACCAGGTCGTCCCAGCGCTTGAGGTTGGCCGGCGGCGTGTTCAGGCGCAGCTTGTCGCAGATCAGGCCGTCCAGGCCCTGCTCGTGCAGCATGCGCGGCACCTTGTAGATGGTGTCGACGTCCCACATGGAGATCACGCCCCACTCGGGAACGTTGGAGAACAGCGAGATTTTTTCGCGCTCTTCGTTGGGAATGCGGCGGTCCGCGCGGCACAGCAGCACGTCGGCCTGAATGCCGATCTCGCGCAGCTGCTTGGCGGTGTGCTGGGTGGGCTTGGTCTTGAGTTCGCCGGCGGCGGCGATCCAGGGGACGTAGCTCAAATGCACAAACGCGGTGTTGTTGGCACCCAGGCGCAGGCTCATCTGGCGCACGGCTTCGAGGAAGGGCAGGGACTCGATGTCGCCAACGGTGCCGCCGATTTCGACGATGGCCACATCGACCGCGTCGGGGGTTTCGTAGCCGGCGCCGCGTTTGACGAATTCCTGGATTTCGTTGGTGACGTGCGGAATCACCTGCACGGTCTTGCCGAGGTAGTCGCCGCGGCGTTCTTTTTCAAGCACGCTTTTGTAAATCTGGCCGGTGGTGAAATTGTTGGCCTTGCGCATGCGCGTTTCGATGAAACGCTCGTAGTGGCCCAGGTCCAGATCGGTTTCGGCGCCGTCATCGGTCACAAAAACTTCACCGTGCTGAAAGGGCGACATCGTGCCCGGATCCACATTCAGGTAGGGATCCAGCTTGATAAGAGTGACTTTGAGGCCTCGCGATTCGAGGATCGCAGCTAAGGAGGCTGAGGCGATTCCCTTGCCCAGGGAAGACACCACACCGCCGGTGACGAAGACAAATTTGGTCATGTCAGGTACGAACCGCAAGTTCGTAGAGGTGGTAAACGGAGATTATACGGGTTGGGGATGGTGTATCTGATATACATTGCGCAACATGACGAATCAAGAGAATCTTCCGGGAAATGGCGCCGACGGCAATGGGGCCCTGGACCTGTCTGGCAAACACATCGTGCTGGGATTGTCGGGCGGAATAGCCTGTTACAAGGCGGCAGAGTTGTGCCGGGCGCTGATCAAGGCGGGTGCTACCGTGCAGGTGGTCATGACCGAGGCGGCCGAACAATTCATCACGCCCGTCACCATGCAGGCGCTGAGCGGCCGGCCTGTTTATACGAGCCAGTGGGACAGCCGCCCGTCGGGTGGGATGAGCAACAACATGGCGCACATCAATTTGTCGCGTGAAGCCGATGCGATCCTGATCGCGCCCATGAGCGCGGATTTCATGGCCAAGCTGCTGCATGGGCGCGCTGATGACCTGCTCAGCCTCATGTGCCTGGCCCGGCCCATCGACAAGGTGCCGCTGCTGGTAGCGCCGGCGATGAACCGCGAAATGTACGCGCATCCCGCCACGCAGCGCAATTTTGTGCAGCTGGACGCTGACGGTGCCACGGTGCTGGGTGTGGGCAGTGGCTTTCAAGCCTGTGGAGAAACAGGCGATGGGCGCATGCTGGAGCCGGATCAACTGCTCGAAGACGTCATCGCTTTTTTTGCGCCCAAGGTGCTGGTGGGTCAACGTGTGCTGGTGACGGCAGGCCCCACCTACGAAGCCATTGACCCGGTGCGCGGCATCACCAACCTGTCGAGCGGGAAAATGGGGTTTGCCATTGCGCGGGCAGCGCGCGAGGCGGGTGCCGACGTCACGCTTGTGGCCGGCCCGGTGGGCCTGCCGACGCCACGCGGAATCACCCGCATCGACGTCAAATCAGCACAAAATATGCTCGAAGCCGTGACGGAGCGTGCGCAAGCAGCTACTGTTTTTATAGCAACTGCAGCGGTCGCCGACTGGCGGCCTGCCGCGCCTTCTACGCAAAAAATCAAAAAAGACGGATCCGGCCAGACTCCGCAACTGGTGTTTACCGAAAACAAGGACATCCTGGCCACTGTTGCCCAGTCAGCCGCCGCGCAGTCCGGACAGTTGTTTTGCGTCGGCTTTGCCGCTGAAAGCCATGATCTGGTTGCAAATGCAGAGGCCAAGCGTCTGCGCAAAAAGGTCCCGCTTCTGGTGGGCAACATCGGACCCGACACGTTTGGACAGGACCACAACGCATTGCTGCTCATTGACGAGAGGGGCAGCACCGAGTTGCCCAGGGCCTCCAAGCTTTCGCTTGCACGCCGGCTGATGCGGGAAGTGGCGGACAGGATGGCATCGCGCGCGCCGGCAAAACTGAAAGCAGGCGCACCATGATCCATCCCTCCGACACCCCACCCGATGGCGATTTTGCAAGTTATGTAGAGCGCCTGACGGGTGCAAATGCGGCGGCTGGCGCGCGCGAAGACTTGCTCATTCCCTCACCGCGTAGAGATGCTTCGCACCCCTCCCAATCGCAGCCTCCATCCCGGTTTTCTGCAAGTTCAGGCACGCCTTCCGTGGCAGCGGCTGCCGCGCCTGTGACTGGCATATCACTTCTGACGCATATCAAATGGGTCGTCGGGTTATGGATCGCCACCCAGGCCTTGGCCGGACTTGTGCCGGGTGCCGGCTTCCTGTTTCTTCCCGCGTTGCTGGCTTATGCTGCGTGGGTGATATTCAAGGTCAATCGCAATTCTTCCGGCGCATTGGTGCGGCGTTTGCGCGAGCTGGCCCGTCAAGCGGCTGAAGAAGCCAAAAAGAATCAACACTTCCGTCAAAAATAATCCATGCAAATCGACGTCAAAATTCTCGATCCTCGCCTTCAGGGCAATCTTCCCGCTTATGCGACACCGGGCAGCGCCGGCCTTGACCTGCGCGCCTGCCTGGAGGCCCCGCTCACGCTGGCCGCCAATGCATGGCAGCTGGTGCCGACCGGCATTGCGATCTACCTGCACAACCCTGGTTACGCCGCGCTGATCCTGCCGCGATCAGGCTTGGGCCACAAACACGGCATTGTCCTGGGCAATCTGGTGGGCCTGATCGACAGCGACTACCAGGGGCAGCTGATGGTCAGCGCCTGGAACCGCAGCGATGTGCCGTTCACCATCGAGCCCATGGAGCGCATTGCGCAGTTGATGATCGTGCCGGTGGTGCAGGCGCAGTTCAATGTGGTGGCTGAATTTCCAGCCAGTGAGCGTGGTGAAGGGGGCTACGGCTCTACCGGAAAAGCCTGATGGTGTCAGGGGGCAGGGCGTTTTCCTACAACCCCTGCAACGCGGCTCCCACGCCGCGACAGCTTGAAACCCCACCCTGCATTTACGGCGGCATGTCCTTAATGAGTCATGGGAGTCTCTGCGCTCTTGTATCGGCTTATCGTTGAAGCTGGTGGCAGGCGCGGAGGAACTCATGAACTTATTAACAGGAGATATTCATGCAAAACACATTCCGCCTTATTTCCTCGGCTTCCGCAGTGTTGGCGCTGGCCGGGCTTGTCGCGTGCGCGCCCATGAGCCCGAGGGGCGATTCGTCCTATCCGGCTACCACCACCTATCCCGCCGCTTCGACTTATCCCGCCACCCAGCAAAATAACTACGTTGAATACGGACGGGTCATCAATGTGGAATCCATCCAGACTGCGGAGAAAGGCCGTGGCTCTGGCGTAGGCGCCGTTCTGGGTGGTGTGGCCGGTGCTGTGGTGGGCCACCAGATCGGTGGTGGTAGCGGCAAAGACGCTGCGACCGTCATTGGCGCTGTGGGCGGGGCGGTGGCCGGCAATGCCATCGAAAAAAACCGCAATTCAACTGTCCGGGAGAGCTATCGCGTGTCGGTGCAGCTCGACAACGGCAGCTCGCGCGCCTATGACGTTCCGAGCTACGGCAACCTTCGCGTGGGCGACCGCGTGAAGATCGAAAACGGACAGATTAACCGGATCATGTAAGACCCGAGGTCCTCGGCGTTTGAACTGGGAAGCCGGCTGTTCTCCCGCAAGGAGAGGCCGGCTTTTCCACGCCTGAAGTACGCTGTCAGTGCAGCGTGCCGCTGCCGGGGGTGATGGGTTCGAGTTTGAAAAAACCGGTACCCAGCGATCCCTGGCCGATTTCTTCCTCGGTGGCCTCGCGCACCGACTCCACCTTGAGGTTCAACCGGATGGCAATGCCCGCGAGAGGGTGGTTGCCGTCGAGCACAACGTGGTCGGGATAGATTTCGGTCACGGTGTAGATGTGGTCATGCGGCGCTTGACCGCTGGCGCCGGTCGGAAGCGCCATGCCGTCGAAGGTCATGCCTTCTTCCAGCTCGGCCGGGAAAATCTTGCGGGGTTCGAGGAAAACCAGGTTTTCATCGTAGTCGCCGAAAGCGTTTTCAGGTTCAAGGTGCAGCTCCAGCCGCTCGCCGGGTTCGTGGCCTTGCAGCGCCTCCTCGATCTTTGTGAGGAGGTCGTCGCCGCCGAGCAAAAACTCAATGGGCTCGTCCAACTCATCCAGTACGTCGCTCAAGGTGTCTTTCAGCGTCCATGTCAGGGCTACGACGCATTGCGGGGTGATTTTCATCCGACAATTGTCCCATGGATGTAAATCAATCTCTAGCGCTTCTTGCCGGTTTGAGCCCGGCGCAATTCATGCGGCGGCATTGGCAGAAAAAGCCACTTCTCATTCGCCAGGCGCTCCCCGGATTACAGCCCGTGCTCAGCCGCGCGGCACTGTTCAAGCTGGCGGCGCGCGAGCATGTCGAGTCGCGCCTGATTGTTCAGCAGCCCAAGGGATGGCGTATGAAACCGGGCCCCTTCGCCGCGCGCAGTCTTCCGCCGCTGAGCCAGAAAGCCTGGACCTTGCTGGTGCAGGGAGTGGATCTGCATGATGCGAACGCCCATGCGCTGCTGCAGCAGTTTCGTTTTGTGCCCGATGCCCGGCTCGATGACCTCATGATTTCGTTTGCTACGCCGGGTGGGGGTGTGGGGCCGCACTTTGACAGCTACGACGTGTTCCTGTTGCAGGCCAGCGGCAAAAGGCGCTGGAAGATCGGGCGGCAGAAAGACCTGACGCTGCAGGAAGACGTGCCGCTCAAAATCCTGCAGAATTTTGTGCCCGAGGAAGAGTTTGTCCTGGAAGCGGGGGACATGCTGTACCTGCCTCCGCGCTATGCCCACGACGGCATTGCCGAGGCGGCGCTGGGGCCTGATGGAAAGCCGGCGGATTGCATGACCTATTCCATCGGGTTTCGATCGCCCGCGCAGGCAGAGCTGGCTGCAGAAATGCTGCACCGCCTGGCCGAGTTTAGCGAGGACGACCGCGATGATGCGGCCGAGTCTGCCGCCGGCGAAAGCGGCAGCCGTCGCGCGCCGCCTCGTCTGTACCGCGATGCAGGGCAAGCCGCTACCACGACGCCCGCCGCCCTGCCGCAGGCGCTCACGGCCTTTGCCGGCCAGGCTGTTTTGGAAGCATTGAAAAACCCCTTGGCTGTGGCATGCGCCCTGGGCGAATACATGACCGACCCCAAACCTTCGGTATGGTTCGATGAGGTAGACCTTGAGTGGGATGCCGATGCGGCGCGGCAAGGACGCGCCGGCGTGCAACTCGACACGCGCACGCGGATGATGTATGACAGCGACCATGTGTTTATCAATGGCGAGAGCTACCGGGCCAAAGGCGCCGACGCCGCCCTGATGCACCGTCTGGCCGACCAGCGCAGCCTGACTCCCCGGGACTTGCGAAAGGCCGGTGCATCGGCCGTTGCACTGCTGGGTGACTGGCATGACGCGGGCTGGCTGCGGCAGATGCTGGTGGCGGATGAGGCAGGATGAAGCAGATGAAGCAGATGAAGCAGAATTGGGCCTGAGCGCTTGCTATTGTTTGGAGATGTTTGTGGAACCCCAAAAACCCGATTTTTCCGATGCTGCCCCACCGCCTGCCTTGTTGGAAGGACGGTTTACCGGTCGCAGCGAATTCATTGAGCTGATCCGGCGGGCGTTGTCGGCTGCGGCAGCCCAGGGCTGGCGTGAAATCATCATCTGCGACCCGGATTTTGCCGATTGGCCTCTTGGCGAACGCGCGGTGGTTCAGGCGCTGAATGACTGGTCCATGACAGGCCGTCAATTCACCATGCTGGCCAAAAACTATGATGAGGTGATCCGGCGACACGCCCGCTTTGTGACGTGGCGGCGTACGTGGGCGCATATTGTGGAGTGCCGAGCCAACGCGTCAACCGCGGCCGATGAGATGCCCAGTGCCCTGTTGGGGCCAAGTTGGGTTTTTGAGCGGCTGGACGCGCAGCGCTGCACCGGCGTTGCCGGCCCGGAGGTGGCGCGGCGGGTGGCGCTCCGAGAGCGGATCAATGAACGTTTGCTGAAAAGCTCGCCGTCCTTTCCGGCCACGACTCTGGGGCTTTGAACGGCGTCTCCGCGGTCAGGAAAACGCGGAGTTGTCTGATTCGATCTCTAAGGGTTTTTCACGGTTGTCATATCCGACATATAATTTAAAGCTGGGTAGAAAGAGCTCGAGTCCTTTCCCCGGTCAAAAATAACTTGAATTCCGGTTTGGGTTTCTTTTGGCAATTTCCGGAAATTGTTTTCTTAAATATCATCAAGGATCGTAAAAAATGAACAAGTCACTCGTTTTGGCCGCTATTGTTGCCGCTGTTGCTCTGGCTGCTTGCGGCAAGAAAGAAGAAGCTCCAGCACCGGCACCGGCTCCAGTTGTTGCACCAGCTCCAGCTCCAGCACCTGCTGCTGACGCATCGGCACCTGCTCCCGCTGCATCGGCACCTGCTGCCGACGCATCCGCGCCTTCCGCTGCTGACGCCGCTGCCGCTGCTGCCAGCGCTGCGAAGAAGTAATTCTTCAGCGAGTCGGAAAAGCCGCCGAAAGGCGGCTTTTTTTATGGGCGCTCGATGCTGCTACGGCCGCATCCGCCGCCGTGGCAGGGTACGCCATGCTTTTTCAGAGATGGATCCAGCGCGTACCGACGTCGGGGCTGGCCACCACAATGTCTTCTGCGCCACAACCCAGCGCCTCGGCCATCAGCGCCTGTACCAGGTCCGGCCGGTTGTTCTGGGCGCTCAGGTGAGCCGCCACCAGGTATTGCAGCCCGCGATGCGTGACTTCTCGGGCAATCTCTGCCGCAGCGATGTTGGAAAGGTGTCCATACTGGCCGCCGACCCGCCGCTTCAAGAATGCGGGGTAGGACGAGCGGGCCAGCATGTCCAAATCGTGATTGCATTCGAGCAACAGGGCGGTGCAGTCGGCGAGATGCGCCAGAACATGTGACGTGGCATGTCCCAGGTCGGTCACGATGCCCAACTTGGACGCGCCATCGGTACAGCTGAGCTGCAGAGGCTCCCGGGCATCATGCGGCACCGTGAAAGGTGTCAGCTGCATGCCGCCGAGGTCAATGGCTTTGCCGTCCCGCGCGATATGCAGCAAGCCGTCAAAATCAGGGGTGCCTATGGCGGTGTGGGTGCCGCGGCTCATCCATACCGGAATCCGGTACCGCAGTGACAGCGACTTTGCGCAACCGATGTGGTCGCCGTGCTCGTGCGTGATGAACACGGCATGGATGTCTTCAGGCTGCAGCCCTGCTTCACCGAGCCGGTAAAGCAGGTGCTTGAGCCCCAATCCACAATCAACCAGGATCCGAAGCGGCGTGATGCCTGTCGCCTCTACCAGGGTGGCATTGCCTGAACTGCCACTGCCCAGGCTCTTGAACCTCAACACACTGTGATGAAACGCCGTTCGGGATGAAAGAGGCTAGCCGACCGGTGCTTAGCGCAGGTCGTCGGCAATCACCTGGACGATGCGCTGGGCATTGGCCGATGCTTCAGGTGCGCCCTGGGCATTGAGGACCGACACCGTGGTGCTTTCGCCCTGGCCCTTGACGACAATCCGGTACTTCAGTGGCGGCACGGCAGGGGGTGCGCCGCTGAACAGCTTGCTGAAGAAGCCGGGTTCCGTCTTGTTTACCACGGGCTCGACGTAGCGGACAAAGTAAGTGCCTTGGCTGCGGTCGCGGTCTTCGACGGTGAATCCGGTGCGGTCCAGCGCCAGGCCGACGCGGCGCCAGGCGCGCTCAAAGCCTTCGTCCATTTGCACAACCGGCTGGTTATTGACTGTGGCGATCCGCGACGTTTTCTTGTCCGCGCCAGCGGCGATCAGGGCTTTCGATTGTTCCTGTGTCACGCCGAGCTTGACCATCATGCGGCGCAGAAATTCAGCTTCCAGTTCAGGGTCGGCGGGGCGTGGCTGCCACATGGTGCTGTCACCACCGGTAGAGCCGGCCTTGACGCCCGTCAGCACTTCGACCATACCGCGGTGGCTGACATAAATTTCGGTGCCACCGTCAGGGCGGCGTTCCAGCCGCGTGCGAAATTTGTCGCGCTCACCGGTGGAATACAGGCTGTCAAAGACTTTGCCGATGGTGCTGCGGATAAAGTCCTGCGGCAGTTTGGCGCGGTTCTCGGCGTAGTCGGTTTCCATGATGCCGAGGTTTTCCTGGTCTTGAGCCAGCAAAAAGCCGCTCTCCAGCCAGAAATCACGCACCGGCGTCCAGAGTTTGTCCGCGGGCCGGTTCACCACCAGCCAGCGCTGGCTGCCTGAGCGCTCGATACGCACGTCACCCACGGTCAAGGCAGCGGTTTGCACGGCCTGGGTGGGCTGGCCCACCTGGTAACTACTGGCCGACACGGCCGTGCCGGGCACCACATAGCGGGTTTCGCGGCTCAGCTGTGTCAGGTCGGGAGGGACAGCCAGGGAAGGCGCTTTGGCACCGCTGCTTTTGTAGTCGACGCGTTCGCCTTCCATCACATCCCGGATGGAGGAGCAGCCCGCGAGCAGGCCGAGGGCGACCAGTGCAGACACGGTTGCGGCGCTCCGGGCTTTGGAAAATGCAGGATGTGTTGGCAATATCTTCACTTGGGTTCCCTTAAAAATCGATCAGGCAATCAGACCAGGCCGCAAATGCGCAGGGCATTTTCGACGGCCGCTTCGTTCGATGCTTCCAGCGGCGTCATGGGCAGCCGCAAGGTCGGGCCGCAAAGACCCATCCGGGCCATGGCCCATTTGACGGGAATCGGATTGGCCTCGACAAACAGGTTTCGATGCAGCGGCAACAGTTTGAGTTGCAGCTCCATGGCGCGCCGCGTGTCGCCCGCCACGGCGGCCACGCACAGCTCGTGCATGAGGCGCGGCGCGACGTTGGCTGTCACGCTGACGTTGCCCTGGCCGCCGCACAGCATCAGTGCTACAGCTGTCGGGTCGTCGCCCGAATACACGGCAAAGCCTTTGGGTACTTCCTTGATCAGCCATTGAGCCCGCTCAATGTTGCCGGTGGCTTCCTTGATGCCGACGATGCCCGGCACCTGGGCCAGGCGCAGCACGGTGGCATGGGCCATATCGGCAACGGTGCGGCCGGGCACGTTGTAAAGCACGGTGGGCAGGTCGCCAACCGCTTCGGCGATGGCCTTGAAATGGCGGTACTGACCTTCTTGGGTCGGCTTGTTGTAATAGGGAACCACCTGCAGCTGGCAGTCGGCGCCTACCCCTTTGGCAAACTTTGCCAGTTCGATCGCTTCGGCGGTGGAGTTGGCGCCGCAGCCGGCCATGATGGGCACGCGCTTTTTGGCCTGCTCCACCGACACCCGGATGATTTCGCAGTGCTCTTCGACATTGACGGTCGGGGATTCGCCGGTGGTGCCGACCACGCCAATGCAGTCAGTTCCTTCGGCGATGTGCCAGTCAACCAGCTTGCGCAGGGTGGGGTAATCTACGCTGCCGTCCTCATGCAAGGGCGTTGCCAGCGCAACGATGCTGCCAATAATGGGTTTCATGCTCTGCTTGTAAACGTTCGCGGCCATGTGTCTGAGGCTGTTGTGGCTTGAACATCTTCAAGCCGCCCCGGAAAAGGCCAATCCTGCATTCTACCCAGAGCCTAGGCCAGTCTATAGCGGGGCGGACCCTCGGCGGCCACCGCAGCAGGGGCGGACAAACCCGCACTAAGAGCTGTCTCGCGAACGGCGGCGATGCGCTGGACAAAGCGCGGTGAGCGCTCCTCAAAGCCCTCTTCAAATGCCACCACCCGCAAGCCGCGGCACACCTCCAACAACTCCCCCGGCCGCAGTAAAAAGTCAGGCCTGGAGGGCTTGCCCACCGTTTCATTGCCCTGCGTAAAAGTTTCGTAAATCAGCACGGCACCCGGCGCCAGGCTGGCCAGCAGGGTGGGCAGCAACGGACGCCACAGGTAATTGGTCACTACCACGGCATCAAACTGCCGCCCGGCAAAAGGCCAGGGGCCTTCCTCAATATCGGCCACCACGGCTTCAACGCCTTGCGCGGGAAGCGAGTTCGCTATGAATTCAATAGCTGCTTGCGCTCTATCCACAAGGGCTACCGGGTGATTTCGTTCATAAAACCAGCGTGCGTGGCGGCCGTACCCGCAGGCGACGTCCAACACCGCGCCACGCGCAGGCACCAGGTGCGACCAGCGCTGAACCCAGGCGGAGGGAGGTTCGGTCCCGTGCAGGTTATCGGCGGTCAATGCGGTTTGACCTCGTCTTTGAGGGCGGCCAGCGCCATGGCTTCCACCCTTCCGGGCGCGATCAGCTTGAGCCAGCGGCCCAGCTTGCCTTTGGTCGTCATGACGACCTCGCGGTCGCGGCGCGCCATGCCTTCCAGGATGAGCCGGGCGCACTCCTCGACGCTCATGGCGTCGTCTTCTTTCAGGCCGCTGGCGCCCGCCGCCGCACCGGCCGCATTGAACCCGCGGTGGCGGATGTTGGTGGCGACGACGCCTGGGTACGCTGTGGTCACGCTGACGCCAGCTCCTTTCATTTCGGCGCGCAGGGCCTCAAAGAAACCGGTCATCGCGAATTTGGTGGCGCTGTAGGCTGTGCGGCCCGGCACGCCGATCAGGCCCGCCAGGCTGGAAACCGCCACGATGCTGCCGTGGCGCACTTTCAGGTAAGGCAGGGCGGCATGGGTGCACCAGACGCTGCCCCAAAGGTTGATGCGCATGAGCTCCTCGTACCATGCCAGGTCCTGAGCCTGTACGTCTTCAAAAAGGGCCTGCGCCGACATGCCTGCGTTGTTGATCAAGGCGTCGATTTGCCCGAAGCGGCCGATGGCGGCGGCCACCAGCTGGCGGCACTGGGCCTCTTGCGATACATCGGTTTTGACGGCCAGGGCTTGCGCCCCGTGGGCAGTGCATTGGCCCGCCACCTCATTGAGCAATGCTTCATTGCGCGCGGCCAGCACCAGGGCCACGCCGGCGCCGTGCACTTTGGCCAGTTGGCGCGCCATTTCAGCGCCTATGCCGTCAGAAGCCCCGGTAATTACTATTGTTTTCATAGCTGCTTGCGCCCGTCCTGATTGGGCTGCAGCCCAAAACACTCTAAATTTGGCTGGACTCGCGCTAAAAGCAGGCCCAGATCTGATTGGCGAGTGTGAACAGGAAATCAGGCCGCGTGTAGAGGGCAAACACCCCCAGTGACGCGATGACCGCGACCGCCCACAGACCGATCCGCATGGCCACCTCAGGCTCCTTGGGGCACGGCACCGCGCGTGATCGGGGACTCACGCACCGGCAGGTTCACCAGTGCGGCAAATACGCCCAGCGCGATCGCGATGTACCAGACGATGTCATAACTGCCCGTGCGGTCATATAAGTAGCCGCCCAGCCAGACGCCCAGGAAGGAGCCGATCTGGTGGCTGAAGAAAATGAAGCCGCCCAGCATCGACAAATGCTGAATGCCGAAGATCTGCGCCACGACCGCGTTGGTTGGCGGAATGGTCGACAGCCACAGCAGGCCCATCAGGCTGGCAAAGATATACACACTCAGCGGGCTGAGTGGCGCCGCCAGGAAAACGGCAATCACCACGGCGCGTGAGAGATAGATCGTCGCCAGGATTTTCCGCTTGGCGATTTTCTGGCCCAGCGAACCGGCGATGTAGGTGCCGAAGACGTTGAAGAGGCCAATCAGCGCCAGTGCGTAGCTGGCCACCTGGGGCGACAGGCCCTTGTCTTTCAGGTAACTGGGCATGTGCACCCCGATAAACACCACCTGGAAGCCGCAGACAAAATAGCCCGCCATCAGGAGCTGGAAGCTCGGGTACTTGAAGGCTTCGCGCAGTGCCTGTCCGATGGTCTGTTCACGTTTGGCGGGCTGGCCCCCGGCAAAGCCGCCTTCGCGCAGGCCCAGCGCCAGCGGCGCGATCAGCAACACGGCGCCGCTGAGCACCAGCAGTGCCTCTTTCCAGCCCAGGCCGCTGATCAGGAAACCTTCCGTCGGCACCATCAGGAACTGGCCGAAAGAGCCCGCCGCCGCGGCCACGCCCATGGCCCAGGAGCGCTTGTCGGCTGAAATATTGCGCCCGATCACGCCGTAAATCACCGCGTAGGTGGTTCCGGCCTGTGCGGCGCCTATCAACACCCCGGCCGTCATGGTGAACAGAAAGCCCGTGGGCGACAGCGCCATGCCCACCAGGCCCAGCGAATAGAGCAAAGCGCCGCCCACGATCACGCGGAACGCGCCAAAGCGGTCGGCCGCCATGCCGGCAAAGATGCCGAACACCCCCCAGGACAGGTTTTGCACCGCCAGCGCAAAGGCAAAGGTCTCGCGCGTCCAGCCTTGCGCTTGCGTGATCGGCTGCAGCCACAGGCCAAAGCCATGCCGTATGCCCATGGACAGCGTGACGATGGTGGCGCCGCAGACCAGTACCTGAAGCATGGAGAGTTTTTGGGTTTCGGAGGTCATCGGCGTGGTCGTCATAGGTGGCGCTTGGCGGTAAGAGAATCCAAAAGCCTTGAAATTGAAGGCCCCGGCGGAACTGTCCAGCGACTGTAACGAAAATGAGAAAAGGCTGCCGACGCCGTGGCCGGTCCCCATTGGAAAAGTACTGAACTGTATGTTTATACAGTGACTTTTGCGACCCCGACTACAATTGCGGCAATTCTTTCATCTGCCATGGCCGACAAACTACCCACCGAATATTCCGAAGGCTCGATCCGCGTGCTCAAGGGCCTGGAGCCCGTCAAGCAGCGGCCGGGCATGTACACGCGCACCGACAACCCCCTGCACATCATCCAGGAAGTGCTGGACAACTCCGCCGACGAGGCACTGGCCGGCTACGGCAAGAAGATCAAGGTCACGCTTCATACCGACGGTTCGGTCAGTGTGGACGACGACGGCCGCGGCGTTCCTTTCGGCATGCATCCCGAAGAAAAAGCGCCCGTGATCGAGTTGGTATACACCCGGCTGCATGCCGGCGGCAAGTTCGACAAAGGCAAGGGCGGCGCCTACAGCTTCTCGGGCGGCCTGCACGGTGTGGGCGTCAGCGTGACCAACGCGCTGTCCAAGCGCCTGGAGGTCACGTCCTACCGCGAAGGCATGGTCGCCAGGCTGGTGTTCTCGGGCGGCGACGTCGTTGAGAAGCTGCACTTGCGCAAAAACGGCGAAGGCGACCGCAAGACCGGAACCACCGTCCGTGCCTGGCCTGACGCCAAATACTTCGAGTCGGCCGCGCTGCCCATGGCCGAGCTCACGCACCTGCTGCGCAGCAAAGCCGTGCTCATGCCCGGCGTTACCGTCGCGCTGACCAACGAAAAAACCAAAGACGTCCAGACCTGGTCTTACAAGGGCGGCCTGCGCGACTACCTGATGCAGACCCTGACCGGCGACCCGGTGATTCCGATGTTCGAAGGCGAAGGTTTTGCCGACGCGCAGCACGACAGCTTCGCCGAAGGCGAGGGCGCGCAGTGGTGTGTGGCCTTCACCGAAGACGGCCAGCCGGTTCGCGAGAGCTACGTCAACCTGATCCCGACCAGCGCCGGCGGCACCCACGAAAGCGGC
>NZ_JBDTPB010000119.1:0-71316 GCF_039932935.1 Polaromonas sp.
ATGGCGGGCTACCTGAAGGCCGGCACCATGAAGAGCAAGGAAGACATCGTCGTGGGCCTGGACACCTTCCCCGAAACGCTGCTCAAGCTTTTCAATGGCGAGAACTTCGGCAAGCTCGTGCTGCAGGTCGCCAAAGACTGACGCGACAGAAACCTGACACGCCAACTGCTCCCGGCGTCCGGTTCGCTTACTTCGCGCTGCGCACCAGGCGAATGGCGGCAGACGTGGCGCGCGGGGCTTCACCCGCGCTGCCGTCGCTGAAACCCACAAAGGTGAAATAGCCCGGGCCGGTGCTGCTGGACGTCCAGAAGCGCGCCACCGGCGTGCCGGGGAAGGCATTCGGGTCTATCGCAGCCTTGTCTACATCAGCTTCCCGCGCGGAAACGATGCTGGAGAGTTCCTTCAAGATGGGCAGGCGCCATTCGGCCCCCGGCGTGGAGGCTGCCTTGGCGCGCGCGGCCGCGTCGGGCGCGCTTAAAAAGGTCGCCTGCCCGGTGCAGGTTTTGCCTTTGAAGACCATGCCCTCCGCGCAACGCCGCCAAATCAGTCCGGTGCGGCTGTCGGTGATGTCCTGGCCGTCGGCGGAGGGGCTGAAGCGCTCTTGCGCAAAACTGAGGCCCGTCAGCGACAACAGCAAAAGGAAAAGACCCACGGTATGAGCAGGAATGCGGTGCATAAAAATCCTCCATGGCCGAAGCGGCCCAGCAAGCCCGTACGACTTGTTACATATGCTAGGCAAATTACGCCTGGTCTGCCATAGGGAAGTTATCTAGTGGGTTGTACCTAGCAGTCAACCCCTGTACACCCCAGTACACCTCGCCCCGAGCAAGTCAGGGCTGGTGCAACTGATAGTCAGGCGCGAGCCCGCCGCCGTCGAGCACCTTCTGCGTGACCTGCTCCACGAGGAAATCCAGCAGCACACGCACACGCGCCGGCAAGCGGCCGCCCCGCCCGACGAACACCGCATGAATGGGCTCGCGCTCACCGGGGTTGAGGTCTTCAGCCACCGGCACCAGACGGCCCGCCTCAATATCGCGGCCGACATGGAACATCGACATGCGAGCCAGCCCCGCCCCTGCCAGCACCAGATGGCGCATCGCCTCGCCGTCGCTGGCTCGCGCATAGCCGGTGATCGGCAACTGCTGGATCTGCCCCTCCACACGCACCGGCCAGTAATGCATATTGCGCTTGAAGGTGTGGGCCAGGCGTTGATGCGCCTCGAGCTCCTTCAGCGTTCGCGGCGTGCCATGGCGCGCAAGGTAGCCAGGGCTGCCGACAATCACCTGCGCCGTGTCGCCCAGCCGCCGCGCGACCAGCTGGGATGACGCGAGCGCCCCCCAGCGGATCGCCACGTCGGTGCGCTCGTCCAGCAGGTCAACTACCCGGTCGGTCAGGGTGATGTCCAGCGTGATGTCGGGATAGCGTTCGTGAAAGGCCGGCACCAGCGGGAGCAGCAGGCAATGGGCAGTCGGCATGCTGGCATTGATGCTGACGCGCCCTCGCGGCATGGCGCCGGCCGCCGCGCCGCGCTCGGCCTCGTCCATGTCGGCCAGCACGCGCGTGCTCTGCTCATAGAAAGTGGTGCCTTCGGGCGTGAGCTGCAGCTTGCGGGTAGAGCGATTGACCAGCCGCGTGCCCAGCCGCGCCTCCAGCCGGGTGACCAGCTTGCTGACGGCCGACGGCGTCATGCACAGCTGCCGGGCAGCGGCGGAGAAACCGCCTTTCTCCACGACCTGGACAAAGGCTTCCATTTCGCCGGAGCGGTTGACGTCGATACGGGGCATATGGTTCCTGCAGGCTTTCCTTGGGGTTTTCGATTGCCATCTCGCCGTTCATTGCCGTTCCGCAGCTTTCGGGTGAACGCCTGAATGCTATGTTTTTAATAGCTGCTTGCGCAAGTATTTAAAGGGCTAGCGGCCGATTTGATCAATAAAACGGCTCTTTTCCGCTCCAGAGACGCGCTATCAAGCAGGCATGTCAAGTAAGCGTTGCAGTGGGCTATTTGGGCCATTTCCGGCGATCAATTTGCCAGTCTTAATGTGAATTGAATTCACAAATGATTGTCATCAAGTCATTCTAGTCAAACTACTATTTCGTTTCCATACTAGTCGCATCCTCTTTTGAAAGCGACTTTCATGGCTGCGAGCAAATCACTTCCTCCTCTGGGCCTGCTGGCCCTCACCGCCGGATCTTTCGGCATCGGCACGACCGAATTCGTCATCATGGGCCTGCTGCTGCAGGTCTCTGCTGACCTCGGTGTCACCATTGCCTCCGCCGGGCTGCTAATTTCCGGCTACGCCCTGGGTGTGGCGGTAGGTGCACCCCTGCTGACGCTGGCCACACGCAAGCTGCCGCGCAAAACCGTGCTGCTGGCGCTGATGGCCATCTTCACGCTGGGCAACCTGGCCTGCGCGCTGGCGCCGGACTACGGCAGCCTGATGGCCGCCCGCGTGATCACCTCGATGGCGCACGGCACCTTCTTCGGCGTGGGCTCCATCGTGGCCACCGGCCTGGTGGCGCCCGAGCGCAAGGCCTCGGCCATTGCCACCATGTTCAGCGGGCTGTCGCTGGCCACGCTGCTCGGCGTGCCTGCGGGCGCCTGGCTGGGCCTGCACTACGGCTGGCGCTCCACTTTCTGGGTCGTCGCGCTGATTGGCTTGCTGGCCTTTGTGGTGCTGGCGATTTTTGTACCGCGCAGCGCGGCCGAAAACGGCACCTCGTCCATCCGCCAGGAGCTGGCCGGAGTGGCCCGCGCGCCGGTGCTGCTGGGACTCTTGATGACCGTGCTCGGCTTTGCAGGCCTCTTTGCCATCTTCACTTACATCCAGCCCATCCTGACGCAAGTCACCGGCTTCAGTGAAGCGGCGGTGTCGCCCATCCTGTTGGTGTTTGGCGGCGGCTTCTTTGTGGGCAACCTGCTGGGCGGGCGCCTTGCCGACCGCGGGCTCCGGATGTCGCTGCTGGTCACGCTGGGGGCGCTGGCGCTCGTGCTGGGCGTGATGGGCTTTGTGTTGCATTCGCCAATCGCCACCGTGCTGTTTGTAGGGCTGCTGGGCGCGGCTTCTTTTGCCACCGTGGCGCCGCTGCAGATGCGCGTGCTGCAGCAGGCGCACGGCGCGGGCCAGAACCTGGCGGCCAGCCTCAACATCGGCGCCTTCAATGTGGGCAATGCGCTCGGCGCCTGGCTGGGCGGCCTGGTGGTGAGCAGTTCCTTTGGCCTGGGCGGCTTGAGCTGGCTGGCCGCACTGATCACCGTCGCCGGCATCGTGGTTGCGCTGTACAGCCTGTCGCGCGACAAGTCTGAAATCCCCGCTAACGCGGCTACCTGCTGAGAACCATCACCATGAAAACCTTCTTTTCTCGGCTACACGTGCTGCAGGCAATACTCTCATTCGCGGTCCTATGCGCCGGCCTTATTCCTCACGCACAAGCAGCCGATGCCGGCGCATGGACCCCAAGCTGGACAGCCAGCCCCCAACCCGTCTGGGGCGGTGATTTTGTGCTGCCACTGGGCCTTCCCGCCACTTTGCGCGACCAGACGGTGCGCCAGGTTGTCCGTGCCAGCGTAGGCGGCCCGCGTGTGCGCATCGTGCTGTCCAACGAATACGGCACGCAAGCTTTGCAGATTGGCGCGGCCCACATCGCGCCAGCAGGCGCTGCAGCGGGCAGCATCGGCGGGCCGGGCCAGGCCGTGACCTTCGGCGGCCAGCCCACGGTGACCGTACCAGCAGGCGCGCCCGTCATCAGCGATCCGATTCAGATCGCGGTCGCGCCGCTGGACCGTCTGGCCATCAGCCTGTACTTGCCACAAACGGCGCCACTCACCACCATCCATTGGGAAGGCTTGCAGCCAGCCCAGATCGCTGCGGGTAATGTCGCGAGTGCAAGCACCATCAAAGCGGACAGCATCGTGAACAGCCGCCTCTTCCTCAGTGCAGTACTGGTGGAAGCCGCGCCCGGCACGCGCAGCGTCGTGGCGTTTGGCGACTCCATCACGGATGGCGCTGCGTCCACGCCGGGCACCGACCAGCGCTGGCCGGATTTCCTGGCACGCCGCCTGGCAGGGCGCAACGTGGCTGTGATCAATGCCGGCATCTCGGGCGGCCGCGTGCTCAAGAACCACATGGGCATGAATGCACTGGCGCGCTTTGACCGCGACGTGCTGAGCCAGCCGGGCATCAGCAGCGTGGTGCTGCTCATGGGGATCAACGACATCAGCTGGCCTGGCAGCACCTTTGAGCCCAACGAACCGGCAACGCAGGCCGACGCACTGATCGCCGGCTACCGGCAACTGATCGCGCGAGCCCGCAGCCGCGGCGTGCGCATCGTGGGCGCCACACTGACACCCTTTGAAGGCGCACTGACCATGCCGGGCTCACCGATTGCCAACTACTACAGCCCTGCAAAAGACGCCGTGCGCCAGCGCATCAACCACTGGATACGCAGCAGCGGCGAATTCGATGCGGTGGCCGATTTTGATGCGGTGGTGCGCGACCCGCAGAACCCGCTGCGCATCTTGCCCGCCTATGACTCGGGCGACCACCTGCACCTGGGCGACGCCGGCAACCAGGCTGTCGCCGAATCAATCAACCTGAAGCTGTTACTGGGTGAACGCTAGAGCCTTTAAAGCTCAGCCACCCACCACCAGGCGCAGGCCGGGCATCAGGCTTTCGGTTTCGGCGCGCCGCTGCAGCGCCATGCGCATGTTCATCTGCGCGACTTCGGTGTGTTCCACGGCCAGGGCCTGGGCGCGCGCGCCCTCTCCAGCCTTGAGCGCAGCGAACAGCATGTGGTGCTGCCGGTGCGCGTAATGCATCCAGTCGCGGTCTTGTTCCAGCGTGGACTGCATGGGCAGCATGGCCGACGCCGAGGCAAAAGGCAGCTTGTCGTTCAGTTCGATGGCGCGCTGCAACGCCCGGTTGCCGCTGGCATCCAGAATCAGCGCGTGAAAGCGGTCGTTCATGGACGCATAAGCCGCGTAGTTGTCATAACCCAGCGGGTTGGCGGCCAAAGCCCGGTCGCCTTCGTCCAGGCAGGACTGCAAATCCAGCTGCAGCTGGCGTGACACGCCGTGCTCGGCCACCAGCCGTGCCGCCATGCCTTCGAGGTGGCCGCGCACCGCGATGGCATCGGCCACTTCGCGCGGCGTGAACTGGCGCACCAGGTATTTGCCGGTGTCGTTGGCCTCGACCAGCCCCTCTTGCTCCAGCGTGACCAGCGCGGCCCGCACCGGGGTACGCGAGGCGCCCAGGCGCTCAGCCAGTTGCTGCTCGGCCAGACGCTGGCCGGGCTCAAACTCGCCGCGCAGAATCAGGTCACGCAACTGCATCAAAACGGTTTCTTGCAAGTTCATGGCGGTGAATGTACACTGAATTTTAATTTTGGTATACCGTTTTAAAGACTGCCCATGAACGCTGAACAAAATGAGTTGTTGACCCGCATCACGCCGGGCACGCCCTGCGGCAAGCTGCTGCGCCAGTACTGGCAGCCCGCCGCACTGGTGGATGAGTTCAACCCGGTGCTGGACCCGCGCATGGCCCTCCGCCCGGTCAAGGCACTCAAGCTGTTTGGCCAGGATTTGGTGCTATTCAAGGACGCATCCGGCGCATGGGGTTTGCTGGACCGCGACTGCGCGCACCGCGGCGCCGACCTGTCCTTTGGCCGCCGTGAAAGCCTGGCCCAAGGCGGCGGCCTGCGCTGCCCTTTTCACGGCTGGAAATTCGCCACCGACGGCCGCTGCCTGGAGACGCCAGCCGAGCCCAGCGGCAGCAAGCTGTGCGAACGGGTCCGGCAGCGCAGCTACCCCGTGATTGAAAAAGCCGGCGTGCTGTTTGCCTGGCTGGGCGACGAAGGCAGTACCCCACCACCCTTCCCCGCTTTTGATTGCTTTACCGCGCCGGCCACGCACAGCTTTGCCTTCAAGGGTTTGTGGAACGCCAACTGGCTGCAGGCGTTTGAAGTGGGCATTGACCCGGCGCACCCGTCTTTCCTGCATCGCTTTTTGCAAGACAACCCGCTCGACGAAATCGGCGAGAACCCGGCCGGCAAACAGTTTCGCAGCGCCAGTGCCGGCAGCAAGGACGGCGAGCAGTGGCCGATGACGCGCATCATGCGCGAGTTCGCCCAGCCCGACATCAGCTTCGAGAACAAACCCTGGGGCATGCAGCTGACCGCGCTGCGCGCCATGACCGACAAACTCACGCACGTGCGCGTGACCAACGCCATCTTCCCGGCCACCTTTGTGATCCCGCTGTCGGAAACCATGACGATCACGCAGATGCACGTGCCGGTGGACGACACCCACACCTACTGGTACACCTTCTTCACCAGCTTTGCCGGCCCGCTGGACCGCGAAAGCATGCGCGCACAGCGTCAGCAGTTCATTGAACTGCCCGACTACATTCCCAAGGCCGGCCGCCACAACGGCTGGGGCTTCAATGCCCAAGAGCAGATGAGCACCACCTACCTGGGCATGGGAGAAGAAGACATCAATGTGCACGACCAGTGGGCCGTGGAAAGCATGGGCGCCATCCAGGACCGCACGCGCGAACACCTGGGCACGTCCGACAAGGTCATCATGGCCAACCGGCGCGTGCTGCTCAAGGCGATTGACACCGTGCAAAACGGCGGCGTGGCGCCCGGCATTGCCGACCCCGCGCAGGCTGCCATGATCACCGGCCCCGATACGGTGGACGGCATCGCACCGGCCGGCGAATGGTCAGACTGGTGGCAGCAGACCGCCCGAGCCAAACGCGACGGTGCGGCGTGGCTGTACACCCAACCCGCGTCACCCGCTCCCGCAACTTCTGCCAGCGCCGCCACGCAGCCATGAGCAGCTTTGCAGCGCAATGCGGCGTACACGACGCCGCAAGGCAGGCTGCACAGGCCCATGCCGTGCGGCGCATAAGGGCCAGCGGACTGGAACTGGTGCGCTTTGCCTGGTGCGACCTGCACGGCATGTTGCGTGGCAAAACCCTGGTGGCGTCTGCAGTCGAGCAAGCCATGACAGACGGAGTCGGCATGGTGAGCACATTGTTGCTCAAGGACACAGCCGACCGCACCGCCTACAAGGTGTTCGAAGCCGGCGGCGCCGCGGAATTACCGGGTTTTGAATTTGGCGGCAACGTGATGTTGCTGGCCGACCCGTCCAGCCTGAAAGAATTGCCCTGGACGGAAAAAACCGGCTGGCTCCAATGCCAGCCGTGGTTTCCCGACGGCAGCCCGGTGGCATTCGACACACGCCGCGTACTGCAAAGCGCGCTCGCCAAACTGGCCGAAGCTGGCTACGGCATGAAGTGCGGGCTGGAAATTGAGTTCCACATTTACCGGATCACCGAAGGTGGGCACACCCCTCAACTCGATCCGGAGCTGGCTGCCTGGCCAGGCTTGCCCCCCAATGTGAGCATGATCCATCCGGGCTACCACCTGCTGTCTGAGCAGTGGTTTGACATGGCGGAAGAGCCTTTGCGCATCGTCCAGCAAACGGTACAGGCACTGGGATTGCCTCTGCTGTCGCTGGAAATCGAACTGGGCCCCAGCCAGGTCGAGGCCGTGTTCGACGCCACCGATGCGTTGACAGCCGCAGACAACATGGTGCTGTTTCGCAGTGCGGTGAAGCAGGCCTTGCGGCGGGCCGGTTACCACGCCACCTTCATGTGCCGCCCGCCTTTCCCGAACATCATGTCCAGCGGCTGGCACCTGCACCAGTCACTGGTGGACCTGAAAACCGGCGCCAATGCCTTTAAGCGCCAAAGCCCCGCAGCCGGAACAACCCCTGAAGATGCACAGTACACATTGACCGAAACCGGTGAACATTACCTGGCCGGTCTGCTGGCGCATGCACGCGGCATGACTGTGCTGTGCACGCCCACCATCAATGGTTTCGGTCGCTTTCGGCCGAACGCACTGGCGCCGCAATCCATCTTGTGGGGCCGGGACAACCGCGGCGCGATGCTGCGCGTGGTGGGCCAGTGCAATGACAACGGCACGCGCATCGAAAACCGCATCGGCGAACCCGCCGCCAATCCGTATCTGTATCTCGCCTCGCAAATCCACGCCGGGCTGGACGGCATGGCACGCCGCCTCAAGGCCCCGCCGGCCACCGATGCACCTTATGGCGATGCCGCCGAAAAAATACCCACCAGCCTGGGAGAAGCCCTGCAAGCCCTGCAAGGCGACACGGCACTGGTGGAGGCATTCGGCAGCGCATTCGTTGCTTGTCTCACGCGGATCAAACAGGCTGAAATCACCCGCCATGCTGAAGCCGACGACCAGGACGACTGGCAAAAACGAGAATACTTCAGCCGGATCTAGCCGCTGCGTGCCCCATTAAAAAACCATGATCACCATCCATTTCATCGAACCGGGCGGCCGCTCCACGCCGGTCAAAAGCAAGGTCGGGAAAAGCCTGATGGAGGCCGCCGTGGCCGCCGGCATTGACGGCATCGCCGCCGACTGCGGCGGCCTGCTGACTTGCGCCACCTGCCATGTTCATGTGCTCGAGCCATTTTGTTCTGACCCGGCAACACTGCCACCGCCTGACGGCGAAGAGCTCGGCATGCTGGCATTCACCGCCTCGCCGCGCCTTGCCAACAGCCGTCTCAGTTGCCAGATCACGCTCACGCCAGACCTGGACGGATTGAGGGTAGAGTTGCCTGCTACCCAATATTGAACGGCGGGGGTACACACCCCGGCAAAACAACCAAACAGGACCTTCATGATTCTCGAACTCGCCGACATCCGCATCCACCCCGGCCAGCAGGCCGCTTTTGACGAAGCCATCCAGCGCGGCATCCGCGAAGTGATTTCCAAGGCCAAGGGGTTTCAGGGTTTCAAGGTCAACAAGGGCAT
The DNA here is from genome assembly GCF_039932935.1 of Polaromonas sp. GTDB lineage: Bacteria > Pseudomonadota > Gammaproteobacteria > Burkholderiales > Burkholderiaceae_C > Polaromonas. The sequence goes on from NZ_JBDTPB010000119.1 coordinate 8,851, forward strand.
TGAAAGCCCCGAACGCTACATCCTGCAGATCTTCTGGGATACGCTGGAAAACCATACCGTCGACTTTCGTCAGTCCCCGGCATTTGCCGACTGGCGCGCCATCGTCGGGCCGTTTTTTGCCGGCGCCCCGACGGTGGAGCATTTCGACCTTGTCGCCAAGTCTGCGTGAACCCTTGAATCAGCCCGGCGGGCAGATGTAAAAAGGGGCCATTCGGCCCCTTTTTTTTATGCTTCACCCCTCAGGCTAGCTCGCTGCGTTTTCGTGTCCGGTGATCAGCTTTGCCAGCAGCCGGCCCAGCTGCGCCCGCTCATCCGCGTCAAGCGGGCTCACAATGCGCTGTTGCGCCTTGCCGACAGCACGCTTCATCTGCAGCGCGACTTTCTCGCCTTCGGGTGTTGTCCACAGCAGCTTGCGGCGTTTGTCAGCCGGGTCCGCCTGGCGCTTGACCCAGCCCTTGACCTCCAGCCGTCCAATCACCGAACCAAATGTGGCCGGGTCAAAAGCCACCCGGCCTGACAGGGTGATCTGGTCTTCGCCAGGGTCATCCATGAGCGCGTTCAGAATGGCAAACTGCACGGGAGTGACATCAAAACCGGCGGTCTCTTCCATGAAGATTGAGACCGCGAGTTGTTGCGCCCGACGGATCAGGTGCCCAGGGGCCTCGCTGAAGTTAAAGCTTTTTGCCATTTGCCGAGTTTACCGTTCGGGTCTGCGCTCAGGGTATGTACTAGGGAATGCACATCGTATGCATACTTATCATAATTGAACTCTCAGGCTCACGTTCTTATGGCAAACACATCCCCCCTCCTCGTCTCGGGCGGCGGCATTGGCGGACTCGCCGTGGCCATGGTGCTTGCCCACGATGGTCACGCCGTGACCGTGCTGGAGCAGGCAACATGTTTTGGCGAGATCGGCGCCGGCATCCAGCTCGGCCCCAACATTTTTCGAATGTTTGACTACCTGGGTCTCACGCAAGCCGTTAACCGGGTGGCTTTCTTTCCTGCCGGGCTCGGCATGAACGATGTGCGAACGGGCGAGAAGGTGGTCCGCGTTCCGCTGGGCGATCTGGCCCGGGCCACTTATGGCTTTCCTTACGGTGTGATTTACCGGGCCGATCTGCACCAGGTGTTTCTGGACGCCTGCCGCGCACAGCCAAACGTGACACTGCGCACCCAAGCCAAAGTCGAGTCGTTTGAACAATCTGCAGACGGCGTGACCGTGCACCTGAACGGAGGCGAAACGATTCACGGCAGTGCCTTGATTGGCGCTGACGGCATGTGGAGCCGCATTCGCGAAGCGGTGGTCGGCGACGGAAAACCCCGCGTGTCGGGCCACATCGCCTACCGCGCGGTGCTCAAGCGCGAGGAAGTGCCGGCCCATCTGTGGAGCGACGATGTGCTGCTGTGGGGCGGCGAGAAAACCCACCTGGTTCATTACCCCCTGCGCCGCGGCGAACTCTTCAACCTCGTGGCCGTTTTTCACAGCAACAAATACGACGAGGGATGGAATACGTTTGGCGACACAGCCGAGCTCAACGACCGCTTTGCCGATGCTTGCCCGCAGGTCAGGGAACTGCTGGGAAAAATCGACACCTGGAAAATGTGGGTGCTGTGCGACCGCGAGCCCGTAAAAAACTGGACCGACCGGCGCGTGACGCTGCTGGGCGATGCGGCCCACCCCATGTTGCAGTACCTCGCCCAGGGCGCTGGCCAGGCCATAGAAGACGCCGTCGTGCTGCGCGAGGCGCTGCGTTTTACGCGAGGGGATGTCCCGCAAGCCTTCCAGAAGTACCAAAAGGCCCGGTACTTGCGCACCGGCCGCGTGCAACTGACCGCCCGTTTTTACGGCGACATCTACCACGCGGCTGGCGTGCAGCGCGAGCTGCGCAACCAGCTGTTCCAGAGCGGCACCGAGAGCGCGGGCTTCGCGGGCCTGAAATGGATGTATGACGGAATCGAGCCGTCAAAACTGTTCCAATGACGGTTTCAAAAGTCCCAGGGATTGTCATGACTCTTCTTCCCAGCATCTCTTTTCCCAGCCCCTCTGTTCTCCGGATTGTTGCTACGCTTTTGATAGCTTCTTGCGCTCATTCCTCCTGGGCCGCAGGCCCAAAAGACTTAAAAAATTCGGTTTGGCCGACCCGGCCATTGCGTATCCTGGTGGGCTTTCCGGGCGGCTCCACGCCCGACATGGCGGCCCGCACGCTGGCCGAGCCCCTGAGCCGCGCCTTGGGCCAGCCGGTGATCGTGGAAAACAAACCCGGGGCGTCAGGCAACATCGCGGCCGACCAGGTCGCCAAGGCCACCGACGACCACACGCTGGGCGTCGTGATCAACGGCAACCTGACTTCCGCCAAGCTGCTGTACCCCAAGCTGCCCTATGACCCGGCCAAAGACTTTGCGCTGGTTTCGCTACTGACCACCGCCCCGCTGGTCTTGGTGGCACCCGCAGCTGAACCCGGCGGCGCTGAATTCTTCAACGCCGCGCGCCAGGGGGGCAGCCAGTGGAACTACGGCTCGGTCGGCAACGGCTCGGTCGCCCACCTGGGCATGGAGCTGCTGAAAAGCCGCGTACCCGGCCTCACGCCGGTGCATGTGCCTTTTGCCGGTAACCCGCAGGTCGTCACCGCCATGCTGGGCGGCCAGATCCAGATGGCGCTGATTCCACCGGGCGTGGCCATGCCGCATGTGCGCTCGGGCAAGCTCAAGGCGATTGGCCTGGCCGGCGGACGCTCGTCTCTCGTACCCGAAGTGCCACCGCTGGCCGATGCCGGCGTGACCAACGTCAATCTTGAAGTGTGGACGGCGCTGATCGGTCCGGCGAGCCTTTCCAAAGCCGCCCAGGCGAGGTTGGCGCAAGAAGTGCCGCGCATCATCCGCGATGCGGACACACGGCAAAAACTGTTCAACCAAGGCTGGCAGGCTGTGGGCACCTCGCCCGACGGCCTGAACAGCCGCGTGAAGGATGAAGCCGCCATCCTCGGCGGCATCATTCAGTCGCGCGGCATCAAGATCGAATAAATGATGCCCCCACGTTCGCTCACTGCGTGTAGCTCTCGAGGCCTTGCAGGCCGCGGCTCGCGAGACGCTTCGCCTCTGTCGCCTGTCCAAAGCTGCTCAAGCAGCTTTGGAGCCGCAGGCTCCAGCCCCTCGGGGGCCGCCCGCCTGCGGCCCGGCAAAGCCGGTTCCGCGACTCAGACTGGGTTAAAGACTTCAGGGAACACAACCAGGGTGCCGCGGGACTGGCTTTGCCAGACCGCAGGCGCCGCCCCCTCGAGGGGGGAACAAGCTACACGCAGTGAGCTTGGACAGGGGTGGGGTAATTCACCGCCCCCTCGAGGGGGGAACGGGCTACACGAAGTGAACCTGGACAGGGGGGAGACGTGATTACCGAACCTGCACGCACGCTGTCCGTCTACGGCGAGTTTGACGTCGTCGTTGTCGGCGGCGGCCCCGCTGGCCTGGCCGCCAGCGTCAGCGCCGCACGGCGCGGCGCGCGTACCTTGCTGGTCGAGCGCTATGGCTTTCTGGGCGGCATGGGCACCGCCGGCGGCGTTACCAATTTCGCGGGCCTCTACGGCCGCAAAAACGGCCAGATGCAACAGGTGGTGCGCGGCGTGGCCGACGACCTGCTGCAGCGCATTGACGCGCTGGGCGGCCTCAACGCACCGCAGGACGGCATGCAGGGCCGCATCCGTGTGCGGTCCTATGACGTGTCGGCCTACAAATGCGCGGCCGACCAGTTGCTGGTGGCCGCTGGCGTACACCTCCTTTTTCACGCATGGGCTGCGGCCGTGGTGATGGAAGGCGATCGCATCAACGCCCTGGTGGTGGAGACCAAATCCGGCCGCCAGGCGATACGCGCCGCGCGCTTCATCGACTGTTCGGGCGACGCCGACGTGGCGAACTTCGCGGGCGTGCCCTTCGAGCTCGGCGACGGCCACGGCAGCGCGCTGTTTCCGTCCACCATGTTCCGCGTCGGCCATGTCGATGCGCCCCGCGCGCTGGCGGCCGTGGGCGAGTTCAAGGCCATCAATACCCTGATGGCCGAGAGCCAGGCACGCGAGCCGGGCCGCTACAAATTCCCGCGCGAAGGCGCGATCCTTCGGCCGCAGAAGAATCCGGCCGAATGGCGCGCCAACGTTACGCAAATCCGCAATGCCCAAGGCACCGCCATGGATGCCACCGACGCGCGGCAGCTCAGCGAAGGCGAGCTCGAAGGCCGACGCCAGATCACCGAATACTTCCGCTTCCTGCGCGAGCAGGTGCCGGGCTTTGAAGACTCCGCCATCGTCGACATCGCACCGCAAGTGGGCATCCGCGAGACACGCCGCATCCAGGGCCTCTATGCCTTGAGCGGTGAAGACATCCTCTCGTCGGCGCGCTTTGACGACGCCATCGGCATCAACGCCTGGCCGATGGAACTGCATGCCGACGGCCGCATCGACTGGCAGTTTCCGCGCAATGTAGACGCGGCGCAGGGCCGCGCCTACAACGACCTGCCCTGGCGCATGCTGGTGCCCCAGGGCGTGGCCAACCTTCTGGTGGCCGGCCGCTGCGCGTCGATGACGCATGAAGGCCAGTCGGCCGCGCGCGCCAGCGGTGGCTGCTTTGTGATGGGCCAGGCCGCGGGCACGGCCGCTGCGATGCTCGATGCCGGCAAAAGTTTTGCCGACGCGGACGTGAGACAGCTGCAGCAGCTGCTCACGCAAGACGGCACCTATTTCGACAACGGCGATCGTTAAAACCAGAGACTGGACCGCCCATGGACATGACGCCCCCACCCGCCCACAGCCAGAGCGCAGCGCCCAACAGCGCCGCACGCAAGGCTTTTTACGACGCCATTTCGGCGCACAGCATGACGCCGCTGTGGGAAGTGCTGCACGCGCTGGTGCCGCAGTCGCCCAGCACGCCATGCCAGCCGGCGTTGTGGAAATACGCCGACGTGCATCCCTACCTGATGAAGGCGGGAGAGCTCATCACCGCCGAGGAAGCGGTGCGCCGCGTGCTGATTCTTGAAAACCCCGGCCTGCGCGGGCAGTCGTGCATCACGCAATCCCTCTACGCAGGCCTGCAGGTCATCTTGCCGGGCGAAGTGGCGCCCAGCCACCGCCACACGCAAAGCGCGCTGCGTTTCGTGGTTGAAGGCCACGGCGCTTTCACTGCTGTGGACGGCGAACGCACGCAGATGAAGCCCGGCGACTTCATCATCACCCCGAGCTGGACCTGGCACGACCATGGCCACGAAGGCCGTGTGGAATCGGATACACCCGTGGTCTGGCTGGACGGCCTGGACATCCCCATGCTGCGTTTTTTTGATGCCGGTTTTGCAGAAAACGGCACAGCCAAACAGCAGGAAGTCACCAAGCCCCAAGGCATCAGCACGCACCGCTACGGCGCCAACATGCTGCCCATGCGGTATGACTCGCCGTTCGGTGAAACCTCGCCCATCTTCAGCTACCCCTATGACCGCACGCGCGAGACGTTGCACCAGCTGGAAACCCATGCCGACATCGACGTCTGGGACGGCATCAAGCTGCGCTATGTGAACCCGGCCACCGGCGGCTCGCCCATGCCCACCATGGCGACCTTCATGCAGCGCCTTCCGGCAGGCTTTGCAGGCAAGGCCTGGCGCCAGACCGACGGCGCTGTCTTCAGCGTGGTCGAGGGCACCGGTTCCGTCAGTGTTGAGCGCGACGGGAAAATCTCGACTTTCGAATTTGGCCCGCGCGACCATTTTGTAATTCCGTCGTGGCACACTGCGCAATTGCGTTCGGCGCAAGGTTGTGTGCTGTTCAGTTTTTCAGACCGCCCGGTGCATCAGGCATTGGGCATACACAGAGAAGAAAGGTTGTCATGAGTTTTGTCATCACCCCACCGGCCGCAGTGTCCGTCCCCGTCGTCGGCACCAAAGACCGCTTTCCGGTTCATCGCATTTATTGCGTGGGCCGCAACTACGAAGAGCACGCCAAGGAAATGGGTTTTACCGGCCGCGAGCCGCCCTTCTTCTTCCTCAAGCCCGCTGATGCTGCCGTGGTGGTGGACGCCGGCGCCACAGGCTCCATTCCCTACCCGTCGCTCACCAAAAACCTGCACCATGAAATCGAGCTGGTCGTGGCTATCGGCACGGGCGGCAAAAACATCAAGGCGGCTGACGCGCACAAACATATCTATGGCTACGCCGTCGGCCTGGACATGACGCGCCGCGACCTTCAGGGCGAGATGAAAAAGCAGGGCCGTCCGTGGTGCATCGGCAAGGCGTATGACCACTCGGCGCCGATCGGCCCCATCACACCGGCAGCACAGGCCGGCGATGTTGCTAACGCCGAGCTCTACATTCAGGTGAACGGAAAAGACCGCCAGCGCAGTAGTGTTTCCAAGCTGATCTGGAACATCGCTGAAACCATTGAACATCTGTCCGTTGCCTGGGAACTCCAACCCGGCGACCTGATTTACACCGGCACACCTGAAGGTGTTGCGGCGGTGGTCTCGGGCGACACCATGGTCGGCGGCGTGGCCGGTCTGGAGACACTCACTGTCAAAGTCATCTGAAAATTGGCCCCGGGCGGGCTTACTTTGCCACCGGGCAGTTGCGCGATGAACGCGCAGCTGCTTTAATCACCGCGCAAATATGCCCTTTAATTCGGGGTAACCCGCCTGCCCGTTCGCACCTTCAATTCTGATAATCGGCTTACCCGGTTTTTGGGGAGCTCCCAAACGCCACGCCCTGATTTTGGAGAGTCTTCTTGAAAGTCCTGCAGTCCCTTGCAAAACTCTGCGCCGTGCTCGCGGGCGTATTGCTCACAACCATCACCCTGATAACCTGCGCCAGTCTGATAGGCCGCAACCTTCTGGGCGCCACGCTGGTCGGCGACTTTGAACTCACCGGCGTGGTCGCCGGCGCGGCGATCGCGATGTTCATGCCCTTTTGCCAGGCCAAGCGCGGCAACATCATTGTGGATTTTTTCACCGCAAAGCTGGGGCAGGCCTCCAACGACAAGCTGGACCGTTTCGGCGCATTACTGCTGGGCGTGATGTTCGCCTTGCTGGCCTGGCGCACCACGCTGGGCGGCATCAATTCCTACGTCACGCATTCAGAGACACAGATCCTCGGTTTTCCGGAATGGACGGTCTACGCCGCCATGGTTCCGCCCTTTGTGCTGACCTGTGTGATTGGGCTGCACCAGTGCCTGTTCGGATTTGGCGACAGCCATGACGAACAAAGTGAGCTTGACGAGCTGGAGGCGCACATATGAGCGCGATCTCGCTCGCCCTCGTCATCTTCGGCATCATGCTGGCCTTCATGGTCGTCCGCGTGCCCATCTCTGTCGCCATGTTCACGGCGGGCGCCATCGGCTACGTGATGCAAACCGGCTGGGGACCGTTTTCCAGCTTCATCAACACCCAGGCCTTCGCACGTTTTGCCAGCTATGACCTCTCAGTAATCCCGCTCTTCATCCTGATGGGGCATTTCGCAACGCAAGGCGGCATCAGCCGTGCCCTGTTTGGTTTCGCGGCCGGTGTGATGGGCCGCTTCAAGGGCGGGCTGGCCATGGCGTCCATCCTGGCGTGTGCCGCCTTCGGTGCGATCTGCGGCTCCTCGGTGGCCACCGCCGCCACCATCACCGGCGTCGCGCTGCCCGAGATGAAACGCCACGGCTATTCGGGCCGGCTTGCCACTGGCACGCTGGCGGCCGGCGGCACGCTGGGCATTTTGATACCGCCGTCCGTGCCGCTCGTTATTTACGCCATCCTCACCGAGCAAAACATCGCCAAGCTGTTTGCTGCGGCTATGGTGCCGGGCATCATCGCCATGCTGGGTTACATGGTGGCCATTGCCATCTATGTGCGGCTGGTTCCGGGCCAGGCGCCCGAGGTGGACAACGACCGGCCGCCGCTCACCCTGGCTTCGTTGCTCGGCATCTTGCCCATCGCCGTCATCTTCATCATCGTCTTCGGCGGCATCTACGGCGGTTGGTTTACCCCCACCGAAGGCGCTGCAGTGGGCGCGGCAGCCACCTTGGTGGCGGCCCTGCTCAAACGCGAGATCACCTGGGCCAAGTTCAAGCTGTGCTTTTACGCGACGGCGGAAAGTTCAGCCATGATTTTCCTGATCTTCATCGGCGCCGACCTGATGAATTCCGCACTTGCCCTGACCCAGGTGCCCAATCAGCTCGCCGGCGTGGTCGGCGGCTGGGGCCTGTCGCCCCTGATGGTCGTCACGGCGATCCTGCTGTTCTACGTGGTGCTGGGTGCGGTGATGGACGAGCTCTCGATGTTGCTGCTGACCATCCCGATCTTTTTCCCGATGGTGATGGCCCTGGACTTCGGGATGGCCAAGGAATCCACCGCGATCTGGTTCGGCATCATGGTGTTGATGACTGTCGGCTTCGGCATGCTGGCACCGCCGGTAGGGCTCAACGTCTACGTGGTCAACGGACTGGCCAAGGACGTGCCCATCAGCGAAAGCTACAAGGGCGTCATGCCCTTCCTGATCAGCGACACCCTGCGCACCACCTTGCTGCTGCTGTTCCCCGGCATATCGCTGTGGCTGGTGAAATACGTGAGCTAGGGCTTTCACCGCTTCTCAAACCCGTCCGCTTGCCTTAAGTTACCTACATTGGTTGGCCGCATTGGTCAGCTACCTTGTTCACAGGAGACACGCATGATTCATCGACGAACCCTTCTCAAGACCAGCGCCGCCGCTGCCCTGGGTGCACCGGCCCTGTCGGGCCTGGCCCAACAAGCTGTGACCCTGAAGTTCCACACCTTCATGTCACCCTCGTCCAACGTCTGGCTGGGCATGCACAAGCCCTGGATGGAGAAGGTCGAAAAAGAATCCGGCGGCCGCATCAAGTTTGAAGCCTACCCGGCCATGCAACTGGGCGGCACGCCCGTGCAGCTCTATGACCAGGCCAAGGATGGCGTAGTCGACGTGGTGTGGACCTTGCCCGGCAACACCGCCGGCCGCTTCCCGCGCATCGAGGTGTTTGAGCTGCCTTTCATGATGTCGAACGCCGAAGCCACCTCCAAGGCCTATTGGGAATACGTGCAGACTATGGCTCCGGACGAATTCAAGGACACCCAGGTGCTGGCGCTGCAGGTGCACGGCCCCGGCGTGATCCACACGGTCGACAAGCCCGTCAAGTCGATTGCCGACATGCGCGGCCTCAAGCTGCGCGCACCGACGCGCCAGGTCACCAAACTGATGGGTGTGCTGGGCGCGACGCCCGTGGGCATGCCACTGCCGCAAATCCCTGACGCACTCAGCAAGGGCACCATCACCGGCTGCGTGATTCCCTGGGAAGTCGTGCCTTCGGTCAAGGTCAACGAGCTCACCAAGTTCCATGCAGAGTTCGACCCGGCCGGCGGCAGCCTCTACACCACCACGTTTGTGATGGCCATGAACAAAGCCAAGTACAACTCGCTGGCGCCTGACCTCAAGAAGGTCATCGACAACAACTCCGGCATGGCCACCTCGGCCTGGCTGGGCAAGGTGCAGCAGGGCAACGACGTGCCCGGCCGCAAGACCGCCAGCGACCGCGGCAACACGATCTACACGGTGAGCGCAGCCGAAGCCCAGGAATTCCGCCGCAAATCACGCACGGTGGAAGTCGAATGGGTGGAGGACATGAACAAAAAGGGCTTTGACGGCAAGAAGCTGCTGGACACGGCACGCGGCCTGATCGAAAAGCACACCAAGACGACAAAAGCCTGATCGGCAGGCCGCGCGTGGCGCGCGCATCAAGGAAACCGGGTTGCTACCCGGTTTTTTTATGCCTTTTCTATTTTGATGCCTTTTCGGCCTGCAAGCCAATGAATACAGGCGCAAGCAGCTCCTGATTTCATAGCAACGCCTATTCAGGCAAAACCTGCACGGTAGCCGGGTTACTGCAGCCGTGTGCTCGTCCTGCGGCGCGTCTGCATAAGAATCCACCCCGCACACCTCATCATTGCAATCCATCCAAGGGAGTCATTTCATGTCACGTTCTTTGAAAAGCCTGGCCACCACCATCGTGGTCTCCAGCCTGGCCGCATCTGCCACCCTTTTCACGCTGCCGGCTCTTGCCGCCGGCCCCATGGTCAAAACCCAGGCGCCCGGCTACTACCGCCTGGCGCTCGGCGACTTTGAAGTCACCGCCTTGTCCGACGGCACCATCAAGCTGCCGGTGAAAGACCTGCTCACCAACACGACGCCGGTCAAGGTCGGCGCAGCGCTGAAGCGCTCGTTTCTGCCTGATACGGTCGAAACCTCGGTCAATGCTTACCTCGTCAACACGGGCAGCAAGCTGGTGCTGATCGACACGGGCGCCTCCGGCCTCTTCGGCCCAACCCTGGGCAGCCTGCAGGCCAACCTCAAGGCCGCCGGCTACCAGCCTGAGCAGGTCGACGAGATCTATATCACCCACCTGCATCCCGACCACGTTGGCGGCCTGGTGACAAACGGGACCATGGCGTTTCCCAATGCCGTGGTCCGCGTCGACAAGGCGGACGCCGACTTCTGGCTGGATGAAGCGAAGATGAAGGCTGCGCCCAAAGAGTCCCAGGGCTTCTTCCAGGGGGCCATGGCGTCGCTCAAGCCTTACGTAGATGCCGGCAAACTCAAGACGTTTGAAGGCGCCACCGAGCTTGTGCCCGGCGTCAAGACGCAACCGACGCACGGCCACACGCCCGGCCACAGCGTGTATGTGGTGGAAAGCAAAGGCGAGAAGCTGGTGCTGTGGGGCGACCTCATGCACGTCGCAGCCGTCCAGTTCGACAACCCGGAGGTCACCATCAAATTCGACTCTGAATCGCCTCCGGCCGCCAAGGAGCGCGCCAAGGCCTACGGCGATGCCGCGAAAAACGGTTACCTGGTCGGCGCAGCGCATATCGCCTTCCCCGGCCTGGGCCATGTCCGCAAGGGCGCCGGCAAGGCTTACACCTGGGTTCCGGTGAATTACTCATCACTGAAATAGAAAATAAAGAAGAATAGCCATCCAGCCCAATTAGGCTGTGCGCCAGCAGCTATTTTTTTGATAGCAACCCAGCGGGCCTGCCGTACGCCGCGGCAGGCCTCACGAGGCGCAAAGCCGCTACACTGGTCAGATGCAACGCCTGCCCCTGAACCACTGCCGCGTCTGCGGCACCGCCGTGGCTTACCGTTTGCCGGATGACGGCGATACGAAGGAGCGGGCCGTCTGCCCGGCCTGCAATGCCGTCCACTACGAGAACCCCCTGAATGTCGTCGGCACCGTGCCGGTTTGGGGTGAAGACGGCGCGCAAGTGCTGCTCTGCAAACGCAACATCGAACCGCGCCGCGGCAAATGGACACTGCCCGCCGGCTTCATGGAGCTGGGCGAGACCACGTCGCAAGGCGCAGCGCGTGAGACCGATGAAGAAGCCGGTGCGCAGTATGAAATGCTGGGCCTTTTCACGGTCATGAACGTGGTGCGTGTCGGGCAGGTGCACCTGTATTACCGGGCACGGCTTTTGAGCACCGAGTTCGATCCGGGCCATGAGACCATGGAAGCCAGGTTGTTCACTGAGACTGAAATTCCCTGGGACGAAATTGCCTTCAAGACAGTGAAGCAGACGCTGGAGCAATACTTTGAAGATCGCCGCAAAGGGTCTTTCGGTATTCACTCGTTTGATATCGAATGAAGATACCCGTGCCGGACTCGCCACTACGGCCCGCGTAAAAGCAGCCGGTAAAATTTCCTTGATCCATTCTTTGACCCCAGCCGCCTGACAACGCTCGGCCGGCTCCTTTCCTTCAACCCCTTCCCCGGATTCCATGTTCAACACCGCAATCTTTTTTCGCATTGCCGACGATTTCGTGCTTCCACCGCTGGAAGCGCTTGAAGAAATTTTCCAGTCCCACCGCTTTGTGCCGTGTGGCGCCACAGAGCCCGAGTCCAGCGGCTGGGTGCCGCCGCGCGGTAACAAGAGCGCCGTGCTGCTCGAAAGCGTCGGCCGCCAGCTGATCGCCCGGCTTTGCACCGAGCGCCGGCCCGTGCCTTCGTCGGCCATCAAGGCCGCCGTGGAAGAGCGCATCGAAAAGTACAAAGAAGAAACCGGCCGCGAGCGCGTGGGCGCCAAAATCAAAAAAGAGTTCAAGCAGGAAGTGATGCTGGACCTGCTGCCGCGCGCGTTCACCAAGCGTTCGACCACCACGCTCTGGATTGACGTGGTCAATAAATTCCTGGTGGTCGACTCCGGCAACCTCACCGGCGCAGACAAGATCGTGAGTTACCTCGTGGAGGCGCTGAGCGAAGTGCCAGGCGCCCTGCCCGGCCTGAAGGCCAGTCCCATCCAGACGCAGATGTCCGCCGCGGCATCGATGTCCCACTGGCTGTCGACCCGCGAAGCCCCCTACAACTTCACGGTAGACCGCGACTGCGAACTCAAGACACCCGATGACCAGAAGTCCACGGTCCGCTATTCACGGCACACGCTGGACATCGACGAAGTGGCCCAACATATCACCGCCGGCAAGCTGCCGACGCAGCTGGCGATGACCTGGAACGAACGCGTGTCCTTCGTGCTGACGGAAACCGCGCAGTTGAAAAAACTCAAACTGCTCGATGTGGTGCTGGACGGCATTCAGGAGAGCGGCAAAGACGACGACGGCTTTGACAGCGATGCGGCCATCATCACCGGCGAGCTGTCTTCATTGATTCCTGACATGCTGGAGGCACTGGGAGGGGAACTCGCGGAGGGATCGGTTACGCCACACCCGGCAAGCTCGGGCGCCACCGATCCGGTAGCAGAACCCGCATAGTGATCGCGGTGGGGAAGCACGTTTTGCGTCTGCAGGGGCGCCCCGTCGCTATTTGCAGGGTGGGAAAACTTGAAAATTCCCGGTGACAGCACCAACTGCACCCAGTTGTATTAGCCGCAGTTGATTGCACCCGCACCGCATCCATCCATCCCGCACGGAGACACAAGCCATGCCCCAACACATCGGTATCGTCGGCTGCTCTGCCGAAGGCGCTGCGCTCTGCTACCAGACCATCTGCGTGGAAGGCGCCCAGGCTCTGGGGCCGCATGCCCACCCGGAGGTGTCGATGCATACACCGTCGCTTTCCGATTACATGGCCTGCATTTACCGCAATGACTGGGATGGCGTGGGCGACATCATGCTCGCTTCTGCGCACAAGCTCGCAAAGGCCGGTGCCGACTTCCTGGTCTGCCCGGACAACACCATCCATCAGGCGTTTTCCTACGTGCAGGAACGTTCCCCACTGCCCTGGCTTCATATTGCTGAGGTTGTGACAGAAGAAGCCGTCAAGCGCGGATATCGGCGCATCGGCATCACCGGCACCCGCTGGCTGGTTGATAGCGATGTCTACCCCGCCAAGCTGGTAGCGCGCGGACTGGAATACCTGCGTCCCGGCGACACGGAGCGCGACGAAATCAACCGCATCATCATGGACGAGCTGGTGTACGGCGCTTTCAAGCCCGAAGCAGTTGCGTATTTCCAGAAAGTCATCGAGCGGATGAAAAGCAGCGGCTGCGACGCAGTCGTCCTGGGCTGCACGGAAATCCCGCTGATCATGAACGACTCGAACTCTGCCTTGCCGACACTGGACTCTACCCGTCTGCTGGCGCGGGCGGCGCTTGCCAGGGCGACACAGGGTGGCATTGCGGCTGCCTGAATGAAAAGGCTTAGCGCTCACCCTGCGTAGCGCGAAGGCGTGAAACAGTGGCCGGCAAGTCCTGCCAGGCGGGTTCTGAGGGGGCGTAGCGGCCGCGCATGTAGGCCACCAACATTGCAACCTGGGCATCGTCCAGGCTATGCCTGAAAGCCGGCATGAAACCGATGTCTGCGCTGGCTGGCGACTGAATACCTTCAAGGATCACCCGCACAAGGTTGTCGGGCCGCTCGCTCTGCAGCTTGCTGTTAAGGGCCAGCGGCACGTTCACCCCCAATAGCCGCGGGCCGTCGCCATCGTGATGGCACGATGCGCACGCGCCATTAAACAAACGCTGGCCAGGGCCCGGCAAGCTCGTGGAAGATTGCTGAGCGGACAACACGACCTGTCTGGCGCGCTGCACGCTCTCGGCTTCTGCAATGGGTTCGTTAAAAGATACCAGATAGGTCGCCATTGCACGGATATCGTCCTCCGGCAAGGCGGCCAGTTCCCTGATCACGGGCGCCATCGGCCCTGCGGCAACGCCGTGCTGCGGTGAGTAGCCGCTACGCAGGTACTGGTACAGCTCTGCGGAGGTCCAGGGTACCGGCGCACGCGAGAGTGCTGTCAGCGCTGGAGCGTCCCAACCATCCACCACCGCTCCACTTAAAAAGGCCTTTTCGCTGCGCTCGGCGCCCGCGGCGTTGCGCGGCGTGTGGCAGGCGCCGCAGTGACCCAGGCCGTTAACCAGGTAGGCACCCCGATTCCATTCGGCAGTTTGCGCCGGGTCGGCACGGTAAGGCGCCGGGTCATGAAACAGGGCGTTCCATCCGGCCATCAGCGGCCGCACACTGAAAGGAAAGGCCAGCCGCGTGGCCGGCGGTTCTGATCGCACGGGAGGCTGGGCCATCAGGTAGGCATACAGCGCCGTCAGGTCTTCGTCGCTGGTTTTGGCGAAGGCTGTATAGGGGAATGCCGGGTACAGATAGTGGCCATCGCGGGAAATCCCTTCACGCATGGCGCGCTGAAAGGCACTGAAAGACCACAGGCCTATGCCGGTGTCCGCATCAGGTGTGAGGTTGGTGGTGACAATTTTTCCGAAGGGCGTATCCATGGCCCTTCCACCGGCATTGGGTGTGCCGCCGGGTGCTGTGTGGCACACCACACAGTCGCCCGCTGCGGCCAGCTGCCGGCCGCGTTCCAGCGTTGCGGCGGTGTAAACAGATGCGCCGCTGTGAGCCACCGGTGCAATGGCCGATCGGCCACCTGCCAGCGCCCACGCGATGCCGACACCCCCCGCGAACAAGGCGCCTGCGCGAGACCACCAGCGCATTCCTTTCGGCCATGCTGCGCCTTTGGGTGCCGCCTTTGGCAGCCGGGGCGGCGCTGCCTGTGGAGCTGGCTCAGTTACGGGTCCGGGGTTGAGCGCGGCGCGCACCACTTCCGGCGTAAAGGGTGGCTGGCGAAACCGCACGCCCGTGGCGTCAAAAATCGCGTTGGCGATGGCCGCTGTTCCGGGCACCGAAGACGACTCCCCGGCACCGAGGGGAGGTTCCCCGGGGCGCGCCATCGTCACGACCTCAATGACCGGCACATCCCTGAAGTTCAGGATGGGATAACTGCCCCACTCGAGGCTGGTCACCGCATTCGTTTGGGGCGACACAGTGACCTGCTCTGTGAGCGCACGGCTTGTGGTTTGCACCACATTGCCGTGAATCTGGTGTTGCACGCCCGCCGGATTGATCAACGTGCCGGCATCATGTCCAACCACCACACGCCGGACATGGACCTCCCCGGTCTCGCGGTTAACCTCGACATCTGCCACCCACGCAGCCCAGGCCGCCCCAAAACCCGGCCATTTGCTGTGGACGTAGCGGGCATATGCAAAGCCCTGCCCCCGCAGCACATCCTGCGGTTCCCCGGCCGCTTGTGCCTGCTGCTGCGGTGCGGTGTGCACCACCCAGCCGGCACGCTCTGCCGTGGCGCGCACCAGCTCGGCGGCACGCGGTTCTTTCAGATAGCGCAGCCGAAACTCCACCGGGTCAACGCCGGCGGCTGTTGCCAGCTCGTCGATGTAGGACTCATGCGCGAATGAATTGGGCAGCGCCGAGACCCCACGCAGCCACGAGGCGCGCAACAGCGGAGCCATGTCGTTGACGGCAATGCGCATGTTTGCATAGTCGTATGGCGGCCGGGCCGTACGGTCACCCATTTCATAAGCCTGCGCGACCGGCTCTATGGTGCGGGTCAGCAAGAGTGCCAGTGTAGGGGCACCGTTTGACGGATAGGAGGTCTGAAAGTCATACGCCGCGACAGAGCCGTCGGCATTGAGCCCGCCGTTCACCTGCATCAACTGGGCCGCGCCTTTAGGCTCCCAGGCGTGCTCCTGCTCACGCGTCAGTTGCACACGCACAGGGCTGCCCGCGGCGCGCGACAGCAGTGCGGCGTCGGCGGCCACATCGTCAGCGCAATTTCGCCCATAGCAGCCGGCCGCTTCCATGCGGATCACGTCGATGCAGATATCGGCCAGGCCGGTCAGGCGTGACAGATCGGCCCGCAGCACGTGCGGGTTCTGCGTGCCCGCCCATACCGTCAAGTGATGTTCCGCCGCCGGGCCGCTCCCCAGGCGGAACGCGGCCCCCTCGGGGGGCAGTGAGCCACACGAAGTGGGGGAACGTGGGGGTACTTCTCGCCAATCGGCGACGGCACAGGAGGGGCCGATGGAGCCATGCATTTGGTAGGGCCACACATAATTGCGGGCTAGGGCCTGGGCAGCACCGACCATCGCCGCGTCCACATCACCGTCATCAATGAGCCTGCGCTGACTGGCGGGATTGCTGCGTATCGCCTGCTCAAGGTCATCCAGGACCGGGAGGCCCGGCCAGGGCTTCCAGCACACGCGCAACTCGCGCAGGGCCTGTTCGGCATGCTCCTCCCGCTCCGCGACGATGCCAACAAAATCGCGAATCACCACGACTGCGCGAATGCCCGGAATGTGGGCGATGGAAGATTCGTCCACCGACTCGAGCGTATTGCCGATGAAGTCGCCGTGGTCCGCTCCGGCGTAGGGCGGCCGCACCACCCGGCCGTGCAGCATGCCGGGCACCCGCATGTCATGCACAAACATCAGTGCGCCGGTGGCCTTGGCGGGAATGTCCAGGCGCGCCGCACTCGTGCCAACGATGCGATAAGCGGACGGATCCTTGACCGGCGTATCCGGCGCCAGCAGAAGTTGTGTGTGCTGCCGGTGCAGCAATGCGCCATAGCCTACCGATTTGTCTTCTTGCCCTGCCACCGACACAATGCCGCCGTGCACAGCCAGCAAGGAGGCGTCCACCTTGAGTACGTCGGCAGCACGCGCCACCAGCCAGGCACGGGCCTGGGCTGCGGCGGCACGCAAGGGAATGGCGTGAACCTGGATGGTCGCACTGGCGATCGTGGCGCCCTGGTTGGGCGCACGCGTCGTATCACCCAGGACCATATTGACCTGCTCCAGCGCAACGTCAAGCTCCTCTGCCACGATCTGGGCCAAGGCCGTCCGGATACCAGTGCCAAGGTCCACATGACCGTTCAACGCCGTCACACTGCCGTCGTCCCACACGGCAACCAGGATTTCGACACCCTCCAGGGGGTTGGCGCTGACAAGTGCGGGTTGGCCCGGGGCCGCCGCAGTCGCCGGTGGCGGCTCGCGGCTCACCAGCAGGACGCCGTTGGCCGCATGAAAGTCGGCGCGCGTCAGCGGCGCATCGGCGCGACGCGTCACGACTGACTCCGTCGGGTGAAATTTTGGCGCGTCAGCTCCGCCGCACGCAATACGGCTTTGACAATTTCGAGATGGGTGCCGCAGCGGCAGAGATTGCCGGAAAGCTCGCGGCGTATGTCTTCTTCTTCCGGTTCGGGGTTTCGCGCCAGCAGGGCAACCGTCATCATGATCATGCCGTTGAGGCAATAGCCGCACTGGGCCGCTTGCTGTTCAATAAATGCCTGTTGAACCGGGTGAAGCGCGTCCAGCGTACCCAGGCCTTCCAGCGTGGTGATCTGGCGGTCTGCCACACCGTGCGCCGGAATGACGCACGCGCGAGCCGCCACGCCATCGACCAGCACAGTGCAGGCGCCACACTGTCCCAGGCCGCAGCCATACTTCGGACCATTCAGTGCGAAGTCGTTGCGCAGCACCGTCAGCAGGCTGGCCTCCACCGTCGCAGGCAGAGTGCGCCTCACCTGGTTAACACATAGCGTGACCGTGCAACCCATATTCATTGAAGCGCAATGAGAGTGCGCATTCGGCTCCCGTTACCGACGGAGCAATGTCTAGACGCTGAGGTAGGCACGGCGTACCTCTTCGTTGCTTGCAAGGTCTGTCATGGTCCCCTGGAAGCGGATCTGCCCTTTCTCCAGGACATAGGCCCTGTCGGAAACCAGCTCGGCGAAATGCATGTTCTGCTCTGACAGCAAGATGCTGACGCCGTGAGACTTCAGCTCCAGAATCATGGTCGCCATTTGTTCAACGATGACGGGTGCGACACCCTCTGAAGGCTCATCCAGCAAAACAAGATAAGGGTTGCCCATCAGTGTCCGTGCCACGGTCAGCATCTGTTGCTCACCACCGCTCATGCGGCCACCGGGCCGGTCAGGCATTTCGCCCAGGTTGGGAAACAGCTTGAAAAGGCGTTCCGGCGTCCACACAGGCGCTTCACTGCCGTCAGGCCAGCGGCGCGGTGCCTGACGCCCTACTTCGAGGTTCTCCATCACCGTGAGGTCGGTGAAGATCCTGCGGTCTTCCGGCACAAAGCCCAAACCCATGCGAGCCGCGTGGTGCGGCTCGCTGCCGGAGATATCTTTGCCAAGGAACGACACACTGCCGCGGCGCTTGTCGAGCATCCCGATCAGTGATTTCAGGGTCGTGGATTTACCGGCGCCGTTGCGCCCCATAAGCGCGACAACTTCGCCGCGCCCGACGGCAAGGTTGACATCGAAGAGGATTTGCGCCGCGCCGTACCAGGCCGACAAACCTTTTGCCTCCAGCAGAATCTCATCGCCGTTGCCCATTACGCTGCTTCCTTCTCGCCGGCTTTTTTCTCGAACGTCTTGCCACTGCCGAAATAGACTTCCTGGACTTTGGGGTGCTCCCGGACCTCGAGCGGTTTGCCTTCTGCGATCAACCGGCCACGCGCCAGCACGATCATGCGGTCGGCATAGGCAAACACCACGTCCATACTGTGCTCGGTAAACAGCACCGCCATGCCCCGCTCAATGACCAGTTGTTTGGTCAGCGCCATCAGGTCGTTCCGTTCCTTGGGCGCCATACCGGCTGTAGGCTCGTCCATCAGCAGCAGCTTGGGTTTGCTGGCCATGGCCATGGCCAGTTCCACACGCTTGACATCGCCATACGCCAGCACACTGCAGGGGCGTTCGGCCTGAGCTTTCATGTTGACTTGCTCGAGCAACGCCATGGCTTCGTCGCGTTTATAGTCCGCCGCGCGGCGCCACATGGAAAACAGCCGGCGATCTGCCGACAACAGGGTCATCTGGACGTTCTCCACGACCGTCAACGAAGAAAAGGTCTCGGCAATCTGGAAGGTACGGCTGACGCCGCGCCGCCAGATTTCACGAGGCGCCAGGCCGACCAGCTCCTGTGATTCCAGCTGGATGGAGCCCGCATCTGCTCGCAGCTGGCCGTTGACCATATTGAACGTGGTTGACTTCCCGGCACCGTTGGGCCCGATCAGGGCCAGCAATTCGCCCGCCGCCAATTCGAAGTTGATACCGTCAACAGCCCTGACGCCACCGAACGATTTACCCAGCCCTGTCACCTTCAACAAGCTCATGGCCTTTCTCCCACGCCGCGATACCGGGCAAACAGCTGTTTGGCAAACCCTGCAATTCCCTGCGGGAACAACAACACCAGAACCAAAATGATGGCGCCGAGCATGGCGCGCCAATAGTCGGTGTTTCTTGCAACGGTATCGTGCAGCCAGGTGAACGTGACCGCGCCCACCACAGGCCCCAAAAGCGTCTGGATACCGCCCAGCAAAACCATCACCAGGCCGTCTATCGACTTGCTCACATGCAGGCTTTCCGGTGAGATGCTGCCTTTGGAAAAGGCGTAAAGCGCGCCGGCCAACCCTGCAAACGCACCCGCGATCACAAACGCAACCCATTGCACGCGTTTGACATTCATGCCGATGGCATCCGAGCGCAGCACCGAGTCACGTGCCGCACGCATGCCATAGCCAAACGGTGAATACAACAACCGGTGCATCAGCAAGACGCCCCCTGCGACCAACACCAGCGTGAGGTAGTAATACATGCGCTTGTCCGCCAGCCACTCCGATGGCCATACGCCGGTCAGTCCGTTGCTGCCACCGGTGAGCGAATCCCACTGATAACAAATTGCCCAGGTGATTTGCGCAAAAGCCAGCGTCAGCATGGCCAGATAGACACCCGACAGCCTGACGCAAAACCAACCATAAATAAATGCGCCCAGTGCCGCCACGAGGGGCGCAACGACCAACGCCAACTCCATGGGCATGTTCAGGCTGCGCACCAGCAGCGCGGCGCCGTAGGCGCCCAGGCCGAAGTAAGCGGCATGGCCGAACGAATGCATGCCCGCAGGCCCCATGATGAAATGCAGGCTGGCGGCAAACAGCACGGCAACCAGCAGATCAATCAGCAGGACCGTGACGTAAGGAGACTGCGATGCCAATACGGGCATCAAGGCCAGCAGCGTCAGCAGGCCGGCGCAACCGTAGGTATACAGGCGCTGCGGCCGGCGTAACGGCTGTTCCGCCGCTTCTGCATGGCGGCTGGGCGCCTGGGGCCTGCCGAACAGCCCCCAAGGGCGCGCAACCAGGACCACGGCCATCACCAGAAATTCCACCACCAAAGTCAATTTGGAAAAGGAAATGCTGATGCCCGCAATTTCGACGAGTCCCAGCCAGATACAGATGGCCTTGAGTTCTGCGATCAGCAGCGCCGCCACATAGGCGCCTGGAATGGATCCCATGCCACCGACCACCACCACCACAAATGCGGCGCCAATAATGTTCAGGTCCATCTCCAGGTTAGCGGGCTCACGCGGCAGCTGAAGCGCGCCGCCAAGACCCGCCAGAAGTGCACCCAATGCAAACACAGCCGTAAATAGCCACGCCTGGTTCACGCCGAGCGCGCTGACCATTTCACGGTCCTGGGTGGCGGCCCTTACCAGCGTACCCCAGCGGGTTTTTGTGAGCAGAAGCCACAGCAGGCCGAGAACGACAGGTCCCGCGACGATGAGAAAAATATCGTAGGAAGGAAACTGGCGTCCAAGAATCGATACAGAGCCGGTCAAGCCGGGAGCTCTGGGACCCAGCAACTCCTCTGCGCCCCAAAACCACAGCACGCCGTCCTTGATCACCAGGCCCAGCGCAAACGTTGCAAGCAGCTGAAAAAGTTCCGGTGCACGGTATACGCGGCGAAGCAACAAGACCTCGACCAGGCCGCCGAGAACGCCCACAGCCAAAGCGGCAATCAGCAAGGCAGGCCAGAAACCCAATGTGCTACCGAGTACGCTGACCAGCGAATAGGCAACGTAAATACCCACCATGAAAAAAGACCCGTGCGCGAAGTTGACAATCCGGGTGACCCCAAAAATCAGCGACAGACCGGCGGCAACGAGAAACAGAGACGATGCGCCAGCCAGCCCGTTAAGCAACTGCACGATAAAGCCTGAAAAGCTCATGAACAAACCTTTTTTGCGGGAAAGTGCAGCCGTTCGGCAGTGGATATCAGCGCTGGGCGCATGACGGAAACCTTGCACGCCCAGGCCGACATCGAAGCATGCGCGGGGACGCAGGCATCCGCCGCCACGCCAAACCTATTTACTCAGCTGCGCGCATTTTTTTCACTTCGGCGTTGCTGGGCTGAACTTTTGAGCCATCGATATACCGGTAGTCCACCATCACGCCTTTGCCGCCTTCATTCTTTGTGCGTCCCACATAAGCGCCCATCGTGGACTGGTGATCTTCCGGGCGGTAAACCACGGGGCCAAAGGGAGTTGTCACATTCAATCCCCTGAAAGCCGTGATGAGCTTTTCGGTGTCTGTCGACTTGGCTTTTTTCATGCCCTCGGCCAATGACTTGATGGCGCTATAACCGACGACAGAGCCCAGGCGCGGGTAGTCCTTGTACTTGCCGTGATAAGCAAGAAAAAAGGCTTTGTGTTCGGGCGTCTGGATGCCGTACCAGGGATACCCGGTCACTACCCAGCCATTCGGCGTTTCTTCCTTGAGTGGGTCGAGGTACTCCGGCTCGCCCGTCAACAGGCTGACGACCTCACGCCCCTGAAACAGGCCGCGGGTGTTGCCTTCACGAACAAATTTCGACAAGTCCGCGCCGAAGAGGACGTTGAAGATGGCATCGGGCTTGGCATCCGCCATGGCCTGCACAACGCTGCCTGAGTCAACCTTGCCCAGCGGAGGCGCCTGCTCGGCAACAAACTCCACGTCGGGTTGGGCGGCTTTCAGCAGGGTCTTGAAGGTCGCCGCAGCGGATTGGCCATATTCGTAGTTGGGGTAAACCACCGCCCAGCGCTTCTTCTTCATTGCAACGGCTTCAGGCACCAACATGGCCACCTGCATGTAAGTAGAGGTCCGCAACCGGAAGGTGTACCGATTGCCGTTTTGCCAGACGATCTTGTCCGTCAAAGGCTCAGCGGCCAGGAAAAAGAACTTCTTTTGCTTGGCGAAATCAGTCAATGCCAAGCCGATGTTTGACAGGAAGGAACCTGTCAGCACATCGACTTTCTCACGCGAGACAAGCTCTTCAGCTGCGCGTACCGCGTCGCCGGGATTCGCGTTGTCGTCGCGAATAATCAGCTGGACCTTTTTGCCGTTGATGCCACCGGCTGCGTTGATTTCCTCAACGGCCAGCTCCATTCCCTTTTTGTACGGCTCCAGGAAGGCCGGCTGGGCCTTGTAGCTGTTTATTTCCCCTATCTTGATAACGCCTTGTGCATGAGCGTTCAGGAATGAGGTCAACCCGAGGAAGGCGACGGCGCTCAGCATTTTCTGGTGCAGCTTCATAAATACTCCTGGTTATCGTGAATCAAATAGTCGGCGAGTGTGGTGAACGATGAGAGGGAGGTGGGAAGGCCGGGCTACCTTAACCCATCCTCGCCCTTGATTTCATGAATTTGAAGCCCTCCCACCCGGGGCAAAGGGCGGCCGCTGTCCGTGACAACGACGGCGACCATAATTTCACCCGCCCGGGGCGCATCGCCGATCCGCGCCTCCATGGCATCAAAGTGGCTGCGCACGAACGCTGCATCCTTATGCCCCAACGGAACGTCAATGGCAGTACCGAGTCCCCCGCGCTTTTTGCTCGACGGCACGAGGGCTGCACCCTTTTCAACCGCCAGCCGCAACGGAGCACCCAGCTTGGGATGCAGTATCGCGGCAGCATGCTCCAGCTCGCCGGCTTCGCCCACGATGGCGGCTTTACCGTAACTCTGAGCGTCGCCAGGGGCGATACCCAGGGCCTGCACGCACTTTTGGCCCAGCAACCCGCCGAGCTCTTCACCGATAACCATCAGCTCGTCGAGCTTTTCCGCGTACACCCCGGCAAAGGGGTTCTCGATCACGGCCATGGCCAACGCCCGTCGGGTTGGCGGATTGACGGTCTTGCCCATCTCGATATGCGTCTCGTCGACCTGGACAACGATTTTCCGGATTTTGGCTGTCATGATTTTTCCTTGTCTCGGTGTCTGCAAAGTATGTGCTTATTGGGCTTAACGCAAACCATCCCATTTGGCGATGGCGTCTGCCGCCAACCCACCCACCCGCGCGTGAATGCGGGGCCCTGTGCTCATCACCAGGATAAATACAATTTCGTCCGGCAGAGGAGCTCCGGGCACACGCACTTCCATGGCATCGAAATGGCTGCGGACATAACTGGCGTTCACGTGCGTTAAAGGAACGTCCAGCGCGGTACCCGGCCCGCCCACTTTTTTGGTCGAAGGAACAATGGACAGCGCGTTACCCGGTTGGCCGGTCTTTTCCTCGACTTGCCCACGCGCATACGCATTGCGGTCACCTTTCCAGCCGAGCAGCTCACGCATCGCGTAGCCACCAGGGACATGCCAAAGCGCACCGTGTTCAAGCTCTCCGGACGCCCCCACAATGGCCCCCTTCCCGTAGCCCTCAATCTGAGTGGCGGAAACATCCATGGCCGCGCGCAGGCGCTCGGCCATCTGGATACCCAGCGGCTGAAGCTGGTCCATCATGGGCAGAATGTTGGGCTCATACCGACCCGCGAACGGGTTGGTCAGCACCGCGGCCACTGCGCCGCGCAGCAATGGCGTTGCCGCTACGGGGCCGAACTCGTGCCGTATTTCTTCCACATGCGTAAATATTCGCCCTACCTGGATCATGGGTTGAAGTCCATTCATTTCATTAAGCAAATACTGAACCACACTGCGTTTCACCGCTGCAGCTCTGCAATCGTTGAGCGGTTGTATCAGAAGTGGTCATCCACTGCTTTTGACACACCAGCGCGGCGGACCAGATCAGACCCTCCGCCCGCAAAGCCTTCGCGCGTTCAAGCCCGGCACATAAGGCCCGGCGGACCACATCGGGTTCCAGCGGCGGCACATCAACCGTCACCCGCATCTCGCCGAGATCAGTGTCATCCTTCAGGTCGCACGCCCGGCTGCGCCGGATTCGCGCGTCGACAACGTCCACTGCATTGGCAATCACGGTTGCTGCGGCATCGGCTTGTGCCGCAGTCCGCGCCAGCACGGTGACACTGTCGGCGACGCCCAGCGAAAAGCTGCGCCCTCGCCACCCACTGGTGGCCACGCCACGAACCGGTAGTGCGCTGGAAACCTCAAAGCGCCCATCGATATGAACCCCGCCTGTCACTTCATCCATATCGAGACGCGCGAGATCGGCGAAAAGGCCGATACGCAGCGATTCCCCAGGGGTAAGGTGCAGCGCAATATCACCGCCGTTGTTGACCCAGGCACGGCTGACGCCGCTTCTGGTGTAGCAGGCGATCAACTCCTGGGCGACGGCGCCGGCAACAGCCGCCATCGGGGTGATGAACCCACGCCGATAAGGCTGGCAGGCCTTCCACATGCGCCGCGCAATGGCGCCCCGCAGCAGGCATTGCCCGCCGACAGGCTGCCGCAAGAAAGGCAGCTCCTCGACCAGCTCGCCGAGGATGCCGGCAAAACGCCGCCACGCATCAGCATGCGCCGCTTGCACTGCGTCGGCATCTCCGTGGGCGTCAATAATGATGTCCATCGGTCCATGCTGGAAATGCCAGCGCCCGTCGGGAAATTGCGTGCAATGGGGGTTCATGCGCAAACGTTTTCAGCCCAGCAGGGGCTCGCGCCCCAACGGCCAGGGGTTGGCGGCGGGTAGCCGAGTCCACTGCAGCCCTGCAGGCGCACCTTCGTTGTGCCACGCTCCGCGATGCAGCACTTCGGCCAGCGTGCGCACGTGGTCGATATGTCCGCCCAGCGTGCGGTAGTCATCCAGCTTCATGCTGAATTCAATGGGCGCCACGATGGCCGGTGTCGGAACGGTTCCAAAGCTGTTGTCCGGCATCCGCATCACGTCGACCATCACCGTGATGCCACCGCCCGGCCAGACGTAGGCTGGCGCCCCGCCGCAGGTCACATTCACCAGCGCGTTCTTGATGGCACGCGTCAGCAGAACGGGATTTTCGGTCACACCGGCGCGCAGGCTGCCGCCGGCCCCGGCAAGAAAAAGCACGGTCGCCAGCGACGGTTCGCAGTTCTCCCCGATACGCTCAACGACGCGGCGCACCTCAGCCGGCATCTCCTGCTCCACAGGAACGAGCCCTTCATCAAGCACATACCAGCCGGCATGCTCTCCGGTGGTGGATGTCATCAACAGGCGCAGGCCCGGCCAGGCGACATCGGCATCCCAAGCTTCAAGAATGGACAGGGGATCGGAGATGTCGGTACCGCCCCATCCCGTTCCAGGATTGGCGACCTGGAAGTAGCGACCCGGCGTGGACTTCCGCCCGCGCATCCGGATACCCGAAGCACGCATGTCAAGACAGCGCCCCGCCTGATGCTCTGTCAATACGCCCGTGATGTGGTCATCGACAACCACGACCTCATCCAGCTGGCCGAACAGCTGCTTGGCAAAAATCCCGACGGTGGCAGAACCGCAGCCCACACGCATGCGTTTTTCTTCCACGCCATTCACGACAGGCGCGCGGCCAGCCTGAATCAACACCTGGGAACCTCCGTCGATCGTGAGCTCCACGGCGTGCTTGTTGCCCAGCGCCTGCATCATCTCGACTGCAACACGCCCCTCCTTCTTGCTGCCCCCCGTCAAGTGATGCACACCACCGAGCGACAACATCTGCGAGCCATACTCGGCTGTTGTCACGTGCCCGACGACTTCACCCTTGCAACGCACGTTGGCTTGCTCGGCACCGAGAAACCGGTCCGTATCAATCTTCACCTTGAAGCTGCAATAGCTGAAGATCCCTTCAGTGACCACCGTAACCAGGTCAACCCCAGCCGCCGTCGACGAAACAATGAACGGGGCCGGCTTGTAGTCGGGATAGGTTGTCGATGAACCGACGCCTGTGACAAACACCTCGTCAGCCAAGAGAAGATCACCACCCCACGAAGTGGTCGCCTCGGAATTTTCACTCCCAGAAAATGTTTCGGGCGCTGACTCGTCGACATCCTTTTGCCCCACGAATGACACGACATGTGCCTCGTCCTCAGACAGCGTACGGCGCAACAACAAGACCGGATCCACCCGGACCAACGTTCCGCTGTGGTTGGCATAGCGATCGCACGCCCCGCTTCGACCATCCGAAATCTGGCAGAGCACAGGGCAGGCATTGCACTCAATTTTCGCGCTGCTCATGCGGTCATTTCGGGGCTTGGCCTTCTCCAGAACTTGCGGAAACACCAGGGCATCCATGCCAGGCAGGCCATCCGTCTTGGTATGTTCAGTCATCGTGTTGCCTTTTGCCTGTCACCAGATTGGAGCAAAATCATCAATGTAGTGCACACTTAATTTACATGTTGCATTCACTACATTTATTTCAATGTAGCGCATATCGATTTACCATGCAATAGGATTTACATGCCATCCGCATTTTTCGCATGCAGCCGAGTTAATTAAATGTTGCGTTCACTACATCTATGTGGCACATTGCCTTTACGACACATGCAATAGAGCCACGAAGCGAGACAACGAAGCAACTCAATAAGCCGCCGGTCTCCTCAACAACCCATACACCATCAACCATAGATCACCATGAGCGCCTTCAATGAAGAAACCGTGCTGTCCGTCCATCACTGGACTGACCGCCTTTTCACCTTTACCACGACACGCGATGCCTCGTTGCGGTTCAGCAACGGGCACTTCACCATGATCGGGTTGAGGGTCAACGACAAGCCGCTGTTGCGCGCGTACAGCATCGTGAGCCCGAATCATGAAGAGCACCTCGAGTTTCTTAGCATCAAGGTGCCAGAGGGGCCTCTGACATCACGGCTGCAGCACATCAAGGTCGGCGACAAAATCATCGTAGGGCGCAAACCGACCGGTACGCTGGTAATCGACTACCTGTTGCCGGGAAAAAGGCTTTATCTGCTCTCGACAGGCACCGGCCTGGCGCCCTTCATGAGCATCATCCGGGATCCGGCGACTTATGAACAATTTGAGCAAATTGTGCTTGTCCATGGCGTGCGCCAAGCGGATGAACTGGCCTACCACGACCTGGTCGTCGACCATCTGCCCCAGCATGAGTTTCTGGGCGACCTGATCTCCAAACAACTGCTGTACTACCCTACCGTCACTCGGGAGGCGTACCGCAACATGGGCCGCGTCACCGACCTGATCGAAAGCGGAAAAATGCTGGCCGACCTTCATCTTCCGCCGCTGGATGCGGCGCATGACCGCGTGATGATCTGCGGCAGTCCGGCCATGCTCAAGGATCTCAAACACATGCTGGCGGGCAAAGGTTTCACCGAAGGCAATACGTCCAAGCCGGGAGACTTCGTGATTGAACGCGCTTTTGCCGAACAATGAGACAGCGTCGGTGTTTGTTATCAGATCGCGCCGAAGCGCCGCGCAGCTTTAAGGCGGTCACACGTCAAGTGCAACCGGATATCCAAACATGACGGTGAAGGCCCCCAAAACCGTCAAGCCCCGCACCGCGCCGATCAAGCGCGCAGCCGCCAAGCGTTCCGGTGCGCGCGAGCAGACCGCACAAACCACGCGCGACAACATCCTGCGTGCGGCGACCAAGGTCTTTGCGCGCTATGGCTATGACGGCGGCAGCGTGGAGAAAATATCCCGGTCGGCCAAATCATTCGATCGCATGATTTACTACTACTTCGGAAGCAAGGAGGGCCTCTTCATCGAAGTGCTGGAAGACATGTACCGCCGCATGAACGATGCCGAGCTCGAGCTTTCACTGGACGTCGAGCATCCGGTGGAATCCTTGACAGACGTGATTTGCTTTGTGGTGTCTTATTACAGCAAGAACCCGGAGTTCATTACCTTGCTCAATACGGAGAATTTGCATCGAGGCAAACACATTGCCAAATCAAAGCGCGCCCGGGAATACTCTTCTCCCGCCATCGCCATCATTCAGCAATTGCTGGAAAGCGGCGTGCGAAAGAAGCTTTTCCGTACAGGCATTGCAGCCCGCGATGTCTATCTACTGATCGCAGCCACGGGTTATTTTTATCTCTCAAACCGTCACACCTTGTCGGTTTTTCTTGGCGAAGACCTGCACACCCCCGAAGCGCTTGCGCAGTGGCAGGCTTTCATCGTTAGCACCGTCCTGCGTACCGTCATGCTGAACCCCTGACCACGAACCCACGCATTTGAAAGGCCGACCATGGCAGAAGCCGCATCCACCGGGAAGTCCGGAAAAGTCGTTATCAAAAACATTGGTTTGCTGCTGTCCGGGGACATCGACTGCCCGGTGCTGGACGCCGACACCATCGTCCTGAATGACGGCATCATCGTAGCAGTCGGAAAAGCCAAAGACTGCGACACCGCTCACGCACAGACCGTGATTGACGTGCACCAGACCTGCGTGGCGCCCGGGTTGATCGACAGTCACGTGCACCCGGTATTCGGTGACTGGACGCCGCGTCAAAACCAGATCGGCTGGATCGACTCCACCATGCACGGCGGTGTCACCACCATGATTTCCGCCGGAGAAGTTCATCTGCCGGGGCGCCCCAAGGACATCGTGGGCCTGAAGGCCTTGGCCATCACGGCGCAGCGCGCATTTGACAACTTCCGCCCGGGCGGCGTCAAGGTGTTGGCCGGTGCACCCATCATCGAAAAAGGCATGATTGAACAGGACTTCAAGGACCTGGCCGATGCCGGCGTGACCTTGCTGGGCGAGGTGGGCCTGGGCTCCGTCAAGGCGGGTTACGAAGCCCAGCAAATGGTGGCCTGGGCACGCAAATACGGCATACAGAGCACCATCCACACGGGCGGTCCGTCCATTCCCGGCTCAGGCCTGATCGACAAGGATGTTGTGCTGGAAGCCGATGCCGATGTCATCGGGCATATCAACGGCGGTCATACGGCGCTGCCTGAAGCACACGTCTGCGAACTCTGCGAGAAGTCATCGCGCGCCATTGAAATTGTCCACAACGGCAACGAGAAAGTGGCGATTGCCGCGGCGCAGGCGGCACTGCAGCTCAAATGCCCACACCGGGTCATTCTGGGAACCGACGGACCTGCAGGGTCCGGCGTGCAGCCGCTTGGCATGCTGCGTCTTGTCGCCCTGCTTTCCAGCCTTGGCAATATTCCGGCGGAGCTGGTCTTCTGTTTTGCCACCGGCAATACGGCGCGCATCCGAAAACTCAATTCAGGCCTGATCGAGGTCGGCCGTGACGCCGATCTGGTTTTCATGGACAAGGCCCAGCACTCTGCAGGCCTTAACCTGCTGGACAGCGTACAACGCGGGGATATTCCGGGCGTCGGGATGGTGATGATTGATGGCCTGGTGCGCTGTGGCCGCAGCCGCAATACGCCGCCCGCCACACAGATCCCGAGCATTGTTCCGGCCTGAGCGGCTTGGCCGCCTGGGCAGCAGCAGTTGCTCCAGAACAGGCCGGTATGCGTAGCGGACGACCCGCCTGAAAACAAAAAAGCCGGTTAGCGTTGCTAACCGGCTTTTTGCTGTTTTATTGGTGTGAAACCGCCCGAAAGATAGCCTGAAACCCGCACCAAATCTACATTGGTCAATTGGAATTTCGGTTCCGCACCCCCATTTGTACCCCCATGCTACAAATGTGGCGTTTTCTCCACTTCAGGAAACGAATTAGCCCCTTGTAACCGCACAAGTCTCGAGGTCGGCGCGACGAGTTAATCGAACGACGACCTTCGCCGAAAGTTTTCCAATCCTGATCAACTGTACAACTTACCGGTTCCAGTGCTTTCCTTAAAAGCCCTCGCTATAGCTGTTTTTCTTGCATGAAGGATCACTGTTGAATTCCACTGAAGTCTGACCCCCAGTGGATCAGATTTCGACTGAATTCAACAGCTCCTGCAATTGGAGGATGTGAGGGGGTGGCAATTCTCTTATGTTTGACGCTTACAGGCACCCGGTTTCTTCTTGCTTCCTCGCGAAAGCAGGCAGAAGCCCCTGAAGTAGCCGCAATAAAACGGGGGATGTTGATGAGTGCAAGGTTCGGCTTCCAGTTGCTGGGATCTTCGGAATCACTGGCGAAAGTGCGTACGCAGATCGAGCGTGTCGCCAGAGTTGATGCGGCGGTTCTCGTCGAGGGTGAAACAGGCACCGGAAAGGAAATGGTGGCACGGGCCATTCACTACGGCAGCAAGAGGGCCGACCGCGCTTTTGTTCCAGTCAATTGCGGCGCGCTGGCGGAAACCCTGGTTGAAAGTGAACTTTTCGGCCACGAGCGGGGCGCTTTCACCGACGCAAAAGTTGCCTCGCTCGGGCTTGTCAGCGAAGCCGGCGGCGGCACACTTTTCCTTGACGAGGTCGACGCGCTCAGCCTCAAGGCCCAAGCCGCACTGCTGCGCTTTCTGCAAGACGGCAGTTACCGCCGCGTCGGCGGGAGTTCGACCAAACAGTCTGACGTTCGTATCGTCGTGGCCAGCAACGCCAACCTCAACGAGCTTGCCGAAGCACGCCGTTTTCGCAAGGACTTGCTATATCGCATCAACGTGTTATCGGTCTATCTGCCAACGCTGCGCGAGCGTGGCGATGACGGGATCGAACTTGCCAGGATTTTCCTGACGCGGCTTGGCCACCATCACGGAAGGCCGCAGGTTCGCCTGACGCCCGCATCGATCGCATTCATCCAGAGCTACACGTGGCCGGGTAATGTGCGTGAGCTCGAAAATGTTGTCCAGCGAGCTTTCTTGCTCAGCGACAGCAACGAAGTCGATATCAGCCAGGCAGTGTCCCAGCCCCGCGGCGAGCGTTCCGCTGCCGAACCGGCGGTCTTTCGCACAGCCAAGCAGCAGGCCGTCAAGGAGTTCGAGCGGCTGTATGTGAGCCGCTTGCTGATGCAAACCAACGGCAACCTGACTCAGGCGGCACTGATCGCGGGACAGGATCGCAGCGCTTTCGGACGGCTGGTGCGCAAACACAGCCTGAGCCCCAGCCGGGCCCAGGCCGCCACCGCTGCCCGCGCCGGTGAAGCCTGAGTCCGAGCGTGCTTGCGAAGTACGGGCTTGTTCTGTTGACCCTGGTATTCGGTATGGCGGCCTTCGCCGCCGGTTTGCTTGCGCCTTCCTCATTCAAGGAAGGTGTGGCAAAAATGGCGCTACAAATCGGAGCGAAAATCCCGGGCCGTGCCGCTCCAGGCACAGCGGCGGCTTCCGCACCAACGGCAACACCTGGCAGCACACCAGCCACCACTGCCGCTTCTGCAGCCGCTTCTACAGCCGCTGCGGCACCGGCAAGCGCGCCGGCCATCGCGGCATCGTCACCCCTGCCTGCGGCCAGCCTGATACTGCCGACAGTGGCCACGGCTTCCCCCAGCTTCGCGCTGCAGGCGGCGCAGTTTTCAACGGCGCAGCCCGCCAGCCAGCTGGCTTCGTCAATACAGGCACAAGGTGTTACCAGCACGGTCGTGCTGATGGGCGAGCCTGAGGGCGGTTCATGGTCAGTGGTCGCCGTCGGGCGTTTTGGCAGTGCGGACGAAGCACTGTCCCAACGCAACTACCTCTCGCTCAAACTCGGGCTGCCACCCAATATGGGCACCATCGCACTGCCGCCCCCACCCAAATAACAACTCAGCGCAGCAAGTGCGCTACCGGGTGCCGCTGCTGTTTGTTGACCCAGCCAGCCTGGCCGTAGGTATCGACATAGCAGACCGTGAGCTGCGCCATGCCAAGCGAGCAAAAGTAGACGTACAGGTTCGCATCCTGCTTCGGCGCCATGTACCAAAGCCAGGGGCGAGTTGCCAGGCCCCAGCTGCCGACACGGTGCACGAGCAGGTCGGCCTGGCCGAGGTCACTGACGAGCGCGACACGGATGTGTGCATCACCCATCGTGGGGGATTCATAGATGCGGGGCACGAATTCCTTTGCGGTTGCGATCTGCCTGCCATTACCAGCGTGAGGGGTTCCAGATCGGGATCATTTGTGTTTCAGACCGCCGGCGACTTCAGCGCGGCATTTCACACAATACTCCATCGCATGCCCCGCACTGACCTCGCTGGTGGCGTGATGATGCACATTGGTCAGCGCGCCGTGCTGCTGGATGTCGTTCCAGGCCATGAACGACGACTCCTTCGCCGCGTACTCGTGCCAGCTGTCCATGCCGGTCATGCTTTTTGCAAGGCCGTCGAGCGTAGCCTGGCGCTGCTGCACGAGCGTGTCATGAGCCGCGATGCGAGTCGCCTCGGCCGCGCGGTAGTTGCCCATGAGCATGTTTTTTCGCGCATTTTTGGTATTGGCGGTGAAGGTCGGTTGGGCGGCCGGCACATAGGCCGGCACCGCCGGCACCAGCCCGGCTGTGAATGCGTCGAGCTGCGCCGCCGCATGGGTGTTGCCGCGCTGGTTCAATTCCTCGTGCGCGGCGATAAGGCTGTGCCCCTCGGCGCAGGAGAGCCCGCGTTTGTCCTCGGCCTCAGTCTGCTGGACATGCCGGTCCATGAGTTTTTTCGCGAGCGGATGGCTGGCGTGGTTCGCCTTCATATAGGCCACACGAGCCTGGTATTTCGGCACGCCGGCGCCTCCATCCGGGACCGGTGTTTTGGCCCAGGCTGTGTTTTTTCCCGTCACAGAAAGCGAAGCATCGCCGCCGGTCAGACGCCCTCCGCCGGGGGCTGTGACCGTCATCGTTGCATGTACGAGATCTCGCGGCGGGGCAACGATGGAAGGCGACGCCGTACGCGTCGTCTTCGGGCCTGATTGCGCAGTGACTGGGTTGGACAGCGCCGGCGTTTGTCGTTTGAATGCCATGGTTTACTCCTATGAAAGCCTGGGGACGGCCGGTGCCGGAACGCTGAAACAGCGTTGATAGCCCGGCCAATGCGCGGGTTTCATGACCGATCCACGCGGAACGGCTCTGATACGTATTGCGTGATGTCACGTGCGCTCCCGCTGGCGGGGGGAGCTTTGGAGGCTTTCCCGCCAATCTGTGAACCGTCATAGCCGCCGCCGGCAACCGCATTTCCGGCTTGTAGCGTGGTACTCCTGCGTGGCGAGCTGGGCTGATCAGGATCAAGCGTGCGCGTCCCGCCGACGCTGATTGCCAGCGCCTGGAAGTGTCGCCGCACGACGGTTTTTTCTGCCGGGCCGAGTGCACCGTGGACCTGGGCGAGTCGCTCCTTGGCCTGGTTACGATCTTCTTCCCAGGTTGCAAGCGCGCGCTTGTCCTTGAGTTTTTCTGCTCCCTCTGCGCGGCTGGCCAGTGCGCCGGGGGCCATTGTAAAAACCGTGGCGGCCGCAGCGGTCACCGCCATGGCGGCGGGTGTCATCGCCACATCCTGCAATGCGGCCATTGAAGCAGCCCGCAACACATCATGCGCGGCAGCCTGACCTGTGCTGCGGACACCGGAGCCACTATGCCCGGCAACGGAACCGCCCGGTCCACTCAGAATAGTACGAGCGGTATCTGTTCTTGCACCGTCACCAGCCTCCATCATCGGTCTTACATTGCTTTCCGGGAAAGTTGCTTGGGAAAAATCTTTCCAGGAAGCTTCTGCCATCACCGGCATGGCTGACATGCCTTTGGCATGTTTCACTCTCTTTTGCAACTTGGGGGTCATGTCCGTCACGACAAACGCCTCGTGGTAGCCGCTGCTGATCCCGTGGCTCGTCGGGTTGGAAGCGTAGCGGAAGGCTCCTTTGGCAAACGCCTTCGATCCGACGACCATGTCTACCACCTGGGGACGAAACCCGCCCTTGGCCTGCATTGGTGTCAGCGTGCGATCTTGCGAGGCCTTGTAGGCCATGACATTGCCAAGCCATTGGTCAGTGCCCTGTCGCCAGCTCTTTTTAGTGGGCATGCCCAGGGGTGCCATGTCGCCGAGCTTGCGGGGTTTTGCCTTGCCGGCCTTCTGGATCGCCGCCAGTTTCACGTCCTTTGTTTTTTGGGGAGAAGGCGAGCCCGGCACACCGGGCAAGGTCTTTCTGGACTTCGTCAGTTTGGTCGGCTTAGGCATCTGGCACTCCAGCGGTCAGGGCTGCGGGCCTGACGCTGCAGGCCCTGCTGTCAACCTGCCGGCAATCAGAACGGCTTGAAGCCCGTGTAATGGCCCTTCTTCTTGAGATCAAACTTCATAAACGACGGCCCCCCAATCTGTTGGCTACCCGTGATCTTGCCCTGGCTCACTGTCGTGTGATGCACCTGATCGGTGTACTCGTGGAGCACATCGTTCTCGATGAAGGATTTGTGAAGCGAATCTTTGGTTGAAACACCCGATGTATTGGCCGAAATTTTGTTACCTGCTGCCAGACGCCTCTGCGTCAGCTGGAAGGCATTCGTCACGCCGCCGCGCCCCCCCCACCGGAGCCATATGCTTGGTCAACGCATTGACCATTGCCCGGATCCTGTCGCAGCCTGTCAGAGCCTTGAAACCTCCCGTAGTCACTATTTTCGCCGCCATGGTGTACTCCTTAAAAAAAAGAAAATGAACTATTCGGCTATGACCGGCCGAACCCTAAAAAACCCAACGCCCGGCTCATAAGACTGGGGCCGCGAGGGCGATGCTGCGTGAAAACATCAAGCGGAGCGTCCGGAGACGATCCGTGCATGCCGCTGGTTTCCCCGCCCTCGTAAACCGGGGAGAACGAATGCACTTCGGAGGAGCTGAAGGTTCGCAGGTTCCGGCCCAGCGACGTGCGGTCGCCACCTGGCGCATGGGTGGTGTCTGGATCGTGGCCGACATATTGCCCTGATGGGTTTCGGCCCACCAATACAACTGCGTGTCCCTGGGTACCGCTATGCCATTCGCTTTGCGGCGTGGTTGTGCCTGTGGCACGCACGAATGCAGGATGTCCCTGGTCCAGCGCTGCATCGTGCTGCGGTGTCCATTCGTTTGAGACTGTTTCCCGCACGGCGCCAACACCTGCCGAGGCCTCGTGGCGCCTGCGCAGATTGTTGTAGACACTGCGCGACACTCCGTCGCATTCGCCATGACCTACGCGTTGGCTTGCCTGCTCGCCAAGCTCTCTCATCATGGCCGAGTAATTTTCATGCATCTGCGGCGACAGGTTCTCGCGCATCTGCGTATCGGTCATAAAAGAGCGAGTGCTTACCGCGGGGCGAAAACCACTTCTCATAGTTGACAGCATCGGGCGGCGCCAGGTCGCGAGGGGTCGTAATCTTGATAACATCAGAAGGCTCCTTTTTTTAACGGGACTGAATTCAACAGGCCAGCGGTACGCCTGTGCTTTCGCAGATGCGCGCAAGCCGCCGGGCAAGTTCGGCTTCGGTACAACAGGCTGCACCGGGCAATGCGAGATACATGAACTGGTAATCCTCATCGGCACCGCATCCTTCGTGCGCGAGTACGACAAATCCGGACTTCTCAAGAATCCGGCACGAACGCAAGTTGCCCTTGAAAACTGCCGTAAAAACATGGCGGATTTCATTACCGGGCAGGCCATGCAACAGCAACCGCACGGCGCGCGCGCCGAAACCAGCGCCTTGATACTCAACACCTATCCAGAAATGGATATGGGCCATATCGGCTTCACGGCGCAAACCGATGGCACCGACCAAACCGAAACTCCGGTGAACAACCGCATATTCGGCCCCGCCGCTGTCACCTATGCGGGCGAGATAGGTTTTCGCCTCCGCTTCGCAGCTTATTGGTGGCAACCCGGCCATGCTGGCGATATTCGGATCCCGGTATTGGTACAGCCAGGCCGGAATATGCAGGGCATCGAGCGGCTCGAGGGAAAGATCGTCGTCGCGCGTCGTGTCGGCCTCATACCAGTTGCTGGCCTGCCAATTGGCGATGCGCTGCTCCAGCAGGTGATGCATGTCTTGCACCCCTGGGTGACCGGCGTCCAGGCGCAGGCATTCACGCAATAGACGCAAGGCGGTGGCGCTTCGGCCGGTTTGGGCTTCCAGTCGCGCACGAAGCAACAGCCAGCCGGTGCGGAGGTCGGCGGGCAAGTCGCCATCGGAAATTTCGGCGAGCACCTCACGCGCCAGCTCCCACTGGCCAATATGCACCAGCAGGCCTGCCAGGCAAAGACCCGCGTCGCCGCGCTGGCGCTGTGTCATCTGCCGCCATGTTCGCGCCAGGCAGCGGCGCAGGGTTTGCAGCGCGCAGCCGTCGACGACATCCAGCAGGCGAAGATCGAGACTGTCGAGGATGGACTGCAGGGTCCATGGATCGTGGCCCGAGCAGCGCAGGCGAAAATTGATTTCGTCGATGCTTTCCACGGGGTCGTGAGGTGCGCCGTGCCACCAGCGTTCAGCTGGATGGGCCTCATCCACCGTGTCGACAAGAGCGCTCCAGCTAGAGGCATCCATGCCGATGGCATCGTCGCGGCAAGCCATATGCTGAATGAATCCAGAAGCGTCCCATTCAAGGTGCGAAACGTGCGCACCGGCGCTCTCCTGATGCAGGCCAAGCGCGTGAAAATTGACCGGCAGTCCCGGTTCGCCGGGAGCGAGTTGTTCAGGAAGCGCCATGCGGTTAAGCCTGATCTGCCGTTCGTCGGCGATTCCCCGGTCTGCCGCCAGCAGCAAATAGCGTCCAGCAGAAAAATCGGCAAGCGCATCCAGCAGGGACAGTGCGGAGTTTGAAAGTAGAACAGTGGCACTGATCAGGCTGACGCGGTAATGGCCCAGCAACGCGGAAGCGGCTGAGGCAAGCTCATCCTCCGCCAGATCCTGCCATTCAGAGGCCAGCGCAAAACGGCCTTCGCTGCCTGGCTGCGCTTGAACCCGCGCCTGCAATAGTTCGCCGTAGTGCACACCGTACAGTTCTGCCGGCAATGCGGAGAACCCGCCTGCCGTCATCGCGACCACCGGGTTGCGTGACCCGAACAGGGCAAAGCGGTTCGCACCGAGCAAAAGCGGGTGGCCGCGCCGAGCCTGCCAGCTTGCCTGGTCAAGCCAGCCGCGCGCGACAAAAGGCTGAAGTGCCGGCTGTTTGAGCAGCGCCAGTGCCGCTTCTTCGCCGGCCTGCGGACACAGCACATACCGGACGGGCCAGCCGAGCATGCCGCAGGCATGCATCTCATCGCGCAAAGTAGCCAGCACAGCTACAGCCAAGGCACCGTCATGGGGCACCATTTCCAGAATGTAGAGCGGTTGGGACAAGTCCAGGCCACCCAGGCGTTCAAGCCTGCTCCAGTACGTGACAATGGCGCGCGCCCAGGCACGCGCCAGACGCGGACCGGCCAGAGCAGCGGCAATGGCCGAACGCTCCTGAAGCAAAAGGGGTGACAGTTCGCAAAGATTTTTCCAGGCCGAAGTCGCGGTGTCCATCGCCGCTGGCGGGGGCGACGGATCAGTCCCCAAGGAAACCGGTACGAGAAGCCCTTGGGGTTCAGGTGATGCGATCATGTTTCCTCCCGCGCTGCGGGTGTTTCAAGCCCTACCAATTCGAAGATATTGAGTTGGCCGCCAAGACGGATAAACACCTCCTGGTAGAGCTCTGCAGTGTTGAGCCGTCCCCATTCGATCGCACGGCGTATCAGGTAAGGCGCCGGGCTGTGCGGATCCATCTTCAGCAGCGCCTCCACCAGTTGCTCCAACATTGCGTAAATCTGGCGCCGGTCATCGATGGCCCACGTCTGGTCACCCACGATGGTCGTTTCATCTGACCCCGCAACGGTGCCAGGCCCCGGCTTGGATTCCCCGCTCACCGTCGCCAGCTTTATCCCGCGCCGCTGCAGCTCGGATTCGGCCAATGCGTGCAGTTGAGTCAGCAAGCCAGCCAGCGCCGACAGACTCGGTCCGTCCACCGCGAAATGGCGGTCGATGCAGTCCCTGAGCGACTGCATTGCTGCCAGCGCATCATGCAACTGCTGGTGCAGCGCCTGATACCAGGCCAATGGCGTCGCGGCGATCGCTGCAGTGATCGTCTCCATGTTGGCATGCTCCTCCTCATCAGCTTGGTTCGCTGCGGCCGCGGCGGCCGGGGCCAGCCGTTCGCGGTGCATGGCAACTTCCCAATCGGCGAGGTTGTAATTGCGATGCATGCCCGTTGAGGTCATGGCGAGCTGCTTGAGCACAAACGGCAAACGGTTGTTGAGCGAGCGCAGGATGTTGGCTCGGTGTTCGCCACCGGAGTCAGCGTCCTGAGGGTAGAGATCGTCCCAGTAATCACGCAACAAGCCATCAAGCAGCAAAAGGCCTGGAGCTATCGCGGAAAACCCATGCTGGTTCACTTCGGCCTCAAGCAGCCAGGCAGCGACCTGCAGGTCCTTGGATTTGGAACAAAGGGCTTCGGTTGCGATGCGGCTCACCACTGGCCAGTCCGCTCGCTTGAGCTTGTGCTCCCACGGACCCAATGGCAAACTCGCATCGTCTTCGCGTCTGGCGTTCTGGATGGTGTTGTAGACACCATTACCCTTGACCGAATAACCGGCGGGATTGCCCGCGTCAATCGGGTCGAGCAGATTTTCGAGTGAACATCCGAGCCGTTCGCCGAAATAACGCTGTGATCGGATCATCAATTCAGTGTTCATGGTTTTGCTCGTTTTTGCGTGGAAACATCTTGCCGCTGCGGTGCAGACTTGGGAAAAGGTCCAGGCCAGACAACGCTTGTACTTGCCTGGGATTTCGGGTCGACACCCGACAAAACCAAGCCGAGGTAAAACGTGGCCTGACCGGTCATGACCGCCGGGGCCGATGTGGGCGTTGCCTGGGTCGTGCGCTGTATCGGTACGCCGAATTCAAGCAACGCCTTGCCCGGCTTGAGGGGATCGGCCGGTCGTGCCGGCGCAGGCTGGTAGCGCTGCAGCATGCGCAGCAACGCCCAGTTGCCGCTTTCAGTAAACGAAGCTGTACTGCCTTCGACCCGGTAGCCGCTTTGCACCGGGTAGGTGGCCGGTCGCCAAACAGACAGCTCGGCCCAATTCAGATCAAGCGCGAGCACCTGGCCGTAGCTCCAGTCCACGGTCGGCGGCTTTCCACCCGGATAGCTCGCCACCCGTGAACCTGAGCTCACAACCCAGCTCACGACCTGTTCACTGCCAGGTGACTCCTGGGGTAGCGCACGGAAAGTGATGTCGAGCTTTAGAGGCTGCGGTGCTGCGCCTATACCCAAGCCCGGGCGCAAAAACTGATCGGCTACATCGAGTTCACTGAGGAACCCGCGTGCCGAAACGGTCCAGCCAGGGGTGCTCAAGCCGGACAGCGACTGCTGGAGCGATTCGCGTTGCGCGGCGTAGTCACTGAAGAAGGCCTGCACCTCAGCCAGCGAGGCGTCCGGACTGCTGGTCTCGCCGAACGGGAACCGCCCCTTGAGCCGGCTGTTGAAGCGTTTGGCCAGGGCATCGTAGGCACTGGTTGCCTGTTCGGTACGACGGTCGACACAGCGCAGGTTCAGTTGCGCAATCAGGTCGCGCCGCCTCTCCGAGAACATGTCGTTGCCGTAGTCGGCTGGCTGGTAGGCCGCCAGCACCTTGCCGCAGTTCGCATAGGTGAGATCGGCAATAGTCTTGAGGAAAAACGTGTCGAGAGCGCCGACCTGCTTGCCCGGGTCCTTGAACTGCACGTAGCTGGTGACCTCATTGATCGTATTACTCCAGTACGGCAAGGTCTGCGCGTTGTCGCGCTGCGCATCGTTGACGCCGTCAGTGTTGCGCAACAGATTCACGAAAGGATCAGCGTAGCCAGCGAGCACCTGCGCGCGCGCAACCTGCCGCGCGAGGTAGTCGCGTATCACCGGCGTGGTGCCCAGGTTCACGAGCAGGCCGTCGGCAGGACCGGCCTCGGGGTCATAAAGCCGGCTGCCACCCACAAGGCCTGAGACGCGGCCGAGAGCATCCGACGAAAAGTCCCGCGCGCACTGTGAAACGCGTCCTGCGCTCGCTGTAAAGCCGAACTGGGTATAGAGCCGCAGGTTGCCGATCAGCGGATCCAGTGCGCGCGAAAAATCACCACTCTGCTGCAAAAGCTGCTGGTCTGCCGCCGAGACCGCGTCAAGTCCCTGAAGCACGAACGACTCAGTTGCAGCCGACTGCGCCGAGCGCATCGCGTCATTCATGACCTGCTCAAGCTGCGCCCTCGCAAGCCGGTCGAACAGCGGTTTGCTGGTTGCCGGCGCACCGAGAGGCGGCAGTCCCTGGCCTGCTGCGAATCGCTGGTAATCAGCGGCGTAATTCATGGACCGGCCGAGGTCTGCCAGGCGCCAGCCCGGCGCTGAACTCACACAGGCAAAGGCTTGCGGGTTCCGGACCTGCATGAAAGTCTGCTGTAGCAGGCTTTCGAGGCCGCGTACCTCTGCCGACAGTGCCGGATTCATGACCAGACTCTGGCCTTGTGCGATGAGCAGAGGCCCATAGGGCGAAAGCTGCATGCCGCGCAGCACCTGCATGGCCGGGTTGTAGCACCTTGCTTCATCAAAACCACCGTCACCTGCCAACAGGTCTTTCGGATAGCCGTACTGCGTCACGAGGGGCGACAGCAGTTGTCGTAATTCCTTCGCGTCATCGGCACAGGGATTGTTGTTCGGGTCCGATGGCACCCATGATTTGGCGACCCAGACCAGCCATGAGGTGAGCCGCCTGGCGTTCTCAACAAGTGGCCCTTTTGCCGGATCAACCCTGGCCAGGAGGCTGGGGCCCATCGAGGCCTCAGCAAGCAAATCGACATGCAGTTGCCGGCTGGAATTCGCCAACTGGCGCGCCCAGTTGCCGCGCGAACGCTCGGGCACATTCACCACGCCGCTGTAAGGCACTTGCTCGAGCGAAGCGGCAACCACGCCGCCAGGCCGCGCCGCAGCAAGGGGCAAGCCCGCTCCGTAGACGTAGAGATAAATCAGGTTGAGATCATCCAGCTTGCGGACAGTGGATTCGGCGGGTATGGCAGTCAAGCGTGCGAAACGCTGGAGCTTGTCTTCCAGGTTGTTCACCTCCAGCGCAAGCACCTTCAGGTTGGCACGGGTTTTGGCATACGCCGAGTTGTTGACTGCGATACCGGCAAGCGTCGGCTCTGACGCCACGACCAGACCAGCGTCGAGCCGCGCGACCCGCGCCTGCAGGCCGCAAGCCAGCGCCGGAAACACCGTTCGCGCCATCACGGTACTGGAGACGGCCTGCACCGCGTTGTTGCTGGCACGCCGATCGACCCAGGACAGCGGCATCGTCGCGAACACCAGGTCGATATCGAGGGCCGAGGCCCGGGACAGCGCATCGTCAATCAATGGGCGGCCAGCGCAGCTCTCCTGTGCACCTGCCAGCGCCTGCGACTGGTAGAGCGCGGCGATGCTCCGACCCAGACCATCAACCTGGCGCTGCAGCCGCCAGCCCGATAACACCAGTGCCAACAGCAGCAACCCGGCCAGCACGATGCAGGCTTGCTGAAGCCGCAGCAGCCCCGGCTCACGCGACCAGAATGACGCCAGCGTGGCGCGCGCCAGCCCGCATTCCCCCAACACCTTTTGCGTAAGGACGTCTTCGGCAAACGAGACATCGGCACGCGGCATGCCTGCTGGCGCGCCGGTGCCTTCGGTGCAGCCCGTGAAATAGACACCTCGGCACAGTGCAGGCTGCGTTGTCGCCGTGTCGTGAAAGACCTCGGCCAGGTAGTCGCGCAAGGGTGCATGCAAACGCTCGAAATGCCTCGGAAACAGAAAAAACGCATCAGCGTCGGCAATCTGCTCCTGGGCCGCAGCGGCCTCTACCTGGATTTCCTTGAGTCGTTCACCGATGTCAACAAATGCCTCGTCAATCCACTGGACCGGGCCGGACTGCAACAGGCCGTCGCGTGCCGACCAGCCAAACATTCCTTCCCTCTGCGAACGCCCCTGCAGACACCAGTACGAAGCAAATCCATCGACCGCGTCGCACTGGCTGACGATCACGTAGACCGGCAAGGCCAGGCTGGTGGCGGAACGCAGGTCGTCGAGCTGTCGCCGGGCATCGAGCGCGAGTTGAAGCACACTCTCACGGCCCGTGCCCAGCAAGCTGCGGGAGGAAACCACCAACAGCACCCCGTCAAGTGCACGTTCAGGCCGCAGGTGGACGAGTCCGCGCAGCACGGCTTGCCAATCTACCGCGTCGGGCCCGGTTTGACCGGCAGCGCTGAGCTTGCCTTGCGGGTCTATGAGTTCACCCTGTGCCAGGCTGTGCCAGGCTGTGTGGGGCACGCCGGCGATCGTCGCCGCCTGTGCGTCTGGCCGTTGCTGGACCTGTCGCAACGAAGCGATCAAGCTGCTTTTACCAGCGCCGGCCTGCCCGATCAAGATGACCCAGGTTTGCCGGTAGCGCTCTCGCGCGCTTTTAGACAGTACGGTGCGCAGTCCGCGCAACCAGGCCAGGAACGACTGCCAGCGCGTTCGCCAGAAACTCGCCGCCAAAACCGGCTTGATGGCGCCGGTGGCCACGATCAATTTGGCCTGGCGCGAGCGCACGATCAACCACAACATCAGAATGCCGAATACTGCCGCGACAGCAGCAAGCACGCCAAACCAGATACTGCTGATGCTGCTCATCTCAGACACCCGCAACCTTGACCAGCGGCTGGATCAGCCATAGCCAGAGCGCCGACGACATCAGCACAAAGCCAAGTGCATAACCCATCGCCAGACGCAGCCACGGTCGCAGAGGCGCGACCCGTGCATCGGCAGTCGACTTGACCGTGTGTTCATAGGCTTGCACAAACAGCCTGCCGTCAGGCTCTGCCGGTCGGCCGTTGACAAAACGGTACAGTCGCTGGCGCAGCGTGTCCAGGAACAGCTGGCCCTGCGCGCCACGGTGCATTCCCTTGAACCCAAGCTGCAGCGCGAGCAGAAAGCAGGCAGCGAGATCGCGATGCAAATTGGATCGGGACACCACAGCCAGCACCTGCTCCACCATGTCGAAGAAGCGGCGCCCAGCCTGGCGCGAACCGAACTGCCGGTGCTCAAGCAAAACCTCGAGCCAGGCATCCTGCGCCGGCCACGAGAGTTCAAGGATGAAAATCTCGTCAGCCAGCACCACCATCACATAGCTGGCTGCCGTATAGGCGCGTTGCTGTGCCTCGCTCGCGGTAGCCCGCATATCGCGTGCCTGGCCGGCCAGAAGGTCGGCCAGGCGCAGGCTCACACGGCCCGCGAGTTCGGCCGGCTCGGCCGGAGGCGCACCGGAGACCCCCAGGTAGGCTTGCAACGACCCGCGTTCGCTTTCCTGCCGCACGCGCGCTACCTCCTCATAGAACTGCGCAAAGCAGCTCAGGAGCGGCATTTCGGGCAAAGCGGCAGGCTGCATGGCTGCGTCCTTCAGGTCCGCGTGCCGGCGGCGCGCGCACGATAAAGCAGAATCATCGCGGGCGGGGTTCCCGGCGACTTCTTGTCGCCGCTAATGACGAGGTTTTGCCCCGGGCCGAACAGTCTGGTCTCGCCCTCCTTGAGCTGCAGCACCTGGTTGTCGACTGCAAACAAGGCCGCCCCCGAGCGAAGGTTGCGCTTCGCAAGTTCCTCGGCGGTCAGGAGGTGCGGCCTCGCGGTCACGCGCAGCCGGGCTGCGGCAGGCAGCAACGCCTCGCTCGCGATGCAGGCGTCAAGCAACCAGCGTTCCATTGACGCGCGTCCATCGGCCTCCAGGCCCTGGCCGCCCTGCGGCCTGAGTTCGACAAGCAGTTGTTCACCCGCGTCAGGAGGCAACACATGTGTAAAAGTGCCGTCGGCATGGCGTTCAAACGGCTGCAGCTCGAAACTGGTATTGATATAGCTGAGCTTGCGCACCACATAGTCCAGCGCACGCCGGAACTGTGGCGAACAGTCATCGTGCTGATAAGCGTCCAGCACCGGCGGGATGGGATTGGCGCCGAACGATGCCATCGCGCCAAGCAGGAGCGCCAGGCTATCGTAGACCGCGCGCGGACTCGACTCGGGGCGCTGCACGATGAGGCTGAACTGCGGCAGCACGGCAGCCAGCCGTCGGGCCATCTCCAGGTGCTTGCGGACATGGGCGCCCTGCAATTCATCGTCCTCGGGACCGTCTCCTTCCCGGTTAGCGCCCAATTCGCGCAGCTTGAGCCACAGCGCTTCATTGAGCAACTGGAGCCGGTGCCGCAAGCCGGTTGCCTTGAGAAAGTCGCCGGCCTGCCAGCACAGCATGGGCGGGTGGTAGGGCCTGAATTCGACATGCCTGTTTTCTTCGCGCCGGAACAACTCGAACAAGGGACAGACCTCGTAGCCGGCCGGGGCCGCGACTTCGGCCGACAGCGAGATCGCCGGCCGCAGGCGGTCGACCGGCACCGATCCGGTCAGGGTGTTCTCGTCAAGCGATACCAGGCCGTGCACAACCTCATTGCGTGCCGGTGTCGTATTCCAGTGATTGGAGGCGTTGCCCCGCACAGGCATGATCAGCGACAACCGCACCCCATCAGGCGTGCGCTGCAACTGCGCGGTGAC
This sequence comes from Polaromonas sp., assembly GCF_039932935.1. Taxonomy (GTDB): domain Bacteria; phylum Pseudomonadota; class Gammaproteobacteria; order Burkholderiales; family Burkholderiaceae_C; genus Polaromonas. The sequence continues at coordinate 53,485 of NZ_JBDTPB010000119.1, forward strand.
ATCAAGTTCGAGCGTTTTTCCGGTGTACGAACCGGGAAACACAACTGGCGTGCCGTCTGGCATGATGCATTCAAGCCGTTTGATTGCGACGATACCGGCCTTGAGCTTCACCATATCCAGCTGCAGCAGGCTCAACCCCCAGAAATCCGGTGCGACGCACGACAGCCGGTACCTCAACTGCTCCTGCCAGTAAACATCGCTCTGCTGAAAATGCTGGGGTGACAGCAACATCCCTTCGATCCACTGGACACTGTCGGGCAAGGCCGGACCGGCCGCAGCTGAGAACAGCTTCGCTGAAGGCTGGGCGGCTTTTGGCGCTGAAATGGTTTCAGGCATGGGTTCTCCAATCATGAAAGGCAGCTCGTATAGCTGATCTGCGTGCTACGCAGGGTGATCAAAGCGCATTTGTAAGTAGTGATGTTGGCGACAGCCTGACCGCCGGCGCTCACATAGCTTGCGTAGCTGTAGACATAGACGGCCTTGCCGTAACCGCTGGGCAGGGGCTGGTTGGTGACCGTGCTGCCAGGCACAACCTGCACGCCAAGTACTGCGATGCCGCTGGCCAGACCGGCCTGCAGCGCATCGCGATTGGCAAACCAGTCGGGTGAGGTTTTCGGCAAGACGGCGGCCGCGTTCTTGTCGAAGACAAACACCAGGTCGACCTCGGTTCCCATATTCTGGTTGGCATCGATTTCGGCGACGATGTTCAGCGTCTTTAGCGGCGTAGTGGGGCTGTAGTCCAGCGCGTAGCTGATAAACCCGCAACCGGTAACAGCCAGCAATGCCGCGGTGCCGAGAAAAGCGCTGGCGGTGCGAATGATCATCCCAGCACCATCACGCATACCTGCGAAGGCGTGATCGACATACCGATTGCGTTGCCTATCATGCCGTTCTGTCCGACCACACTGGTCAGCCGAGTCGCAAACACGCCGCCCATCGCGACCTTGAAGCTACCCATGAGATATCGGTCCGGCCCTATTTCCATGCCCGAAACCACGCCCAGGTTGACGCCAGGCTCGTCGCCGTTGCTCAACGTGCCCTGCGTCACCAGGTTTTCAGCGAGTCCGCCGCCGATGATCACGCAGGCTTGTGAAGGAATGTGCGAGATCGTGATGACGATATTGGGAAATGGAATAGGCACCGGCCCCACCGGCGTAGGCACCAGACAGACGTCGGGAAACGCGAAATTGATGACGCAGAGGTTCGTATTGGCGAACATGGTTCATCCCAGGCTGATGCGTTCAGCATCGAGCTTGATATCTTCTTCGGCCGTGACCAACGCCTGCCGGCCATGGAGCCGCAGCAGCGCCGAGGCCTGCATGATCCCGTGCTCCACACGCGTTACGAGATGGCGTGCCGACTGCACCATGGTCTCACTGACGGATGCCAGGAAATCCCTTGCGTTGACGCTGACAGAGCCGCTGGCCGACGTCAGCTCGACGTCACCAAGACAACGCAGTGCGATTTGACGGGTGCAGGCCAGCTCAAAAGCTGGCTGGGTGATCGCCATAAGCTCCGCGCCCGGCACGGAAAGCTCGGCACGGCCTGCGCCCGGCGTGTCCGCGGCCGGCTGTGGGCGCAGCAAAATGTGCGTCACGAATAGGCCCGAAGCACTTTGCAGCACGGCCACCGTGTCGCCAGGCAGGGGCGTGAGCAGGCAGGAAACCGCTTGCAACGCAAGCCGGCCGTCCGCCAGCCGCCATTGCGCTTGCCCGAGCGACCGGCCTATGCTCGCCTCTCCCCAACCCTGCATGGTTTCGTGGCGTGCGGGGAGATCGACCAGTTGTGTTGCCTGTTTCATGCGGCTTCCATTTCAAGTGAGCGTTTTTCGGCGGCAGCGCGCGCCTCCTGGGTGCCGAGGGCGGCTGCTACGTTGGCACCAGTGAAATCGGCGTCGGTCCAGACCGCACAGTGAAAACTCGTACGGTCGAGCTTGCAGTACCGAAAATCCATTGCCCGGCCATTCGCATGTGCGAACTGGGCAAACTGCAAGTCCGATCCCGCGAAGACGACACTGTCAAGCCTGCTGTGATCCCAGATCGTTTTCACCAATCCGGCTCCGCGCAGCGAAACTCCGTTGAGTTGGGTTTTTTGCAATACCGCACCTTCGAGTTGGGCGCCGTCAAGATTTACGCGGTCAAACTTCGCTTTTACGAACTGGCAGCGCGTAGCGTCAATTCCGTTCATCAGCGTTGCGCTGAAGCAGGCTTCGGCACAATTCGATTCACGGATGCTGGCGCGGCTCAGATCAGCACCTGAAAAATCGGCGCCCTGAAAAGTGCAGCGCAACAAGCTGGCACCGGCCAGTTTCTGCCCGGCGAAATTGGCTTTGATAAACAGACTGGTGCTGGCTCGCATGCCAGCGAGCCTGGCTCGCTGCAGTTGTGCCTCGTTCAGACTTACCTGCTGCAATTCGGCACCCTGCCAGTCGCTGCCGCCCCACTGGCAATCTGCAAATGCGCTGCGCAGCAAGCGCGCCTCAATCCAGAAAGAGCCGCCGATGTCGCACTTCGTCAACATGGATTTCTCAAGGCTCGCACCGTCCCAACGACTTTGGCGGAGGTCACATTGACTGAAGGCCAGCATTGTGCCGGCCGTACCACGCCAATCGCTGCCAGCCAGACGGCTCTGGCAAAAAGCGGTGCGGCGCAACCCGGCATCGCAAAAGTCGGCCGCGCCGAGTTCGCAATCAATAAAGGACGCCCCCTCCAGCTGGGCACCGGCCCAATGCGAACCCGCCAGCTGGCAGCCGCTGAAAACCGCACCTGTGAAATCGTGGCCGCTTGCATCAAGTCCGGCCAGCATCTGGCCACGCACCGGACGGCCAAGCCGCACCAGGCGCTGAATCTCGGCCCAATCCTGGGCGGAGGCCTGGCTGTAAGTCCTGCTCATGCGAGCCTCCTGCGCGCATCCAGACGTACACCGCGTGTGTCCGCATCAACCAGGCAGACCTCGGTGAGTTCGGCTTCATACAGGCTGGCGTCGCGCAGATCGGCCTTTCCAAAGTCAGCCTTTCGCAACAACGCCTGATAGAAGTCGGTGCCCACGGCACTCGCACCGGGCAGTTGAGCCCTCATCATGAGAGTGCGCGGCAGGCAGGCACCGTCAAGGCTGGCGGCGCTGAGGTCAGCCCGACTCATGTCGCACGCCATGATAAAAGCGCCGTCGAGCCGCGCACCCTGCAACTGGCTTTGCGTCCAGCTTCCGCGTTCAGCGCGCAATCCGGACAGGTCGGCACCACGCCAGTCGCTGTCATTCCCCTGGACCTGGACCAGTCGGGCCTCCCTCCATTTACTGGCCGACAGGTCGGAACCGATCAGTGCACTTCTCTGCCATCTCGAACCCGAAAAATTGGCCTCCTGGGCCTGCAGCTTCCAGGCAACGCATTTGTTGAACGAGGCACCGCACCAGCTACTTCCAGCCATTTTTGCCTGGTTGAAAATTGTTGTATCCAGCGTCGCGCGATCGAAGTTTGCGCCGCAAAGATCTGCGTCGTCGAGTTGAGCGGCTGACAGGTCGCACTCGGAGCCGCAAGCTTGTGTCCAGGTCGCCTTGGAAGCACGGGCCGAACAAAGACTCGCCCCGCGAAAACTCGCTTCGCATGCATGGCTACTGCAGAGGTTGGTCTCATCAAGGTTGGCCTCATCAAGTAGTGCGCCATTGAGCCGCGCCTGCGTCAGTACAGCGCGGCGCAAGTTGCAGCCGCGCAGGTCCGCACCGCTGAGGTCGGCGTACTCCAGCATGCATCCACCAAGGTCAAGGCCCGCAAGTACGGCACCGCGCAGGTCCGCGCCGGCAAGGTCGCGACCGGCAAGCTTTTCTCCGGCCTTCGCCCAGGCCAGCACCTGCGCCCCCAATAGCGACGCGACAGCGGGCGACAGCGCCTGCGCGGGCGACAGCGGGACGGGAGACGCATGGCGGGCTTTGCTTTTGAGTTGCGCGGCAGCCATAAGGTCGGCAAGTTGGGACGGCGTCGCGGCCAACGCGAGCGGCGCCAGGGCCTCTCGCGTCGCCGTACCATCGGCGCGCTGCAACACCTCCGTCCAGAGCGGCCCGGACTCCGGAGCATTTCCATGCCCCCCAGCGGAAACATCCACCTGCCCCGTCAGCACCTGCAGCTCTGCTAACTGGTGAGTAAATGCTGCCTGCTGCGCGGCCGCGTTTTCGCGGGTACTGGCCACCAGCGTTTCGACGCTGTGCATCAGACCGGTCAAGTCCATATCGCCGTCGGCCAGGGCCTTCGCCGACGGTGTCTGGAGCAGGGGCGGCCCGGCTTTTGGGGGCTCGTAGCCCGCGGGCGGCGTCATGCCGCTTTGCTGCCAAAATTCGCGCGTAACTTCGTCAAGTACGTCTTGGCGTTTTTTCAGTGCCGCTTCGGCTTCGGCGGCAGCCAGCACGGGATCGACCGGATCGAGCCGCGGCGCGAGCTGCGACTCGTTGAGCGCATGCAACGGTGCAGTCTTGGGGTCCAGGCGCAGCGCGAGCACTTCTGCGTAATAGTTCAAGGTACGCGGCGCCTCGGTCGCGCCTTCGTAAGCCAGCATCAATACCCCAATGTCCAGCGCATCGCTGTCAGTGATCTGCATCTCGCCCCGCCAGGCCGCAATACCGAGTTGCTGCTCCGGCAGGAACCAGACCGTGTCCATGCGCAGCCCGACTTCAGCCAGCGAAGCGGGAGTAGCGTCCTTTTTGAGCGCGAAAGCCTTGACGCGCTGCCCAGGCAGCGCGCCCCGGATGGTCTCAATCTGCGGATGCATCCCCTGTAACAGGTAGGCCTCGCCGCCCGCAAAAGGATTCGCGATGCGCTGGTCAACGGCAGCCTGGTTATAAAGCCGCCAGTCAAGATCTCGCGGCAAGCCGGGATAATCCTCGCGCAGCCAGCGTTCATCGTAAGTACCGGCATAGCGCTTGCGAGGCACCCAATCGATAGGCATGGGCCCAAGTCCAGCAGGGGGATAGCGGCGCCCATGGCAGTCAACGGGCTGAGCGGCGTACTCGACGTTCGGCATACCCCCTTCGTTCGCACCGGCCATTGCGGCGAACCGGTTGCCGTCATGACCACAGCCAACCGGATTGTCTTCGTAGCCCGGACCACCGAAGGCATGTGCGAAATCAAGCGGCATGTGTACAAATTCCGCAGGCTGCGAGATGCCAAAGAGCGGCAAGACGCCATAGCGCCATTGCCTGTCGCCAAAAACCGCCAGTCGCTTGTCGATGGAGCCGACTTGCAGCCGCGCTTCCATGCGTCTCACCGGACTGTTTCCCGGCGCGCAAGCGCGACCCAGCACCAGGGCTTCGGCCCCGGTTTTCGGCATCGCCTCGTCCAGCGCCTGGCCCGCCGGCAATGCGGCCAGTACCCGTGCCCATTGCGGGCCCTCCATGAGAAAGCGCTGCGGCCTGACTTCACCCAGCGGAAAGAATCCCAGCGCCGTCACCACCAGGCGGTTTATGCCCGATTGCCGGTATGTCTTGTAGAGCAGGCCTAGGCTCAAGGGCTTGATGATCTTCATGGCGGCCTAGAGATAGATCTTCAGCTCGGTGATCGTCAGGCTCAGGCCCGTGATCTGCATCGTCGCCTGCAACGCGGTGAGTTGCACCAGGATGCCGGCCCCGGTCATTTCAATCGAGGTTGATGCGCCTTTCATCGAGATCGCCGTGGTGTCGCCCGACAGCGAGATGTCAGTACTCGACCCCAGAACTGAAACACTGTCGCTCTGGCCCGTGAGGCTGACCCGGCTGGACAGGCCGGTCAGGCTGACCTCGTTGTGAGCGCCAACCAGGTTCATCGCCGTACTGGCACCGGTCATGGAGGTGCTGCTGCTGACGCCAACCAGATTGGTGCCCGTATCGACCAACGTCATCGAGACATGATCCGAAGCAAGCGTCACCGCAACGTTGCTGCTTGAACCGGTCGCGCTGGTCTGCATGCTCATGCCAACAACCGAGTCACTGTCGCTGAGGCCGACCATGCTGCTGCTGCTGCTCATTCCCTCCATCGAACCCGACAGCCGCACCCCGGTCGCGCTTGCGCTGACAGCCATGCCGACCGCCGAGGTCGAGATGTGCTGGCCCGTTACATCGAGGTTGACGCTGCTGACAGTGAACGACTCGCTGGTTTGGCTCGCGGTCGTGGTTGTATTGAACACGATGTTTTGCGAAGTCGTGTTGCTGAGCGTGCCTTCGGTCTTGCTGGTGTTGGTAGCGTCGCCCGTCACCAGCGAGTGGTTGGTGGTCGTGCCGAACTCCGTGCTGCTCCAGCTTTCTGCACCCTTGTGGGTGCTGTGGGTCGAACCGAAGGAATCCGACTGGCTCAACAGACCGTTTGCGCCGTCTTCGGAGGTCGAATAGCCATAGCTGGCACCCTGCGAATACGACGATTCGCGGAACTTTCCGCTGTCGTATTGCTGGCTGATGATGGCAACCGCGTTGTCCAGGTCGGCATCGGAATGCAAGCCGAAACGGATGCTCTTGCCGTCGCCATAGGCTGTCGAATAGCTGCTGCCCACGTTGGTATTGGCCGTCCAGCCTGACGGCATGATGACCTTGGTGCCATTAGCCTGGATGATGCTCTGGATTTCAGGCAGCTCGGACTGGTCCTGCGCGCGCGTAATGATGACGGTCGTACCGATCTCCGGCACGGTCTGCATGTGCGCAGCCAGTTTGACCCAGACCGGCTCCGCCGGGTCGGCACCATCCGGTGAAAAGATGTCCTGGCCTGTCGAGAACCGCACATAGACACCCTGCGCCTCAAGCACCGGAGAAATGCCCTCGCTGTCGACAATGCGGCTGGTCTCCGGGTCAAAGTTGTCCTTCTGCATATAGCGCCAACCCACCGGCGCGACACCCTGGTTTCCACCCGAGACGACACTGGCGAGCACGCTGCCTTGCTGGGTTTCCTGGATGGAGAATGGCGTGACCAGTCCCTGGGCGTCTGTAGCCTGGAACTTGTTGCTGTAACTGCCGTCGAGCGTTGCCTCATGCTGAACCTGCGTCGCGACAAAGCTCCTTCCCTCCAGCTGAGGTCTGACCTGCAACGGCCACTGCCCTGACCGAACTTCCTGCGTCACCGAGAATCGGTGGCCGCAATGCAGGTAGGGGCAATAGCTCGAACCGCTGAATTGCTGGCTACCCGTATCCAGGGTGTCCTGCGTTGCATGGGCATAGTGATCGACCTCAATGTCGCTGCAGCCGTACTGGTAGATCTGGTATTGGTTGAATGGCAAGGCACCAAGCGCCGGCTTGGTCTGTGCATGAAAGCTCTGGAACCCGGCCACTGCGTCCGACTCCCAAGCCGCCTCCTCGCGCGTGAACACCGAGGTCACCGCGCTGCTGGCCAGGCTCTGCTGAAACCGGTAGTCACCGATCATGTCGGGCTGAACCAGGCCGAGAGTATCTTCCTGGGTGCCGCAGTAGCGTAGCGGCTTGCCATCAGGCAGGGCTTCCGGGTAAACAGGCCGATTGGCGAACACCACTGTGTGGCTGGTGCCGGTGGTCACGTAGAAATAATAGATGTGCGCTTTCGACATGAGCCGCCGCACGAACTCGTAGTCGGTTTCACCGGCCTGCAGCCAGTCCTGCTGCCTCGCGACTGCCAGATTGCCTGAGCCGACCAGCGCCGCGACCGAAAAATCAATGTTGTGCTTGCGCAGGACGCCCGCAATTGCATCACGCACATTCAGCTGGCGATGGATGCAGTAGTTGTTCGTGAGCGTAAGCTTCCAAAGGGCCGGCCGCATGGTCGCGCGATAGACGCCTGGCTGCTCCATTGAGAAGGATGCGACGATGCCATTGAACAGGGACAACCGCACGCCGTCGTCCTGACCGTGTACGGCCTGGTCAAACCACTCGTTGGCTTCTTCGCGCGTCGGCTGCTGCTGGCCGTCCAACACCGGGTAGTGAACCCCCACAGTGACCGGCCGCCCGAGCAGGTCATCAAAGGCCAGCTCAAGGCCACTCTCGGGGTCCGAGTTTCCGTGCAACTCCAGTTCGTACTCAAAATGATCAGAAATGCTTTCCTGCCCTTTAAAGCTGACCAACCGAAAGCTACCGTCACCCAGGATGACGCCCGTCTCCAGGAACAGCGCGACATGCAGGTAGACGACCGGCGCCGGCGACAGCAGGGCCAGCGCGGTCGTCATACCAGTGACGCGGTCGTTCATGTCATGGCTCCCGACTCATAAGCAGGCACCAGAAAGCGCGCAACGCAAACACCCGAAATGCCAGCGGCGCTGTCCGTCGGCCGCGACTTCAGCCATGCGTTAAAGCCCAGGCGCATGCCGGAGAAGCCGGAGGCCTGAGTCGATACCAGCCGCGCCAGCGGCACCTCTGCTGCAAGCACCGAAAGTTCGATCTCGGCATCGTGGCGACGGTCAAGCATCAACCGTAGCAAGCCTTGCAGTTCCTCATACGAGTTGCGCACGGCAGGTGCTTCACTGCCTATATCGACCTGGCGCTGCAGGCGTTGCCATTGACGCAGCGAACGCTTTGGCTCTGTGTCTTTTTTCAGCGGTGGCAGCAGTGCCTCCAGTTGGGAATAAGAGACAGGGCCCGCGGTCAGCCGGATGCGCGACTGCTGATCCCAAGTGCTGCGACCAAGCAGCATGTCAACGCCAAGCCGGTGGCCACTGCGGCCCAAACGGTGCTGATCGTCCGGATCGATTGCACGCCATGCTCCTACCAGCGGCTGCAACCTCACAGGAAACCCGAGCTGCACCGAGAGCACCTGAACCAGCCCGGCTGCCGACCGCCGGCCGTTCGCCAGCAAGTCCCCGATGCCGAGCCACTGGCGCTGGGGCATCGGGATTTGCCCGGCCTGCTCGGCGTTGTCCACCCCCATCAGCGCGCCAAGGTATTCGGCGAGCTGGCTACGCTCTGGCAGCTCGTTGTTCAGCCCAGGCTCAAAGCCGGCGCGGGTTTCATAACGCAGCAGATTTAGCCGGTTATTGAAAATGTCGAGAAATGCGCGCGTCGCGGATTTTCCTGCGCGATCCAGCTCGCGCATCCACTCGAGAAAAGGTTCGGGCAAGGGACCGAGTGCACTGCCAACACAGAAGTCCGGGGTGGTGATCGCCAGCATTTGCGGCCGGTCACGCAGATCGCCTTCAGCCTCAATCAGCGCAGGAACCGCCGACGACCCGGATGCAATGGCCTGCACGCGCACGGCGCTCGCCGCGCGCGCGGGAAAACCCGCATCAAGGTCAGCCTCGAAACGCACGGTCTGGGCTGACCCGCCGGCACGATCATCCGGCTGGCGCAGCCACAGACGGATCATCTGCAGGAAATTGAACTCCCCAAAACGCTGCTCGAGCCGGCGGCTCAAAGAACGATCTGGGCCCCAACCATTGGCAGCCATCTTTTGAGTACTCCTTTCTCGTCAGTGGTTTCCAGGCTTACGCAGACCATGTTGTTGACTGTTGAGTAGAGCGCAAGAAAATAGCGCAGCACCGACGCGAATAACAGCATGCTGGTCGACTCGAACTGTTTTCGATTCAGCGTAAGGGTGATATAGAGACATTGCACATAGCCCCGCACTCCATCGCGTATCGTGTAGCGCATGCCGGGCCGACATTGCAGCGCCTGAATTCCTTCAATGCTGCGGAAAGCCTGTGTCTGCAGGGGGTCGATGTGGTCGCGCAGCATGCTTTTGAATGCAGCGAGCGCCTGCGGCCCCTCTGCCATCGACAAATGGCTCATGCCGAGCTGGGACACCAGCGACCAGGGACGCCGCCCAATCAGTGCGGGGGTGATGTGACGCGAAGGCCGGCTTATCACTTCGAGTACCGTGATCGGCCCCGCCCCTTCGAGCTGCAGGGGTTGCTTGACCAGCAGCTGTTCTGCCAGCTTGCGATTGGTGCAAAGCGCCCGCCCGCCAACAACTTCTGCCGGCGGCAGTGCCATCTGCTGCCGGACATCAAGAAAAGATATGAACACCTCGGTACCGGCAATACCGCCAAGCTGGTTTTCCTCGCGCCGCATGACATAAAAATAGTCATCAGTGCCACGCGTGTGCGCGTTTCCAAGTTCGAAGTACGGCGCCAGCTTGCGTTGGCTGCCGTCGGCGCTAATGGAAACCAGCTCCTCAATGCTGTAAATCTCACAGTGTTGGCGGTTCTGCACGTCTGCGGTTAGCTGATATTCGTACTGCGTGTGGTCAAGCGCCAGGGGCTCCATGCGCTGACGATAGAGGTTCACCATCGGGACGCAGTTGAGCTTGAGCGAACGTGACGAGAGCTGGCGATCCTTATGGGAAGCCACGTCAAACTGGAACAACAAGTCAAAACCATTCTCAAACGGAGCGAGGTCAAACTCGCCGGTTTCGAAAAACATGAATTTTTCCGGAAAGGAGAAATATTCCTGAAGAAGCCGGTGTCCGGGATGCATGTTGCTTCGGACCGGAAGAGCGGCCTCTTCGTCCTCAAACCCGAGCCAGTGGACGGCGCCCTGGTTTGCGCCTGGCAGTGGCTCACCACCAATCTGTGAGATGTCAACGGCGTGCAGGTGCAGGCCCAGCATCTCCTGCAAATACCAGGCGTCTTTTTGGCTGGTGTCGATGTAAAAGCGCAACCGGGTTTTCTTGAGCGCCTTCACCGGGTCGATACCCAGGCTGCGCACCCGAACACGCAGCACCGACAGGCAACGTTCGTCGCTCAACCCGACCGGAAAATCTCCCGCCTGCAGCATGTCAATCTCGACAATGCCCAGCGGCACCAAAGGCAAGTCGCAGGTCGTCGTAAAGCGGCAGACGCTTTTCCGGCCCCGGGCGTCCTCGGCCGTCACACTGGCCTGCCGCCCGCGCTCCAGAACCGCGCCGGCCGCGTCGTCCGGCTTGACGCGGACCTGAGCAATCAACATGGACGGCACGGGTGCCGCCAGGTGCGGATAAAGATAACCGAGGAGTACGTTCGGGATCAGCGCCTTGCTGACTTCGGACTCATATTGCACACGGCCGGTCAGAAAAGCAAAGGACTGCAGCAGCATTTCCACGTGAGGATCGTGCGAGCCGGTGCGATCGAGTTTGAGTGCCTGCGCCTCTGTCGGATAGGCCTGCGCAAATGCGGCAGCGTCGTTGCGCAGCCCTGCCAGTTCACGCTGGTAGTAGTCCTTGAGATGAGTTCCGTAGACTTGCATGGCCTGGAAGCGCCTAGCGGCGCGGCAACCCGAAGCTGAAGGTCTCTGTCAGCGGCTGGTCGGCAAGCTTGCCGGTGACGACTACCTGGAAAGGCATGACGGAACTGCGCGTTTCCTCAACAGTCACACGTACGCCCGTCAGCCGGGGTTCGTGACGCACGATCATGTCGCGGATGCCCAGCGAATAACGCTGTATGTCATCTTTTTGGGCATAACCGGCACCAGTCAGGGAAGGCAGGCCGATGCGCATGAGTTCCAGACCGGTCGAACCGGCCCAGACGTGCGAGCTAACCAGACGCTGAATCTGCAGCCGCACGGCATCGCGCAGATTGAAGCCCTGGCCGATTTGCGCCGGCGCCGCACCCGCAAACTCCAGGCGCTCAAGCAAGAACTGCATGTTTATCCCCTTGGGCCGGCGCGCCGCAACAACGATACGCCATCTCAAAAACAACGAAAATCCACGGCCCCCGCAGGGCCACAACGAGGCTCAAGTGAACGCCGTCAAAGGCCTGTTCTGCGCCAGGCTCCAGCCGGCAGTGACGTTCCCCTTGACCTGCATGTCCGGCGTCTGCACGGCGTAGGTCCAGACGATCTCGGTGAAGTTAAGCTTGAACTGCTCGGTCGGCATGTCGTCAGGATGTGACTGGAATTGAATTTCGCTGATAAGCGCATCGCGCAGCATGAAGGTAATGATGTTGCCGACCTTGTCTCCCGAATTGCGCAGGATGTAGATGTACGAGGGCTTGGCCTTGTCGCCCAGCGACTTCGCGCGCAAACAGAAGTCGTAGAGCTTGACCGAAGTCTTGTCGACATATTTGACGCAGGTGAACTCCGTGATCACCGGCCTGCCAGAGGTGCGCGCCGAATTGCTGACGTCCGTCGTCACCTGCTGCTTCATACCCTGGTGCACTGACACCAGTTCGATGCATTGGCCGAGCTTGAGTTCCTCGTTGGCGGTCCAGTCGGCGCCGGTCGAAATCAGGCTGCCGCCCGTGGCCCAGTCATTGCTTGTTGTGGGGAACACAGAAGTGTCGCCGGGTTGTAGCAGTATCAGATCCATGGTTTGTCTTTCGTTGATCTATGTTGGGTGGGAAGTGAATGCGTCACTTCGGCAGATTCGCCACAAGGCGGATCGAGGTCGTCAACTCCTCAAGCTGGAAGTGCGGCCTGAGGAAGACCACCGCGTTGTAGGAACCCACGGCGCCCGGCACATCCTTCACGATCACGTTCGCCTGGCTCAGGGGGAAACTCGCCTTTGCGTCCTGAGAAGCGTTCTCATCGAGCAGCACATAGTTCGATATCCAGGTGTTGAGGTAGGCCTCTACATTGCCGCGCGTCAGGAAGCTGCCTATCTTGGCGCGCATGATGACCTTGATGTAATGAGCGAAGCGCGAGGCTGCGAGCATGTAGGGCAGCAGCGCGGAAATCTGCGCGTTGGCATTGGCGCTGTCGGAAAAATACTTCTTCGGCTGGTTGCTGGTCTGCCCGCCAAAAAAAGCCGCCTGGCCTTTGCCCTTGCAGTGGCACAGGGAGATAAATCCCAGGTCATTGAGCTCCTTCTCGCGCCGATCAGTGATGGACACTTCGGTCGGACAAAACAGTTCTTCTGCTCCAGAGTCGGTACGGAAGCTGTAGGTCGGCAGATCTTCAACCAGACCACCACCCTCAACGCCGCGTATGGCCGCGGTCCAGTTGTACTTCGAGAACGCGTTCGTCACGCGCTGGGCGAGCATGTAGGCCGCGTTGCCCCACAGGAAACTGCCACTGTCGGGAGAGCTGGTAGAAGGCCCCACGGTCTCCTCGAAGTCCATGCCGTCCACAGGCCAGCTGTCCTTTCCGTATGGCAAACGCAGGAGCACATGTGGCATCACCAGCGTCACATAGCGGGAGTCTTCGCTTTCGCGGAATTCCTGCCAGCCTGCGAGCTCAATGCTTTCAAAGATTTTTTCTAGGTCACGGGGTTTTGCCAGGTCGCGGAAGCTGTCCAGGCCGAACAGCGAAGCCGAGGCCGCGGTGATGTAGGGCGCATGGGCAGATGCAGCCACTTCGGCGATCTTGCGCAGGAACTCGATGTCCTTGGCGCTACGGCCCACCTCGTAGCCGCCGACCAGAAGGCTGTAAGGCAGACCACCGAAGGTGCCATACTGGTCTTCGTAGATCATCTTGAAGAGCTTGCTCTGGTCCTTGTCGACGGCTTTCTCCATGTCGTCGAGCAGCTCGTCCCTGGTGGCATTGAAAACGCTTAGCTTGAGCATCTTGCCGGTTTCAGTGTTGGACACGAAATAGTGCAGGCCTCGCCAGGTCGCTTCGACCTCCTGGAACTTCGGCGCATGCATGATGACGCTCAACTGCCGGCTCAGCCAGCAGTCAATGTCGGAGATGTGCGAGTCGATGGCCGTGATCGCGGCGACTGGCGCATAGGTTGAGCCAGGGGCATCAAGTCGCGCCAGAACATCAGTGACGAAAAAGCCGATGGGACCAAGGAATTTTTGCCTGTCTTCGTCGGTTTTCAGGCCAGCCGCATCCATCAGGGAAAAGACCGCATCAATGTTCTGCGTGGCTTGTTTTTTCGTCGGAGGCACCGGCTTTGCTTTCGGGTCGGGCGCGTCGGTAGCGCCGCTGAGAACCAGCAGCATATTGTTGGCCACCCTGCGATTGACCGCGTCATGCTTTTGCTCGGCCACTGTGCGCACTTGCGCGGCGTCGGCCGGCATCGCAATCGAATCGCTGTCGTCGGTCTGCTGCATGCCGAGCACAGCCAGAGCGGCCCTTTTCGCGTCGGCATCGATCTGGCCGTCCTTGGGTACGAGCGCAGCCAATAGCGCTGTGGCGTCTGCAGCGAGCTTGGTCTGCGTCGCGGTCACAGTGGGATCGGCCCCGAGATTGCTGGCAATCGCATTGCGTTCCAGCTGGATTTTGGAGGACAGGCTGGCATCCCACTGCGTAAGTTGCTGCAGTTGGGCAGACACTGTCTGCAGGTTCTCCGGCGTGTCCGGGGTCGAAAACACCCCCAGCAGCCTGCGCAGCGGCGCCAGGGTTGCATCGGCGTCAACCACCGGCTTGCCGTCCGCGCCCAGGTTGTTGACGGTCTCATATCCCCAGTCGGTGGCAGCCTTGAGCTTGGCCGCCTGATCGGCCTTGCCCATCACCATGGCCAGGTCGTACAAAGAAGATGTGGCCTTTTTGAGTTCGCCAGGCGCCTTGTCCATGTCTGCCTTGACGACACTGTTTCGGTAGTCCGGCCCGGCCAGCACCTGAAGTTGTGCGCGCCCGGCCTGGCCGTCCGGCGTTTTGGCGATCAACAGATTCATCTGGTCGTTGAGCCGGTCGCTCGACTCCGCCCGCGACTGCAGCATACGGATGTTGCTGCGTACTCGATAGAGCTTGTTGAGGTCGGGAATGGCGCGCACGATGGCGATCGGGTCGAACGCATCCAGCGAACTGAAAGTAATGTCGCCGGACAGATTGGCCGATTCGACGGCTCCGATCTGCATTGCACCGGGTGGTGACGGGATACGCGGAACGCGGCCCAGAGCCACACGCGGCAACTGCGTCTTCATGACGTCGTTGAAGAGGTCCCGGTCAATGGGCACCATCTGCCGCTGTTTGTAAGGCGGGAAATCCACATCGGGGTTGCGATCGCCAGCCAGGTCAGCGAACACTCCCACGATAAAGGGGAGCTCCTGCTTTTCGATGGCACCGCCGGTCTCCACCTCATAGGTGATCTTCACCCGGGGCGGACGATTACGCTCCAGCCACTTTTGAACACTTTCAGCCATTTTTAGCCTCTCATAGTCAATACCGCACGCACTTGCAGAAACGCTCGCCAAGCCACAAGGGCAGTGGGCGGAATTTCTCCCGCTTAGTTTTCGCAAGCGGCATGCCAGCGTTGAAGAGCTCTCAAGCTGTTGATTTGTATAGGTATTTTTTTCACCCTCCAACGCCGGCGGGACTAATTTGCACAACCCTTTTCGGCAGTCGAGGGGAGGTATCGCCGCTCAAAAAACCGGCTGGTGAAAGGTGCACGAGCATGCAGAAGAGTTTGGAAAACCATGAGGACAAGAACATCCAGGCACTGGTGCAGATATGTCCCGCCGCAGTGACGAACTCCACGGAACCTTTTCAAAGAATGGATGCCACTATTGCGAATGGTTAACTTCCAAAGAAAAATGGATTCGTTTAAGCTGCTGGGAACAATAATGGGGTTGACTGATGCCAAAGAGGCTGCAGACGGCATTTGGAGACATTTGGATATGCGGAGTGACTGGCCCGCAACCCGATGGCGGCCAGTCAGCGCTATCAAAAAAAAGCACGCTTGGTGAATAAACAACTGGTCGATCTCGCAGTCCTATGTATCCGCAGAAAACTGGAGAGTGCCCCGCATTCAGTCGATACGGTCAAGGGAATCCATTCTTTCTGGATTCAATGGGAAGAACCCGTCCCTCCAGAGACCACGACACTGGAGGCGCTGGAAAGGCTGGAAGTAGATGGCGTGGTGGAACGCGTCACCCTAGATACCCAGGAGCTTTGGACCATCAGAAAAGAGTCTCAACTTCCTGCCTCTGCCTGAGCGGCAAGGCAGGCAACCTCACCAGCCAAGTCCAAATAGCTCA
The DNA here is from genome assembly GCF_039932935.1 of Polaromonas sp. GTDB lineage: Bacteria > Pseudomonadota > Gammaproteobacteria > Burkholderiales > Burkholderiaceae_C > Polaromonas. Next base: position 69,225 of record NZ_JBDTPB010000119.1, read on the forward strand.
AGAAATCAGGCCAACCGCACGATAGGTATCGATGGTCCGGTCGTAGACGTGTTGAATTCCGCTGAAGTCTGACGCGCAGTTGGAGTGAACCCCTCGGACTGGACTAGAGAGAGTCAGAACTAAGCGACCAGCGGGGCGAGTTGTGATTCGAATTCGTTTGGTGGACAGTAGCCCAGTGCCGAGTGAAGGCGCCTGGCGTTGTAGACCTCTTCAATGAACCTTGGCAGTCGGGTGGCGACGTCTGCAAAGGTCTCATAGCCGGCAATATAAACCTCCTCGGTCTTGAGCGTCTTCATGAAGCTCTCGGCCTGTGCATTGTGGTACGGATTGCCAGGCGAACTCATCGATCCTCGCAGGCCCGCCTCCTTCAGGGCACGGCGGTAGGTCTCGCTGGCGTACTGGCTGCCACGGTTGGTGTGATGAATGCATCCGGGTGGTGGCTTGCGGCTTTGAACTGCGGATTGCAGCGCGGCCAGCGCCAGTGGCGTGTCGATCCTGCGCGAGATGGCATAGCCCACGACCTTGCGGCTGCATGCGTCCAGGATAGCCGCCAAGTAGCAGAACCCAGTCTCGATGCGGATGTACGTGAAGTCGGGCACCCAGACGACATCCGGCCGGCTCGGAATGACATTGCGGTAAAGATTCGGGAAGATTGGCGAGTCGTGGTTGCTGTCAGTGGTGCGCACGAAGCGCCTGCGCGGCTTGATGCCAAGACTGTGGGCCTTCATCAGGCGCGCCACGCGCTTGTGGTTAACGACATGGCCGCGCCGGCGCAGCTCGTGCGTCACGCGCCGATAGCCGTACCCGGCAAACTCGTCCTGGATGCCTTCAATGAGCTGCAGGAGCGTGACGTCGTTCAGCCCATCGTTGGCGGCTGCCGGGTGATAGTAGAAGGTGCTGCGCGGCAGATCGATCACGTGGCACCCCCGTCGGATGGAGCAGGCTTGGGGCCGGTGATGATCGAGGAATTCTCGTTGTCGCTCACGAGGCGCAGGCGAGGAGTTTTTTTGACCAGGTCCAGCTCCATGGTGAGCTGGCCGACCTTGCGTTCCAGCGCTGCGATCCTGGCTTCGTATTCAGCGACGACAGAAGCCTCGGCCTCTTCTGTGCTGAGCTCGCCGCGGTCGAATTGCGTCAGCCACATCTGGATCAAGTTGGCTGACAGCGAGTATTTCTTCTGCGCATCACGCCGGCCAAGAGCACCGCTTCGGATCTCCCGGCACAGCTGAATCTTGAATTCCGGTGCATGGCGCCGGTACGGACCTCTTGATGACATGACCTTCTCCTGGTTGAAGGCCCCGCCAGCGTATCAGTTCATCTCGCCCCTCTGGTCCAGTCCGAGGGGTTCACTCCAACTGCGCGTCAGACTTCAGCGGAATTCAACAGTCCAGCCCTCTATCGCATTTCGACGAAGTTTTTTCTCGTATGCCATTGCTCGACCAACTATGGATATGCGCTGCTTTGGCCAGCAGAGCCCGATAAAGCCAAGTGGAATACGCCGCAAAAGTGTAGCGGTAGCCGGAGAAAAAAAAGCCGGTTAGCGAACGCTAACCGGCTATCTTTTGGTTTTATTGGTCGGTGTGAAAGGATTCGAACCTTCGACCCCTTGCACCCCATGCAAGTGCGCTACCAGGCTGCGCCACACACCGACAAGCCTTGCATTATAGCGTGCGGCAAATGCTTCTCAGTGACCAGCGCTGAGGAGATCGCGAATTTCAAACAACTCGCGACGAACCAACTGCAGCCGCTGCTGCGCGGCGCTATCGCTGGGCAAATCGACGTCGCTGTCTTCAAAGTCCGAGTGATCACTGGAATCCTCAAAATCGTCCAGCAGGGATTCGCCGCCTTCGAGTACCTCCACCCCGTCCAGCATGACTTCGCCATTGCGGCGTTTGTCGCGTTCGGTTTGAACAATTTCCTGAAGTTTGTTGCGCGCGCCGCTAATGGTGAAGCCCTGGTCGTAGAGCAAATCACGGATCCGGCGGATCATCAGCACCTCATGGTGCTGGTAGTAACGGCGATTGCCGCGCCTTTTCATCGGGCGCAGCTGCGTGAACTCTTGCTCCCAATAACGGAGCACGTGAGGTTTGAC
>NZ_JBDTPB010000120.1:0-46009 GCF_039932935.1 Polaromonas sp.
CAAAGGTGGCGAAGAAGGCCTGCGCATTGCGCAAGACCGTCTGACCCACTGGATCAGCGTTGGCGCACAACCATCGCCTACCGTTGAGCGCCTGGTCAAGCAAGGTGCTACGGCTGCTGCCAAAACGGCCTGAAAACCGGTCTGATTTAGAGATTTGATGCAGCCCGGCCTTCAGCCGTCCGCTGGCTTGACACCCTCAAGCCTGCCGGACGACGCCATCGAAGTCGGGCGCATCCTGGATGCATGGGGTGTCAAGGGCTGGGTGAAAATCCTGCCGCACAGCACCGATCCAGAAGCGCTTTTTGCGGCCAAATCCTGGTTTTTGCAGGCGCCCGACGCCAAATTCCGCCCAGGGTTCACCGTGTTTTCCGGCACCGTTTCACTGAGCGTGGACGAGGCCAAAGTCCACTCTGATTCCGTTGTCGCCAAATTTGCCGGCCTGGATGACCGCAATGCTGCCGAGGCTTTGCGTGGCGCCCGTATCTTTTTGCCGCGCAGCAGCTTTCCCGCCGCATCCAAAGACGAGTACTACTGGGTTGACCTGATCGGCCTCAACGTCGTCAACCGCGAAGGCGTGGCCCTGGGGCTGGTTCGCGACCTGATGACCACCGGCCCCCATTCGGTGCTGTGCGTGGAGTACACCGCCCAGCAGGAAGACGGCACCAGCGTGACCGCCGAACGCATGATTCCGTTTGTCGCCGTCTATGTCGACAAGGTCGATATTGCCGGCAAATGCATCACCGTTGACTGGCAGCCTGACTACTGATTTTTGCGGCCCTGACGGGCAGATTGCCCTGTAGCGCGCGGCTCGCACACAATAGCCTCATGCGCTTTGACATCATCACCCTTTTCCCCGAGATTTTTGCGCCATTCCTGGTGAGCGGCGTGACCCGCCGCGCCTACGAGTCGGGTCTGGTCGACGTCAAACTCTGGAACCCGCGGGACTTTGCTGACGGCAACTACCGCCGCGTGGACGATCGCCCTTTTGGCGGCGGCCCGGGCATGGTGATGATGGCCGAGCCTCTCGCGCTGTGCCTGGAAAAAATCCAGGCCGATCGCGCCTCCTGCGGGGCGCCCAAGGCGTCCACAGTGCTTTTTTCTCCCGTCGGCAAGGTGCTGGACCATGCGGGTGTCGAAGGCTGGTCGGCCAGCCCCGGTGCAGTGCTGATTTGCGGACGCTATGAAGGGCTTGACCAACGCTTCATCCAGACCCATGTCGACTTGCAGATCAGCCTGGGCGACTTTGTGCTGTCGGGCGGGGAAATTGCTGCCATGGCCCTGCTCGATGCGGTGGCCCGTCTTCAGCCCGGCGTGCTCAACGACGAGGGCAGCCATCAGTTGGACAGCTTTAATCCCGCGCTCGACGGTCTGCTCGACTGCCCCCATTACACGCGTCCAGAAAGCTGGCGTGGCCAGCCCGTGCCCTCAACCCTGCTGTCCGGCAACCATGCCCACATTGAGCGCTGGCGACGGGAGCGTCGTCTGGCCCTGACCCAGCTGCAGCGCCCCGAATTGGTGCAAATCGCCAGGGGGCACGGAAAACTGAGCGAGAGCGATGAGGTTTTTCTGGCCGATCTGGTCGAAAACCCGGACAAAGATGCCTGACTTGCTATAATCAAAGAGTTTTCGATCCTCTGGCGGCCACTGCAACCATCTGAATCATCTGCGGATGAATCCATGGATTTGCGGTCTTTAGCGTAGCGCGTGTATGAGCGAAAAAGTTAGATGGAAAAATCATGAATCTGATCCAGACCCTCGAGCAGGAAGAAATTGCCCGCTTGAACAAAACCATTCCTGTTTACGCTCCCGGTGACACCGTGATCGTGAGCGTCAATGTGGTTGAAGGTACGCGTAAACGTGTGCAGGCTTTTGAAGGTGTGGTGATTGCCAAGCGCAATCGCGGCCTCAATTCCAGCTTCATCGTTCGCAAGATCTCGAACGGCGAAGGCGTGGAACGTACGTTCCAGGTTTACAGCCCGCTGATCGCGAAGATTGAAGTCAAGCGCCGCGGTGATGTGCGCCGTGCCAAGCTGTACTACCTGCGTAGCCGCAGCGGCAAATCCGCACGTATCAAGGAAAAACTGGGCGCCAAGGCTGCCTAAAAGCACCTCCGCCCTGAAAAGCCGCTCTGCCGAGCGGCTTTTTTTTGCCTGCTAATCTCTCATTCCATGAACCACACCCGGCCCCTGCCGAAGTTTGACCCCCGCAGCATCCCGGTGCTGGGTATTGATGACCATCTGGCCGGCGTCCCTTCGGCGCACCTTTCTCCCGAGGCCCTGCGCCAGCGCTTTCGGCACCCGCCCGTCTGGACGCCCGAACACAGTGTTGAAAAGAAGTTCACCGACCGTGCGCCTGCGCTGGCCGCTGTGCTGATTCCGCTCATCATGCGGGATGAGTTGACGCTGCTGCTGACGGAACGGACCACCAACCTGTCCACGCACTCGGGCCAGGTTGCCTTGCCGGGCGGCCGCACGGACGAGACCGACCGCGATGCAGTGGATACCGCGCTGCGGGAAGCGCACGAAGAGGTTGGTTTGCCGCGCGATCATGTGGAGGTGCTGGGCACCTTGCCGACCTATGTCACCGGAACTGCTTTCATCATCACACCGGTTGTGGCGCTGGTCAGGCCGGGCTTCGTGCTGCAACCCAACCCCGGTGAAGTCGCGGATGTTTTCGAAGTGCCGCTGGGCTACCTGATGAACCCGGCCAATCATCGCCGCCACGAAATGGCGTTCGATGGCGCTATACGCCAATGGCTTTCCATGCCTTATTCCGACCCTGCCGTGGAAGGCGACGGGAACGAGGCCAGGGAGCGCTATATCTGGGGCGCAACAGCCGGCATGCTGCGCAACCTCTACCGCTTCTTGATTGCCTAACACCCCCGTCCAGGCTCACTTCGTGTAGCCTGTTCCCCCAAAAGTGATGCACCCCTGTCCAAGCTCACTACGTGTAGCTTGTTCCCCCCTCAAGGGGGCGGCGCCTGGGGCCGGCGGAGCCGGACCCTCGACCCCCACTGGTGAATACCTCGCGGATTGGTTGTTGTATCGGACTCTTCATGCCAGCATGAGCCCCGGAACCGGCTTCGCCGGGCCGGAGGGCGGGCGGCCCCCTCGGGGGGGCAGGGAGCTACACGCAGTGAGCGACCGTGGGGGCAGTATGATTCTTGCATGAGCTTTTTTGCCGTTTTGTTTGCACTCATCATCGAACAAGCCCGACCGCTGGCGCGCGGCAACTGGATACATGCCGGCTTTCGTGGCTGGGCTCGTTGGACCAACCGCAGCCTGGATGCCGGCAAACCGCACCATGGCTGGATTGCATGGACAGTCGCCGTGCTGGTGCCGGCGCTGGTTACCTTCCTGATTCACTGGCTGCTCTGGACCGTCAACCCTGTGCTGGCTTTTGCGTGGAGCGTGGCGATCCTGTATGTCACGCTGGGCTTTCGGCAATTCAGCCACTACTTCACGGACATACGCGACGCGCTGGATGACGGCGACGAAACAACGGCGCGCGAGCTCTTGGCACAGTGGCGCCAGGTCGATGCGAGCGAGCTTCCGCGCAGCGAAATCGTCCGCCACGTCATTGAATATTCGGTGCTGGCTGCGCACCGCCATGTGTTCGGCGTGCTGGGCTGGTTTTCGGTGCTCGCCGCCCTGGGGCTGGGGCCTGCGGGCGCTGTGCTCTACCGCATGAGCGAGTTTGTTTCGCGCTACTGGGCTTATAAAAGGAAAACAGCCGCCGCGGCTGGCGAGGGTGCCAGCATGGCCTTGCAGCTTGCCGCAAGCCGCGCCTGGGGCGTGATTGATTTTGTGCCCGCCCGTGTCACTTCGCTCGGGTTTGCGGTGGTCGGCAGTTTTGAGGATGCCATCGACGCCTGGCGCAATTACGCGCAGCGCTTCCCGGCCACTGCGCCCGCGGCCTCTGAAAACCGCAACGACGGGATCATCCTGGCCGCTACCTCGGGTGCCGTGAACGTGCGCCTTGGCGGCGAAGCGCTCAAGACCACGTTTTCAGCGGATACCTCACAAAGTTTCCAGGCCGGTGGGCTTGATGCGGAAGACGGCATTGCCACAGAGGCCACGCCCGGCCGGGAGCCCGAAGTGGCCCACCTTCGAAGCATTGTGGGCCTGGTATGGCGTTCGGTCGTGTTGTGGATGGTCTTGCTGGCACTGCTGACCCTGGCGCGCCTGCTGGGCTGAGCCGTCCTCAGTAGCGGCTCTGTGACAGCTCGGCGAATAGCTCGCCGTACAAACGATAACGGCTGGCGCTGATGCTGCTCGGATGGCCGGTCGCATTGACTTCCGCGATCACACCGCAGCCGGGTTCATGCAGGTGCGTGCAGTTGTAGAACTTGCAATCCTGCGCATGAGCCTTGAAGTCGGGCATCAGGTTTGCCAATTGCGTGGGCTCGATATGGTTGAGGCCGAATTCCTGGAAGCCCGGTGAGTCAATCAACGCGCTGGCCCTGGCCTCGTCGATCCAGTAGAGCGTGGTGCTTGTCGTCGTGTGTTTGCCCGAGTTCAACGCCTGCGAGATCTCCGCCGTCAACACCTTGGCCTGCGGCACCAGCAGGTTGGTCAGGCTGCTTTTGCCTGCACCCGAAGGCCCTAGCACCAGCGTTTTCTTGCCGCGCAGCAGATCCAGCAGTTCCGCGGCCTGCCCCTCGTTCACGGGCGACTCGGTCGACTTGGGTTTGATCGCGAGCGAGAGCATGTGATAGCCCATGGTCCGATAAGGCGCCAGCTTGGCCCAAGCGCGGGTGAAAGGCTCGCCCAGGTCGCTTTTGTTGAGCGCGATGACGGGTGGAATGCCTTCGGCTTCGGCGGCGATCAAGGCGCGGGTCAGCTGGCTTTCCGAGAATTCGGGTTCGGCCGCAATCAGAATCAACACCTGGTCGAGGTTGGCGGCAAAGGACTTGGTGCGCATCTCATCCTGCCGGTAAAACAGGTTGCGACGCTCTTCGATTTTCTCGATGGTGCCTTCGTCTTCGGAGGGCAGCCAGCGGATGCGGTCGCCCACCACCGCCTGGCTTTTTTTGCCGCGCGGGTGGCAGATAAGGCGTTCACCGGTGTCGGTTTCGACCAGCACATGGCGGCCGAATCCGGCCACTACCAGCCCCGGCAACGTGCCCCCGATTGGGGGCGCGGCGGGGCGTGCCGGTTTGCTCAAGCCAGCAAGGCGTCAACCTTCGACGCGCAGAAAAAATCGCTGATGGAGACGCCGTTGACGTCGTGTGTATTGAAACGCACCGTGCATTTCCCGTAACTCAGGGCAAGGTCGGGGTGATGGTCTTCGGCATTGGCGATAAAGGCCAGCGCGTTGACGAAGGCGATCGTTTCGTAAAAATTCTGAAAGGTGAACGTTTTTTCGAGAGAGCCTTCAATCAGGCGCCAGCCTAACGCCTGCTCCCCGTTGAGCTTGCTGAGCTGGGTGACGATTTCAGTCGCGCTCAGCGCCCGGCGGTTTTGGTGAATCGGGTTGCTCATGCGGTGGCACTTTCAACGGAAGGGATCATGCGGCCCAACCGCTCGGAGGCCGGGGGGTGGGAATAGTAGAACTTCACAAACACCGGATCGGGCGTGAGGGTGCTGGCATTGTCCTGGTAGAGCTTGAGCAAGGCGCTCTGCAAATCCTTGCCATCTGTCTGGGCTACGGCATAGGCGTCGGCCTCGAACTCATGCTTGCGCGAGAACTGGGCGAAGACCGGAGAGATGAAGAAGCTGAAGAGCGGCACCACCAGCAAAAAGAGCAACAAGGCCAGTGCGTCGTTGGCGCCCGCCATGTTCGGGCGCACGCCGAGGCCGGTATAGAACCAGACCTGCGACGACAGCCAGCCCAGCAGCGCAAAGCCGGCCAGGCTCATCGCAAACATCGAGATGATGCGCTTGACGATGTGCTTGTGCTTGAAATGCCCGAGCTCATGCGCGAGCACGGCGTCCACTTCACCGGGGTTGAGCTGTTTGAGCAGGGTGTCGTAGAACACCACGCGTTTGGCCGCGCCGAAGCCGGTAAAGTAGGCGTTGGCGTGGGCCGACCGTTTGCTGCCATCCATCACGAAGAGGCCCTTCGCCGCAAAGCCGCAGCGTTGCATCAGGCTGGTCACGCGGGTTTTCAGCGCTTCATCTTCCAGCGGCTGGAATTTGTTGAACATCGGCGCCACAACGGTGGGGTAGAGCACCAGCACGAGCAGGTTGAAACCCATCCACGCCCCCCAGGCCCACAGCCACCAAAGGCTTCCAGCGCTGCCCATCAGCCACAGGATGAGCGCCACGATGGGCAGGCCAATCACCACACCCACCAGCGTCGACTTCAGCAGGTCGGCCAGCCAGAGCTTGAGTGTCATCTTGTTGAAGCCGAAACGCTCTTCAATGCGGAAGGTGCTGTAAAGGGTGAACGGCAGGTCGAGCACTCCGCTGATCAGGCCAAAAACGGCCAGCAGAGCCAGCTGCGGTACCAGCACGCCGTACGCGGCCAGGCCAGAGCTGGCTATTGCCTGGTTCAGCGCATCAATGCCGCCGAGCAGCGTCCAGCCCAGCAGCACTGCGGCGCCGAAGGCCATCTCCAGCATGCCAAAGCGTGCCTTGGCGATGGTGTAGTCGGCTGCCTTCTGGTGCGCCTGCAGCGTAATCGTGGCGGCAAAAGCGTCAGGGACCCGGTTGCGGTTTCGCGCTACATGGCGAATTTGCCGCGAAGCGAGATAGAACTTTGTGAGCAGCCCCAGCACCAGGAAGGCGGAAAACACCCCGGTGAAAACAAGCGAATAGTCGGTCATGGCTGGCAGTTTAGGCGATCAGCGAGAATCGCAAGATGTCCGAAACTGAATCCACACTTAAAAAATCCGACCAGAACCTCGTCTGGCTGGACTGCGAAATGACCGGCCTCGACCCGGAAAAAGAGCGCCTGATCGAAATCGCCGTCATCGTCACGGGCCCGCAACTCACGCCGCGCATCGAGGGGCCCGTTCTGGCAATCCATCAGTCCGACGAGTTGCTGGACCAGATGGACAACTGGAACAAAGGCACCCACGGGCGAAGCGGCCTGATCGACAAGGTCAAGGCGACCACGGTGACCGAAGCGGATGCAGAGGCGCAGATACTGGCTTTTTTGGCCCAATATGTTCCCAAGGGCGTATCACCTCTGTGCGGCAACACCATCAGCCAGGACAGGCGCTTCCTGGTCAAGTACATGCCCAAGCTTGAAGCCTTCCTGCATTACCGCAACGTTGACGTCAGCACCTTCAAGGAACTGGCCAAACGCTGGAGTCCCGAGGTCTACAGCGCGTTCAAAAAGCGCCAGAGCCACACTGCCCTGGCCGATGTGCACGAGTCGATCGACGAACTTGAGCACTACCGGCAACACTTCCTGAAGTGAGCTTTATTTAAGCCATTTTGGCGTTTTGTCCAGGTGGGACGTGCGCAAGCAGCTATTGAAATGATAGCGAATCCGGATGGCAGAGGCTGGCGCGGGCAAGCTGCAAGGCCCCCGGTTGAGCAGGGGACTGGTAGAAACCCGCAAACCGCGCTATAATCATGGGCTTGCAGTGCACTGGGTGCTCTGCATTTGTACATCTACCTCACACTTTTGACTCCAATAACGGAGTCACCGCTTCGGGCACATTTCTGCTGCTTGAACCGCATATTCGTTTGATGGTTGATGTTTTATTAACCATGAACGAATCCTCCGCATCGCGGCGGTGAAGTTTCCTGTTCCCTCGCCAAAAGCGTTGCGGACAGGTGATTAGTGAGAAAAAACATGACTGACTCTTTTGAGGCTCGTGGCGACGTTTTGCCCGATGCAACTGTTGATACCCCTATTGAAGCCGTGATCCACGTGATTCCGGACTTTTCTTCGGACGAGCCCTCGGCCGCCGCAACCTCCCTGGAAGCCGTTGCTCCGGAACCCAACGGTTTCGTGAAGCTGGGCTTGGCCAAGGCACTCCTGCAAGCCGTCGCCGACATGGGATTTACCCAGCCGACGTCCGTGCAAATGGCCACTATCCCCAAGGCCATGCAGGCCCTGGACCAGGACGTCAAGGCCGACCCCAAAGCCAAATTCACCGACTTGCTGGTCTCCAGCCAGACCGGTAGCGGCAAAACCGCAGCTTTCCTGCTGCCCGTGTTGCACACCCTGCTCAAACAGCAGGAAGAAGCCGAGCGTTTTGAGCGTTCCGAGTTCGAACGCCTGAGCGCCGAAGCCGTCGCCCGCGGCGAAGCCCCACTGAAAAAGCCCAAGCGCAAGGATCCAACCAGCCCGCGCAACTTCAAGGCCGCCACGCCTGGCGCGCTGATTTTGTGCCCAACGCGCGAATTGGCCCAGCAGGTCTGCGCCGACGCGATTGACCTGGTCCGCCATTGCCGCGGCCTGCGCATTGCCAACGTCGTTGGCGGTATTCCTTACCAGTTGCAAATTGCCAAGCTGCAAAACGCCGACCTCGTCGTGGCCACGCCCGGCCGTCTGCTCGATTTGCAGCGCAGCATGCAGATCAAGCTCGACCAGGTGCAATTCCTGGTGGTTGACGAAGCCGACCGCATGCTGGACCTCGGCTTTGCCGACGACCTGACCGAAGTCAACCAGCTCACCATCGAGCGCAAGCAGACCATGATGTTCAGCGCCACCTTCGCGCCGCGCATCATGCAGCTGGCCACGCGCGTGATGCGCCAGCCGCAGCGTGTCGAGATTGATTCGCCACATGAAAAGCATGCGTCCATCACGCAGTCCCTGCTGTGGGCAGACAACATGACCCATAAGCGCAAGCTGCTGGACCACATGTTGCGTGACACCACCATCAACCAGGCCATCGTGTTTGCGAGCACCCAGGTTGAATGTGATGGCCTGGCCAATGATCTGGTGCAAGAAGGCTTCAGCGCCGTGGCGCTGCACGGTGCGCTGGGCCAGGGCCTGCGCAATCGCCGCCTGATGGCTTTTCGTGACGGCCGCGTGCAGATCCTGGTGGCAACCGACGTGGCCGCCCGCGGCCTCGATGTGCCCACGATCACCCACGTGATCAACTACGGCCTGCCAATGAAGGCTGAGGATTATGTGCACCGCATCGGCCGCACCGGCCGTGCCGGGCGCGAAGGCCAGGCCTTCACGATCGCCGAGTTCCGCGACCGCCGCAAGATCCAGGACATCGAGCACTACATGCAGCAAAACCTCAAGCCCAGCGTGATCGCCGGCCTCGAGCCGCAGCAGCGTTTCGCCCCGACTTCCGATCGCCCACGCGGCAACTTCGGTGGTGATCGCGGCGACCGCGGTGGCCGCAGCTTCGGCGGCGGTGATCGTGGTGGCTATGCCGGCCGCAAGCCTGCAGGTGGTTTCGGTGGTGGTGGTGCAGGTGGTTTCGGCGGTGGTGCTGGCGGTGGCGGCTTCGGTGCTCCTCGCCAGAATGACCGTGGTGATGACCGCGCGCCCTTCCAGGGGCGTGCTCCTGGACCACAGGGTGGTTACGGCGATCGTTCCGGTTTCAATGACCGTGGCCCGCGCCGCCAGGATGACCGTGGCTTTGGTGGCGGCAACAACACCGGCTTCGCGCCGCGTGAAGACCGTGGTGGTGACCGCAACTTCGGTGCCCGCAACGAAGGTTTTGCACCGCGCCCTGACTTCGCCAATCGCAAGCCAGGTGGCTTTGCCAAACCCGCAGGCAAGGTGTTTGTGCCCCGCGACTCCGCCAAGAAGGCCGGCAAGTTTTCCAAGCCTGCGCGTGACTAAATTTTCAGCCATCGCGAACCCGACAAAAGCCGCTGCAGACACCAGGTCGCAGCGGCTTTTTCTTTTCCGCGTCGGGCATCGAGTCCGTGGGCGGGCCAGCATGTCCGCCACCATCGCACCGCTGCCCGGACGTTATGATGCGGTGGCGTCGCCGGCAGTCCGGCGCCGCGCAAGAAAAATCGACATGCACGCAGCCGCCTGGCCTCCTCTTTCAAAGAACTGAAACATTGCTTCCGCCGTGCGCTTGGGCATCCGTCCTGACGCACTGCAGAGGCACTGTCCGCACCCGCTGGATTTGATCCCGGCCGGTGTGCCAGATCACGACCATCCTTTCGACTCACGACGATTCCACGTCGTACTCGCGGTCGTGTTCATCTTTTCTTTTCTTTGGAAACTGTCATGTCCTTGTTCAATACCTTGCTGGCTCCGGCCATTTCGCTGGCGCCGCGCGCGCTGATCCGTAAGGTCTCGCGCCGTTATATCGCCGGCGATACCGTGGCCGAGGCGACCGAGCGCGTTGCCGCGCTCAACGCCGCCGGCTTCTGCGCAACTGTCGATGTCCTTGGAGAAAGCACCGAATCGCTGTCTCAAGCCGACCATACGACCGGTGAATACCTCCAGGTGCTCGAAGCGATCGCACGCGACGGGTTGCGCGCCAATATCTCGGTCAAGCCGACCGCACTTGGCCTGTTGCTCGACGCAACCCATTGCGAGCACAACCTGGCACGTCTGCTCAACGCAGCCGAGGCGCATTCCATTTTTGTGCGCATCGATATGGAGGATGCGAGCTGTACGCAGCACGAGATCGACTTGCTGTTGCGCTTGAAGCGCCGCGGATACAACAATGTGGGCCTCGTGCTGCAGGCCTACCTGAAGCGTACCGACGGCGACATCGCTCCCTTGCTTGGCACGGGCGAAAACCTGCGCATCTGCAAAGGTATTTATGTCGAGAAGCCTGACCTTCTCGTGGAGGGCGCCTTGGACGACCGTGGCGCGATCAACCCGCATTTTTTGCGCCATGTCGCGCGTTGCTTCGATAGCGGCACCTTCGTCGGCGTCGCGACGCATGACGAGGCGCTTGTTGACCAGGTGATTACATTGGCGCGCAGCCGACTGGTAGCCCAGACGGCGTTTGAGTTTCAGATGCTGCTCGGCGTGAGAGAAAGCCTGCGCGATCGCCTGCTCACCGAAGGTTACGCTGTGCGCATCTACGTTCCCTACGGCAAGGACTGGTACGGCTACAGCATGCGGCGCATCAAGGAAAATCCGCGGATGGCGGGTTATTTGTTGCGCGCCCTGTTGACCTGCTGAGAGGTTCAGCTCATGCCGTTGCGGCTGGCCAGCTCGACAAACAGCGCCGACTGGTCGAGGTCGGTCAGGCCGTTCTCCACGCCCTCGGCATAAAGCCGCTCAAACAGCGTGGTGACGGGCGCCTCAAAACCGATCTCTTGTGCTGTAGCCAGCGCATTGCGCATGTCCTTGAGCTGGATGTCCATGCGCGCGCGCGGCGCAAAGTCGCGCTCCAGCATGCGTTGGCCGTGCAGCTGCAGCACACGGCTGTCGGCAAAGCCGCCGGTGATGGCTTCCTTGACCTTGGCCATGTCGGCCCCGCCGCGTGCGGTGAACAGCAGCGCCTCGGCCACCGCGCCAATCGTGATGCCCACAATCATCTGGTTGGCCAGCTTGGTGAGCTGGCCGCTGCCGTGCGGGCCGACATGAACGGCGTGGCCCAGAAGCTTGAGCACCGGCAGGGCGCGGGCGAAATCATCTGCCTTGCCGCCGGCCATGATGGCCAACGTGCCGCTTTGCGCGCCGCCCGGGCCGCCTGATACGGGGGCATCCACATGGGAGATGCCCAACGCACCCAAACGCGCTGCATGGTCGCGTGCCTCGCGGGGCTGGATGGAGGCCATGTCGAGAAAGAGCGCGCCCGGTTTCATCGCGGCGGCCACGCCTTGTGTGAACAGCACGTCTTCCACCACCGGACCGCTTTCAAGCATGCTGATAACGACGTCGGCTGTGGTGACTGCGGCGCTGGCTCGTGCATGAACAGTGGCGCCCAGCACCGCCAGCGGGCCGGCCTTGTCCGGCGTGCGATTCCATGCCTGCACTGAGTAGCCTGCCTCGCACAGGCGCGCGGCCATGGGCAACCCCATGACGCCCGTGCCGAGGAAGGCGATGCGGGGAAGGGGCGCGGTGCTGGCGGTGGTCATACAGTGTCCTCGTGCGTGATGGCTTGAAGCCATCATGAAGCACCATCGCGCGAGAAGGCTGTCAGCCAGCTTTCTAGGTGGCAGTCGGCGCCACTTTTTACGCAGCTTTTTTCAACGCCGGCGCAAACATGCTTTCCATTTCCTGCCGCACTTTGTAGGCGTGGGTTGATGTGTCCATCGCCACATCGGCCCAGCTCAGGCTCTGACCCTTCTTGACGGCGCGCACGACCTTGACGTTGTGCGCCAGGCCCAGCGGCAGCCCGCCCATGGTCATCGAGGTGTCTGCCGGCAGCAGCTTGCCCCAGACGGTGTAGCCGCCTTCGCCGTCCAGCATGTCGCCGGGCTTCAGGTCGCGTTTGGCGGTGGCCACCACGTCGGCGTTCCAGCATGTCGCGACACCGGTGGGTTCACCGCGCAGCGCCACACTGGCCACCGACACACCGACTTCGAGCCCGATCAGGTGCCAGCGTTTGTACAGGGTGAAGTAGCGCCCGCTCGGGTCGGTGTGGGCGTTGTATTCCTCAAAGCAGTTCTTGATGTAGTCGGTTTCGGCTTCGACCGTGACCCAGACGCCCATGCGGATGTCGTAGGGAATCTTGCGGCCGTTGGCTTCCAGCGACGAAATCACTTCGACCATGCCTTTGCGCTCGAGCACACCGCCTTCGCTGATGGGCCTTGTGACGTAGGGAATGTCTTCGACGCTGGCCGGCGGGTAGAGCAGGCCGTTGCTGGGCACCGTGAGACCTGTGGCGTTTGCCACGGCGGTTGATTCAATGGACGGCTTGGAGCCGTCGAGAAAACTGTTGAACATCTTCGGGTTGAGCCCGCCGCGCGCGGCCTGCTCGGGCGTGAGGCCGTAGTTGCCCCACACCGTCTCGGGCGTTGACTCGCAAAAATGCGGCAGCCATTTGTGCCCGCGGCCCGCTGCCACCACCGGAAAGCCGCAGGTGCGCGCCCAGTCCACCAGGTCGCAAATCAGCGCCGGTTGGTCACCAAAAGCCAGTGAGTAAACCACGCCAGCCTCGGCCGCCTTGCGCGCCAGCAGCGGACCACAAAAAGCATCGGCTTCTACCGTGACGTTGACCACATGCTTGCCGTGCGCAAAGGCCTTCAGGCAATGGTCCACCGCGGCGATCGGGTTGCCGGTGCATTCCACAATGATGTCGATCTGCGGATGCGTAACCACCGCCTGCCAGTCGTCGGTGATCCAGGTTGCTCCTGTTTTGATAGCTGCTTGCGCTGATTCCGCCTCGGTCAGGGCCGTATTCCATCCCACACGGGCGAGATTGACACGCGCTGCATCGGGCGACAGATCCGCAATCGCCACCAGGTGCACACCCGGCGTTCGAGGGATTTGTGCCAGGTACATGGAGCCGAATTTGCCGGCGCCTATGAGGCCGATGCGGACTGGCTTGCCTTCGGCTGCGCGTTGCTGGAGTTTGGTGTAAAGGTTCATGGGGCTTTGTGTGTGTGACTCCGTTCGCACTGAGCCTGTCGAAGTGCTTCCCCGCGTACGGGGGGCTTCGATACCTCAGCCCGAACGGGGGGAGATGTTCAGGCTGCCTTGCGCTCCGGCGCGATTTCTTCCATCGAGGTCTGCAGCGCGCTCGCGGGCACGCCGTCCTTCCACGGCAAATCCACCGGGTAGTCTTTGAGCAAGCAGTCGTCGGGCAGGCAAGTGATAGGCGTGAAGTCGCGGTGCGCGATGTATTCGGGGCGCTTGTGGCGGCGGATGTGGTTGCTGACCGCGCACAGGCTCAGGTATACGCTCACCCGGTTGAAGGGCGAGAGGTTGCTGCCCGAGGCATGGACCAGGCAGGAGTGGAACAAAATCATCGAGCCGGCCGGGCCCTTGGGGCTGACGATGCCGCCTTCTTTGCCGCCGGCGCGCTGCACCAGCTGGCGTATCAGGTCGTTGTCCACCGTCCAGAGCGGGTAGCTGGTGGTGGTGAGGTCGTGTTTGGCATCAACCACGCCTTTTTTGTGGCTTCCGGGAATGAACATCAGCGGGCCGTTGTGCTCCGTCACGTCGTCCATGAAGATGGCCACGTTCATCGCGCGCTCGGTCGGCATCATGTCGTCGTTCAGCCAGGTGCCGTAGTCCTGGTGCCACTGCCAGACGTCGCCTTCAAACGCCATCTTGCCGTTGATCTTGAACTGGTGCATGTAGAGCTTTTCGCCCAGCAAATCTTCCACCGGCTCGATCATGCGTGGGTGCCGCGCAAGCCGCGCGAAGGGCTCGCTGTACATGTGCGCGGCGAAGTTGGTGCGCACGGCGTCCTTGCCTTTTTCACGCACGTTGTAGTCTTCGCGCCGGCTGTAGAGCTCGGGCACGGCCTCATTGAGTCCGCGGGTTTCTTCCGGCGTGAAGAGGCCAGGGAAAAACAGGTAGCCGTCGCGGTCGAATTGGGCGAGTTGTTCGGGGCTCAGTCTCATCGCGTGTCTCCTTCGGTGGTTGTTCGGAATGTTTCAGAGGGCCGTCGAAGCGGCGGGCTGGGCCAGGGCGCTGGACAGCAGCGCTGCCAGGTTGTGGCCGGCTTCTTCGCCGTGCTCGCGAATCAGCGCTTCGGCCTGCGTTGCGTCACCGGCGGCAATGGCCTGGGCGATAGCTTCGTGCTCATCCCAGATGGACTCACGCATCGTCGAGACCTGCAGCACCGCGCCCATGGCGCGGCGGATGTGGTGCCAGTGCAGTTGCGCGCTCTGGGCGATCAGCGGGTTGCCTGAGGCAGCGTAAATGGCCGCATGAAACGCCGCGTCGGCTGCCATCATGGCCTTGACATCATGGCCGCGCGCGGCTTTTCGGCCTTGCCGGATCAATTGCGGATCAAGTTGGGTATGGCCTTGCGCAGCCAGCCGGGCAGCCAGCGCATCCAGCGCGCTGCGCACTTGGTAAATCTGCACCAGCCAGGCTACGTCCAGCGGTGCGACCAGCACGCCGCGTCCGGGGGCGTCCAGCACAAAGCCGTCTTTTTTCAAAAGACGCAGGGCCTGCAGCACCGGTTGGCGCGACACCGAGAGTTGGGCCGCAAGATCTTCCTGCATGATGCGGGCGCCCGGCGCCAGCGAGCCTTCGCTGATGGCGTCCAGCAGGCTGCGGTAGACCTGGTCGACCAGGTCAGGAGCGGATTCGATTTTAATCAGTTGCATAGGGTTGTACTCTGTATACAGAATACAGGCGGCGAACCAAATGCACTCTCGGGTTTACCCGTAATGTTTGCTGTCGGGCGGGCTGTGCCAAGATGGCAGCCGTTAAACCCGTTTACCCGCTAGCCCGCTAGCCCGCTAACCCGCTAAACCCTTTGATATTTCCAGGAGCCAACACCATGTCCCAGCCCGATCCCGCCTGGCTTGACCGCATGTACAACAACCGGGCGCTGGTGGCGGACCATGCGCTGTACTTCGCGCGCTGGGCCGAAAGCTCCCAGGCCGTTCGCAAACGCGTGCCCTGCCAGCTCGACATTCCCTATGGCAACCGTGCGGGTGAAATGCTGGACGTGTTTCCTGCGGATGGCTTTGGCGCCGCGAGTGGTGCCCGCGGCCGGGGCGGTGCGCCGGTGCTGGTGTTCATTCACGGCGGGTACTGGCGCTCTCTCGACAAGGCCGACCATTCGTTCGTGGCTCCGGCCTTCACGCAGGCAGGCGCCTGCGTCGTGGTGCCCAACTACGCGCTGTGCCCCGCAGTCACCATTCCCCACATCACCCTGCAGATGGTGGCGGCGCTGGCCTGGACCTGGCGCCACATTGCGCATTACGGCGGAGACCCGTCGCGCATCACGGTGGTGGGCCATTCGGCCGGCGGGCATCTGGCTGCCATGCTGATGGCGTGCGACTGGAAGGCCTTTGCTCGTGACCTGCCGGCGGATTTGCTGAAAAATGCGTTGTCAATTTCAGGGCTGTATGACCTCGAACCGATGCGCCACACGCCCTTCCTCAAGGACTCCCTGAAACTCACGGCGGAACAGGTGCGCAAGGCCAGCCCGGCCCTGCTGCCGGCGCCAAGCCGCGGCAGCTTGTACAGCGTGGCGGGCGCCGACGAAAGTGCAGAGTTTCTGCGGCAAAACGTGTTGATCCAGCAAGCTTGGGGGGCCGATGCCGTGCCGGTTTGCGAATCCCATCTTGGACGCAACCATTTCAGCATCCTTGAGGCGTTGACTGAACCTTCGCAGCGCTTGCACCAGCTGGCTTTGCAGCTGCTGGCGCGTACCGGGCGTTAAATATTGACGTCGTACTCCAGCACCACATCCGAGGCCGGTAGCCCGCCGCGGATGGCCCAGTTCTCGCGCGGTTCCTCGCGCAGCAGCACTTTCACGTGGTCTGCCGGAATGCCGCACAGCCCGAGCTTTTGCAAGATAGCCTGGTACAGCGCGCGTTTGGTCGCGATGGACCGCCCTGCAAAGCAGTCAATTGTGACCAGCGTGTAGCGCTCCCCCTTGTCGGGCGGCGCGCGAAAGCGCTGCGGCTCATGGACAAAAAGCCGGATGGAGGTCGTCCAGTGCGGCACCTTCAGCGCAGTAACGAGCGCCTCCTGGACGGCGTCCAGGAGGGCGGCTTCTTCTGCGCCGGAATAGGGGCGGCGGACTTCAATGGCGGCTGTGGGCACGGGGGGCTCGATTAATTCGGGACAAGGCCCTATTCTCGCGCAGCGGCTGCCGGGTTCACATCAGCAGGTGTTCACCGGCGTTGTCGCCGCCCAGCGTGACATAGTTGACCTTGCGGATGTCCAGCAGCTTGGTGCCGCCGGCATAGCTGATGGAGCTCTGGATGTCTTCTTCCATTTCGCGCAGCGTGTCGGCCAGCGTGCCCTTGACGGGCTCCAGGATGCGCTTGCCCTCGACGTGCTTGTATTCGCCCTTGTTGAAGTCCGAGGCGCTGCCGTAGTATTCCTGGAAGAGCTTGCCGTCGACCTCAACCGTCTGGCCCGGGCTTTCTTCAAGGCCCGCCAGCATGGAGCCAATCATCACCATGGTCGCGCCAAAGCGCACTGATTTGGCAATGTCGCCGTGCTCGCGAATGCCGCCATCGGCAATGATGGGCTTGGTCGCCACGCGCGCGCACCACTTGAGCGCCGACAGCTGCCAGCCGCCGGTGCCAAAGCCCGTTTTCATCTTGGTGATGCAGACCTTGCCCGGGCCGATGCCGACCTTGGTCGCGTCGGCGCCCCAGTTTTCCAGGTCGATCACGGCCTCGGGCGTACCCACGTTGCCGGCGATCACAAAGGACGTGGGCAGCTTCTGCTTGAGGTAGCCGATCATCTTCTGCACCGTGTCAGCATGGCCGTGCGCAATGTCGATGGTGATGTACTCGGGCACCAGGCCTTCAGCAGCCAGGCGGTCCACCGTGTCGTAGTCGGGTTTTTTCACGCCCAGCGAGATAGAGGCGTAGGCACCGCGCGCTTTCATGTCTTTGACGAACTGGACGTTATCCAGGTCAAAGCGGTGCATCACGTAGAAGTAGCCGTTTTTTGCCATCCAGGCGCAAATCTCCTCGTTGACCACCGTCTTCATGTTGGCGGGAACCACCGGGATGCGAAAGCTGCGCCCGCCCAGCGTGGCGCTGGCGTCGCATTCCGAGCGGCTTTCCACGCGGCATTTGCGCGGCAGCAGCAGGATGTTGTCGTAGTCGAATATTTCCATGATTCCCAAGCCTTAGAAAAACTGTTGAAGAACGTCAGGGCCTGTTCACCATTAAACGGGATGCGAAAGCTGAATGCCGGGATGCAGTGCTAGGCGCAGTGAGCGCCGTGTAGCACCGCTACACAAGCGAACTGCAACACCGCAATGCGCCCGGCATTCAGCTTTCCCTTCGGGTTGGCCTGGCTTCCCGGCGTCTGCTTTGTCGAGCGGCTTGCAAATAGCTGGAGCTATTTGCCGCACCGCTCTTCGCGCATCCATCCGGGAACCAGGCCAACGCATTCCGTTTAATGGTGAACAGGCCCTGTCGGCACTTGGACTGGACCGGCTTTGTTTGCAGGCGCTTGCAGCAAAGGCAAGGCAGAAACAAAAAACCGGGCGCAATTGCTTGGGCCCGGTGATTGATTCTATGCGCTTCTCACAGAGGCCTCCCCCTGCGAAGCGGTATAGCCTTTATATGCCTGGTGGCATCTTGCTGAAGGGGGCTTAGCGCACCTCAACTTCGGCCACCCGCACGGTTTCCTGGCCGCGCGCCAGCCGCAAGGTCGTCCACTTGTCGCGTGCCTGCGGCGTGCCGAACCCGGTGGTGATGCGCACCATCACCGTGGTGCCGGCCGACAGCACCTGCTGGCGGTGGCCGTAGAACTGCGCCTCTACGCTGTACTTGCCGGCCTTGGCGGTTTTCAGGGAGAACTCCTCAGGTCCGTAGCCACCGGTGGCGTCGGGGCTCATCGCGCCACCCTGACGGGTCAACTGGTTTGCATAGCTGGCCCTTTCGCTGTTCGGGTCAGTCACCCACATGTCGATGTCGGTGTCGTCGCTGTCCCAGGCCATCACCACGCGCAGGGCCAGCGGCAGGTTGCGGCGCAGGCGCGTGTCGACCCGGCTCATGTCCAGCGGTTTGTCTGCCGCTGCGGCTTGAGCCGCAATGGCGTTGAGCTCGGCCAATGCAATCATGTTGACGCCGGCAAAGCGCCCGTTCCAGGGCCGCGACACCACTTCCCACAAGGCATTGACGGCGCGCTGCGTCTCGCCGTTGTCAGCCAAGGCCAGGCCCAGGTCACGCCATGACTGCGGCTCGTTCGGTGCCAGTTCGCTGATGCGCTCAAACACGGGGACGGCCAGGTCGTTGCGGGTTGCCTGCACCAGGCGGTAGGCATAGAGCCGCAGCAACTGGCGGTTCTCCAGGTTCATCTCGGCCAGGTTGGAGAGCACGCGCAGACCCAGCTCGGGCAGGCCGCGGTCGAAGAACACGCCGGCTGCGTCCATGTAGAAAGAGCTGCTGCTCAGGTAGGCGGCGCGCTCGTCCAGGTAAATGCGGTAGAGCTGGGCCTTGTCTGCGTCCTGAAGGCGCTTCATGTAGGGTGCGTCGGGTACCCAGGCTTGCAGGGCGATGGTAGCGGCAGGTGCTGACGCGACCGAATTGGCGGTGCGCTTGTCCAGGGCGTCACGGCCTGCCTTGGCCTCCATGACGGGGGCCGGCGCTGCAGCACGTGCGACGGGCGCAAAGGAGGGGGCTGCTACTGGTGAGCTCTGGGCTTGCTCGCGTAAACGCGCCGTGCCGGCCAGGCTGCCAAGAGCGCCCTGGCTGATTTGCATCTCGGCCTTGGGTTCCGCGCGTTTAGGCGTGTCCTTGGGAAAGTCCTTGTCCCACCAGCGCTGCTTCTGGTCAAACTGCTTCACCATGGCTTCGATGTAGGCTTGCCTTGTTTGCGTGGACTGCGCAAGTTGCAGCTGGTTCAGCCGCGCCACCTCGTCGGCCAGCTCGGGTGGGGCGGGAAGGTTGTAGCGTGCATAGTCAGCGGCCAGTTCCAGCACGATCAGCGAGCTGTTAGGGCCCACGGTGCCGTGCGTCGCCGCGATGCGCTGAAGCTCGCTGCTGTGCAGCGCCGCGTTCTCCGCCAGCTCGGCGCTGCGCCACTGCGCCCATTGCTGGCCGGGCCAGCGGCCTGCCGACGCCTTGGCGTTCACGTCCAGCGCCAGCGTGCGCTTGCGTCCGTCGGGGTGCACCAGTGCAATGTCGATACGGGCCTGGGTGTCAAGCAGCTCGCCTGCGACGGCGATGCGGCCCTGGCGCAGGCTGGTCGTGGGCGCCACGAGTTGTTGGGCCGACAGGCTGGTCAGTCTTTCAATGCGCCAGCCGTGCAGCCGCATGGCCTGCGCGCCTTCCTCGGCGGTCAGCAGCGTGGCGTCCACCAGCACGCCACCCGTGCGGTCGGCGAGCCGCGCCAGGCGCGGTGTGTCGGCAGCTGCTGTGCCGTTGATTACCATGACGGGCGCCGTGTGCAGGTAGTTGATGCTTCTTTTTCCATCCGTCATCAAGCCGTCCGTCACCATCAATGTCATATCAGCGTCGGCGGGAATCGGCAGGCTGTCGAAGTTGCTGGAGCCGTCAAAGGGTTCTGCGCGCAAGGCATCGGCCAGATCACCGAATCGGTCTGGCGCGACCATGAAACTGCGCACCGGTTCAGCTTTGTTGCGCACCACAAGCAGGCTCACCTTGACGGCCTTGTCCAGTTTTCGGAAATAGGCTTGCAGCACCGGCAGCACGCGGGCCTGCGCCGCCGCCGAGGCGGAGGCGTCCCATACCAGTGCGATGTGCGAGGGGGAGGGGCGCTTCACCAGCTCATCGCGAAAGTCCATCTGCGCGGTGAAAAATGATTTGCCACCCGACTCGCCCACCATGACCTGCGGCTTGCCCGTGTGGCGCACCGCCAGCTGCAACCATCCCGCCGGGCCCTGAGGTGCCAGCCATTGGTTTTTCTGCAAGTGCAATTCGGTGCCGGCTGCGTTGGCGCTGAGCTGCGCATCTGCGGGGGCCTGAATCAGCTGCACGTCTTGCTGGGCAGTGCCGTGGGCGCGCACCTGCACCTGCAATTGCCCCACCGCCGAGGCAAACGCCAGCGGCACCCGCAGCACGCCGGCGTCGCGATGGTGCGGCAGGGTTTCGTTGAGGGTGATCACGACCCGGCGCTCACCTTGCGCAGGAATCGGGTAAACGCGCAGCTTGTACTGGTTGCCGGCCGTCGCTTCCAGCAGCCCCGGGTCTACCCGGCGGCGGCGGATGTCTTCAAAAATTTCCTGTCCCTTGGCCTTGGGCACGGGTGCGGCGTCGCGCAGGCGGCCATTCACGTCCAGCGCAAAGCCTGTCACCACCTGGCCTTCTTGCAGGGGAAACTGCAGCTCGCCTTCCAGTACACGGGGGTTGGGGTTGAAGAGACGCAGTTCGATGCGGGTCTGCGCCTGGTCGCCGAAAAGATCGACCTCTATGGAAACTGCCCGCAGCTCAATGGCCTGGGCCGAGGGGCTCACCGCGATGGCCGGAGGCCGCCATGTGGGCGGCGGCGCGAATTTGCTGTTTATGGGCATGGACTGCGGCGCAATGCTTAATGCCGACACATGAAAACTGCAGCTGGCCGCTGCGGCGGCCAGAAGCAAACGGAGAAACCTCAATGCAGTGGTGCCTGGTGGCATGAAAACCCCTTGGGTGGTTGCGATGCACTGTGAAACGACGCAGGCAGCGCAAAGGGGTTAAATCAAATCAAATATTTTTCAGGACGCTTTTTCAGGCATCAGACCGCGTTTTGCGAACGCACGGCCTCCCACCGCGACGGCAATTGCGATGAGGGCTAACAGTGTTGCGACGGCAAATGTGGCTCGCATGCCGACGGCCACGGCTTCGGCGCTGGCCGTGGTGATGTCGGGCGCCGCCGATGCGAATGCAAACACCGAACCCATCGCGGACGCACCGCTCATGAGCCCGAGGTTGCGCGAAAGGTTGAGCATGCCGGACGTCACGCCGCGCTGGTCAGGGGGAACGTTCGCCATGACGGCCGTGTTGTTGGCGGCCTGGAACAGCTGGTAGCCGGGGGTCAGGATGAAGATGGCGGCGATGTAGCCCGTCACGCCGAACATCGCGGGCAGCACAGCCAGCGCAAAGGCGCCTGCTGCGACGGCGGAGAGCCCGGCAATGGCCACAAACGGCGCGCCTAGGCGATCGACCAGACGTCCCGACGGCACGCCGCTCAAGACAGAGATGAGGGGGCCGGCCGACATGACCACTCCCACAAGCGCCGCGTTGAGACCCAGTGCCCGGGACAGGTAAAACGGGCCGACCACCAGCGTTGCCATCATCACCGTCGCGACGAGTGCGTTCATGGACAGGCTTGCGCTTAAAGCCGGATCGCGAAAGGCCGCCAACCGGATCAGCGGTGACGCGGCTTTCGCCTGGGCGATGACAAACAAGCCCACGCCGAGGACGGCCGCCACCAGCAGCGCTGCGTTGAGCAGACCGAAATGGCCGCGCCCCGTTGTCATGGCAAGGGCGTAAGCGGTCAGGGTCAGCGCCAGAATCAGCGTGCCGAGATGGTCAAAGCGGGCGCGATCCGTCGCCGGTCCGCGGCGATCCGCGGGCAGGCAGCGGTACGCAAGAAGAAGCGTCAGAAGTCCCAGCGGAACATTGATGAAGAAGATGGACTGCCAGCCCACTGCAGCGATCAGCACACCACCCAGTGACGGGCCCAACGCGGTGCCGATTGCCGACATGGTTCCCAGCAGTCCCATGGCGCTGCCGGTTCGGGCCTTGGGAACTGTCTCGCCGACAAACGCCATGGTGAGGGCCATCATCACGGCGGCTCCGAGGCCCTGCATCGCCCGAGCGGCAACCAGCAGCCAGAGCGTGGGTGCGATGCCGCACAGGACCGAGGCCACAGTGAACACCCCAATGCCGGCCAGCAGCAGGCGCCGCCGGCCGATGAGGTCACCCAGCCGTCCGGCGCTGACGATCAGTGCGGTGATGACGAGCAGATACGCGATGACGACCCATTGGACGGCCTGAAACGAAGCGTTGAAAGCCTGTGCCAGCGTTGGCAGGCCGACGTTGGCAATGCTGGTGCCCAACGAAGACAGCAGCATGGAAAGCGACAGGCTGGCAAGCGCCCATCGGGCCGACCGGGCCAGCTTGGCGGAGTTGGTTGGTGAGGTGGTGGTGGTAGTCAAAATGAAAATGAGATAGGTAGGTTGTTGCCCTGAATGGGGGCTCCTGAAGCGTAGTTCTTGCCGTTGCATAGCGGAAGACGCACGAGTTGCACTTTATTAGTGTGTTTGACGCCATGTCATGGTCAAATGCGCTATGGTGGGCGCATGTCAACACCCGACCTGAACCTGCTGGTGACCCTTGATGTGCTGCTCGCGGAAGGCAGCGTCGCTCGTGCGGCGCGGCGGCTGCGGCTCAGCCCGTCCGCGATGAGCCGGGCGCTGGCGCGGTTGCGTGAAACCACCGGCGATCCCTTGCTGGTCAGGGCTGGGCGCGGCCTGGTGCCAACACCCCGGGCCATCGAACTTCGCGAGCGCGTCGCTCAGTTGGTACAAGACAGCGTGGCCGTTTTACGGCCCGTTGCGAAGCTCAAACTCAAGCAACTGGTCCGAACGTTTTCACTGCGAACCCGCGAAGGCTTTGTGGAAAACTTCGGCCCTGGCCTCATCGCCCGCATCGGCAAGGAAGCGCCGGGGGTGCGGCTGTGCTTTGTGCAAAAGGCCGACAAGGACAGCACGCCACTTCGTGATGGCGCCGTTGACCTGGAAATTGGCGTGGTCGGGCGCGGGGCTGGCCCGGAGTTTCGGGTACAGATGCTGTTTCGCGACCGGTTTGTGGGCGTCGTGCGGCAGGGCCACCCGCTGAGCCAGGGCGAGGTGACCGCCTCGCGCTATGCCGCGGGCGGGCACGTTGGCGTTTCCCGGCAGGGTATCGACAAAGGGCCGATTGACGAGGCGCTGGCACCGCTGGGACTCAAAAGAGACATCGTCACGATCGTCGGTGGCTTTTCCTCGGCGTTGGGTCTGGCCCGGGCCTCCGACCTGATTGCCAGCGTTCCCGAACGGCACACCGGGGTTTTGCGTGCGGGCCTGCACAGCTTTCCCCTTCCGGTTTCCTTGCCGGAGCTCACGATTTCATTGCTCTGGCATCCGCGGCTGGACGCGGACCCGGCCCACCGCTGGCTGCGCACTTGTGTTCGGGAGGCCTGCTCGGACCTTGAGTCCCTACCCGCTGGAGCTGAGACGACCGAACCCAGGTGAGTTGCATGAACTCCCGCGAGATCGATTCAGGCTGTCAGGGTGCGCAGCGGGACTGAGCGGCCGCCCGCAGTTGTCCTTTTTCGTCTTCTACCCAACCTATGACTCGCAAACGCTCCGGGTTGGCGCCGGCTGCAATGCTCATGGACCGCGCATCAAAAAACCTGTTTTGCTCTGTTTTTAATAGCTGCTTGCGCCCGTCCCAATTGGTCTGCAGCACATTTCTCACTAAATTTCGCTCAACCGGGGAGCCTTCGGTTCCGGCTGGCAGGGTTTCAACCAGTGCGAGCCACGCTGTCCATTGACGGCCTTTGGCTGCCCGGGGGATGGGTTTGAGTTCGATGGAGGCGCCCAGGTAATCACTCAACGCCAGGCCATGTGCGACACGCAGGCGGTTGCCCGTGAGGGGCCGCACGCGCGAGGTGGTGGCCAGGCTTTGAGGGGGAACGCTCTGGTGCAGCGCGTCCAGCCGTTGCAAGCTTTCGCGCGCGGCGACGGCCGAAAGCGGTGCGTCATCGCCCTTGTCGCCGGGAACCACCCAATCCAGCGCGACCTGGCCGGCCTCTTCGCGTGCCGTGGCCGGGTCGGCCCAGCAGGTGTCGCAGTTGGCGTTGATGAAACGCTCCAGCAGCACCGCCGGCTGGCGCTGGCCATCGCTGGCGCAATACGACTGCGCATGCGCCACGCCCGAAAAGCCGAGTCCTGCCGTCAAAAAGCAGACGGCCAGCCTCGCAAGCCTTGACCGAGCCAAACCTGTTGTCATGAAAACCCCAAATACGTCTATGTTCGCAGAAGCTGCAGGGCGCTGCCGGCAGCAGGGGAAACAGACAGGTGGACCCTACAATCGCAACAAAGTTGACCCGGCGCGCGCAGTGCTATCCTGCACGCGGTTTTTAATCATTGCAACCGTGTGCCCTGCACGCTGTTGCACCAACCAGTACCCCGCGCATGAACGAAACTCTCCATTCCACCTGTGATGTGCTGATCGTGGGCGGCGGCCCTGCCGGCTCTACCATTGCGGCGCTGCTTGCCGCCCAGGGGCGCGATGTGGTGCTGCTTGAAAAAGCGCATCACCCGCGTTTTCACATCGGCGAGTCACTGCTTCCGGCCAATGTGGAACTGTTCGAACGCCTGGGCGTGCGCGACCAGGTTGACCGTATCGGCATGCCCAAATGGGGCATTGAGTTTGTGTCGCCTGAGCATTCGCATTGCAGCTACATCGAATTTGCCGACGCATGGGACAAATCGATGCCGTCGGCCTGGCAGGTGCGCCGCTCCGAGCTGGACGAACTGTTGTTTCGCAATGCGGCGACCCGTGGCGCGAAAACGCTCGAAGGCTGCACCGTGCGCGATGTGGTTTTTGACGCGGAAGGCGCCACCGTTCAGGCCGAGCTCGATGACGGCGCGAAGCGCAGCTGGCGCGCCCGTTTCGTGGTGGATGCCTCCGGCCGCGACACCTTGCTGGCCAACAAGCTGCGCAGCAAAGCCAAGAGCCGCGAACACAACAGCACGGCCCTGTTCGGCCACTTCACCAACGTCGAACGGCTCGAAGGCAAGCGCGAAGGCAACATCAGCATTTGCTGGTTCCCGCATGGCTGGTTCTGGTTTATTCCGCTGGCTGACGGCACGACCAGTGTGGGCGCGGTGTGCTGGCCGTATTACCTGAAGTCGCGCGAAAAATCACTGCGCGAGTTTTTCATGGACACCATTGCCATGGCGCCGGAATTGAAAAGGCGCCTTGCCAACGCCACGCTCGTCGATGACGCGGTTCACGCCACCGGTAATTTCTCTTACAGCAGCACCCATGCCACGGGCGACCGCTACCTCATGCTGGGTGACGCCTTCACTTTCATTGACCCCATGTTTTCCTCGGGCGTGTACCTTGCGATGCACAGCGCCTTCGATGGCGCCGAGCTGGTCGCGACCGCGCTTGACCAGCCGGCTCATTTGCCTGCCGTGCGCAAAAGCTTCGAGGCCATGATGCGC
The DNA here is from genome assembly GCF_039932935.1 of Polaromonas sp. Lineage (GTDB taxonomy): Bacteria > Pseudomonadota > Gammaproteobacteria > Burkholderiales > Burkholderiaceae_C > Polaromonas. The sequence continues at coordinate 25,610 of NZ_JBDTPB010000120.1, forward strand.
AAGGGTCCGCGCGAGTATTCGTGGTTCATTTACCGCGTGACCAATCCGACCATCCGGCACATGTTCATGCATCCGGCTAACCCGCTGCGCGTGAAAGAGGCGCTGCTGTCGCTGCTGGCGGGCGACATCTTTAGCAAGACCCCATTCTGGGGGCGGCTGCGGGTGTTCAAGGCGATTTATTACGGTATCTCGCTGGCAAATATCCGGCGGACTTGGGCCGGCTGGAAGCGCCACCGCATGGCCATCCGCGATATGGGCGCGCTCAAGGGCGAAACCATCCTGAAGACGGACGGCAGCTAAAGCCCCCACGGTCGCTCACTGCGTGTAGCTCCCTGCCCTCCGAGGGGGCGCAGCGCCTGCGGGCTGGCAAAGCCAGAACCGCGGCCCCGGCTGGTGAAGGGAAATTTGCGTCGGGCGCGCAGGGGAGCATCCCTGCACCGTGCCGGTGCCGGGGTTCTTTCTACAATGGAAGGATGTTCCCAGAAGTCCCCAGTTCCCCTCTCCTGCAAAACCTCAATCCGGAGCAACTCGCAGCGGTCACGCTGCCCAACACCCATGCGCTGATCCTGGCCGGCGCCGGTTCCGGCAAGACGCGGGTACTGACGACGCGCATTGCGTGGCTTATGCAAACCGGCCAGGTGTCCCCCGGCGGCATTCTGGCCGTGACGTTTACCAACAAGGCCGCCAAGGAAATGATGGCGCGCCTGTCGGCCATGCTGCCGGTGAATGTGCGGGGCATGTGGATAGGCACTTTTCACGGCCTGTGCAACCGGTTTTTGCGTGCGCACTACAAGCTGGCCAATCTGCCGCAGAGTTTTCAGATCCTCGACACGCAGGACCAGCTCTCGGCCATCAAGCGCCTGTGCAAGCAGTTCAATGTGGATGACGAACGCTTTCCACCCAAGCAGCTGATGTGGTTTATTGCCGGCAACAAGGAAGACGGCCTGCGCGCCAAGGACGTGCCGGCGCGCGATGAGGAAGCCCGCAAGAAGGTCGAAATTTACGCCTTGTACGAAGAGCAGTGCCAGCGCGAAGGCGTTGTCGATTTCGGCGAACTCATGCTGCGCAGCTATGAGCTGCTGCGAGATAACGCACCGGTGCGCGAGCACTACCAGCGGCGTTTTCGCCACATCCTGATCGACGAGTTCCAGGACACCAACAAACTGCAATACGCCTGGATCAAGATGCTGGCGGGGCAGGGGCCTGATGCGGCCGAGGGCGCGAATGCCATGCCGGGCGGCTCGGTGGTGGCGGTGGGCGACGACGACCAGAGCATCTACGCCTTTCGTGGTGCGCGCGTGGGCAACATGGCCGACTTTGTGCGCGAGTTCGACGTCAAGCACCAGATCAAGCTGGAGCGCAACTACCGTAGCTTCGGCAACATCCTTGACTCGGCCAATGAGTTGATCAGCCACAACAGCAAGCGCCTGGGTAAAAACCTGCGCACGGAAGCCGGGCCGGGCGAGCCGGTTCGGGTCTACGAATCCACCAGTGATTTCGCCGAAGCGCAGTGGTTTGTCGACGAGGTCAAGCAACTGGTACGTGACGGGACCGAGCGCAAGGAAATCGCGCTGCTGTACCGCAGCAACGCCCAAAGCCGCGTGATGGAAACCGCGCTTTTCAACGCAGGGGTTCCCTACCGCGTTTACGGGGGACTGCGATTTTTCGAGCGTGCCGAAATCAAGCACGCGCTGGCCTACCTGCGGCTGCTGGAGAACCCGCACGATGACACCAGCTTTATGCGCGTGGTGAACTTTCCGCCGCGCGGCATTGGCGCGCGCAGCATCGAGCAACTGCAGGACATTGCGCGCGCAGCCGGTTGCTCGCTTTACGACGGCGTGAGCGCGGTACCTGGCAAGGCCGGTGCAAACCTCGGCGCCTTTGCCGCCAAAATCCAGGTGTTGAGTGAGCAGACAACGGGGCTGACGCTGCGCGAAATTATCGAGCTGGTGTTGCAGCACAGCGGCCTCGAAGAGCATTACAAAACTGAAAAAGAAGGCCAGGACCGGTTGGAGAATCTGGCCGAACTGGTGAATGCCGCCGAGTCTTTCGTGAGCCAGGAGGGCTTTGGCCGTGACGCCGTGGCGCTACCCGTCGACGAGCTGGGCGGGCGGCTGACGCAGTCTCCGGCCAGCCAGGGCGTGGATGCGTCCGCGCCGCAGCTCAACGAGCCCTTGCCGGAGGCGCTGGCGCCCGACACCGAAACCGGCGAAACCCTGTCGCCGCTGGCGGCGTTTCTCACGCACGCCGCTCTCGAGTCCGGCGACAACCAGGCGCAAGCCGGGCAAGACGCGGTGCAGCTCATGACCGTGCATTCATCCAAGGGGCTGGAGTTTGACTGCGTGTTCATCACGGGCCTGGAAGACGGCATCTTTCCGCACGAGAACTCCATGAGCGACCGCGACGGCCTTGAGGAGGAACGCCGGCTGATGTATGTGGCGATCACGCGCGCCCGCAAGCGCCTCTACCTCAGCCACTCGCAAACGCGCATGCTGCATGGCCAGACCCGCTACAACCTAAAAAGCCGATTTTTTGATGAATTGCCCGAGGCGGCACTCAAGTGGATTACGCCGAAAAACCAGGGTTTTGCCTCCGGTCTGGGGTCCGGTGGGTGGGGTGGCGCTAGCAATTCAGGAGCTGGTAGCGCACGTGGGGATTGGGCTAGTAACGTTTTTTCTTCAAAATCAGGCGGTGCAGAACGTTTTGCCAGCCCACCGGTGCCACCGCAGAAGAACGCGCCTTCGCACGGTCTGAAAAGCGGCATGGAAGTGTTCCACGCCAAGTTCGGCGAAGGCAAGGTGCTCATGCTCGAAGGCAGCGGCGACGACGCCCGTGCTCAAATCAACTTCACGCGCCATGGTGTGAAGTGGCTGGCCCTGAGCGTGGCCAAGCTGACGGTGGTGTAGTGACCTGCCTGGCGTTTTGTTGAATCCATCTTGAAGAGAAAAAAATGACAGAGACACATACCGATGCCGGAACCGACACCGGAAAGAACGCTGAAGGCGCGGAAAATGTCGAAAGCGCCGAAAGCGCCGAAAGCGCTTCGGCGATTTATGTTCCGCACCAGGAGTTTCGCACCGGCCTGCCGTATGGTCGCTTCCGCGTGATCGTGAACCCGGAGCGTGCACAAAAATACGTCAAGCACCGCCTTTTTGTCGTGGGCATTTCATTGCCCATGCTGGGTATCGGTGTGGTGCTTTCGCTGTATGGCTACCTGTGGGTCGGACTGCCGATGATCGTCATCGGCGTGTTGATGCACCGGGTCATCAAGGCCCACGCGCCCGGCATTTTGCTGCATCTTGCGCTGCACAACGCCAAGACCTACGAAGAAGCGATGGAGTACGAAATACTCGAAGTGCGCCGCGCTACCTGAGCAATTTGCCGTCGCGGCCGATCACGGTCACCTCCACAAACTTCGAGCCGACGCGATTCTCGGGCGAAAAGCTCACTTTGAAACCTCCTGCGTCGTAGCTGCTCATCTTCTCCAACTGGTTGATGATTTTCTGGCGCGTTGGATCGGCGCCGCTGCGGCGTATGGCTTCCACAAGAATTTTGGCCGCTATGAAGGACTCCATGCTGGCGTAGGAAACCACCTTGTCTGGCTGGTATTTGGCCATCAGGGTCTGGAACTCGCGGGCCACTGGCACGAGGGTGGAGTAGGGGTAGGGCATGACCTGAGAGATGCCGATACCGCGAGCATTGTCTTCGCCTGCATTTTTGAGCAGCTCCTTGAAGTTCACCACCGAAATGCTGAACAGGCGAGCTTTGCTGCCTTGTGCCCGCATTTTCTTGATGAAGGCGGCGGAGGCGCGGTTCACTGAAACCATGATGATGGCGTCAGGATTGGCCCCGCCGATGGCGGCGACCGCTGCAGCGACTTCTTCGGGCTTGGTACGGTCGTAGCTGCCGGTGGCCACAGCTGTCATGCCCAGTTTTTTCAATGCGCTTTCCGCACCTGCCAGGCCGCTTTTGCCGAAGGGATCGTCCTGGTACATCACAGCGAAGCGACGCAGGCCGATGGTGTGCAGATGCTCGACCATGCGGGCAGTTTCGTCGCTGTAACTCGCGCGGATGTGAAAGATCAGGGGGTTGACCGGTTCTCGCAAATCCAGGGCACCCGTGTAAGGTGCCAGCAGCGCGATGCCGGCTTCTTCCAGCACCTTGTTCTTATTCAATGCCAGCACGTTGCCGGTGCCGACGAAACCGAACAGTGCCAAAGGCTTGTCTTCGGCCAACAGCTGGCGCGTCAAAGCCAGGGTCTGGTCTGGCTTGTAACTGTCGTCCTTGAGGGAGACCCGGATCTTGCGGCCAAAGATGCCGCCGTTGTCATTGATATAAGCGAAATAAGCAGCCCCGCCCGCCACGTATTCGTTGCCGGTTCCGGCGATGACACCGGTTAGCGGCGCTACCTGCCCTATCACCAGATCCTCGCGCCCTGGCGCCGCGTGCCCGGGAAGAGCAAGTGACAGCAGGGCGGCAAAGCCCAACGTCCTTGCCATTAGTTGAAACTGGGTTTTCATCGAATTCTCCTGGTTGATGATCAATTTCATGTTCTGCATTGCAGAACTTTTTACTTATATCGTCATGACGGATTCTGAAACATTCAGACACATTTATACCTATGGCTTTCCCGGAGTGCCTCGATAAACAGACGGCGTAAGCATCACAATCCCACTATCTTTTTATTCTGCAATGCAGAACTGGTAATGTCTCTACCTTCTACGTCTAGCGGATCAGCTTCGCGAACAGCCAGCGTGGGTCATGCCAAGGAAGACCGGCACTTTGTGACTGCGTTGGCTCGTGGGCTGGATGTGCTCAGCGTTTTTCGTTCACGGGACCGGACCTTGGGCAATCAGGAACTCGCACGCCGTTGCGGCCTGCCCAAGTCGACCATTTCGCGTTTAACCTACACGCTGACCAAGCACGGCTATCTTGAGCATGCACAGGACGCCAATGGCCACGCCGGTTATCGCCTGGGCAGCGCTGTACTGGCGCTGGGCAGTGCCATGCTTGCGCGCATGGATATGCGGCAGCTCGCCAGGCCGCTGATGCAGGGCCTCGCCGACAGTTCGCAAGCCATGGTGTCGCTGGGTATGCGCGATCGCCTGAGCATGATTTATGTGGAGAACTGCCGTAGCGAATCCGCGCTCACGCTCAGTCTGGACGTCGGTTCACGTATTCCGTTGGCTAGCACGGCGATGGGACGTGCTTATCTGTGCGGCTGCACGGACACTGAACGTGAGACGCTGCTCGAGCGTATCCGCGTCCAGGATGAGGAGGCGTGGCCTGAGACTCGCGAGGCACTAGAGCTGGCGCTGAGACATTACCGTGATCACGGTTGTAGCGCTTCTTTTGGTGATTGGCAGAAGGACGTTAACGCTATTGCCGCTGCATTCCGGCCGGTGGGCGGGCGCTCTGTCATGGTGGTGAGCTGCGGCGGCCCGGCTTTCAGTCTCTCGCCGGAATTCTTGATGACACAGGTGCGGCCGCAACTCGTGGCGGTGGTCAGGCGGTTGCAAAGTATGTCGGGCGATGCCCGATAGACGTTGCTGGCGCAGTGATGATCAGTAGCTTATTTTCCCGCTGCCGTCCTTGATGCCTTTTCTGCCGGCGATCTCCCAGGCGGTCTGCTGGTTCACCAGTCTGGCCAGGAACTCGAGCTCCTCATCGCTGTGGTTGATCGCATTCGCCGGGGTCAGTCGGCGGCCGTCTTTGGGCTCCACCTCGCCCCAGAATGCCTGGTGGTAGCTTGACTGCGACACGGTTTTCTCGCCGTTCGATTCCATGTCGACCGTGCCGTAGCAATTGCAGAAATAGCTGCGATTGCCCTGGGAGGCAAAGACCTCGGCGTACACGCCGGTTCCGCGTATGCCGGCCGTCAGGGTGGGCAGAATGATGGCGCGGCTGTTGCCCTTGCCCCAGACGCTGACCACGGCCCCCGTGAGCAGGCGCAGCAGGCTGACGGCATTGATTGAACTGCCGCGTTCCACCTTCAGCAGGGAGTTTTCACGGACCTGGAACGCCGAGTTGCCAATGACAAACATCAGGTTGGAGCCGGGCCCGGTCTGGATCTGATCGCCGGTGAGAATGGTCTGTCCGGTTTGCAACCGGCTGCCGTTGAGCAGGGCATCCCCCCGCAACTCAACAATATTGCTGCGCTGCTGCGCCATGGCGGCCGGCAACCCCCCCATCGCGACCCAGGCGGCTGCGGCTTTGAGCGCGCTACGCCGCTGAAACCACAAGATTTCCTGTTCGTTGCGGCCTTGCAGCTGGTGCTGGGTCATGAAGCATCTCCTGGAGTAGCGGGGTCGTTGTGGGTGTTTTCCGTGCTTTCGGCGCCGTCCGGCGGGTCACCGGGCACCGTGGCCACGAAGCTATCACGAAACGTGAAGTAAATCGAGGTGGAAAACATGGCTGCGATCAGCAGGGCCAGCGGCATCATCGCCGCCGCCATGAAGTCGGCGCTGCCCGTGAGGCCCGCCAGCACGCTCAGCACAATGGCCAGGGCCATCGACACAACGAACCAGCCAAACCCGAACATAAGAAAGGCCCCGGCGTTGCGAACGCAGGCCACCACGCTGAAAAAGAGGCTTTTGACCGGAGACACCCCGTGCCAGTGAACCAGGGCCGGCGCATGCCAGAACAGCAGCAAAACAGGCAGGTACAGCAACAGCGACACCGACATGTTTTTCAGCATGGCGAGCTGGAACTGCGGCGTCATCATCGCCTCGCGGGTCGCGTCGGCGGCGACAGGCGGGTCCACCAGCATCGGCACCATCCAGTTGATCAGTACGCAGAAGGCCGCATACAGCGCACCCAATACCAGCATCGCACCCAATCGCTCACGCCCCGCGCGGAAAGCGCTAAGGAGCACGGTGGGCATGGGAAATTTACCCTTCACGGCCTCTTGCGTGGCTGCCATCAGCCCGAGCATGGCGGCTGGAACCACCATGAAAGCCAGGAGCAGCCCGACAACAGGGATCAATGAGAGCACCGTGACGGCAGCCAAATACAGGAAAAACAGGCCCGACATGGCCAGCGGCTGCTGCATGAAAGTCTTGATGCCAAGCCTGACCCAGGTCATGCCGGTGCTTGCGGGAACAATATTGAGTTTCATGGTCTTCAGCGGAAGAAAGGGGCCGGCCTGGACCGGGCGATAGCATGATGAGTTTGCCTGAAAGCCACAGACCCTGGAGTTGCCTGCCTTCTGGCCCTGGCGGAGCGGTTCGAAATGGAAAGGATGCTACAGAACGTAGGGCTGCGTGAGCCGCGCGCACAAGACACGTTCGAAATGGCTGGGATCGTGCGGCTTGAGCACCGCCGCCTCGCGCGGCAAATGCAAATCCCACAGGCGGGAAAGCCAAAACCGCAGCGCGCCGGCGCGTTGCATGGCCGGCAAGAGACTGCGCTCCTGCGCCGTCAGGCGCCTGACGCTTTCGTACGCGGCCATGAAGGCTGCCGAACGCGCTCCGTCACCTGCGCCGGTGTCCATATCTATGCACCAGTCATTCAGGCAGACGCCGATGTCAAACAGGAAGGTGTCGCAGCCGGCGAAGTAAAAGTCGAAAAAGCCCGTGAGCCGCCCGTCTTCGAACATCACGTTGTCGCGAAAGAGGTCGGCATGAATCGCGCCACGCGGCAGGCTGCCGAAAGCGGAAGAGGCCGCCACATGATTCTGGTAGGCCAGTTCGCCCAAAATAAGGCGGGTTTGTGCCGGGGTGATATAGGGCTGAACGACCGGTACGGTTTCGTTCCACCATGCCAGGCCGCGCAGGTTGGGCTGTCGGCGCGGGTAGTCGAGGCCTGCCAGATGCATGCGTGCCAATGTTTCGCCCACACCGGCGCAGTGATGGGGCGTGGGCGCGAGCTCGCTGTGGCCGCGCAGCTTGTTCACGACGGAAGCCGGTTTATCCTTCAGGCGGTGAAGGATCTGGCCTTTGGTGTCGGCTGCCGGATCTGGCACCGGAATGCCGTGCGCCGCCAGATGCTTCATCAGGTGCAGGTAAAACGGCAACTGCTCAAATGTCAGGCGCTCAAACAAGGTCAGCACGTACTGGCCCTGGTCGGTGTCGACAAAATAGTTGGTGTTCTCGATGCCGCCGGCGGCACCCTTGATATTTTGCAGCTGCCCCAGATTCAGGGCGTTCAAGAACGCTGCAGCCTCGTCAAACGAGACTTCGGTATAGACGGCCATGCCTGAAAGGGGATCCTGGAGTTCTTTAGGTGCGTGAGCTGCGAGGAAGTCAGAACTTCAGCACATTCCAGACGCGTGAACCGTTGGTGTCATTATTGGTGGAAGCCGGTGCTGTGCCCCGGGCACCTTCCGCTGGCTTGACTTCATAAGATGCGCCAGTGCCGACTTTGGGTTGGACCGTAATTTGCTGGGTTTCGCCTCCGACACGGAGCTCATCGATACGGCTGCCCGAATCTTCGGTGCGAATGCGCTGAATCGCCTTGTCCGGCCGGCCAGCGGGGACGGGAGCCTGAGCCTCTGCAGCCGCCGGCGGCGCCGGGTTTGGTGCCGGCGCCTGGGCTAGGGCCGCGGCCAGCGGCAGCACCGCAAGAGCGGCGGCAAGAAAAGGGCGAAATGCGTGGTTCATGCCTGCATTGTAGGCCGCAGGGCCCGGCCGACAAAGCCCTGTATGTCGTAATAAAGGGATGGCGGCTGTAGGCAAAAAGCCCTTGCCGGGGCCGGTGCGGGGCGCCAGTGGCACCGCAGACGGCGGCTCGCCGATATCCCCGACAATCGGCCTCATGAGCACCGACAAAAAAACCTTGCTGCTGGTAGACGGCTCCAGCTACCTGTACCGCGCGTTCCACGCCATGCCTGACCTCCGGGTCAACCCCGGCGACCCCACCAGCCCGGCCACCGGCGCCATCCGAGGCATGATCAACATGATGCAGAAGCTGCGCAAGGATGTGCGCGCCGACTACGCCGTCTGTGTGTTTGACGCCAAGGGCCCGACCTTTCGCGATGCGCTGTATCCCGAATACAAGGCGCAGCGCTCCCCCATGCCCGACGACCTGCGCAGCCAGGTTGAGCCGATTCACGAGGTGGTGAAGCTGCTCGGATGGAAAGTGCTGGATGTGCCGGGTGTCGAAGCCGACGACGTGATTGGCACGCTGGCCTGCATCGGGTCAAAGCAGGGTGTCGAAGTCATCATCTCCAGCGGCGACAAGGACCTGAGCCAGCTGGTGGATGAAAACATTACCGTGATCGACACCATGAACGACCGCCGCCGGGACCTGGCCGGCGTTGAGGCCGAATTTGGCGTGCCGCCGCGCCTGATGGTGGACTACCAGGCGCTGGTTGGAGATGCAGTCGACAACGTGCCGGGCGTGCCCAAGGTCGGGCCCAAAACCGCCGTGAAATGGCTGCTCGAATACGGCTCGCTCGACGCGCTGGTGGCGCGCGCAGGCGAGATCAAGGGCGTGGTCGGGGAAAACCTGCGCCAGTCGCTCGAGTGGCTGCCGAAGGGCCGCGAACTGCTGACCATCAAAAAAGACTGCGACCTCGTGGCGTACATCGACGGGTTGCCGGCCCTTGACGCCATTGGCATGGGCGCCCAACAGACCGAGTCTCTCAAGACTTTCTATGAGAAATACGGCTTCAAGGGCCTCGTCAAGCAGATCGACATCGAAACCACCCCGCCCGAATTGATCGGCGGCCCGGAGGGCCGACACAAGCCGGCGCCCGCCGGAGGTTCGGGTGGCCGCTCGGATTCACCGGGCCTGTTTGACGAGGCGCCGTTGTCGGACACGCCGGTGGCCGAGCGCGCCAGCAACCTCAAGTACGACACCCTCCTCACCTGGGAAGCCTTTGACGGCTTGCTCGCCAAAATCGAAGCAGCTGAACTGGTAGCGCTGGACACCGAAACCACCTCGCTCGATGAAATGCTGGCGCAGATTGTTGGCCTGAGTTTCAGCGTCACGCCCGGCGAGGCTGCCTACATTCCGCTCACGCACGACTACCCTGATGCCCCCGCGCAGCTGCCGCGTGACGAAGTACTCGCACGCCTCAAACCCTGGCTGGAGAACCCGGCCAAGGCCAAGCTGGGCCAGCACGTCAAATACGACCGGCACGTTTTTGCCAATCACGGCGTTGAAGTGCAAGGCTATGCGCACGACACCATGCTGCAAAGCTACGTGCTGGAAGTGCACAAACCGCATGGCCTGGCTAGTCTGGCCGAGCGCCATGTGGGCCGCAGCGGTATCAACTACGAAGACCTGTGCGGCAAGGGCGCGCACCAGATCAAGTTCAACCAGGTCGACATCGCCAAAGCCGCTGAATACTCCTGCGAAGACTCCGACCAGACGCTGGATGTTCATCGCGTGCTCTGGCCGCAGCTGGAAGCCAACGAAAAGCTGCGGTTTATCTATGAGCTGGAAATCAAAAGCAGTGAAACGTTGTACCGGATCGAGCGCAACGGCGTAATGATCGACGCGCCCACGCTGGCCGCACAAAGCCATGAGCTGGGCCAACGCATCATTCAGCTTGAAGCCGAGGCCTATGAGATCGCCGGCCAGCCCTTCAACCTGGGAAGCCCGAAGCAGTTGGGCGAGATCTTCTTTGACAAGCTGGGCATGCCCGTCATCAAGAAAACGCCGAGCGGTGCCCGCAGCACCGATGAGGAAGTGCTTGAAAAACTGGCTGAAGACTATCCATTGCCCGCCAAACTGCTCGAGCACCGCTCGCTGAGCAAGCTCAAGGGCACCTACACCGACAAACTGGCGCAGTTGGCCAACCCGCAGACGGGCAGGGTGCACACGCACTATGCGCAAGCGGTCGCGGTCACCGGCCGGCTTTCCAGCAATGATCCCAACCTGCAGAACATCCCGATTCGCACCGTCGAAGGCCGGCGTGTGCGCGAGGCTTTTGTCGCGCCTGCAGGCAGCGTCATCGCCAGCGCCGACTATTCACAGATCGAGCTGCGCATCATGGCGCACATCAGTGACGACGAAGCGCTGCTCAGCGCCTTCTCCAACGGGCTCGACGTGCACCGCGCCACCGCCGCCGAAGTGTTCGGTGTGCCGGTGGATCAGGTCAGCAGCGAGCAGCGCCGCTACGCCAAGGTTATCAATTTCGGTTTGATCTACGGCATGAGCAGCTTTGGCCTGGCGCGCAACCTCGGCATTGAAACCAAAGCGGCTGCGGCCTATATCGACAAATATTTCCAGCGGTATCCCGGCGTCAAAAACTACATGGACCAGACCGTGGTCTTTGCCCAGGAAAACCATTTCGTCGAGACCGTTTTCGGCCGGCGCCTTTACTTGTCAGAGATCAACGGCGGCAACGGGCCGCGCAAAAAGGCTGCGGAGCGCCAGGCCATCAACGCGCCCATGCAAGGTACGGCGGCCGACCTGATCAAGCTCAGCATGAATGCGGTGCAGCAGGTGTTGGATGCGGAAAAGCGCGGCACCAAAATGATCATGCAGGTGCACGATGAACTGGTGTTTGAAGTGCCCGAGGCTGAGGTCGAGTGGGTCAGGACCGAGATTCCGCGCCTGATGGCCAGCGTGGCGGATCTGAAAGTGCCGCTGCTCGCTGAAATCGGTATTGGGCCCAACTGGGACAAGGCGCATTAAGCCGCTCTCAATCCTCTTACCGCGAGCCCGCGCGTGAGAGGCCGGAAGCTCCTCGTTGCCGGCATCGTCCTTCCCTTGCTGGTGGGTGGTGCTGCGGCGGTATATGCCTGGTACCGGCTGACCCAGCCGTTTGTGTCGGCCAGTGACGTGGCGGTACCGGCAGCGCAAACCGCATCTGCCGCCAGGCTGAAGCAACTGGTCCATAAGCTCTCCACCGATTTTGCGGACCGCACTTTTGATAACGCGCCGCGCCTGGAAGGCGCTGCCGCTTATCTGGAGTCACAGCTTTCCGGGCTGGGCCTCAAGGCGGAGAGTCAGCGCTTCACGGCCGAGGGCCGGCCATACCGCAACCTGGTCGTGAAGCTGGGCCCCGATACGCCTGACGTGATGGTGGTGGGCGCTCACTATGACGTGGCCGGCGAGCAGCCCGGTGCGGACGACAACGCCAGCGGTGTGGCCGGCCTGCTTGAGTTGGCGCGACTGCTCAAGGGGCAGGCTTTCCGCCAGCGGGTGGAACTGGTGGTCTACACGAATGAAGAGCCTCCCTTTTTCCGCACACCTTACATGGGCAGCGCTGTCCATGCCCGGTCCCTTGCCGAGGCCGGAAAGCGTGCGTCCCTCATGTTGTCGCTCGAGTGCATCGGCTACTTCAGCGACGAGCCGGGAAGTCAAGCCCATCCCGTGCGGCTTCTCAATGCGATCTACCCCACCACCGGAAATTTCATCTCACTGGTGGGCTTCTACCAGGACGGCGACATCGCGCGCCAGGTGAAGGCTGCGATGAAGTCGGCCTCCGACTTGCCGGTGTACTCCATCAATGCGCCGGGCTTTGTTGTAGGAGTCGATTTTTCGGACCACCTCAATTACTGGAGTGAAGGCTATGTGGGAATGATGGTCACCGATACGGCTTTCTACAGAAACAAGGCGTATCACACGCCGCAGGACACCGCAGACAGGCTGGACTACCGGCGCATGGCCAAAGTCGTCGAAGGCGTGCGTGCAGCGGTCATGCAGCATGCGGCAGTTGCCGTACCGGTGCGCTAGTTTTCATCGCGCCCAGCACCCGTACGGCTGCCCACTCCGGCGCCACCGCATCCAGCCGGCTTGCCAATATGGGCAGGTGGTTGGCCGGCACGGCAGGGTAGAGGTGGTGCTCTATGTGAAAGAGCAGGTGCACGGTTAACCCGTTGACCCAGGCGCGCCGTTCTGTGCGGGCGAAGACGCCTTTTGGATCGCAGCCATGGTGCACGCTCCACACCGCAAAGAAACCGACCAGCATGTTGGATCCAATCATCGCGACCGCGTGGTAGCGCAGCCAGGCCTGCTCTGTCAGCGCTGCCGTCAGGCACACCGCAGCGATCAGCGTGAGCTCTGCGCCCACCCAGCGCCGCGTGCGCGGGCTACCGGTGCGCAGCGCCTGCGCATGGGTGCGGATGCTGAACAGCACGCCCAGTGCCAGTGCCCGCCACCCCGGTTGACGGGCCCAGCCACCTTCTTCGTCGCCATCGCCCAAGGGGTCTCTGTGGTGCACCAGATGCGTATGGCGTATGGCGTGGGTCGAGCACAGCATGGTGAACGTCAGGGCCAGCAGCACGGCGTCCAGCCAGCGGCGCGGCACGCCGATGCTGGCGTGGTAGCTGTCATGGGCCTGGCGCAGTGCGGTTAAAAAGAACGCGGCTGACAGCGGCATCGCCAGCCAGTACAGATCATGCTGCGCCGCCCACAGCGACCCTGCCAGCCAGGGCGCAGAAAGGCCCAGATTCAGCGCGACCTGGCCTGGGCGCAGGGAGACCAGGTCTTCCCAGCGAACCTGTGCCGGGCGGCGCATTCCGTCGGTGGCGCCGTTTATGCTGTCGGTGCCGTCACGGTTTTTGCGTGTGCCGTGGTTGCGCAGAGATATTGCATGGGACATGACATGGCCTCCCCGATCCGTGGTGTGTTGTTGTGTGCTGAGGGCGCCTTCAGGCTGAACCGGTAGCGATGCGTGGCTCGGCCGATGCGGCATGCTTCGCGATGCGGGCGGCCTGTATGTCAGCGGCCAGGTTTTGTGCCGCCACCCACTGCCTCACTTGCGTCCACACATTGCGCGAAATGATCGCCACGGTCACAAACACGCCCGCCAGCACCAGCCACAGAGAACGCCGCACCGTGTCGATGATGGTGCTGCGGTCATTGAACTCGCCGAAGGTCAGCATCAGCAGCAAGGTGCCCGACACCGCAAGCAGGTAGGCGCAGCGTATCCAGAATTCCGCGCCGCCGTCCGCATCGCACAACATGCGAAGCACCTTGTAGAGGATGGGCTTGAGGTAGGCGATGGCGATGACCGGGCCGACCAGCGCGATCAGCAGGGAGACAAAAAACAGGTTGGCACTCATGATGATTTCCTTTCGCTTTCGTTTACTTGGAGGGTTGGGTGAAGAGGTGAGGGGACTGCTCAGCGTGAGCAGGTGTCGGTATCGCAGCGCGCCAGGGCCGAGCGTTCGGCGGCACGCCGCACGGCGCCTTCAAACACCAGGCGCACCAGGCCGCGCGGAATACGATGGCGGTTGCGCGCCAGCACCGGGTAGCCCCATTCGGCCAGCGGGCGCAGCAGCGGCATGCGCATGGCCGAGCTGACCCAGCCCAGGCCGACGGCTTCATAGGCCAGGCGGAACACCTCAACACCCTTGAGCACGCGGCCGTCTGCGGTGCGTGCGTGGATCAGGTCGAGCAGGTCTTGCAGGGTGGCGCCTGCTGGCACATCGGTGAAGCCGGGTGCCGAGACATCGGCAAAGCGCAGGTGCCCCTGGGTGTCGCGCAGCATGAGGTTGCTCATCTCTGCATTGCAGAGCGGGCAGACGGACTCATAGAACAGCGTCAGCGGATAAATCGTGGGATCCAGGCCCGCCTTGAAGCTGTCGTAGCGGGTGTTGCCCAGGTCCGGGATGCTATGAATACTGGTCATATTTCTCTCCTTTAGAAATTTCAGTACAAACAGAAATAATTAGCCAAAAAAAAGGCCAACACTGGCCAGCCCTTCAAATCAAAAAGTAGGCGGTAAAAGCTCCGAAGGATCCATGGGTTTTGCATCGCTGTCTCCGCGCACAAATTTCTGCACGCTGGCGCCCATGCGCAAAACTTTTTCCAGCGTGGTGGGCGACAGCCGCAGCATCTCGTCGGCCCACAGGCCCAGCGACTCCATCAGCCGCAGGGTCTCACGCACGCGGTCTTGCGCATCGGCGGACTCGGCGTCAAAGTCTTCTTCCTTCACCAGACCCTGCAACATGCGCACGGTGGGGTCGAACTCGCGTTCCTTGCGCTCGCGCACCACGGTGCGAAACAGCTCCCACACATCGAGCGAGGTTTCGTAATAGTCGCGCCGGTCACCCAGCACCTGGGTGGTGCGGATGAGGTTCCAGTTGAGCAGTTCCTTGAGGCTGGTGCTCACATTGGAACGGGCTACTGTCAGCGTGTCGGCGATTTCTTCGGCATGCAGTGGCCGGCCATGGAAGAAGAGCAGGGCGTGGATTTGCGAGACGGTGCGGTTCACACCCCAGGACGTGCCCATTTCTCCCCAGTGGACGACAAATTTGCGGGCGACAGTGCTGAGTTCCATGAATCCGAATATACGCCTTCATTTATTTCTGTCAAGACAGAAAAATAAAGATTTCAGAAATGTCTCAAAGGCGTTCGGAGCGCTGTTGGAGGGCTTCGCAGGGCTTTCTACCGATGTGCCTTCCATCGCCTGCATCGAAAATACGGCGTATGACAGACGCCAGCCCTATCAAAACCTATGGCATGTCCGAGCGGGCCGACCATCTTGACTTCGACATCCGGTCCCAATTGGTGCGGCCGCCGCTGGTGCGCCCGCATCGGCACGAGTACTTCCAGATCCAGATCAGCCTGCAGGGCGACACCGAACAGAACGTGGCCGGCACGGTACGGCCCTTTCGGCGCGGCTATCTGAGCTTCATCCTGCCCTACCGCGTGCACGTGATTCCGCACCCTGAGGGTTCACGCTACGTCATCATCAATATGTCGCAGCAGTTTTTGCGCCCCGGCCTTGATGTGGACCCACTGGACCTGGAAGACGTGCCGCTGACCCGCGCGCCCGAACTCGCGCCCTTTCTCTTTCAGGAACACACCGACTTTTATTTTTCAGAAGCCGAGTTTCCCGAAGTCGAGGCGCTGCTCGAAAAACTCGCCTTTGAAAACGCCAACCGCCGCTTCGGCTCCATCGAGATGATCCGCGGCCTGATGCTGCAGCTGATTAGCCTGGTGTGCCGGAAATTCGAGGCCGACCTGCTGCGCTTTTCAGCCAGCCAGGCGCAACAGGGTAGCCGCCGCGCCAGCCTGCAGCGCGCGGTGCGCTACATCCGCGATCACCTGGCCGGCGAAGTCACGCTGGCCGATGCGGCGGCAGCCGCCTTCCTCTCGCCCAATTACCTGGCGCATCTGCTCAAAAAAGAAACCGGCAAAACTTTCACCGACCTGGTGACCGAGCGGCGACTGGAATTCGCGCAGGAACAACTGGCGCATAGCAGCCAGCGCATCGCCAGCATTGCGCATGCCTCAGGCTTTGCCGACGAAGCCTACTTCGCAAGGCGCTTCAGGCAGCGCTTTGGCCAGACGCCCAAGGCTTATCGCGACAGCGTGCGTGCCAAGATTTCCGGCACGGTTTAAAGACCTGCTCCAGGCCCTCGCTGCGGCGCAACACCGCTGAGTTGAATCGTCCGGTAAATGCGTAATTGCGTCTGCCTGCGCAGGGCATGGCCACCCTAAGCTCAATGGTTGGAGAAAAAAGCCACAAACAACAAGCTCCAGCCTTCATTCACAACTTCAGGAGACACACATGACAAAACCAGACATGAGCAAACGCGGAATTCTGCAAACAGGCGCGTTGATGACGGCAGGCGCCGTTGTAGGCTGCGCCACACCGGGTACGGCGGCCAATGCGCCCGCCACGCCCTTCACCGTGCCCGAAACCTACGTGCCGATTGCCGGCAGCGACCAGATGTTTCCGGTGCGCCGCATTTACTGCATTGGCCGCAACTACGCCGCCCATGCGATTGAGATGGGCTCTGACCCGACGCGTGAGCCTCCGTTTTTCTTTCAGAAACCGACGGACGCCATCCAGGTCGTGCCGCCCGGCAAGGTGGTGGACCATCCTTATCCCTCGCTGACCAAGAACTACCACTACGAAGTCGAGCTCGTCGCGGCCCTGGCCAAAGGCGGGCGCAACATCCCCATGAGCCAGGCGCTGGACCTGGTGTACGGCTACGCGCTCGGCCTGGACATGACGCGTCGCGATCTGCAGCGCGGCATGGGCGACCAGAAAAAGCCCTGGGAAATTGGCAAGAGCTTTGACCGCTCGGCCCCCATCGGCCCCATCCACAAGGTGGCGCAGACCGGCCACTACACCAAGGGCGCGATCTGGCTCAAGGTCAACGGCCAGGTCAAGCAACAGGCCACCCTCAATCACATGATCTGGTCGGTGGCCGAGCAGATATCCAAACTGTCCGAAGCGTTTGAGCTCTTTCCGGGCGACATCATTTACTCAGGCACGCCTGAAAACGTCGGCCCGGTGGTCAAGGGTGACGTCATTGAATGCCACATTGACGGTTTGCCCGAGCTGAGCGTCAAGATCGTTTAAGGGCCGGCCACTGGCGGAAACGGGGCGGGACAAGGGAAAACACCGTGTCATCGCCCCGTGATGGCAAGAACTTACGGGCCCGCATAGACTCCGACTGTTTGCCTTTTGCTCCCTCCAACAATTTACTGAGGAACCGCCATGCTTGAACACGACCAGAAAAAAGACTTCGATGCCCTGTTGCCCGGGCAGACCACCGAAGCCGGCGCCACCCGCCGCACCGCGCTCAAAACGGCCCTCGGCGTCGGCTACGCCGCGACGGCCATGCCCATCATGGCGCAAACGGCCATCAAGACCTCGTCGGACGGCCTGAAGACCGGCGAAACCACCTACGAAGTCAACGGCTTCAAGGTACCCGCCTTCTTTGCGGCGCCCGCAGGCAAGACCAACCTGCCCGTGGTCTTGGTGATTCAGGAAATTTTTGGTGTGCACGAGTACATTGCCGACACGGCACGGCGCTTTGCCAAAGCCGGCTACCTGGCGATTGCCCCTGAGCTTTATGCACGCCAGGGTGACCCCAGCAAGTACAACGAAATGGCCAAGCTGATGGCCGAAGTCGTCTCCAAAGTGCCCGACGCGCAAGTCATGGCTGATCTGGACGGCGCCGTGAAGTGGGCGGCTGCTAACGGTGGAAACGCCAAAAAAGTGGGCATCACCGGTTTTTGCTGGGGCGGCCGCATCACCTGGCTGTATGCCGAGCAAAGCAAGAACGTCAAGGCCGGCGTGGCCTGGTACGGTCGCCTGGTCGGCCAGCCATCGGCCCTCACGCCCCAGCACCCGCTGGACCTGGCGGCAGGCCTGAAGGCGCCGGTGCTGGGCCTCTACGGCGGGCAGGATGGCGGAATTCCGCTGACCACCATCAACCAGATGAAGGACGCGCTGGCTGAGGCCGGCGCCAAAGGCAACAAGGCCGCGGCGGCCTCCGAGTTTGTGGTCTACCCGCAGGCCCCCCATGCCTTCCATGCCGACTACCGCCCAAGCTACCGCAAGGACGCGGCCGAAGACGGGTTCAAGCGAGCGCTGGAGTGGTTTAAGGTCCACGGCGTCGCTTAACTCCCGCCAGCAGCCAGCAGCCAGCAAGCCGCCAAGCCCGAAAGGGCCGGCGGCTTTTTTTATTGCGGCCCCGACCGGATGTGCCCACTGAATTCTTCTCCGTTCGGGCTGAGGTATCGAAGCCCACCCCCGCAGCGCACCAGCCCTTCGATACCTCAGGGCGAACGGAAAGAGGGACGCGTGAAGGCTCTTAAACCCAGCATGAGCCGTGGAACCGACTTTGGGCGACGCCATCTGCAGTTCAAGTGCGCGGCTGCGTGGTCGTTGACATGACGCCCAGAGCCACCCCCTACGTCGGTTCTGCAGCGACCCAGTTCAGGCCCTGGCCGCGGCTGTAGTAATAATCCCCTTGCGGACTGATCACGACCGCGCGGCGTGTTGCGGGGTCTGAGAAATAACGCCACCCACTGCCCGGCGTGGCGGGAGACGCATCATGGCGTACCTCCTGCATCCCGTGGTCGAACCCGCCTACGGTGCGCTTATCCGTGACGTGCCGGCGTTCACGTTGAGAGCTGTGCTCCTGATCACAGGCTAAGAGGGGAGTGCTGATGGCGGCTGCCAGTATGCCGAGTGAGACAAGAAATGTGGTCGATTTCATGATGAGCTCCTTTGTGTGTAAGCCCAGTCGTTGGTGACTGTGTGAGCAGTATGTGCTCCGCCGGTGAGATTCATGCCAAAAACCTGCCACATTGAGAAAATCTCCTACAGGGGCAGGGTGATTCGAGTCGGCATTGACTCACGTCCATTGACTACCCTCTCCCTTAGGTAAGAGTGTCAACTAAAACGATACAAGCTCCGTGTCCGTGTCCGTGTAGAAGGAACTGTTAGCCCTCATGCTGCATTTCCGAAGGTCAATCACCGTTCCATGCGCGCACAATCTCATATAGCTGTGGCATCCAGTCCTCTTCCCGAGAGAAGAACAGCGTCATGCGGGTCGAACCTTCGCGCCAGCTGATGCGCTGGCCGCCAAGGCCCGAGGCGAAGGTCGTCTTCGGCGCGATGCGATTGCGCACCCAGAAGAAATACCCGTAGCCGTCAAACAGCACGCCGAACTTGCGCTGCGAGGGCAGACCGGGATTGTCGACTTGAAGGAGCATAGCCTTGCGCGCATAGTCGCCGATACAACTGCCCTCATCCGACACACGCCGCACCCAAAGAGCCAAGCGTTCCCAATCGGCGAGGGGCAGGCGGACGCCCGCGCTCGTGAGGCCGTAGCCTTCGCCGTCCTGCTCGACGAGCCCCCCGCCTTCCGCACCCATTGCATCGAATACTTGCTGCTGTAACCAGGAGCCGTAAGCGATGCCGGTCGCGCGACGCAGCACGATGCCGAGCAGCGCCGGGTCTGTCGACTTGTACGAAAAGCGCTCGCCCGGCTTTGCTTCGCCAAAAAATCCCTTGTGCATCGTGAGCAGCTTCGGTTGCAGTACGAGCTGCTGCATCGTCAGCGTGCCGTCGTTCAAGGCGCGGTTGTCGGCTGGGGTCCACGGGCTGCTCGTCTCGGGATTGACGGTATTGTCGGCCGTGCCACCTGCCATGCGCAGGAGATCGCGAACCGTGGCCTCGCCGACGGCATAGAGCGCGGCCTCCGGGACGAACTCACGCACCTTCGCCGCAAGTTGTAGCTTGCCGGCGCAGATCGCCTGCCCCACGGCCATTGATAGCACGCTCTTGCCGATGCTTGCGCCCCAGTACAGGCGCGCGGCCTCGTTTCGCTGCCACGCGTACACGACGGCGTCCCCGTCCATCAGCACGACGGCGGTCGGGGACGTGCGCAATTGCGCGGCGCGCGCCTGAGCGATGACCGTTTCCTCGCTGGCTGTCGGTGTGCGTGTCTTGAGTGGCTGCACCTGCGGCGCGGGGACAATCCGATGCCAGCTTGCGGGACCGTTGGCCCGATAGAGTTCACCGGGGCCGATCGTCAGAGCATGCGCGGTGGCGGAGAAGGTGACGGTGATAAGGAACACTCGAATCATTTGCCGTCCCCAAGCGGGTTGACGTGTTTCCCGCGAACCTTCATATCGATCCACCATTTACCCCACGCCGGTGAAAAAAAGACTCCATGACGACACCCATGACGACTAACGAGGCTGTAAATAAACCCGGTTTGCACGCACAGCCTCTTGGCTGTCGTA
>NZ_JBDTPB010000121.1:0-4522 GCF_039932935.1 Polaromonas sp.
GAGACCGGCGCCGACATGGTGTTCTGGAACGGCGCCTGCATCGTGCACGACGAGTTCAAGGCCTTTGAACTTCAGGCGCTGAAAAAAGAACACCCCGGCGCCAAAGTGCTGGTGCACCCCGAGTCCCCCGCGGACGTGGTGGCGCTGGCCGATGCCGTCGGCTCCACCTCTGGCATCCTGAAAGCCGCGCGCGATATGGACGCCAAAGAATTCATCGTTGCCACCGACAACGGCATGCTGCACAAGTTGCGCACGCTCAACCCGGGCAAGCTTTTCATCGAAGCACCGACCGCCGGCAACAGCGCCACCTGCAAAAGCTGCGCGCACTGCCCCTGGATGGCCATGAACGGCCTGGCGGGGCTGGCCCATGTGCTGGAAACCGGTGCGCATGAGGTGAAGATTGACCCCGCGCTGGGTTTACGTGCCCGCTTGCCGATAGACCGCATGCTGGCATTCACCGCCGCGCTGAAGAACGGCCAGCCCACTGCGGGGCTGGTGCCGCATATCGGTGCGGCCTGAGGCCACGTGTTGCCGCGGTCGCTCCTGTTTTGATAGCTGCTCGCGACCGTCTGATATGCGCCAGAGGCCGAAATGTCCTTGATAACTGCCTGCATTGATTTTTCGGATCCGCACGACAGCAGCGCGCCCCGCCTGCGCCATGCTTTCGGCCCGCCGCGTGCGGTGCTGGTAGCACGCACACAGGAGGAGGTCCGCCCCGTGCTGGATGCCGTGCAGGCCGCCGCGGTGCAGGGCGCCTGGTGCGTCGGGTATCTGCGTTATGAAGCTGCACCGGCTTTTGATGCCGCGCTGGCGGTGCACGACGCGGACGGGCCGTTGGCGTGGTTTGCCGTGCATGACGAGGCCCTGCCCTGGCCCGATGCGGAGCCCGACCACCCGGATGCCGGTGTGCAGGTGCAGTGGCAAGCAGGGCTGGAGCGTCCGGCGTTTGACGAGGCCCTGGGTGTGCTGCAGCGGGCCATCGCCAACGGGGCGTACTACCAGGTCAATTTCACCGCCGCCATGACCGGCCAGTTGCTGGAGGGCCAAGGCGGCGCCGGGCCGGCCCGCGCCCTGTTTCACGCGCTGCAGCGTGCGCAGCCTGGCGGCTACGCGGCATTTCTGGATACCGGCGACGAGCAACTTTTGTCGGTATCGCCCGAGCTGTTTTTTGACTGGCGCGCCGGCCACCTTCTGACACGGCCGATGAAGGGCACGGCGCCGCGCGGTGCGACCCCCGAGAGCGATGCCGCCCAGGCCGATGCGCTGCGCGCCTCGGTCAAGGAGCGCGCCGAAAACGTGATGATCGTGGACCTGCTGCGCAATGACCTGTCGCGCATCGCCGAGCCCTTCAGCGTATGCGTGCCGCGCCTGTTTCACACCGAGGCGCTGCCGGCGGTCTGGCAGATGACCTCCGACGTGCAGGCGCGGACCCGGGCCGGTTGCAGCTTGGCCGAGGTGTTTGCCGCGCTGTTCCCCTGTGGTTCGATCACCGGTGCGCCCAAGGTGCGGGCCATGCAGGCCATCCGCTCACTGGAGTTGGGGCCGCGGGGTGTGTATTGCGGGGCCATCGGCGTGGTGCGGCCCGGCGGCGCGGCGACTTTCAACGTGCCGATCCGTACCGTCAGCCTGCGTGGCGCCCAGGTCCGCTGCGGCATCGGAAGCGGCATTACCTCGGGTTCCGTGGCTGACGGAGAATGGCAGGAGTGGCGCCACAAGCAGGCCTTTCTGCAGCGCGCCAGCATGCCCTTCGAAATTCTGGAAACCCTGGCGCTGGAAGCAGGCCGGTTGCGCCACCTGGACGATCATCTGGCGCGCATGGAAGCTGCAGCCGTTCACTTTGGCAGCCGGTGGGATACGGCACAAGCCCATGCGTGTTTGCAGGCCGTGGCGCAAGCGCATCCGCAGGGTCTCTGGCGCGTGCGCCTGTTGCTCAGCGCCAGCGGCAAATTCACCGCCCAGGCTTATGCCATGGAGCCGTCACCGCCCAAGGTGCGCCTGCAGCTGGCCGACCGCCCGCTGGACGCGGTCCATGATGAATTTGTGCGCTTCAAAACAACGCGCCGCGCGCATTACGACGCTTTCACACCCACCGCGCCCGACGTGTTTGACAGCGTGCTGTGGAATGCGCAGGGCGAGATCACCGAATGCACACGCGGCAACATCGCGATGCAGATCGAGGGCCGCTGGGTCACGCCGCCGTTGGCCTGCGGGTTGCTGCCGGGTGTGGGCCGCGCACGGGTGCTGCAGGCGGGAACGCTCACCGAACGTGTGGTGCGGACGGATGCGTTGGCAACGGTGCAGGGCTGGGCGTTTGTGAACAGCCTGAGGGGCTGGATCGACGCAACCCTTGTTGATGGGGCCGTGAAGCCCCTGGTCCCTTAAAGCCAGGCCTGCGCCGCGTTAAAGCTTTTCCTTGACGTAGGACGCGCGGTCCATGTCCACCATTTCCACGCTGAGCTGGACCATCAAGCCCGCGGGCCTGGGGGTCAGGCGGCGCAACACATTGGCGATGCGCTCGCCGAGGTCCTTCTTCGCATCCGGTGTGCGGCCCGACAACAGGCGCAACTGGGCGTGCACAAAGGCGCGTGAGGCCGGTGCGGTGCCGATTTCAAAATCGTCCAGGGCGATCAATCGGGTTTTCAGGTCCGACTCGTCCTTTATTTCCGGGCTGTCGGCGACGGCCTGGTTCAAGGCCTTGAGTACTTCAGCCTTGGGGAAGCCGGCCAGGTTGCTGGAGTATTCAACGATCAGGTGGGGCATGTGGGTTCCATCAAAAAAGGAGAAAAATTTTTAACTTCCGGGTGGCACCAGCACCGTGGGGACGGCCAGTTCCGCGGTGCTGGGAAAGTCGCGGCTGAAATGCAGGCCGCGGCTTTCGTGCCGCCCGTGGGCCGAGCGCACGATCAAATCCGCCACCTGCACCAGGTTGCGCAGTTCCAGCAGGTCGCGTGTGACACGGAAGTTGGCATAGAACTCCTGGATCTCCGCGTTGAGCAAAGCGATGCGGTGTGCCGCGCGCTCCAGCCGCTTGGTGGTGCGCACAATGCCCACGTAGTTCCACATGAAGCGGCGCAGCTCGTCCCAGTTGTGCGAGATCACCACGGCTTCGTCGGCATCGGTGACCTGGCTTTCGTCCCAGGCCGGCAAGGTGCGAAGCGCTGCCGGTACCAGGGCTTCAATCGCGTGGGCCGTGGCGCGTGCGAGCACCACGCATTCGACCAGTGAATTGCTCGCCAGGCGGTTGGCGCCATGCAGGCCGGTGCAGGCGGTTTCACCCACAGCATAGAGGCCCGCCACGTCGGTGCGTCCGGCCAGGTCGGTCATCACGCCGCCGCAGGTGTAGTGCGCGGCCGGCACCACGGGGATGGGCTGGCGCGTGATGTCGATACCGAGCTCGAGGCAGCGCTTGAGGATGTTGGGGAAGTGCTCCTGCAAAAAAGCCGGGCTCTGGTGCGAGATGTCCAGGTAGACGCAGTCCAGGCCGTGCTTCTTCATCTCGAAGTCGATGGCGCGGGCCACAACGTCGCGCGGCGCGAGTTCGGCGCGGGCGTCATGCGCGGGCATGAAGCGCCCGCCGCCGGCCGAGGGCGGCAGCAGCAGCTTGCCGCCTTCGCCGCGCACGGCTTCGGTGATCAAAAACGATTTCGCGTCGGGGTGGTACAGGCAGGTCGGGTGGAACTGAATGAATTCCATATTGCCCACGCGGCAGCCGGCGCGCCAGGCTGCCGCAATGCCGTCGCCGGTGGCGGTGTCGGGATTGGTGGAGTAGAGGTAGACCTTGCCCGCGCCGCCGGTTGCCAGGATGGTGTGCCCTGCGCTGAAAGTCAGCACTTTGCCGCTGGCGGTGTCGAGCACGTAGGCGCCGTAGCAGCGGTTGCCGGGCTGCCTGAGTTGCCGGTCGGTGATGACGTCAACCAGCATGTGGTGCTCATGGAGCGTGATGTTGGGCGTCTTGCGGACCTGTTCCATTAGCGCGCGCTGCACGGCAGCGCCAGTGGCGTCGGCCGCATGCACGATGCGGCGCTGGCTGTGGCCGCCCTCGCGGGTCAGGTGCAGCTCGCCGGGATGGCCGGTGTCTTCGGAAAAAGCCACGCCCAATTCGCGCAGCCAGGCAATGGCTTTGGGCGCACCTTCGACCACCGCGCGTGTGGCGGGCAGGTCGCACAGGCCCGCACCCGCCACCAGTGTGTCGTTCACATGTTGCTCAAGCGAGTCGCCTTCCGCCAGCACGGCAGCCATGCCGCCCTGCGCCCAGCCGCTGGCACCGTCCCCGAGCGCACGTTTGGTCACCACCGCCACCCGCCGGCCCGGCGCCAGCAGCAGCGCAGCCGACAGACCCGCCAAGCCGCTGCCGATGATGAGCACGTCGAATTGATGCAAACCCGGGCTGTCAGACGTCATGGATCAATCACTCGCGTTGAATATGGGACTTTTCCCATCGACGGGCTCTGCGGCGCACTGATTTCCAGACCAGCAGGGGCCGCGGGACTGGCTTCGCCAGACCGCAGGCGCAGCGGCCCCC
>NZ_JBDTPB010000122.1:0-5244 GCF_039932935.1 Polaromonas sp.
GCGTGTTTGAACTGATGCTGCAACTCGCGCGTGATTTCGGCACAGCCTTTGTGCTCGTCACGCACGATGAAACGCTGGCCTCGCGTTGCGGGCGGCGGTTTCGGTTGGTGTCGGGGCGGTTGTCGGAGTGGGGTTGAGCGGCTGCGTCGATAAGTTTGATGTGCTTATCTGGCGTATTGGCTATGCTGCCATCGCATCAGCGCGGCGCGGTGTCAGCGGGAGCTCTGCTGTTGCTTCTTAAGGACACCTTGGATCGTTGCAAGATAGAAGCAAAACATCCAACTTAACCACCCGATAGGTCGTTAGTATCCATCGAGAGCTAGGCTGACTCGATCTTGCTCTTGGCCTCGCTCGATCGGTTTAGCCGGGCTGCGACGAGGCCGGTTAGGACTATGCAGACTAGGAAGATCACCAAGAGTGGCAAGAAGCCGTGTATGCCAAATCCGTCCAAAGTTGCAGTCAGAAGGAGCGCGCCTCCAAGTGTGGAGACCATAAACACCACGAACGAAGCGCGTGGTCGTAAAGTCACCCCCGCGCTTGGCCACGCACTGACAACCAAGTTTGCGGCTACACAGCATATCAATGCAGCAAGAGCCATCACTGCCGAGCGAACCGGTGATACGGGCTTTGTATCTGTATCAAGAATCGGAACTGCTCGGACACCGGCGATGCGAGCCTTTGAAACGAAGAAGGGTTCCTCCTTCGTAGTAAGGACCGCAATCGTCACCGAATCACCCGGGTTCATCAGCATAGGCATGATTTTCAGCGTCCCGGCTACCACCGAAAGAGACGGCGTGATGTCTGCTGGTTTCGCGTTGGTGACACTTGAGCGAACGATCTCCGCCTTATTCGCGGACGTGATCTCAAGAGGAGACTCGAAATCCGTGGCAGGTATGGGCCTAGCGCCATCATTTACGAGCTCAAAAACAGTGAGATACGGGGTCTGGAGCTCAACACCGGCTAAAGAAACCTGGAGATCTAGCGCCTTTGCGGTATCCGGCGGTTGTAATGAAGTTTGTGAAAGCTTTCGAATATGCAACGAGCGCGCCTCAAGGTCGGCACGCCAGAGCCAAACAGGAATCAAGACTCCCGCCAAGGTGGCGACCAGGACCACCCAGAATTTCCAGTCAAAGGGAATCGTCATGATCAATTATTGGATGGAACATGACGCTGAAATGACCTGCGAGCCATAGACGAGCGAACAGTCATGTTTTCAAATAAGGCCAAAGTTTGGTAACCCCCCACCAAATTCCGGATGCAAAAACGGAAGCTATGACTCCGAAAACAAAACCCAATGCTCGTTCCTTCGCAATCTGCGATTTCGATGGTACCCCGGCGAGGCGCTGAAAAGTCTCGACGTCAGAATTTGCAACTTGCCGCACAAGCTCAAGTTCCTTTCTGGCTGCGTTGTGCTCGGCCTGCGTCCTACCAAGTTGTTCGAGAGCGACTTCAAGATCAGCCTTGTTCGCACTGGCTGCTGCCTTCAGTTCATCGATTGCCACCAGCGCGTCGGCAAGATTTGATCGAGCGGCATCGATCTTCGCGATGCGTTCATCGATAGTCTGTCTCGGTTCGTCGTCAAAGATAATATCCGCGAACGGGATTCCATTCATAGTGCCGATGCGAAGCACTGGCTTCGACACGACATCCACAAGTGTCTTCAAAAAGACGGCAACGATATAGGGCAGTTCCATGATATCTAACGTAATGCATACGACAAGGTCTGCGCCATAACCTTCGCGTCTGCGAAACCCGGCCAGGAGGATCGAGACTAAAAGACTTGCTATCCTTTTACGGTTTCGTTGAGCTCGATAAAAACCAACGGCACGATTGATTCTAGGCGGGCAGTGTGATTACCGCCTCCTCAATATGGACGAGCGCAGCCCAAACAGCCGGTTTCGTTGTGTTTGACCATCGCTCCCAATAACCCGGCCTGGCAAATCCCCCCACAAGACCCGTCCCGGTGTGAGAGGCACTTGTGGGGGAATTTTCAATACAGCGGTAACCGGGTCATCCCGGTTTTTTCTTGTTGAACTAGCCCCCTCTCTATCTGCGACCACTCGGGCCTAACTAGTGGCTCGACCTGTGGGAGCCAGAACGGAACAAGGCCATTTACCGGCCGCCAGCCCTGCAAGGCCCCAGGCAGGCATAATCCTTGAGCCCTCCGCCACGCGCGCAGGTGTATCCCCTCACTTCGTGAGTCTTTCAACATGCCGTGCAGCTCCCTGCCTGCGGTCCAGGACACAGGCACTTTGCATGACTGATCATTACACCGCCCTCGGGCTGGACAGCGCAGCAACGCTGGCCGATGTCAAAAAAGCCTTTCGCCTGAAGGCCTCCTTCTGGCACCCGGACAAAAATGCCAACCCCGAGTCGCCCGAGCGTTTCAGGGCGGTGCAGCAGGCCTATGAGGTGCTGTCGGATGCGGACAAGCGCCAGGCCTATGACGACAACCGCCGGCGCAACCTGCTCGACAGCCCGATAGACACGGCACGTGCCATCTGGGCCGATTATTTCAACCCGCTACTGTGACCCTTGCTGACCCAAAGAAGACCACCCCATGAAAAACCCTGCAGCATGAGCGTCTCTCCCTATTTCCTCGACCTGCGCTCGGCTTACCAGTCCGAGATGGATGACCTGCGATTCGACTCTGAGGGGCGCGACGTGCTGCACCAGCGTCTGGCTGGCAAACGTCAGGAGATGGCCTTTCTGGTCCAGATGATGGACACCAGCCCCGAGATGGTGGCGGTGGTGTTTCACCAGGGTTTTGATTTCACGGAAAAAACCGTGATGGAACACCTGCTCACCCACGACAGCCACGATGCCGATGGCTTTCCGGCCTGGAGCAGCCTGGCGGATGGCTTTGTGCTGGCGCCCTGGGCCCAGGACCTGGCGCACATCGTCTTGCAGGCGCCCGGCGGCGAGAAATTCCTGACGCTGACGGCGGGGCTGGAATACATGGCCGGTTTGCCGGTGGCTGCGTCCATCGTGAGCGCCGAAGCAGATGGTGACAGCGACGACGGCGATGACGACGAAGACAGTGATGAGAACGGCGAGGACGGTGACGGCGCCCTGGTGATGTTTGAGGGCGATGACGATCGTGAGCAAAGCGCCGATGCTCGGGCACGCCACGAGGCAGGTTCCGACTGGCTGGTCCAGCAGGGCTTTGACGCCAAAGACTGATGCAAGCAAGCCTACAAGCAAGCATGAACTGGAAAGTAAAACCCTGATGACGAAGCATCTCGCCCTGATTGAAAAAACCCAAAGTCTGATTGCGGCCGGCGACATCGTCGGCGCCGAGGCTGCGCTGGTCGGGCTGGCCGACGCCGAAGGTGATGCCGCGCTGATGGTGGTGCTGGAGCAGTTGCCGCCCAAGGACGTCCTGGCCGTCATTCGCGAGTACGACAACTCAAAAGAGTCGGTGGTCGGCCTGCTGGTCACGCCCGCGCAGTTTGCCCGCGCCGTGGTGATTGAAAAGCTCTACAAGGACCTGACCCGCACGCATCTGCGCGGCATGGTCAATGCGGTGATCTTCCGGGAGGGCGCGGACCCGGTGGAATTTCTCACCGCGATCGGCGACCTGGAGGGTGGCAGCGAAGCCCTCGCTGATTATTTTTCCGACCAGTGGAGCCGTGTCGAGGGCTTTGCGCGCAGCGGCGGCTTTGAGCCGGCCGACGAGTACGGCAAGATGCTGTCCCAGTCCGCCCTGCTGGCATCGGCCTACGAAAAACCGCGCGTTCAGCAGGATGAGATCGCCGACCAGGACTGGATGCAGCTCGCCTGGCTACTGCGTTACGAACTGCCGGACCTGTTCATTGAAATGCTGATGGTGCTGCGTGCCAAGGGCAGTGCGCACAAGGCGGCTTCCGATGAGGAGAATGAAGAGAATGAGGACGATGCGCAGGACGATGGCAAGGTCGAGACCGGCGACACCGATCGCGGCAAGGCCACACCGACGGCGCGTGAGTCCGACGAGGAATCGGCGATCTGAGCCTTCGCAGTCATCTCCATCCCCACCCAGACCAGACCAGACCAGACCAGCTTCGTATCCATGTCGTCGCCTTCCGCCATCTCGCTCTACGATACGCGCCACTTTTTTGAGAAGGCGCTGCAGTACGGCGTGCAGCACGGCATCATCCCTGCCGAAAAAATCGAAACCATGCGGGTCGAAGGCCCCAAGGGCATGGTGCAGATCGCGCGTTACTTCGGCAATGAATTTTTGCGCCCGGACCTTGAAAAAGCCCGCGATCGCATGGTGAACCTGATCAGCGTGTACCTCGAAAATTCCTGCCACGGCGACCTCTGGCAGGCGGCTGAATCGCTGCGCGATTTCTCGCTGCTGTCGCGCTCCAAGGGCGGCTCGGACATGCTCAAGGCCCTGATCGCCATGCCGCAAAACAGCCACTTCGGCATGAATGAACGCGGCGGCTTCACCGACGAGCACATTCCGCTGCTGGCCAAATGGTCGCTGCGCAACCTGGCCGACTACCAGGCCGAACTTGCCAGGCGCAGCCATGTGGCGCAGGTGGTGGATGCGGCCGTCTGGCTTGCCGGGGAGCTGGGCATGGACGCGGCCGAACTCGAGGAAGCGGGTAAGGATGCCGAAGCGGTGATTCGCACCGCCTTGCTGGTGCTGGCGACGGGCCGCATCGAGATGCCCGACTGGGTCGCCTTCGAGAAGATGATTGCCGCCTTGCGCAAAAAACACGGGGCTGCTTCGTCTGCGTCTGCGGCTGCGCTGCCGCTCGTCGTTCCGAAAAAACTACCCGCTCACTTGTGGGATGTGGTGGAGGCGGTGCGGCAGTCCGTGATGGCCGACGCGCCAAAAATACTCGATGCGGCCCTGCCGCCGCGCCAGCTGTTTGACCGCAGCCCGGCTTTCATGGGCCGGTATTTCTGGGTCGAAGACGGCCTGAACGAGGTCGATCACCATGACCGTCAGGCATCCGCTGTGTGGAGCAAGGTAACCGGCGGCAATGCGGACGATGGTTCGCTGTTAACCCTGTTCCTGTGCGTGGCCGCCGGTTCCGCGCCCAAGACCCTGCTGACCGAGAAAAGCGCCGCGACCCTGCTGCGCAAGATCCGCAAATCCGGTTTTAATCCCGCGCTAGCCCACCAGTACCTCCTCGACCACGCGCCGGTGCAGCACCAGGACGCCTACGCCAGCTTGTGGGATGACTTTGTGGAAGAGGCGCAGGCCACGCTGCAAAGCGATGCCGTTCACGCGCTCCACGACGCGCTGGC
>NZ_JBDTPB010000123.1:0-4423 GCF_039932935.1 Polaromonas sp.
CGTGTATGCCCCGCATCCCCGATCAAGAAGTCCAGCGGCTAAAAGACGAAGTGGCAGTGCAGCGCCTGATCGAGGCGGCGGGTGTGGAGCTCAGGAAGTCCGGCAAGGACTGGGTGGGCAAGTGCCCGTTCCACGACGACAGCGAACCGTCATTGGTCGTGACCCCGGCCAAAAACCTGTGGCACTGCTTTGGCTGTGGTGTGGGGGGTGGGGTGATTGACTGGGTGATGAAGCTCAAGGGCGTCTCGTTTCGCCATGCGGTCGAGTTGCTCAAGGAAGATTCCGCCTTAGCCGCTGTGTCTGGCGAACCGGTCAAGCGCACCACGGTGCGCGCCTTGCCGCCGCCGGTGGCCCTGGACGCCGACGACCGCGCGCTGCTGGCTCAGGTGGTGGACTACTACCAGCAGACCCTGAAAGCCTCGCCCGAAGCGCTGGCCTATTTGCAATCGCGCGGCTTGACGCACCCCGAGCTGATCGACCACTTCAAACTGGGCTTTGCCAATCGCACCCTGGGCCTGCGTTTGCCCGACAAGCAGCGCGCCGCCGGTGCGGACATTCGGGGCCGGCTGGAGCGCTTGGGTGTGTACCGCGACACCGGGCGCGAGCACTTCAATGGCTGCCTGGTCATCCCCGTGCTGGACGCGCACAACCAGGTGCGCGAGGTGTACGGGCGCAAGGTTGGCAAGGTCAGTCATGGCCTGGCTAAACACCTGTACCTGCCCGCGCACGCCGAGCGCGGC
Organism: Polaromonas sp.; assembly: GCF_039932935.1. Classification (GTDB taxonomy): domain Bacteria; phylum Pseudomonadota; class Gammaproteobacteria; order Burkholderiales; family Burkholderiaceae_C; genus Polaromonas. Next base: position 741 of record NZ_JBDTPB010000123.1, read on the forward strand.
GTGTTCAATGTGGCGGCGCTGCAGGCCAGCAAAGAAATCATCGTTTGCGAAGCCCTCATCGATGCCTTGACCTTCTGGTGTGCCGGGTATCGCAACGTCACCACGGCGTATGGCACGGAAGGCTTCACGGCAGAGCTGCTGCAAGCCTTCAAGGACCACGGCACCGAGCGCGTCTTGATTGCCTACGACCGTGACGATGCCGGCGAACGCGCCGCCGCCAAGCTGGCCCCGGTGCTGATGGCCGAAGGCATCGAGTGCTTTCGCATCCAGTTCCCCAAGGGTATGGACGCCAACGAGTACGCGCTCAAGGTAACCCCGGCCACCAAGAGCCTGGGTTTGCTGATTCGCCAAGCCAGTTGGTTGGGCCAGGGAAAGCCGCCAGAGCGCCTTGCAGTGCCCACAGCGCCTGTAGCCCAAGACTTACAAGTCAAATCGGCCTCCAGCCCAGATAACACGGGTGCAAGCAGCTATGAAAGTAATAGCAATAGTGCGCCCGTCCAAACCGCAGCGCCTTCACCTTCACTTCCATCCTTAGCCGCTGCTCCCACAGCGGGCGCGCCCGAGCCGGTGGCCGAGGTCACGGGCAGCGAAGTGACCTTGCACTTTGGCCAGGGCAGCCAGGCCAGGCGCTGGCGCGTGCGCGGGCTGTCCAAGAACCTGGCCTATGAAGTGCTCAAGGTCAATGTGCTGGTGGCTGCTGGAGAAGCGTTTCACGTTGACAGCTTCGATCTGTACGCCGCGCGCGCCCGCGCCGCCTACCTGGTGCAGGCCGCGGCCGAGCTGGGCGTGTCTGGGGATGTGCTCAAGGCCGATATGGGGCGCGTGCTGCTCAAGCTGGAGGCCTTGCAGGACGAAGCGATTCAGACGGCGCTGCAGCCCAAGGCCGCAGCCGTGCCCAGCATGAGCGCCGACGAACACAGCGCCGCCCTGGAGCTGCTGCACAGCCCGGACCTGCCCGCGCGCATCCTGGCCGACTTCGAGGCCGCAGGCGTGGTGGGCGAAGCCACCAATAAGCTGGTGGGCTACCTGGCGGCGGTCAGTCGCAAACTCGATAGGCCATTGGCCATCGTCATCCAGTCCAGCAGCGCCGCCGGCAAGAGCAGTTTGATGGACGCCATCCTCTCCTTCGTGCCCGAAGAAGAACGTATCCAGTACAGCGCCATGACCGGGCAGAGCCTGTTCTACATGGGCCAGACCAACTTGAAACACAAGATCCTGGCGATAGCCGAAGAAGAAGGCGCACACCGCGCCAGCTATGCCTTAAAGCTGTTGCAGTCCGAAGGCGAACTCACCATTGCATCGACTGGTACCGATGCCGTCACAGGCAACCTGATCACCCAGGAATACAAGGTCGAAGGCCCGATGAGCCTGTTCATGACCACCACGGCGATTGACATTGACGAAGAGCTGATGAACCGGTGTTTGGTCCTCAGCGTGGACGAGGCCAGAGAGCAGACCCGCGCCATCCACAAATTGCAGCGCGAGCGCCGCACCCTGGCTGGCCTGACCCGTAAGCATGAAAAAACCGCCATCCTCACGGTCCACCGCAACGCCCAGCGCCTCTTGCGCCCGCTGGCCGTGGTCAACCCCTGGGCCGATCAATTGACCTTCCTCGATGACCGCACCCGCACGCGCCGTGATCATGAGAAGTACCTGACCCTGATCGACACCATTGCGCTCTTGCACCAGCACCAGCGGCAAATCAAAAGCGCTACGGTCGCCGGTGCCGTGGTCGAGTACATCGAAGCCAGCCTCTCGGATATCGAGCTGGCCAACCGCATTGCGCACGAGGTGCTGGGGGTCAGCCTGGACGAGCTGCCGCCGCAGACGCGGCGCGTGCTCTCTGGCCTGCACACGCTGGTGCAAGGGCGCATGACCGAGCTGGGCCTGCCGCAGCGCGAGCTGCGCTTCACACGCACGCAGGTGCGCAGTGCCTGCGCGCTGTCGGACACCCAGGCGCGCATTCACCTGGAGCGCCTGGCCGCGATGGAGTTCATCCTCGTGCACCGGGGCCAGCGCGGGCAGAGCTACGAGTACGAGCTGCTGCACGACAGCGCCGAAGGGATGCGAAGTGGCCCGCACCTGGCCGGCCTGATCGACACAGCCGCGCTGCAGTCTGCCTCTGAATCTACAGCTACGAATCCGAGTTCGCGGGGGGACGTGGGGGAGTTCGCGGGGGTGAAACGGCCCCTAAACGGTGCCAACGCGGGGGGTGCGCGGAGCGGCGAAACCTCCGCCAAGCCGCATGGCGCAAGGCTTAGCGCTGAATCAACTGACAGTAAGCCGGTTTCACGCGCCACCCCCACCACCAGCAAACGCGCGTCCTACCTTCACTCCTTAGCCGCCTGACCCCCGCCATGCTGCGCCCCCACCGCATCACCCCGCGTTCCCCGGCTGCACCCCAGCCCTCAGCGGCCAACCCCCTGCACAGCTACAAGCGCAGCTTCTGTGACTGGACAACCGTCATGGGCCTGTCGGCCAACACCGCCAGCATGCGGCAGTGGGCCCTGGACCACTTCATCGCCTGGATCGACGAGCGCGGCATACGCCACCCCGGCGAAGTTACGCGCCCCATCCTGCAGCGCTACCAGCGCCACCTCTACCTCCTCCGCAAAAAAAACGGCCAGCCCTTGGCCTGGTCCTCCCAGGTCAACCGCCTGACCCCCATCGTGGCCTTCTTCAAATGGCTCACGCGAGAGGGCCACATCCTGACCAACCCGGCCGCCGATCTGGACTTGCCCAAGGCCCCGCAGCGCCTGCCCAAACACCTCTTGAGCGTGGCCCAGGTCAGCCAGGTCCTGAACCAGCCCGATATCACCACCCTGGCCGGATTGCGCGACAGGGCCATGCTGGAGACCCTGTACTCCAGCGGCATCCGGCGCTCTGAACTGGCTCACCTCAAGATCACCGAGGTCGACACCGAACGCGGCACCCTGATGGTCAGACTCGGCAAGGGCGCCAAAGACCGCTTCGTGCCCTTGGGAGAAAGAGCCTGCGCCTGGGTGCAGCGCTACTTGCTGGAGGTGCGCCCCGAGTTGCTCAGCGGTGACACGCTGGTGCTGTTCCTGAGCGACTGGGCGCAGCCCTTTGAGCCGCACCAGCTCTCGGCCCTGGCGCGCAGGTACATGCAGGCCGCAGGATTCAGCCAAGGCTCCTGCCACGCCCTGCGCCATGCCTGCGCCACCCACATGCTGGACGGTGGCGCCGACATCCGCTTCATCCAGGCCCTGCTGGGCCACTCGGAGCTGGGCACCACCCAGATCTACACCCATGTGGCGATTGCCAAGCTGCAGGCGGTGCATGCCTTGACGCATCCGGCGCGGCTGGAGCGGGTTCAGCTTGCGAGTGAGGCCAGCCCTCAAGCGCAGAGCAAGGACGCCGCCACGGCGTTGCTGGAAGCTTTGGCGGGTGAGGGTGATGACGATGGCGGCGATGAAGTGTGAGGATGAACGCTGCGGGTGATGGACACGCTGCTGCCGTGCACCGCTCCCGTCACGGCCCTTGCGGGAGGCAAGGCCCGCGCCGACGCTAGGCCGGTGGTCGTTCCGCCTTAGCTGCTTCTGCCGGCGCCCGAGAAGTCAAAGCCAGGCGCTGCGCGCAGAGCTATGAATACAAGCCCAGCCTGGCGTCGAGCCAGGCCGTGCTTGGCAGGTGCTGCGGGGTTAGTTGCGTTGCAACTAAAC
>NZ_JBDTPB010000124.1:0-37801 GCF_039932935.1 Polaromonas sp.
GAGAACACCTCATGGCATCCGTCAATAAAGTCATCGTCGTCGGCAATCTGGGCCGCGACCCCGAAATGCGCACTTTCCCGAGCGGCGACCAGGTCGCTAACGTCACCATTGCCACCACCGACAAGTGGAAAGACAAGCAAAGCGGTGAAATGAAAGAAGCCACCGAATGGCACCGCGTGGTGTTCAACGGCCGCTTGGCTGAAATCGTCGGCCAGTACCTGCGCAAAGGCTCGCAGGTTTATGTTGAAGGCAGCCTGCGCACACGCAAGTGGACCGACAAGGATGGCCAGGAAAAATTCACCACCGAAATCCGCGCCGACCAGATGCAGATGCTGGGCAGCCGTCAAGGCATGGGCGGCCCTGGCGGTGACGACGGCGGTGGAGGCGGCTACGAAGCGCCGCGACAGTCGGCTCCCGCACGCGCGCCGGCTGCGGCCGCACCCCGGCAGGCCCCTGCAGCCTCCAAAGCTGCCAGCGGCTTTGACGACATGGACGACGATATTCCGTTTTAGAACCCATAAAACTTATTTTTTGTTGGTAAGAGCCTGTTTTTCGAGAGAGAAACGGGCTTTTTTTATGGGAGTTGGCCTTTCGCGAAAGTGGACCGCACCACGCCGCGACGCTCCAGCGCGATGACCACGGCGTTGCAGTCGCTGGTCTCACGACGCCCGCGCGCACGCCTGGCGCCCGCTGCGGCGCTTTGCCCCAGCGCCATGAAGCCGCGGGCCGCCAGCAGGGCAAGAAAGGCCGCGCCATTCAACGGCCTGGCGAGCAGGGCGTTGAGGAAGCCTTGGCGGCAGGGCTCCCAGTGCAGGCTTGCGCTTTGCTTCCTTCCTGCCGCTTCGACCACAGCGTTCTCGCCCGCGTCCAGCCACACGCGTTGTCCCGCGTCGATGAAGTGATCGCCCAGGTCGTTATTGCGCGTGAGCCACAGCCGGCCTCGCAACACCGTCAGTTCGCCGCCCGCCCGGGGCAGGCGTAGCGCCTGGCCAGGTGCCAGCAGCCGGGTTCCGCCGTGCAATACGGGGGCGTTCGCTCCGCGTTTCAGGTTCGCATTCGTGGTCATGATCAGTCTCTTGAAGGTTGCAGTGCTTGAGGCAGTGCCGTCACCGGTGTTAAAGCCCGGCAAGCGCGTGCAACGCGGGGTTGTCGATCTGGCCGGCGAGCAGCCGGGCCGCGGCGGCGCTGGCACTGTCGCCGAGTGCCGCCCGGTGAAGGTAGGTGCGCACCGTCAGTTCACGCATGCCGCTGCGCGCGGCCAGGCCCTGCATGTCGTTGATCCACGCCGAAGCTTGGGGCATGGCGTGTGCAACCGCCACACCGCACAGGGCGTCAAGCGCATAGCCCTTACCCCACAGATAGGCGTCGGGCAGGCGAACGCACCGGGCAACGGCATCGACGAGGATTTCAACCGCGTGTTGCGGTTCACCCCGCGCGATGGCGACGCACCCCAGGCCCCTGCCGGCGATGCCCTCCCAGCAGGGGTCACCGATCTGGCACCCGAGCGCGAACGCATGTTCAAAACGGTTCGCAGCGGCGTCCACGTCGCCGCGCATCAGGTCAACTTCGGCCCGTAGCGACTGCGGCCACGGCACAAAGGCGGTCCAGCCTTGGCGCGCCAAAGCCTCCGATCGGTCCAGTGCGTCGCCGGCGGCATCGAGATCGCCGTGCAGCAACAACGCACGCCCCAGCATCGACAGCGCGTAGGCGAGCTGCCTCGTGTCGCCGGCGGCGGTGGCCAGCGTCTCGGCCTCTCGCAGCAGGCCGATGCCGGCCGTGTAGCGTGCGGTGTCGCTGAGCGCGGCGCCGTGCACGATGGCGATGCGTGTTTGCTCGGCGTAGTCACCTGCGGCCAACGGTGCTGCGCGCTCCAGCCACGCCAGCGTGCGCTCATAGCGCCCACGTAGAAATTCAACGTAGCCGAGCTCCCGGCAAGCGGCGGCGGCAAGGGCCGGCGACGCATCCTGGCCGACCGCCAGCGCCTCGTGGAGCGCCGTGGCGCCTTCTTCGTCGCGCCCCCGGGCGGCATGCACCAGCGCGCCGCCCAGCGCCACGCGGGCACGGGCACGCAGCGCCGCATCGCCCGTGGCGTCGGCCTCAACGATGGCGCGGCGCAGGCATTGCAAGCCCGCATCGAGCGCGCCGGCGCCGATGGCCGCTTCGCCGGCTTCGAGCTGCGCCAGCGCCGCGGCGCGCCCGGTGGCGGGTCGCGCGGTGGGCACGGCCGTGACCGTGCGCATGGCGGCATCCAGCGTGGCGCCGGGTTGCACCCCGAGTTCGCGCTGGAAAAGTTCACGGCACGCTGCCGCCTGGCGCGCTGCGCCCACGCCATCGCCTGCGGCCGCAAGGCTGCGCACCAGCAGCGCCTGGTAGTTCTCGTCCAGCGGGTTGTGCCGCACAAGGCGCCCGGCCAGCCCGGCCGCTTCAGCCATGGCGCCCGCAGCGAGACGGGCCAGCGCGGCTTCGCGCAGCACGGCTTCTGCCGCCGCCTGAAGGTGGCGGCGCTCGGTGGCGAGCCAAACTTCGAAAGCGGGGCTTCCAGAAAAATTCATCCCCTCCAGCAGTTCGCTGTCCAGGCCAGGCACGCAAAGGGCTTGCGCCCAGCTTCCCGAGAGCACCACTCTGAGGTCGACATAGCTCGCCGCCTCCAGCGGCAATGCCAGCAATTCCCCGCGCAAATCGGCGATGCCTAGCAGGCGCCGCAGCTCGCTGAGGTTCCAGCGCAAGGCGGCCAGCGGGTCCTCGGCGTCTTCAAACAGCAGGCCCGCCAAGTGCTTGCGGCTGACCGGTGCGTCGCTGCGAACCAGATAGGCGAGCAGGCCCCAGACCTTGTGCCCGCGCGGCGCTGGCAAGGGCTTGCCGCCGCGCTCCACGCGGGGCGGACCCAGCAGGTGAATAGCAAGCCCCTGCGCTGGCGGATCGTTGGGCGCTTGCGGATTCACCAGCGGGCCTCAGGCTTCAGCGGTGGTGGGGTCGATGACGCAGGTGATCTGCGCGACGGAGTTCGCCGGGAAGCCGCCTCTGCGCGCATGCTCCCTCACGAGGTCTTCGTTGGCCGCGCGATAGATGCAGTACATCTTGCCGCCCGTCACGTAGCTTTGCACCCACTGCACATCGGGCCCCATTTCCTGCAGCACGCCACAGGATTTCTGGGAGATGGATTGCAGCTCGGCGGGCTTCAGCGCCCCTAGTCCGGGGATAGCGCGTTCGATCACAAATTTAGGCATAGCAGGCTCCGTTAAGTTAGTGGAGACCCGAAGATAGGCAGTGTACGTGTGAGCCAGCGTGTGAGGAAAACGCCCACCGATCCGGGCGATCGCCGCGAAAAGGATGTTGGCCTAGTCCCTGTGTGCCTGTTTGCTTACAAGTTGGACGGATGAGAAAGTGCCATTCATGGATAGCATCGGAGCGTGTCTGCCGCGCCATGGCCGGCTGCGGCCCCCGTCCCAGTAGCTTTCCTCATAAAAAAACCATGCTGAATCTTTCTTCCCCGTCACGCAGCCTTCTCTTGGGGTCCGCCCTCGTCGTCAGCGGCCTTTGCGCCCTGTCGCCGGTCCTGGCGGGCGGCAACACCGAGCCCCTGACCGACATTCTTTCAACGCCCGGCAGTGCGGGGCTGGGTTTTGTGACGCGTATTGAGCGCTCGCCCTACAAGGATGCCGGCACGCGCTACGACTTGCTGCCGCTTTACCTGTATGAAGGAGAGCGACTTTTCCTGCATGCCAACCGCGGTGGCGTGAAGCTGCTCAACGGCAATGAGCAGCGGCTGGACCTTTTTATCGAGCAGCGCCTGGAGGGCTTCCCGACGGAGCGCGTGCCGGCGAGCCTCGCCGGCATGTCGCCGCGCGATTCCGCCATTGATCTGGGCCTGGCTTACCGCTGGCGCCAGCCCTGGGGGACGCTGCAAGCCGAGCTGGTGCACGACGTCAGCAACATTTACAAGGGCAACGAGTTCCGCATCGGCTACACCTATGACTGGCGCTCCGGCCCGTGGATGCTGCGCCCCAGCCTGACCGTAGGCGTGCGCGATGCCAAGCTCAACAACTATTACTACGGCGTGCAGGCCGGCGAGGCAACCGCCGGGCGGCCCGCGTATGCGCCGGGCGCGGGCATCCAGACCTCGCTGGGCCTGTATGGCTCCTATGACCTTACAGAGCGCTGGCGCCTGCTGGCCGGCGTCTCGGCCACCTTGCTGGACAGCAAGACAAAGAACAGCCCCATCGTGCAAAAAGGCGTGTTGCCCGCCGTCTACATTGGCGCCGCCTATGACTTTGGCGGCCACAAGCACGAGTGGGCCGAGGAAAATTCGCCGACCTACTTCAAACTGCTCTACGGCAAATCGACCGAAGACGGCTGCCACCTGGCCAAGATCATCACGGCGCAGTGCCTGTCGACGGCCAAAACCAACTCCACCCGCATCACCGGCATCCAGGTGGGCAAACCGTTCCTGAACAACGTGAACGGCTGGCCGCTCGACTTCATCGGCTATGTGGGCCTGACCCACCACGACGAGCGGGGCCTGCAGGCCAACGGCGCGCAACTGGACCTGTTCATGAAGGCCGTTTACACAGGCTTTCCGTGGAGCGACCGGGTCAAGACGCGCCTGGGGCTGGGTGTGGGCGTTTCGATGGCGCAGCGGGTCCCTTACATTGAGGCCACCAGCCAGTCCGCCAGCGGCAAGCCCGCCTCCCGCATGCTCAATTACCTGGACCCGACGATCGACGTCAGCCTGGGCGACCTGATCGGTTACCGCCCGCTGAAGGACACCTATATCGGCTTTGGTGTGTCGCACCGCTCCGGCATTTTTGGCTCGTCGCGCCTGCTGGGCAATGTCAACGGCGGCTCCAACTACATCTACAGCTACATCGAGACGGCGCTCTGAGTTGGCGCGCCGCTATTTTTTTAATAGCTGCTCGCGCCCGTCCTGATTGGGCTGAAGGTCGATTCGATTAAAAAAATCAGAGCGCAGCCATCGCCGCAGCGCTTGCCGGGGCCACGCGGTTCTGGACGTTGCTTGCGGCAATGACGCCGCCGCCCAGGCAAACGTCGCCCTGGTACAGCACGGCCGATTGCCCCGGCGTCACGGCCCACTGCGCCTGCGAAAACACCAGTTCGCATTCGCCCTGCGTGGCCTCGCGCAACATGCAGGCCGCATCGGCCTGACGGTAGCGTGTCTTGGCCGCCATCGCGCCTTGCGCTGGCGCTTCGCCCGACACCCAGCTGCAATCCTGTGCGCTGACAACGGTTGACTGCAACCACGGGTGCTCATGGCCCTGCACGACCCACAGCGTATTGGTGTCCAGGTCCTTGCGCGCCACAAACCAGGGCGCATGTTCACCCACGCCGCGCTGGCCGCGCGCCTGCACAGCCTTGAGTTCGGCGCCCCGAGCTTTCACGCCGCCTATGCCCAAGCCCTGGCGTTGGCCCAACGTATAAAACGACAACCCTACATGCTCACCCAGCACACGGCCTTTGTCGTTTTTGATGGGGCCGGGCTCCTTGGCGATGTAGCGGTTCAAAAATTCGCGGAAAGGCCTCTCGCCGATAAAGCAGATGCCGGTGGAGTCTTTTTTCTTCGCGTTCGGCAGGCCGATTTCGTCGGCAATGCGCCGCACTTCGGTCTTGTGCAGCTCGCCTACCGGAAACAGCGTTTTTGACAGCTGCGCCTGGTTCAGTCGGTGCAAAAAGTAGCTCTGGTCTTTGGCCGGGTCCAGGCCCTTGAGCAATTCATGCAGGCCTGTGGCTTCGTTCTGGCGCACCCGCGCATAGTGTCCGGTGGCGATTTTCTCGGCGCCCAGGCGCATTGCGTGGTCCAAAAACGCCTTGAACTTGATCTCGGCGTTGCACAGGATGTCGGGGTTGGGGGTGCGGCCGGCTTGGTATTCGCGCAGGAATTCGGCGAAGACGCGGTCTTTGTAGTCGGCGGCGAAGTTGACGTGCTCGATCTCGATGCCGATCACGTCGGCCACGGCGGCGGCGTCGACAAAGTCAATGTTGGACGAGCAAAACTCGCTGTCGTCATCATCTTCCCAGTTCTTCATGAAGATGCCGATGACCTCGTGGCCTTGCTGTTTGAGCAGCCAGGCGGTGACGGCGGAGTCGACCCCGCCGCTCAGGCCGACGACGATCCGTTGCCGCTTGTCGCCGTGGCTGTGTGCGTTGATTTGTGGGTTGCCCATGGCGCCATTGTAAAAAGACGAACGTTTTTGTGCCTGCCGCTAGCCTTCCGGCCCTGCTGGCCATGCGGCCTGCGGCCTTCTGCCGGTGCGCCTCAGGCGCCGGCCACCCACCGGGTTTACGGAGCCATTCGGACTATTGTCGATGGCTGCACTGCGCCATCGCAGCCGTTTCCAGCATATTTCCAGCACAATGAAATGCTCCCATTTTTGCAGGACCCGCCACTTTGCAACGACGTCAATTCCTTTCTCGCTCCGGTCAGGCCATCACGGCGGCCGGCGTGGCCACCGGGCTGCCATGGCTTTCGTCGCTGGCCCAGGCTGCGGGCCTTCAACCCGTGGGCAAGGCTCAGCCCTTCGACTACGCGGTGCTCAAGGGCCAGGCGCGCGACCTGGCGGCCAAACCCTACCAGTCACGGTCAACGGTGTTGCCGGCCGGTATTTCGGACTTGACCTGGGACCAGCACCAAGCCATTCGCTTTCGGGACGACCATGCCTTGTGGGGCGATGACAAGCTGCGCTTTGTGGCCAAGTTTTTCCACCTCGGCCTGTATTTCAAGGCGCCTGTGCGTATGCACGAAGTGAGCAACGGCCAGGCGCAGGAACTGGCTTATGACCCGGCGATGTTTGATTACGGGAAAAGCGGCGTGCGGGGCGACAAACTGCCCGCCGATCTTGGTTTTGCCGGCTTCCGCCTGAATTTTCATACCGATCCTGTGCGTGACGTGGCGGCGTTCCTCGGCGCAAGCTATTTTCGCGCGGTGGGCGGCGAATGGCAGTATGGCCAGTCGGCACGGGGCCTGGCCATCGACACGGCGCAAACTTTCCCGGAGGAGTTTCCGGATTTCATCGGCTACTGGCTCGAAAAGCCCGACCCGAAATCAGCTTCACTGACCGTGTACGCCCTGCTGGACTCACCGAGTGTCAGTGGTGCCTACCGCTTTGTGATCACGCCGGGCGACACGCAGATCATGGACCTGGACGTGGCACTGTACCTGCGTAAAACCATCGCCCGCCTGGGCATCGCACCGTGCACCAGCATGTTTCAGACCGGCGAAAACGACAAACGCATGGGCTGGGATTGGCGCGGCGAAATCCACGACACAGATGGCCTGGCCATGCACAGCGGCACGGGCGAATGGCTGTGGCGCCCATTGACCAATCCGGCGCAATTGCAGTTCAACGCCTTCCAGGACGACAACCCGCGCGGCTTTGGCCTGATGCAGCGCGACCGGAATTTTGACCACTACCAGGACGACGGCGTGTTCTACGAAAAACGCCCGAGCCTGTGGGTCGAGCCCAAAGCGGGCTGGGGCGCAGGCTCGGTGCAGCTGGTGGAAATTCCGACCGTGGACGAAACTTTTGACAACATCGTGGCCTTCTGGAACCCCAGGGACAAACCGCAGGCGGGGCAGGAATTGCTGTTTTCCTACCGGCTGCACTGGGGTGGCCAGCCGCCCGCTGTGCAAATACCGCTGGCGCGCTGCGTGGCTACACGCACCGGCCTTGGCGGGGTGGTGGGGAAAAAGCGCACGGCCTACACATGGCGGTTTGCGGTCGATTTTGCAGGCGGCGACTTTGCGTTACTGAACCCGGGAGCCCAGGTCAAAGCCGTGGTCACCGCTTCGCGCGGCACGGTTGAGTTGGTGTCGGCCCGGCCGCTGGACGCCATCAAGGGGTGGCGTGCCATGTTCGACGTGCGCCCCGATGGCGACAGCACGGCACCCATTAACCTGCGCATGCATTTGCAGGTCGACGGCCAGTCATTGACGGAGACCTGGCTGTACCAATGGACGCCACCGCCTGTGGCGCAGCGGATCTTTTATTGAGACCTGCGCTGGCTGTCGGCGAAAAACGGGTGCGCCGTTGGCACCCGTCAATCATCCATGGCCGTGGTCATGCCAACGCAAATGGCAGATGGCAGATGGCAGATGGCAGATGGCATAGCGCCTGCCACCTCAAAAGCCCATGGTTTCCTACCGCTGGCTTAGCGGTGCATGCACGCTGGCATCCGTGGTCACCAAATCAAGCGGGTAGCGCTTGCCGGCCAGGTAGTCTTCCAGGCAGGTGAGCAAAAGGGGGCTTCGGTGCATGTGGGCGCTTGCTCTTATTTCATCTGCCGTCAGCCATACCGTGCGCACAATGCCTTCATCCAGCGCCTGGCCTGGCACGTGCTCGCCTAGCTCGCCGCAAAACGCGAAGCGCAGGTAGGTGATGTCTTCGGATTCTTCCTGGCCGGCGATGGCCCGCTCAAAGCGGGAGAGATAGACACCCACAATGGCGGTGGGCACGAAGTGGAAGGCGGTTTCTTCCAGCGTCTCGCGCACGCAACCCTCGAAGGGGCTTTCGCCGGGATCGAGGTGGCCGGCGGGGTTGTTGAACTTCAGGCCGTCCCGCGTTTCCTCTTCAACCAGCAGGAACCTGGAGACGCCGTCGATCTCTTTTTCAATCACCGCAGCGACCGTGACGCTGGGCTTCCATCGTTTAATCATGGGCCGGATTATCCGTGGCCTTGAAGACCGGCTGCCGACAAGGCAGCCGCGGCGCTGTCACCCGGCAAAAATCCGGCGGCGAAACTCTCACGCAAATGCGCCACCAGGCATTGCACCGCCTTGGGCACCTGCGGTGACCAGGGCCTGAGGGCGTAAATGCGTTCGCCAAAAAAACCTTGCACCTGCCAGTCCGGCAGAACCCGTATCAGGGCTGGTTTGTCGCCAGGCAGATTGTTCACTGGTGCGCTGAAATCCGGCAGCAGGCCGATCCCAAGGCCCGCCACCAGGGCTTTACGCAAGACCTCGCTGTTGTTGGCCTTGAGCGTGCCGGAGACGTTCACGCCGATTTGCTCCCGGGACTTGCGCTTGCCGTTGCGTACAAACGTCCAGGTGGCGGCCTGGTGGTTGCCCAGGTAGAGCAGGCAATCATGCGATGCCAGCTCGGCCGGTTGAGACGGCAAGCCGCGCCGTGCCAGGTAGTCGGGGCTGGCCAGCAGGATGGAACGCGTCTCGCACAGCACCCACGCCACATGGGTCTCGGGCGGCGCGTTGGTGTGGCGTATCGCCAGGTCGAAGCCCTCATTGGCAAGGTTGACAAAGCGGTCGGTGAGTTCCAGTTCGATGTGGATTTCCGGGTAGCGCTTCAGGAAGGCCGCGACGCAAGGCGCCAGATGCTGGCGCCCCAGCGCGACCGGTGCTGTCACGCGGATCAGTCCGCGCGGCGTGCCCACCAGATCCCTGACGGCGGAATAGCTCTCGCTGATGCGGCTGAAAGCCGGTTGCATGTCGTTCACCAGTTGCTGGCCGGCTTCCGTCAGGCCCACGGAGCGCGTGGTGCGCCTTACCAAGGTGACACCGGCGGCGCGTTCAAGTTCGCTGATGCGCATGCTGGCGGACGCCTTGGAGATTCCGAGCCGGCGCGCCGCCTCGGTGAAGCTGCGGGTGGCGGCCAGAACCGTTAACAGGTGGAGGTCGGCCACAAGGGGGGAGAGTTGATCAAACGACATGCGGCGGGTTTGCGTGGCTATTGTTCATTTATATGAACAATGTAATCACAAATTGCCGCATTATCAAATCAATCGCGCAGGCCTAGACTCGGTGAATTCAGCGGCCGGCTCGGCCTCCTGTTCCTGTTGCACTTCCAAGGATTGACATGTCTTTATCCCCCGCCGCCGCTTCGCAGGCCACTATCGGTCATTACCTGAATGGCCGCGTGGCCGCTCCGTCCTCAGGGCGGAGCCAGGAAGTTTTTAACCCGGCCACGGGCGCGGTGTCTGGCCACGTCGCTTTGGCCAGCGCGGCGGAAGTTGATGCCGCCGTGGCCTCCGCGCAGGCAGCTTTTCCGGCCTGGGCCGACGTGCCGCCGCTGCGCCGCGCGCGCGTCATGTTCAAGTTCCTGGAACTGCTCAATCAGAACAAGGACAAGCTCGCCCACATGATCACCGCCGAACATGGCAAGGTCTTCACCGATGCGCAGGGTGAGGTCTCACGCGGCATCGACATTGTCGAATTCGCCTGCGGCATCCCGCAACTGCTCAAGGGCGACTTCACCGACCAGGTCAGCACCGGCATTGACAACTGGACGCTGCGCCAGCCGCTGGGCGTGGTGGCCGGCATCACACCGTTCAACTTTCCGGTGATGGTGCCGATGTGGATGTTCCCGGTGGCCATTGCCGCGGGCAACTGTTTTATCCTCAAACCCAGCCCGATCGACCCCAGCCCCAGCCTCTTCATGGCCGAACTGCTCAAGCAAGCGGGCCTGCCAGACGGCGTGTTCAACGTGGTGCAAGGCGACAAGGAAGCGGTCGATGCGCTGCTGGTGCATCCCGATGTGAAGGCCGTGTCCTTTGTCGGCTCCACGCCGATTGCCAACTACATCTACGAAACCGGCGCGCACCACGGCAAGCGCGTGCAAGCGCTGGGCGGCGCGAAGAACCACATGGTTGTGATGCCCGACGCCGACCTCGAGCAGGCGGTGGATGCCTTGATCGGCGCGGGCTACGGCTCGGCCGGCGAGCGCTGCATGGCGATCTCGGTGGCCGTGCTGGTAGGCAACGTGGCCGACAAGCTGGTGCCCATGCTCGAGGCGCGCGCCAAAATGCTGGTCATAAAAAATGGCGTGGAGCTCGACGCCGAAATGGGCCCCATCGTCACGTCGGCCGCGCACCAACGCATCACCGGCTATATCGACACGGGCGTGAAAGAAGGCGCCAAGCTGCTGGTGGACGGCCGCACCTTCACGGGCGCCAAGGCAGGCCCGGGCTGCGACAAGGGCTTCTGGATGGGCGGCACGCTGTTTGACCACGTGACCCCCGACATGCGCATCTACAAGGAAGAGATCTTCGGCCCTGTGCTGGGTTGTGTGCGCGTGAAGGACTTTGCCGAAGCGGTGAACCTCATCAACGCCCACGAATTCGGCAACGGCGTGAGCTGCTTCACCCGCGACGGCCATGTGGCCCGAGAATTCAGCCGCCGCATCCAGGTCGGCATGGTCGGCATCAACGTGCCGATCCCGGTGCCCATGGCCTGGCACGGTTTTGGCGGCTGGAAGAAAAGCCTCTTCGGCGACATGCATGCCTATGGTGAAGAGGGCGTGCGTTTTTATACGAAGCAAAAATCCATCATGCAGCGCTGGCCCGAGAGCATCGGCAAGGGCGCCGAGTTCGTGATGCCGACGGCCAAGTAACCTACCGGCGAACAGGACCGCGTGGCCCCACCTGCCACACAGGGCGGGTGGGGCTATTTTTATGGGCGTCTTGACGTGGGTCAAAAACTCTAGGCTGCCCCCGCAAAAAATTCAAAAATCTCATGTAAGCTTCATGACAGGTACAAAAGCAGATACGCAGACTACAGACACCGAGACAGCCCGCGCGCAAGCCCGCCTGCGGGTTGACGTCCATCAAACCAACACCAACGTACTGAGGAGAGACCCATGCTCATTGGGGTACCCGCCGAAATCACGGCCGGAGAAACACGCGTCGCCGTCACGCCCGAAACGGCCAAAAAGCTCAAGGCCCAGGGGCACACTGTTCGTGTGCAATCAGGTGCCGGCGTCGCAGCCAGCGTTCCCGATGAGGCTTACACGGCCGTTGGTGCGGAGATCACCGACGCGGCGGGCGCTTATGGCGCCGACATCGTGCTCAAGGTGCGTTGCCCGCTCGACGGCGAAATGCCGCTGGCCAAAGCCGGTGGTGTGCTGGTCGGCATGCTCAATCCTTTTGATGCGGCAGGCCTGCAGCGCCTGGCCACAGCCAAACTGACTTCTTTCGCACTGGAAGCCGCGCCGCGCACCAGCCGCGCGCAAAGCATGGACGTGCTGTCGTCGCAAGCCAACATTGCCGGCTACAAGGCCGTGATGATGGCTGCGGCGCAATACCAGCGCTTCTTCCCCATGCTGATGACGGCAGCCGGCACGGTCAAGGCCGCCCGCGTGGTGATCCTGGGCGTCGGTGTGGCTGGCCTGCAGGCCATCGCTACCGCCAAACGCCTGGGCGCAGTGATTGAAGCCAGCGACGTGCGACCGAGTGTGAAAGAACAGGTCGAATCCCTGGGCGGCAAGTTCATCGACGTGCCCTACGAAACCGACGAAGAGCGCGAAGCCGCCGTCGGTGTGGGCGGTTATGCCAAGCCCATGCCGCCCAGTTGGCTCGAACGGCAAAAGGCCGAAGTCGCCAAGCGCGTGGCGCAGGCCGACGTCGTTATCACCACCGCCCTGATCCCGGGCCGCGCGGCTCCGGTGCTGGTCACCGAAGAGATGGTCAAGGCCATGAAGCCCGGCAGCGTAATTGTTGATCTGGCCGCGCCCCAGGGCGGCAACTGCCCGCTGACCGAAGCCGGCAAAACCGTGGTCAAGCACGGCGTGACGCTGATCGGCGAAACCAATGTGCCGGCGCTGGTTGCAGCCGATGCCAGCGCGCTCTACGCGCGCAACCTGCTCGACTTCCTCAAGCTCATCATCACCAAGGAAGGCGCTCTCAATGTCGACCTGGAAGATGACATCGTCGCCGCCTGCCTGATGACGCAGGGCGGCGAGGTGAAGAAGAAATAACCCATTCGGGATCAATTGGATTTAATTGGATAGGCCGGGCTCAAGCCGGCGCAGCCCCTCACGGAGAAGACCATGGATGCAGTGTCACCCACCATCATCAACCTGATTATTTTTGTGCTGGCCATCTACGTGGGTTACCACGTGGTGTGGACCGTCACGCCGGCACTGCACACGCCGCTGATGGCGGTGACCAACGCCATTTCGGCCATCGTGATCGTGGGCGCCATGCTCGCGGCCGCTCTGACTGAAACCCCGCTTGGCAAAACCATGGGCTGGTTGGCTGTGGCCCTCGCCGCAGTCAATGTCTTCGGCGGCTTTCTGGTCACGCGCCGCATGCTGGAGATGTTCCGCAAGAAAGAAAAGAAAGCGCCTGCCGCCGCTGATGCAGGAGCGTCCAAATGAGCATGAACATCGTCACGCTGCTGTACCTGGTGGCCTCCGTCTTCTTCATCCAGGCGCTCAAGGGCCTGTCGCATCCCACCACGTCCATACGCGGCAATGTCTTCGGCATGGCCGGCATGACGATTGCCGTACTGACGACTGGCGCGCTGATCGTTGAAACTTCCGGTGGCAAGGCCATGGGCATGGTCTATGTGCTGAGTGCCCTGCTGGTGGGCGGCACCGCAGGCACGCTGATGGCCAAACGTGTCGAAATGACCAAGATGCCCGAGCTGGTCGCCTTCATGCACAGCATGATCGGTCTGGCCGCGGTGTTCATCGGTGTTGCAGCCGTCGCCGAGCCGTATGCCTTCGGCATCGTCGCGAAGGGTCTGCCGATTCCTGCCGGCAACCGGCTTGAGTTGTTCCTCGGCGCGGCCATCGGCGCGATTACCTTCAGCGGCTCCGTGATTGCCTTTGGCAAGCTCAGCGGTAAGTACAAGTTCCGCCTCTTTCAGGGCGCGCCGGTCACCTTCTCCGGCCAGCACATGCTGAATCTGGTGCTGGGCCTCATCACCGTCGGCCTGGGCGTGACTTTCATGCTGACCGGCAACTGGACGGCTTTCTTCGCCATGCTCGCGCTGTCCTTTGTCATGGGCGTGTTGATCATCATCCCGATCGGCGGCGCCGACATGCCGGTGGTGGTGTCCATGCTCAACAGCTACTCGGGCTGGGCGGCAGCCGGCATCGGTTTTTCGCTCAACAACTCCATGCTGATCATTGCCGGATCGCTGGTCGGATCATCGGGTGCCATCCTCTCGTACATCATGTGCAAGGCGATGAACCGCTCGTTCTTCAACGTGATCCTGGGCGGCTTCGGCGGTGAGGCCGGCACTGCCGCCGCAGGCGCCAAAGAGCAACGCCCCGTCAAGTCGGGCTCTGCCGATGACGCCGCCTTCATCCTGGGCAATGCAGAAACCGTAATCATCGTGCCGGGCTACGGCCTGGCGGTGGCGCGCGCGCAGCACTCGGTGAAAGAGCTGGCGCAAAAGCTCATCGACAGGGGCGTTAACGTCAAGTACGCGATTCACCCCGTAGCCGGCCGCATGCCGGGCCACATGAACGTGTTGCTGGCCGAGGCCGAAGTGCCGTACGACCAGGTGCATGAAATGGAAGACATCAACGCCGAGTTCGGCCAGGCCGACGTCGCCATCATCCTGGGCGCCAACGACGTGGTGAACCCCGCGGCGCACGTCAAGGGCAGCGCCATCTATGGCATGCCCATCCTGGAAGCCTACAAGGCTAAGACAGTCATTGTCAACAAGCGGTCCATGGCGGCAGGCTATGCGGGCCTGGACAATGAGCTCTTCTACATGGACAAGACCATGATGGTGTTCGGTGACGCCAAGAAGGTGATCGAAGACATGGGCAAGGCGATCGAGTAGCCAGGCTGGCCGCTGCTGGGCCCGCCTGCATGTCGTGATTAGAGGGGCTTCCCTCCTGATTTCCCGGGTTTCCTAGGGAAAACGCAATAGCCACGAAGAGGGCATGCCATGAGAATTCGTGGCAGTAAGCAAAACGTAATGGAGAAGACGAACATGAATGCAGCGATCAACGCAGGGGTGATTGACCGTCCCTGGCTCAAATCCTATCCGCCGGGCGTTCCCACCGACATAGACGCGTCCCAGTATCCGTCGCTGGTCGCGTTGATGGAGGAAAGCTTTAAGAAGCACGGTAGCCGTGTGGCCTACAGCTTCATGGGCAAGGACGTGACCTTCGGTCAGACCGACAGCCTGTCTCTTGCTTTCGGCGCGTATTTGCAGAGCCTGGGCCTGGCCAAGGGCGACCGCGTCGCCATCATGATGCCCAACGTGCCGCAGTACCCGGTGGCCGTGGCCGCCATCCTGCGCGCCGGTTATGTGGTGGTCAACGTCAACCCGCTGTACACCCCGCGCGAGCTCGAGCACCAGCTCAAGGACTCGGGCTCCAAGGCAATCGTCATCATCGAGAACTTCGCGAACACACTCGAGCAGTGCATCGCCGCGACACCCGTCAAACACATCGTGCTTTGCGCCATGGGCGACCAGCTGGGCATGCTCAAGGGCGCGCTGGTCAACTACGTGGTGCGCAATGTCAAGAAGATGGTGCCGGCTTTCAACCTGCCTGGTGCCGTGCGCTTTAACGACGCGGTGGCGCAAGGCACGCGCGCAACGCTCAAGCGCCCCGAGATCAAGCCCGACGACGTGGCCGTCCTGCAGTACACCGGCGGCACCACGGGCGTTTCAAAAGGTGCCGTGCTGCTGCACCGCAACGTGATTGCCAACGTGCTGCAGTCCGAAGCCTGGAACAGCCCTGCGATGGCTACCTTGCCCGCCAGCGAGCAACTGACCTATGTGTGTGCATTGCCGCTGTATCACATCTTCGCTTTCACCGTGAACATGATGCTGGGCATGCGCACCGGCAGCAAAAACATCCTGATTCCCAATCCGCGTGACCTGGCGGCCGTGCTCAAAGAGCTCTCCAGGCACAAGATCAACAGCTTCCCGGCGGTCAACACGCTGTTCAACGGACTGGCCAACCACCCCGACTTCAACACGGTCGACTGGTCGCACCTGAAAATTTCGCTGGGCGGTGGCATGGCCGTGCAAAGCGCGGTCGCCAAACTGTGGCTTGAGAAAACCGGCTGCCCGGTCTGCGAGGGTTACGGCCTGTCCGAGACCTCGCCGTCTGCCAGCTGCAACCCGACCAACAGCAAAGCCTTCACGGGCACCATAGGCGTGCCGATTCCCGGCACTTACTTCAAGCTGCTCGATGACGACGGCAACGAAGTACCGCAGGGCCAGCCTGGCGAGATCGCCATCAAGGGCCCGCAGGTCATGGCCGGCTACTGGCAGCGTCCGGACGAGACCGCCAAGGTCATGACGCCCGACGGTTACTTCAAGTCAGGCGATATCGGTGTGGTCGATGAAAATGGCTTCTTCAAGATCGTCGACCGCAAGAAGGACATGATTCTGGTCAGCGGCTTCAATGTTTACCCGAACGAGATTGAAGACGTGGTGGCCAAGCTCGACGGCGTGATGGAATGCGCCTGCGTGGGCGTAGTGGATGAAAAGTCCGGCGAGGCCGTGAAGCTGGTCATCGTGAAAAAGAACCCCGAGCTCACGGAGGCCCAGGTACGCGAATACTGCAAGACCAACCTCACGGGTTACAAGCAGCCCAAGGTCGTCGAGTTCCGCGCCGACCTGCCCAAGACACCGGTTGGCAAGATCCTGCGCCGCGAACTCCGCGACAAGAAGTGAGCCCGGCAACCAGTTTTTAGAGCCTGTAAAGGTTTTCTAGAGGGTGGCGCGAGCCGCCCTTTTTTACGCTTGTGCCAACCTGATGGCCGCTTTGTCGGCAAAATCAGCCCATGCCCACCCTCCATGCACCCGCCCCGACTGCCATCCTCAGCGCCCTTCTTGAAGAGCAGCGCGGGTTGATGGAAATACTGCACCAGCCCCGCAAGGTCCAACACGCGGGCCGCGATTTCTGGCTGGGCGACTTGCATGGCCGGCCCGTGGTGCTGGCCTTGTCAAAAATCGGCAAGGTGGCCGCGGCCACCACGGCCACCGCCTTGATCGAACGATTCGGCGTGTCCCGCATTGTGTTCACCGGGGTGGCCGGCGGGCTGGGCGCCGGGGTGAACGTCGGCGATGTTGTGGTGGCCACTGATTTCGTTCAGCACGATTTCGATGCTTCGCCGCTGTTTCCGCGCTACGAAGTGCCGCTTTATGGCAGGACGCGGTTTGAAGGCGATGCGGCGCTGACCGCCTTGTTGTTCAGTGCGGCCGTGGCGGCGCTTTCCGGCGGCCACAGCCTGGCATTTCCCCAAGCACGTGTCCACCAGGGCTTGATCGCCAGCGGCGACCGTTTCGTGTCGGCCACCAGCGAGTCCACCGCACTGCACGCCGCGTTGACAGACGCTGGCCACCAGGTACTGGCGGTAGAGATGGAAGGCGCCGCGGTCGCGCAGGTGTGCCTCGACTACGGCGTGCCGTTTGCGGCGGTGCGTACCATCTCGGACCGGGCGGATGACACCGCGCACGTGGATTTCCCCCGGTTTGTGGCGGAGGTGGCCAGTCCTTACGCGCATGCCATGGTAGAGCGCTTGCTGGCTATGCTATAAATTCAATAGCTGCCGGCGCAAGCCTGTATTGGGCTGCCGGCAGATTTGTTTGAAATTTCGACCAGTAGCGCTCAGGGCTTTATTTCAACCATCCACGTTTTCTGAAATACCACATCGGCACCAGCGCACTGGCCACCATCAGCGCAATCACATACGGGTAAGCCGCCGGCCCCAGAAGCTGCAGCTCCGGGAAGGTCATATTCATGCCGTAGATGCTGGCGATCAAGGTCGGCGGCAGAAGGGCAACGCTGGCGACCGAGAAGATCTTGATGATCTTGTTCTGGTTGATGTTGATGAAACCGACTGTGGCATCCATCAGGAAGTTGATCTTGTCGAAGAGAAAGGCGGTGTGCGAGTCGAGCGAGTCGATGTCGCGCAGAATTTGCCTGGCTTCCTCGAACTGTTCGGCATTGAGCATCTTGCTTCGCATCATGAAGCTGACGGCGCGCCGTGTATCCATCATGTTGCGGCGAATGCGGCCGTTCAAGTCTTCGTGGCGGGCGATGGCGCCCAGCACCTCGCCGGCCAGAGCATCGGTCACGTCGCCCGACAAGACCTGTGTACTGACTTTTTCGAGCTCGACATACACGCCTTCCAGCGTATCGGCCGAATACTCGGCATCTGCGTCAAACAGCTTGAGCAGCACTTCCTTCGCGTCTTCAATCAGGCCGGGCGCGCGGCGGGCGCGCATGCGCAGCAGCCGGAACACCGGGACGTCCTCGTCGTGGATGGAAAAAAGTACGCCCTTGCTTTTGAGGTCGTCGTTCACCAGGTTCAGGATAAAGGCCACGCGCACGGTGCGCGGCTCTTCGTCGTCGGCAATCAGGAAGTCGGAGCGGATATGCAGCTCGCCGTTGTCTTCTTCGTAAAAACGCGCGGACTCCTCGATGTCTTCGTCCATCGCGTCTTCCGGGATGGACAGACCGTAGTACTGCTTGATCCAGCGTTTTTCTTCGAGGGTGGGAGACTCCAGGTCCACCCAGATGGGCTGGAACTTGGAGAGTTCTTCCAGGGATTCGATCTCTTCCTGGAAGAGCCGGCCGTTGGCCAGCGTGAAAATATTGAGCATGACTGACTGCCTATTGATTCAGGAGCCTGCACAAGGGCTGTTGAGCCTTGCAGGGTAAAGGGCGGTGGGATGTGGCATCGCTTTCAACCCCCTTCAACGTGAGCCTTTACAAGCCTGCGTCAGTCTGCGGTGTTGAAAGCCAGCGACTAGGGCTGCTTTCCAAGGATTTCTCCGTAATGAATAAGCGGCGATTATGGCATTTCATCCCTGGTTTATCTACCGCCTGAACTACATAAAGAAGTCGATGAGTTCGCTCTTGCGCGCGTAGGCGTCCTGCTCGCCCAGCGCCATCAGCGCCTTGACAAATCCCGGCTCGAAAAGCAGGTAGCTGGCGAGCGCGGCGCCGCCGGGGCTGCCCTTGGCCCCGAGCGCGCCCAGGCCTGCCAATGCGTTGTAGGTGCCCCGGGGCAATTCTTCCGCGTGGGCCTGCGCCAGCGCGTCGAGCGACTGCGAGGGCGCAATCGCCAGCACATCGACGGGACGGTAGGGCATGACGGCTGCGATTTCGCGCGGCATCTGCCGCACGGTTTTGCTCACGCGCTGGGCCTGTTCCACATCGGCCTGCAGCGTGTCCTGAAACACACTCGCCATGGCGTGGCCCGCAATGGCGCCCAGTGTGGGTTTGCCGCTCACGTTGGGGCTGTTGCCGCCCACGAAGCCGGCGCGTTCGGGCTGGCCCACGCCGATGACCAGCACCTTGCTGGCGCCCAGATGCAGGGCCGGCGACAGCGGAGAACTCTGGCGCATGGAGCCATCGCCAAAAAACTCGCGATGCCCGTCGACCCAGAGTGGCGTAGAGGGAAACAGAAAGGGAATGGCACTGGAGGCCATCAGGTGCTCGATCGTGACGGGCTGAAAATCCGCGCGACGCCCGGGCCGGCTCCACAACTCTGTTTTGCGGCCTGCGGCCATCTGGCAAAACGTCCAATGCACGCCGCTGCTATAGCTGGAGGCCGTGATCGCCAGCGCGTGAAGGGTTTTTTCCTGCAGCGCCTGTTCAATATGGCCGAGCGAAATGGCATGGTGCAGGGTGTCGACCAGCGGCGTGTTGTCCAGCAGGGACTGTTGCGCCCGTACCTGTTGCGACAAAAACAGCGCAGCCGCGATGCGGCTTGAGCGAATCCACGCCGGCACCTTGAGCCGGTAAACCTGCGAAGAGCGCAAGGTGGTCCAGAAGCTGGCCAACTGGCCAAACGCCTGCAGACCTTCACTGGCGTGGCTGGCCAGAAAGGCCGCGTTCAGGGCGCCCGCCGAAGTCCCCACGAGGATTTTGAAGGGGAATTTTCGTGCTGTGGTGCCGTCCTGCAGGCTGAGGATGGTGGCCAGCGCATGAAGCACACCGGCCTGGTAAGCCGTGCGCGCGCCGCCGCCCATGAGGACGAGGGCATTCTGGTCTTCGTCGGGCCGGGTGAGCGCCGAGGAAATAATGGTCTCAAGCGACATGGCCGGGCCTGGTGAGTCGCTGGCGCGGCGAGGAGGCTGAAAAAAGGCGGTCCATGAGCTGGGTCTGTGGTGTTATTTTTTACCTTGGGCGCAGCTTGCACTTGTCGCCGCCGTTCTCAACGCCACGGCGATCGGTCGGCGGCAGTTGTGTCAGCATGATGCCGCCAGGGCGGACTTCCTGCAAGCCTGCAGCCTTGCGCCTCACGCCATGTAATGCGTCAAAAACCCAAAAGAATCAAGGCCTTTGAAGCCCGGCCGCGCTTTGCACCGGCACGCTCTGCCTGCGGTGAAACGTTGGCAAGGGCTTTTTCAGAAGGTTTCATTATTTATTGCGGCGCAAGGTTGCAATTGCGGGGCATAGCGCGCATAGTAAATCCAAGAGAGTGTCCCCGTCCGCCGCCGCGCCCGCATGAGGCCGGCAGTGTTTTCAACCCAGCTCCAACCCATGGAAAAGGAGTCTCTTTATGAACTTGACGATCAGCGGCCACCATCTTGAAGTTACCCCCGCGCTACGCGGTTATGTGACGAGCAAGCTGGATCGGATTACCCGGCATTTTGACCAGGTAGTGGATGTAAAAGTCTTGTTGACAGTGGACAACATGAAAGAAAAGGAAAGGCGCCAGCGGGCTGAGTGCAATGTGCACGTCAAGGGCCGCGACCTGTTTGCCGAGAGTTCCCACGCTGATCTTTACGCCGCCGTTGATGAGCTGACCGACAAGCTGGACCGGCAGGTTGGACGTTACAAAACCAAAACCCAGGACCATCACCACGTTGCCGCCAAGCGCCAGGCCTGATTGGCTCGTTGTCTTTTTGCTTCGCATTTCGCCTTGGTCGGCCCGGAATCCCGCTCCGGCCGAGGGTCTGCAAAGCAGGTGCCAAAAGCCGCTTGCGCTATCAGGCGGCTTTTTTATGCCTCTTTTTCCGGCAAACCCGCTGCAAAGTGCATAATTCGGCGACTAAAAGATTGTTATGAACCGTCTTTCGCAAATTTTGCCCCCCTCCCAGGTTTTGGTCAGCGTTGACGCGACCAGCAAGAAACGTGCTTTCGAAGAAGCCGGTCTGCTGTTTGAAAACCAACATGGCCTGAACCGCGCGTTGATCACCGACAGCTTGTTCGCGCGCGAACGCCTGGGTTCCACCGGGCTTGGCCATGGCGTGGCGATTCCGCACGGCCGGATCAAAGGCCTCAAGGCCCCCATGGCGGCCGTTTTCCTGTTGCAGGCGCCTATTGGCTTTGATGCGCCGGACGAACAGGCCGTGGCGTTGCTGATTTTTCTGCTGGTGCCCGAAGCGGCGACCCAAAAACACCTCGAAATTCTTTCGGAAATTGCCGAATTGCTCAGTGATGGCAATCTGCGCGAGCAACTCAAGACCAGCACCGATGCCGTTGCGCTGCACCATCTGATCGCTTCCTGGCACTCTGTCCACGAAGTCAGCTCCTAGGCCCTTCGAGGCCTTTTTGAACCACAGGATGGCATGAAGCCCACCGTTGTCAGCGCTGACGTTCTATTTGAAGACCACCGCGCGGCCCTGAAGTGGGAATGGATTGCAGGCCTCGGCGCTTCCGAGCGGCGCTTCGACGAAGTCGCTGTGCGGGCTGCGCGCTCCGGTGCCGACCTGGTCGGGTATCTCAACTACATCCATCCCTACCGGGTGCAGATTCTGGGTGAACGCGAAGTCGCCTACCTGACCAACGCCAGCCCTGAAGACTGTGCCCGGCGCATCTCCCGCATCATCACGCTGGAGCCGCCCGTGCTGATCGTGGCCGACGGTCAGACCGCGCCGGACACGCTGCTGTCCATGTGCG
The DNA here is from genome assembly GCF_039932935.1 of Polaromonas sp. Classification (GTDB taxonomy): domain Bacteria; phylum Pseudomonadota; class Gammaproteobacteria; order Burkholderiales; family Burkholderiaceae_C; genus Polaromonas. Next base: position 21,579 of record NZ_JBDTPB010000124.1, read on the forward strand.
AACGCGCCCAGTTGCCGATGTTCGCCACACCCGAATCGGCGGCTTTCGTGATTGACGTGCTCAGGGCCTACCTGTCCAAGCACTTTGCCGACCGCACCTCGATGCACGGCGTGTTCATGGACATCCTGGGCCTGGGCGTGATGATCACCGGCGAGTCCGGCCTGGGCAAAAGCGAGCTGGGGCTGGAATTGATCTCGCGCGGGCACGGCCTGGTGGCCGACGACGCGGTGGATTTGTACCGAATCAACCAGACCACGATTGAAGGGCGCTGCCCCGAGCTGCTGCAAAACCTGCTGGAAGTGCGCGGCATCGGCCTGCTCGACATCAAAGCCATTTTTGGCGAAACGGCGGTGCGCCGCAAAATGCGCCTGAAAATGATCGTGCACCTGGTGCGGCGCGAAACACTTGAGCGCGACTACGAGCGCATCCCCTATGAGCCCTTGACGCAAGACGTTCTGGGCATTCCGGTGCGCAAGGTCATCATCCAGGTGGAAGCCGGCCGCAATATCGCCGTGCTGGTCGAAGCCGCGGTGCGCAATGCCATCTTGCAGCTGCGCGGCATCAACACCTACCAGGAGTTCGTGGAGCGGCACCGCCGCGCCATGGAACAGGATGACTAGGAAGCGCTGAGCCAGTTCCTGCGGGGGCGCGGCGGCCGGATCGGGATGGAATGCAAGGCGGATTTCGCAGCCAATAGCGGGCTATTGGCAAGAAATTCAACGCAGCAGACCGCCCGAGCCCGGCTGATCGCGCGCCGCAGGGACTGGTTCAGCGCTTCCTTGGCTGGCCCCCACGCTTTTCACTTCGCCTTCGGCTGCGTGTAATGCGCTGCCCCCCGAGGGGGCCGCTGCGCCTGTGGCCCGGCTAAGCCGGTTCCACGGCCCCTGTTGGGTTGGGAGTTCGCTATTAAAATGATAGCTGCTTGCGCTCGTCAATAAAGGGCTGGAAAGCCTTTTGGCTTAAAATTCAAGCGTGATGATGCCGCACCGGCGTGCCGTTGCGGTTGGGGCATTTGTCTTTGGTGCAGTTGGCGTAAATCGACAGGGAGTGGTCGGCAATCGTGAAGCCCTTGGATTTGGCGACGGCGTTCTGGCGTTTCTCGATTTCGGCGTCGTAAAACTCCTCGACTTTTCCGCAGTCAAGGCAAACCAGGTGATCGTGGTGCTGGCCTTCATTGATCTCGTAGACCGCTTTGCCTGATTCGAAATTGCTTCGGTTTAGCAGCCCGGCCTGCTCGAACTGGGTCAGCACCCGGTAGACGGTCGCCAGGCCAATGTCGGAACGGTCTTCGAGCAACACCCGGAACACATCTTCCGCCGTCATGTGGCGCTGTTTTCCAGCCTGAAAAATCTCCAGGATTTTCAGGCGCGGCAGCGTCGCCTTGAGGCCGGTGTTCTTCAACTCGTCAATGTTGCTCATGGAAAACTCTCTGGGTGAAACCGCTGGGTAATACGCCGTATAAAGTGCCGTGTAAAGCGCTGGCGCAACCCTTCTGGACGGGTGCCGGCCGGAGGGCCCCAGCCGCTACAATGAACAATCATATCGCTACACCCTCTTACTATGTCAGCCATGCCTGCAAATCATCGTTACAGAGCCAAAATCGCTTTCCTGCTCATGGCCTGCACGGTGCTGGCATCCTGCAGCAGCCTGAGCAATATGAGCAGCAGTTCGATCAATCCGGTCAACTGGGTCACCCCGTACAAGATTGACGTCATTCAGGGTAACTTTGTTTCCAAAGAGCAGGTCGAGCAGCTTCGCGCGGGCATGACGCGTGAAGAGGTCAAGGCGACCATGGGCACGCCCCTGATGGCCAGCCTGTTCCATGCCGACCGGTGGGACTACGTTTTCACACTCAAGCGCCAGGGCGTGGAGCCCCAGTCGTACAAGTACACCGTGTTCTTCAAGGGCGACCGCCTGGAGCGCTTTGAAGGCGACGCCATGCCGAGCGAGACCGAGTTCATTGCCAAGCTGGGCAACAAACGCAAGTTGGGTAATGTGCCGGTGCTGGAAGCCACTGAAGAGCAGCTCACCAAGGCGGCTGAAAAGTCCAAGTCCCCTTCAGCGACCACTGCGGCGCCTGCCAGCCAGCCGACCGGCTCCCCCTCTGCCTCCTACCCACCGCTCGAGAGCCCGAAACAGTGAGCGGGGCCGGCTCAACCCAGGCGACCCAGGCCCGACAGCACCGGGTCGCGGTGGCGGGCGCCAGCGGCCGCATGGGCCAGATGCTGATAGAGGCGATCAGCGCCAGCGCCGATTGCCAGCTGACCGGCGCGCTCGATGTGACCGCCAGCCCCGCCATTGGCAGTGATGCCGCGGCGTTCTCCGGGCGGATGAGCGGCGCTCTGATCACCGCCGACCTTCGGCAGGGTCTCAAGGACTCGCGCGTGCTGATCGACTTCACGCGCCCTGAAGGTACGCTGGCGCACTTGGCGGCCTGCCGCGAGCTGGGTGTCCAGCTGGTGATTGGCACCACCGGTTTTTCTGATGCGCAGAAGGCTGAAATAGCCGCAGCTGCCAAGGACATCGCCATCGTCATGGCGCCCAACATGAGCGTGGGTGTCAACGTCACGTTCAAGCTGCTAGAGATGGCAGCAAAAGCCTTGTCTACCGGCTACGACATTGAAATTGTTGAGGCCCACCATCGCCACAAGGTGGATGCCCCTTCCGGCACCGCCCTCAAGATGGGTGAAGTGATTGCCGGCGCGCTGGGCCGCGACCTCAAGGATTGCGCCGTGTATGCGCGTGAAGGCGTCACCGGCGAGCGGGATCCATCCTCCATCGGCTTTGCGGCAGTGCGCGGCGGCGATGTGGTGGGTGACCACACGGTGATGTTTTTGGGAACCGGTGAGCGCATCGAAATATCCCACAAGTCCTCCAGCCGGGCCAACTACGCTCAGGGGAGCCTGCGGGCCGCACGCTTTCTGGACGGAAAAACCACCGGGCTTTTTGACATGTTTGACGTCCTGGGCCTGAAATGAGCGGAGTGCGCGCCCTGGAAACTGCGGGGGCGAAGGTTTCGCCGCCGGGCCGCCCCAAGGCGAAATGCACCCCCTCGGGGGGCAGCGAAGCACATGCAGTGGCGAGCGTGGGGGCGAAGGTTTCGCCGCCGGGCCGTCCCAAGGCGAAATGTGCCCCCTCGGGGGGCAGCGAAGCACACGCAGTGGCGAGCGTGGGGGCCATCTCCTGATGGACTTCTTCAGCCTGATGACCCGGGGCGGTATGGTCAGCCAACTGGTGGCCATTTTGCTGCTGGCCATGTCGATTGCGAGTTGGGTCGTGATTTTGTGGAAAGCCTGGATGCTTCAGCGTGCAACGCAGGACGTCGCTCGCAGCACGGCGGCTTTCTGGCAGTCGGCTTCCATGGAGCAGGCCCGCGAAAAAGTGGCTGTCTTCGACCGTGAAGCGCTGGTGTTGCCGCTGATCGCCGCCACAGATATCCAGGCTGACGGTACCTTGGCCTCGGCCGGCGACAGGTCGCATCAACTGACCCGCGTCCTGCGTGACGCCCTCCACGGCATTCTTCACAAGCTGCAATTCGGCCAGGTGCTGCTGGCCACCGTGGGCTCCACTGCGCCATTCGTGGGGCTGCTGGGGACGGTCTGGGGTATTTACCACGCCCTGGTGGGCATTGCCTCAGCCGGTCAGATCACCATCGACAAAGTCTCAGGTCCGGTCGGCGAAGCGCTCATCATGACGGCGGCAGGGCTGGCAGTGGCCATTCCGGCCGTGCTGGCCTACAACATCTTTGGCCGCTATGTGGGCCGCATTGAAGCCGACCTTGAGGGTTTTGCCCGCGATTTGCGTGAGCTGCTCGCATCTGCGGCCCCCACGCTTGTCGCTTCGCGTACTGCGCTGCTCCCCGAGGGGGCTAATTTTCCTAGGGGCGGCCCGTCGGAAAATTCTCCGGCTGGTGGCCACCCATCGGTTACCTTGTGATGGGGTTCGGCCGCCTTGAGCGCACCCAGGGCCCGCAGCCCATGAGCGACATCAACGTGACCCCGCTCGTGGACGTGATGCTGGTGCTGGTGGTGATCTTCATCATCACGGCGCCCTTGCTGGCCAGCACGATCCGCCTGGATTTGCCCAAGACCGACGCGGCCAAGCCGGCCGAGACCCCGAAATTCGTCACGCTGGTCGTCGACAAAGCCGGCCAGGCATTTCTGAACGACAAAGCCCTGGCCCCGGACGAGCTTGCCCGCCGGCTGGCGGAGACCGCCGCGCAGAATCCCGACACCGAGGTGCAGTTGCGAGCGGACGAAGCCGTGCCTTACGGCAAAGTGGTGGAGGTCATGGGCCTGGCGCAAAAAGCCGGGCTCAGCCGCATCGGCTTTGTGGCGGATCCCGCCCGCGGAAGTCCCGCGCCGGCCCGGTAACCCGCGCGGCGCAGCCAGCCACTAAAATTGGGGATTCGCCGCCAGGGCTGCGCCCCGTGTTCGCTGTCACGGGCTCCTGCTTTCGCGGCTTCTGTTTTTTGTTATACGTTTTTCGCCTTCCCGGTTCTCCATGCAAGACAAATACAACCACCTCGATGTTGAGCGCGATGCTCAGGCCCACTGGACCGCTGCCGACGCTTATCGCGTGACGGAAGACGCCAGCCGCAAGAAGTACTACGCCTGCTCCATGCTGCCCTACCCCAGCGGCAAGCTGCACATGGGCCACGTGCGCAACTACACCATCAACGACATGCTCACGCGCCACCTGCGCATGAAGGGCTACAACGTCTTGATGCCCATGGGCTGGGACGCTTTCGGCCTGCCGGCAGAAAACGCCGCCATGAAAAACGGTGTGCCGCCGGCGAAGTGGACCTACGACAACATCGCCTACATGAAAAAGCAGATGCAGGCGATGGGCCTGGCCATCGACTGGAGCCGCGAAGTCGCCACCTGCGACGCGAGCTACTACAAGTGGAACCAGTGGCTCTTTTTGAAGATGCTCGAAAAAGGCATTGCCTACCGCAAGACTCAGGTCGTGAACTGGGACCCTGTCGACCAGACCGTGCTGGCCAATGAACAGGTGATCGACGGCAAGGGCTGGCGCACCGGCGCCGTGGTGGAAAAGCGCGAGATTCCCGGCTACTACCTGAAGATCACCCAGTACGCCAACGAGCTTTTAGAGTATGTGAAAACAAACTCGAGCGACGCCGGGCCCCCCCAAGGCGCGAGGGCCCCCTCAGGGGGCAGCGAGCCACACGCAGTGGGGGAGCGTGGGGGCACGTTATCTGGCTGGCCCGAGCGCGTCAAACTGATGCAGGAAAACTGGATCGGCAAGAGCGAAGGCGTGCGCTTTGCCTTCACGCACGACATTCAGGACGCCTCCGGCAAGCTGATCGGCGATGGGAAGATGTATGTCTTCACCACGCGAGCTGACACCATCATGGGTGTGACTTTCTGCGCCGTGGCGCCTGAGCATCCGCTGGCCCTGCATGCCGCCGCTGCCAATTCAAAGATCGCCGCCTTTATCGAAGAATGCAAGGCCGGGGGCACGACCGAAGCCGAACTCGCCACGCAAGAGAAAAAGGGCATGCCCACAGGTCTCTTCGTCACCCACCCGCTCACCGGCGAGAAGGTCGAAGTCTGGGTTGGCAACTATGTGCTAATGAGCTACGGCGACGGCGCCGTGATGGGCGTGCCCGCGCATGACGAACGTGATTTCGAGTTCGCCAAAAAATACAAACTGCCCATCAAGCAGGTCGTAGACGTCAAGGGCCAGGCCTACAGCCTCGACGCCTGGGCCGACTGGTACGGCGACAAGCAGCAGGGCGTGACCATCAACTCCGGCAAGTACGACGGCCTGGGCTGCAAGGCCGCGGTAGACGCCGTGGCCGCCGACCTCGCGGCCAAAGGCCTGGGCGAGAAAAAAACCACATGGCGCCTGCGCGACTGGGGCGTGAGCCGCCAGCGCTATTGGGGCACGCCGATCCCCATCATCCACTGCGAAGAGCACGGCGCCGTGCCGGTGCCTGAAAAAGACCTGCCCGTGGTGCTGCCGCAAGACTGCGTGCCCGACGGCTCGGGCAACCCGCTGCACAAGCATGCGGGCTTCCACGCCGGCGTGGTCTGCCCCGTGTGCGGCAAGCCCGGCCGCCGCGAGACCGACACCATGGACACCTTTGTCGATTCGTCCTGGTACTTCATGCGCTATTGCGACCCGAAGAACGACGAGAAGATGGTGGCAGAAGGCGCCAACTACTGGATGCCGATGGACCAGTACATCGGCGGCATCGAGCATGCCATCCTGCATTTGCTTTACGCGCGCTTCTGGACCAAGGTGATGCGCGACCTGGGCCTGGTGAAGGTCGATGAGCCCTTCACCAAGCTGCTCACGCAGGGCATGGTGCTCAATGAGGCTTTCTCGCGTGTCACTACGGGCAAGCAGTACTTTTGGGCGCATGAGCTCGACATCGTGCGCGACGAGCACGCCAAGGTGGTCTCTGCCACCTCCAAGGCCGACGGATTGCCGGTGCCCTACGAGGGCTGGACCACGATGTCCAAGTCCAAGAACAACGGCGTCGACCCGCAGGACCTGATCGAAAAATACGGCGCGGACACCGCGCGGCTCTACACCATGTTCACCGCGCCGCCCGACACCACGCTGGAGTGGAATGACGCCGCGCTGGAGGGTTCCTACCGCTTTTTGCGCCGTGTCTGGAATTTCGGCGTCAAACTTCATGCTATTAATTCAGGAGCTGGTAGCGCACAGCCTTCGGGCACCGCGATCGAATTTGACAAGGAAACCAAGGCCCTTCGCCTGGAGATCCACACGATTCTCAAGCAGATCGACTACGACTACCAGCGCATGCAATACAACACCGTGGTGTCAGGCAACATGAAGCTGCTCAACGCCATGGAAGATTTCAAAGGCGCGGCATCTGCCGGCTCGCAAGCAGCTCTTCGCGAAGGCTTCAGCATCCTGCTGCGTTGCCTTTACCCGGCCACGCCGCACCTGGCGCACGCGCTCTGGTCGCAGCTCGGCTACGCCGCCAATCACGGTGAACTGCTTGATGCCCCATGGCCCGAGGTCGACGCGGCAGCGCTGCAGCAGGACGAGATCGAACTCGTGCTGCAGATCAACGGCAAGCTGCGTGGCGCTGTCACGGTGCCCGCCGGCGCCGACAAGGCCACCATTGAGGCGGCTGCGCTGGCGTCTGAGGTTTTTATCAAGCAAGCGGCGGGTGCGCCCGCCAAAAAGGTGGTTGTGGTGCCTGGCCGGCTGGTCAACATCGTCATCTGAGACCGTTTCAACAAAGAGAAGGCAAGCCATGCACCGTCGCGCATTCCTCTTCCTGTCGGCCCCCGCCGCCCTGAGCCTCAGTGGCTGCGGCTTTGCCCTGCGCAAGGCGCCCACGTTTGCCTTCACCACGCTTTACTCGGGCTTGGCCGAGAGCTCGCCGTTGGGCGTAGAACTGCGGCGTTCACTGCAGGCAACCCGCAAAGTGGAAGTAATCACCGAGGCCCGCAGGATCAATGAGGCGCAGGTGGTTCTCGATGTGGTGGGTGACCAGCGGGAAAAAGTGATTCTGAGCCGAAATGCCGCTGGCCAGGTGCGCGAGTTTCAGTTGCGACTGCGCTTTCGCTTCAAGCTGCGCACGCTGGCGGGCAAAGAACTTATCCCTGAAACAGAAATCCTGCAGCAGCGCGACATCAGCTTCAACGAGTCTGCTGTGCTGGCCAAGGAAGCCGAGGAAAACCTGTTGTACCGCGACATGCAAAGTGACGTTGTCCAGCAGATCATGCGCCGCCTGGCGGCCGTGACCGAACTCTGACGCCTGGAAAGCGGCGTTCAGGCGCGCATCAGCGTGCTTTTGCCAAACAGGCTCTCAATCAAATCCACCGCGACTGCAGCCGTGCCGTTGCGCACGTCCAGCGCGGGGTTGAGCTCCATCACGTCGAGCGAGCCGAGCAGGCCCGTGTCGGCAATCATCTCCATGCACAGCTGTGCCTCACGGTAGGTCGGGCCGCCCTTGATGGCGGTGTCCACGCCCGGCGCGATGGATGGGTCCAGGAAATCCACGTCGAAGCTGACGTGCAGGTGCGTGTTTGTGTCCATGTCCGACAAAGCCTTTTCCATGGTGTGGCGCATGCCCATCTCGTCGATGTAGCGCATGTCGAACACCTCCAGGCCTTCCTGCCGCACAAAGCGCTTTTCACCCTCGTCCACGCTGCGGATGCCGATTTGCCGTATCGCCCTGGGGCTCATGGCGGGCACCGTGCCGCCTATGCCGGTGAGCTCAGCCGGGCCGTGGCCGCACAGCACGGCCACGGGCATGCCGTGCACATTGCCGGTAGGCGTGAGCGCGTTGGTGTTGAAGTCGGTGTGCGCATCCAGCCAGAGTACGCGGAGGGTCTTGCCGGTCTCTCGGCAGTGGCGCGCCACCGCGCTGATCGAGCCGATGCCCAGGCAGTGGTCGCCGCCCAGCAGGATGGGCAGGTGGCCGGCCGCCAGGCTCTGGTGCATCGCTTCGTGCACCGCCTGGTTCCAGGCGACCACCTCGTCGAGGTGCCGATAGCCCTCGGCGGGCGGCAGCCACGGATTGGTCGGGCCGGCCAGATTGCCGGTATCAAGCACCTCCAGCCCGCGGCCGTGCAACGCCTCGCGGATACCGGCCACACGCAAGGCTTCAGGGCCCATGGAGGCGCCGCGGCTGCCCGCGCCGATGTCGGTAGGGGCGCCAATCAGGTCTACGGGCTTGGTCATCAACGTGCCATTTCGGGGATAGAGGAAATACGCGGTGCTTTGGGTGCGGCGGCGGCTGGCGCGAGCAAGCCGAACAGGTCTTTGGGGTTGTCCAGATGCGGTACCAGGTCGATCTGGCGGCGGTTGGCGGCATCTGCCAGCTGCAGCTTGTGCAAATAGCGCAGGGCCGAATAATCTTCCAGCGCAAAGCCGACCGAATCAAAAATCGTGACCTCGTCGGGCGAAGCGCGCCCTTGGGCCGTGCCTTTGAGCACGTCGGCGAATTCAGCCACCCTGAAATCCTCGGGCATCTGCTGGATCTCGCCTTCGATGCGCGATTGCGGTTCGAACTCGACCACCACACGGGCGTCTTTGCGCAGCAGGATGTCGGCGTGCAACTCGGTCTTGCCGGGGCAGTCGCCGCCAACGGCGTTCAGGTGCATGCCGGGTTTGATCATCTCCGGTGTGAGGATGACGGCGTTGCGCTTGTCGGCGGTGATGGTGGTCACGATGTCGGCTCCTTGCACGGCTTGGTCCGCGGACTGGCAAATGGTCACGCTCAGGCCCTGCAACCCCATGGCATGCAGGTTACGGGCCAGTTTATCGCTGGCGCCGGCGTCAATGTCAAACAGGCGCATTTCGCGTATGCCCAGCATGTGGTGAAAAGCGATGGCCTGGAACTCGCTTTGCGCGCCGTTGCCGATGATCGCCATCACGCGGCTGCCCGGGCGCGCCATCCACTTCGCGGCCAGCGCCGACATGGCGGCCGTGCGCAGCGCGGTGGTGATGGTGAGTTCTGACAGCAGCAGCGGGTAGCCGGTGTCCACGTCGGCCAGCACACCGAAGGCCGTCACCGTCAGCAAACCCAGCTCGGTGTTTTTGGGATGGCCATTGACGTACTTGAAGGAATATTGGTGGCCGTCGCTGGTGGGCATGAGTTCGATCACGCCGTCGGGCGAATGGATGGCGTGGCGCGCCGACTTGTCAAAGTCGTTCCAGCGCCGGTAGTCATGCTCGATCTCGCCAGCCAGGCCTTCGATAAAGGCGGCCGCGCCGCGCTGGCGGACGATTTTCTGAATGCTTTCAATGCCGATGTAGTCAACCATGGTGGGGCTCCCGTTCTGTGTTTGTGGGCTTGGCAAGGCGCAAAGCCAAGCGCGACCAAGCCTGATTCACACCATTGTCTGCAGCGCTTGCGCTAAAGAAAAGCCAGTAAATTGATCAATTTAACGGCTTGATTAATCAATTAGTCAGAATAAATTGTCATTTCGACAATAGAATTCCGCCATGGACGACACCGACCGCCAATTGCTCTCACTGCTGCGGGACGATGCCCGGGCCTCGGTCGCGTCTTTGGCCAAGGTCCTGCGCGTCTCGCGCGGCACGGTGCAAAACCGCTTGGCCAAGCTGGAGGCGGGCGGCACCATCACGGGCTATACCGTACGCCTCAAGCCCCAGGCCGAGGGCCACCGCATCCGCGCCTTCATGACGGTGGCAGTGGAAGGCAACCGCACGGCGGCCGTACTGGCGGCCCTGCGCGGCGATCCGGCTGTGAGCGCGTTGCACACCACCAACGGGCGCTGGGACATGGTGGCCGAGCTGCAAGCCGACAGCCTTGAAGCCTTTGACAGCGTGTTGAGCCGTATCCGCCTGCTGGAAGGCATTGCCAATACCGAAACCAGCCTGCTGCTGTCGACCACCAAGCTTTAAACTCCCATCATGAATCTGGCCCCCGCCCAACTCCAGGAACACCTCAAGCGCGGCTTGAAAAGCCTGTACACCCTGCACGGCGACGAGCCGCTGCTGGTGCAGGAGTTTGCCGACGCGCTGCGTAGCGCCGCGCGCGAGCAGGGCTACACCGAACGCACAGTGCACACGGTGGCCGGCGCGCATTTCGACTGGAGCGAGGTGCTGGCCAGCGGCGGCTCGCTCAGCCTCTTCGCCGACAAGCAGATTGTTGAAATCCGCGTCCCCAGCGGCAAGCCCGGCAAAGACGGCTCGGTGGCGCTGCAGCAGATCGCCGAGCGAGCACAGGGCGATGACTCCACCCTCACGCTGGTCATGCTGCCGCGTCTCGACAGCATGACCGCCAAAGGCGCCTGGTTTGGCGCGCTTGAAAGTTTCGGCGTCACCGTCAAGTTCGACCCGATTGACCGCCGCAGCCTGCCGCAGTGGATCGCCCAGCGCCTGCAGCAGCAAGGCCAGCGCGTGGCCGCCGGCGAAGAAGGCCAGCGCACGCTGCAGTTTTTTGCCGACCGGGTCGAGGGCAACCTGCTGGCCGCGCATCAGGAAATCCAGAAGCTGGGCTTGCTGTACGTAGCGCAGTCCGGCGGCAGCGACGGCATCCTCACTTTCGACCAGGTTGAAAACGCCGTGCTCAACGTGGCGCGTTATGACGTCTTCAAGCTCTCAGAAGCTGTGCTCGGCGGCCAGTCCGTGCGCGTGGCGCGCATGCTCGACGGCCTGCAGTCCGAGGGTGAGTCCGAAGTGCTGGTGCACTGGGCGTTGGCCGAAGACATCCGCAGCATGAAACGCGTGAAGGACGCTATTCAAGCAGGGCGGCCCATGCCCATGGCGCTGCGCGAAAACCGCGTCTGGGGCATCAAGGAAAAATTGTTCGAACGCGTGCTGCCGCAAATCGGCGACACCACCCTGGCCAACCTGCTGCATGCGGCCCACAAGGTCGACGGCATCGTCAAAGGACTGAAGCAACCCGACTGGCCGGCCGACGGCTGGCAGGCCCTGCACCGGCTGGCGGGCATGGTGTGTGAGCAATGCGCAGCGCCGTCGTCTGGGCCCCGCAGGTCGCATGCCGTGGTAAGCAACTCAAAGGCCTAGCAACAGCGCCTGGTGTACGAGTGGCGCGTCACCCTGATCGGGGTTACGCTCGTGGCATGCAACAGACGGCTTCCCTGTCAAAAAAACTCATTCGCATAGGCGCCAGCCTTCTGATCGTCGCGTTGGCCTCTATTGGGCTGACCTTGTGGGTGACCTGGCAGCTTGAAGGAGGCGCTGCGGCGGTCAACGAGGCCGGGCGCATGCGTATGCAGACTTGGCGCCTGGCCAGCGCGGTGCAGGTGGGCGCGAACCGCACCGAGTTGCAGGGCCTGGTGGCCCGTTTCGACGAGAGCCTGTCGCTTTTACGCGAAGGTGATCCATCGCGGCCGTTGTTTGTACCTTGGGATGATCAGGTGCGTCAGCGTTTTGCGGATGTCGAGTCTTTGTGGCGTGGTCAGCGGCGGCTGTGGCTGGCCGAGCCGGCTCCGCAAGCGCAGATCCTGATGAAGGCTGGGGGAGAGTTTGTAGAGGCGAGCGACCGTCTGGTGCTGGTGATCGAACAGCACATGTCCCGTCTCACAGCGATCCTTAACCTGTTTCAGCTCCTGATGATGGCGTTGGCCATAGGCGGGGCAGTCGTCATGCTCTACACCGGTTACATGTATGTAATCAATCCTTTGGGGCAGCTTCGCGAAGGCCTGCGCAAGCTGGAGTCCGGGGACTTCAGGACGCGCGTCGACGTCGACACCGTGGATGAGTTTGGGCAGGTAGCCGCTGGTTTTAACCGCATGGCAGCCACCTTGCAATCGCTTTACGAAGGGCTGGAAGCCAAGGTCGAGGTCAAGACACGGCGTATTGAGGCGCAACGCGTTCGCCTCGAGGCCCTGTACAAGGTCAGCGCCTTCCTGGCCCAGGCGGGCAGCATTGACGAGCTGGCGCGCGGCTTTGCCCAGCGCGTGCGCGCTGTAATGAAGGCCGACGCTGCAACGGTTCGCTGGTCCGATGATGCCAACCAGCGCTATCTGATGCTGGCCTCCGACTGTTTCCCCCAGGATCTCGTGGAAGAAGAGCGCAGCCTGCTGGCCGGGGCCTGTGCCTGTGGCAATTTGCGGCCAGACGCGCGCACCCGCGTGATCCCGATTCTCTGCCACGATGAAGCACCGGTGCGCCATTGCGCCAAGGTGGGGTACGAAAACGTGGTCAGTGTGCCGATACGCCTGCAGCAACGCTTGCTTGGCGAATTCAATCTGTTCTTTCGCGCACCTGTTTTGCTGAGCGCCGATGAGATCGAATTGCTGGACGCGTTGGCCAGCCACCTGGCCAGCTCCCTGGAGGGTCTGCGCGCCGATGCATTGGACCGAGAAGCGGCGGTGGCGGAGGAGCGCGCCCTGTTGGCACGCAACCTGCACGACTCGATTGCGCAGTCATTGGCCTTTCTCAAGATCCAGGTGCAGTTGCTGCGGACAGCCGTGCAGAAAGGACAGACCCCACAGATGCAGGGCGCGCTCGATGAACTGGACATCGGGCTGCGTGAAAGTATCAGTGATGTTCGCGAATTGCTGGTGCATTTCCGCACGCGCACCAACACTGACGATATTGAGCAGGCGCTGCGGGAAACACTGCAGAAATTCCAGAGCCAGACAGGGCTGTCTGGACAGCTGCAGGTCCATGGTCAAGGGCTGCCGCTGCCATCGGATGTGCAGGTTCAGGTGCTGCATGTGATGCAGGAGGCGCTGTCGAATGTGCGCAAGCATGCCGGTGCCACGCAAGTCGGGCTGGAAGTGGCAAAAGGCGCACGTTGGCGTTTTGTGGTGCGCGACAATGGCGCCGGCTTCGACACCCAAAAACACCCGGGGGAGTTCCATGTCGGTCTCAACATCATGCGTGAACGTGCCGGGCGTATTGGCGCTGACGTGAACATCGCCTCCTCGGCAGGGCAGGGAACTACGGTCACGCTGACACTGCCGCCTCACCCCGAGGTCGGTGGTGGCGTGGCGGCGCAGCCCGTGGGGCCGGCATCAGCCGTCTCGCCTGGCACGGCGACTCAGGAAAATCACAATGAAATCCATTGAACTGCTGGTGGTGGATGACCACACCCTGTTCCGTCGCGGGCTGGTTGCACTGCTGTCGCAGGATGGGCGTTTCGACGTGGCTGGCGAAGCCGGCGATATCGGCGAGGCACTGCGTTGCGTAGCGCGCAGCCAACCTGACCTCATCCTGCTTGACAATCATCTGCCGGGCGTTCTTGGTGTGGATGGCATCGCAGCGCTCAAAGACGCGGCGCCTGGAACTCGCATCTTGATGCTGACCGTCAGCGAACATGAAGGGGATCTGGCCGCAGCACTGCAGGCTGGAGCCGATGGTTACCTGCTGAAAACCGTTGAGCTGGACCGTTTGTCGGAATCCATCATCAAGGTCCTTGACGGTGAGTCTGTGGTGAGCCCGGAGATGATGACCAAGCTGGTGGCTGCCTTTCGATCCAAGGTCCCGTTGCCCGTGACCGGTGAAGCGGCTTCGGCGGAGGCAAGTCGCAATGGGAATGCGCCAGTGCCGGACGATTCGGCCCTCGCGCTGCTATCGGCCCGCGAGCGAGAGGTCCTTTCGCAAATTGCACGCGGCGACAGCAACAAGGTGATTGCCCGCAAGCTCGATATTGCCGAGACCACGGTGAAGATTCACGTCCAACACATTCTGCGCAAATTGCAGCTCAGCTCGCGGGTTCAGGCAGCCGTCTACGCAACTGGCCGCAACCTGACTTGATATAGATCAAGGCCTGCGCAGTTTGATCCTGCAGTAGTTCCTAAGAACGAGGCCGGGTCTTCGCCGCAATTTCTTTTATACCGTTTTCCTGTCCCTAAGGAGGATATTCAGCGGCGCGTTAAAAGCCGACAGTCATGCCATGTGTCTGGAGAAACAACATGGCCTCTGAACTGGGCAACTCAAAAAAAGCATGGTCGGTGCTGATTGTCAGCACGCTGGCCTTCACCGTCTGCTTCATGGTCTGGATGATGTTCGGCGTGATCGGCATCCCGATCAGGAAGATGCTGAACCTCAACGCCACCGAGTTCGGGTTGCTCGCGGCCACGCCGGTGCTGACCGGCTCGCTGATCCGCGTCCCGCTGGGCATCTGGACCGACCGCTACGGCGGGCGCATTGTCATGGCCATCCTGATGGCTATCACCGTGCCGGCGATCTGGCTGATGAGCTACGCCACGGTCTACTGGCACTTTCTGGTGATCGGCCTGTTTGTTGGCTTAGCCGGCGGCTCGTTCTCGGTGGGTACACCTTATGTGGCGCGCTGGTTCCCGAAAAGTCGCCAGGGCATGGCCATGGGTGTGTACGGCGCCGGCAATTCGGGTGCCGCTGTCAACAAGTTCGTGGCGCCCGTGCTGCTTGTGGCCTTTGGTTGGGCCATGGTGCCGCAGGTATACGCGGTCATCATGCTGGCTGCGCTGGTGCTGTTCTGGCTGTTCAGCTACAGCGACCCTTCGCACCTGGTGCCCAGCCACGTCAAGTTCAGCGATCAGCTCAAGGCCTTGAAGGACCCGAAAGTCCTCAAGTACTGCCAGTACTACAGCATCGTGTTCGGCGGCTATGTGGCTTTGTCGCTCTGGATGGTGCAGTACTACGTGGGTGAGTTCGGCCTCGATATTCGCGTGGCAGCGTTGCTGGCAGCGTGTTTCTCGCTGCCCGGCGGCGTGCTGCGCGCCTTTGGTGGTGTGCTGTCCGACAAGTACGGTGCGCACAGCGTCACCTGGTGGGTGATGTGGGTGAGCTGGGTGTGCCTGTTCCTGCTGTCCTACCCGCAGACCGACTTCACCATCCTCACGGTCAACGGCCCGGCGACCTTCCACCTCGGATTGAACGTCTACACCTTCACAGCGCTGATGTTCCTCCTGGGCATTGCCTGGGCCTTCGGCAAGGCCAGTGTCTTCAAGTACATCAGTGACGACTACGGTGCCAACATCGGCGCCATCAGCGGCATTGTCGGCCTGGCCGGCGGGCTGGGCGGCTTTGTGCTGCCCATCATCTTCGGCGGCCTGATGGACCTCACCGGCATCCGCTCCAGTGCCTTCATGTTCATGTACGGCGTCGTCTGGGTCTCGTTGATCTGGATGTACTGGACCGAGGTGCGCCGCACTGAAGTCATGGGGTCGAACGCAAGCGGCGCATCCGCCTGATGTTGCCATCTTCTTCAAAGGAAAAAACATGACTACCAAATCCGCAACGAGTGCTGCCATTCCTGCGCTCCAGCCGAATTCATCAGGCACCGACATCACCGACTGGCGTCCCGAGGACGAGCAGTTTTGGGAAAGCACCGGCAAACGCATTGCCTATCGCAACCTCTGGATCTCGGTGCCCAGCCTGCTGTGCGGCTTTGCCGTCTGGGGCATGTGGGGCATCATCACCGTGCAGATGCTCAACCTGGGCTTTCCCTTCACCCAGGCCGAACTTTTCACGCTGACGGCCATTGCGGGCCTGGCAGGCGCCACTATGCGCATCCCGGCCTCCTTCCTGATCCGGTTGGCCGGCGGGCGCAACACCATCTTCCTGACGACCTCCATGCTGCTGGCACCGGCCATCGGCACCGGCATTGTGCTGCAGCACCCCGAATGGCCGCTGTGGTCCTTCCAGCTGATGGCCTTGTGGTGTGGGGTCGGTGGCGGGAACTTCGCCAGCTCCATGTCCAATATCAGCACCTTCTTTCCCAAGCGGCTGCAGGGCACCGCACTTGGCCTCAATGCTGGCTTGGGCAATTTCGGCGTGACGAC
>NZ_JBDTPB010000125.1:0-23041 GCF_039932935.1 Polaromonas sp.
GGTCATAGATGCGGTCGTGGCCGATGCGGATGCCGCTGCGGCCCTTGAGCAGCAGATGGGGGGCATTCGTCATGCTTTCCATACCGCCGGAGATCATCACGTCGCGGCTGCCGGCGACGAGCTGGTCATGCGCGAGCATGGTGGCTTCCATGCCGGAGCCGCACATTTTGGACAGCGTGACCGCACCCACACTGGCGGGCAGGCCGCCCTTGAAGCCGGCTTGCCGCGCAGGTGCCTGGCCCTGACCGGCCATCAGGCAGTTGCCGAACAGCACTTCATCGACCTTGTCAGCGGCAATGCCGGAACGCTCAAGCGCGGCCTTGATGGCGGCGCCGCCCAGGTCATGGGCCGACAGGCTGCTGAAGTCGCCCTGAAAACCACCCATGGGGGTGCGGGCCGCACCGAGGATAACGATGGAATCTGACATGTGTGTGTCCTTTCAGGTTGAAATAATCAGTGAAGTGATAGGTGTGAGCACGTATGGGAACCATCCCATCCAAGCAGGGGCCGCGGGACTGGCTTAGCCAGACCGCAGGCGCAGCGCCCCCTCGGGGGGCAGGGAGCTACACGCAGTGAGCGACCGTGGGGGCAACATATTCAGGGGGTCATCCCGCTGAGGCCAGTTAGCACTGGTTCAGGCGGCAGTTCGGTAAGCACTTCGTCGTGCGGGGCACCGGGGCTGTGCAGCGCGACAAAACGTTTCTCGCGCTCATAGGGAAACACGTCGTGCACATGACCAGCCTGGATGCGGGCCTGGTGTTTTTGCCAGAACCCGGCATCGAGCAGATTGGCGTGGTGCTTCATGAAAACCTCACGCACCGCGTCGTTGCCGAGCAAGAAGGGCTCGAAGGTTTCGGGGAACACGTCTTTGGGCCCGACGGAGTACCAGACCTCGCCGCTCATTTCTTCTTCTTCATTGCGGGCCGTTGGCACCTTGCGGAAGTTGCAGTCGGTGATGTATTCGATCTCGTCGTAATCGTAGAACACCACCTTGCCGTGGCGCGTGATGCCGAAGTTCTTCCACAGCATGTCGCCGGGGAAAATATTGGCGGCCACCAGGTCCTTGATGGCGTTGCCGTATTCGATGACAGCGCGCTCGATCTGGTCTTTGGCGGCGGGCTCTTGCACGCCGACATCAAAGGCTTCCTGCAGGTAGATATTGAGCGGGATCATGCGGCGCTCGATGTACACGTGTTTGATGATGACCTCGGTGGCGCCGTCGCCATCACGGTCGCTGATCTCAAGCTGACTGGGTGCGAACTTTTCGATCTCGGCAATCAGCTCGTCGCTGAAGCGTTCGCGCGGGAAAGCCACTTCGCTGTATTCCTGCGTGTCGGCCATGCGGCCCACGCGGTCGTGTTGCTTGACCAGCAGGTACTTGCCCTTGATCTGCTCGCGCGTCGTGTCTTTTTGTGGCGGGTAGTAGTCTTTGATGACCTTGAACACGTAGGGAAACGAGGGCAAGTCGAACACCAGCATGACCATGCCCTTGATGCCGGGCGCGATGCGGAATTTGTCGGTGGAGTGCCGCAGGTGGTACAAAAAGTCGCGGTAAAAAAGCGTCTTGCCCTGTTTGGCCAGGCCCAGTGCGTTGTAGATTTCAGCGCGCGGCATGTGCGGCATCATGCTGCGCAAAAACTGCACGTAGGCCGAGGGAATGCCCATGTCGACCATGAAGTAGGCACGCGCAAAACTGAAAAGAATCAGCAGGTCGTCTTCGCCGAACAAGGCCGCGTCGATAACCAGCTTGCCTGCCTTGTCATGCAGCACCGGCAACGCAAAGGGTATCTCGCTGAAGCCGTTGATGATTTTGCCGACCACATAGGCGCCCTTATTGCGAAAGAACAGGCTGGTCAGCACCTGGATCTGGAAGTTGGCGCGCAGCTTGACGCCCTGAATGCGTTCGCTGATGGCTTCGAGCACATAGCCGGCGTCGCGCTCCAGGTCGTCAAACGGCAGGCGCAGGTCAAAGTCACGTACCAACTGCAGCAGCACGTCGCGCATGTCGTCACGCGTGGGGTAGTAGGCGCGGTAGGTCGGCTGCGAGGCGAGTTCGTCGTTTTCGATGTACTCGGTGCTGACGGCCGGGCGTACAAAGATGAAGTCGTTCTGGAAATAACTGCGGTGCAGGATTTTGGTGGTGACCGAGTTGAAAAACGTTTCGGCCAGCTCGGGCTGGTGGTGGTTAACCAGCAGCCCGATGTAATGGAGCTTGACTTGCTGCCACACGTCCATTGGTTGCTCGCCGGCCTTGAACTCGCGCTCCAGCCGGGTGGAGGCCTCGCGCACGCGCAGGTCATAAAACTCGATGCGCTCGCGCTGTGCACGCTGCTGGCCGTGCCAGTCGGCCGTTTCAAAACGGTGTTTGGCGCGCGCGGACTCGGTGCGAAACAGCTGGTAGTGGCGGTTGAAGCCGTCCATCATCGCCTTGGCGATGTCGTAGGCAATGCTCGAGTCCAGGCGCTGGGGAAACATGGCGATTCCTGGTCAGACCAGTTGCTGCTGCGTGCCGCCGCCGGCGCGCGCGGTCCACATGTCCCAGACGCGGTCGACGGCCTTGCTGTAGAGCTTGTCGAGTTCGTCTGGTGAAGAGACGCTCATTTGCAGGTCCTGCAACAAGCCGTCGTGCACGCCGAAGGCCCAGCCATGGACAGTGACTTCCTGGCCGCGTGCCCACGCGTCAACCATGACGGTGCTGACGGAGACGTTGACCACCTGCTCGATCACGTTGATATCGCACAGAGCCTGGGCGCGCACGTCCTCGGGCAAGCTGTCGAGCAGCTGGCGGTGGCGGTGGCGCACGTCCTGGATGTGGCGCAGCCAGTTGTCGGCAAGGCCGATGCGTGCGCCTTCCAGTGCGGCCTGCACGCCGGAGCAGCCGTAGTGACCGACCACCATGATGTCTTTGACCTTGAGGCGCTCGACCGCAAACTGGATCGCTGAGAGCGCATTGAGGTCGGAGTGCACGACGATGTTGGCCACATTGCGGTGCACGAAGACCTCACCCGGTTCCAGCCCGGTGATTTGGTTGGCCGGCACGCGGCTGTCAGAGCAGCCGATCCACATGTACCTGGGCGTCTGCTGCTTGACGAGGCTGGTGAAGAAGCCGGGGCGCTCGGCTTCCATCTGCGCGGCCCAGGCGCGGTTATGGGCAAAGAGGTCTTGGAGCGATGTGGTCATGGGGGTATTTTCGCTTGCCGGCGGGGAGGCTGTCCGGGCAGAAGGGGGAAGTCAGCTTTCATCGAGAGTCTTCGCCTTCAAAAGCGCTTTTTTGTTCATGCATTTATCCGTGAAAGCGGCTGTCGCCTGGTCGCTCTCGGCCGGGCTCAATGGTGTGGGATTGGGCCCGGATTTCACGATGGACGAATCGACCAGCAAAGGCCCTTCTCCTGAAAAATCACAGACAAAGCGGTACTCGCTGCCGGCGAGCGACGCTTTCAGCATTTTCCTGGTGAGATGAAATTTGCCGCTCTGGTAGCACCACCGCTCCACCTCGCCGTCAGTCTGGACCAGTCCGGCCAGGCAGCGGTCTCCTTCGCCTTCATAGAAAGTGCCCACCCTTCCAGCAAAAAGTGTCCGCAGATTTTTGAAGTTCGGCGTCGGGCCGCGCGAGTACATCAGTTGCTGGGCGGGATGAGAGTTTTTTACGCCATGGAAGTATTCAAACAGCGTGAGGTTTCCCAGGCTTTTCCACTCGAGCCGTTCACACCCCGAGTGAAGTTCCTGACTCTGGGCGCTGAAACGGATGGGTTCGTCAAGGTCGATGCTGGAACTTGAGCCGTCTGGCAAAGCGAGCCTGACGGAGTACGCCATGAAACTGCCCTGGAAGGCGAGCGGGCCTGCCCCGGACAACTCCGCGAACTTTGTGGCGTCCAGAAAGACATTCCCGACCTTTCCCTGCAGCGATGCCGGGACGGGGCATTCGAACGTGGCGTCGGCAACTGGCGCTGCAGCGTTTGGTAAAGGCTCGTCTTCTTTGCACGCGCCAAGCAGCGCAGCAAGTGCCAGCACAAAGAGCCATTTGGGCATTTGATGTATCCCAGGCATCGGCATTACATGGTCTCGGCGAACAACTCGCGTCCTATCAGCATGCGGCGGATTTCACTGGTGCCGGCACCGATTTCATAGAGCTTGGCGTCGCGCCAGAGGCGGCCCAGCGGGTAGTCGTTAATGTAGCCGTTGCCGCCGTAGATCTGCACGCCCTCGCCGGCCATCCAGGTGGCTTTTTCGGCGCACCAGAGAATGACGGAGGCGCAGTCCTTGCGGACCTGGCGCACGTGGTCTGTGCCGAGCATGTCGAGGTTTTTGGCCACGGTGTAGGCGAAAGAGCGGCCGGCCTGCAGCACGGTGTACATGTCGGCGACCTTGCCCTGGATGAGCTGGAACTCCCCGATGCTCTGGCCGAACTGCTTGCGGTCGTGAATGTAGGGGACCACGTTGTCCATGACGGACTGCATGATGCCCAGCGGACCGCCGGTGAGCACGGCGCGCTCGTAGTCGAGCCCGCTCATCAGCACCTTGGCGCCGCTGTTGAGGCCGCCCAGAATCTGGCTGGCCGGCACTTCGACGTTGTTGAAGACCAGCTCGCCGGTGTGGCTGCCCCGCATGCCCAGCTTGTCGAGCTTTTGCGCGACGGAAAAGCCTTTCATGTCTTTTTCAATCAGGAAGGCAGTGACGCCGCGTGCGCCGAGTTCGGGTTCGGTCTTGGCATAGACCACCAGGGTGTCGGCGTCAGGGCCGTTGGTGATCCACATCTTGCTGCCGTTGAGCAGGTAGTAGCCGCCTTTGTCTTCAGCCTTGAGCTTCATCGAGATGACGTCGCTGCCGGCGCCGGGCTCGCTCATGGCGAGGGCGCCCACGTGCTCGCCGGTGATGAGCTTGGGCAAATACTTCTTGCGCTGCTCGTCGGTTCCGTTGCGCTTGATCTGGTTGACACAGAGGTTGCTGTGCGCGCCGTACGACAGCCCCACCGAGGCGCTGGCACGGCTGATTTCTTCCATGGCGATCATGTGGGCCAGGTAGCCCATGTTGGCGCCGCCGTATTCTTCACCCACGGTGATGCCGAGCACGCCGAGCGCGCCCATTTTTTGCCACAGGTCCATGGGGAACTGGTCGTTGCGGTCTACTTCGGCGGCGCGGGGCGCGATTTCGGCTTGGGCAAATTCGCGCACGGCGTCGCGCAGGGCGTCGATGTCTTCACCGAGCTGGAAGTTGAGTCCGGGCATGTTGGTCATGAGGGTCTTTCTGAAATACGGTGAATCGGCTCAATGGTTGGATCAATAGCGCTTGGGCACGGGCACCAGGGTTTGCTGCATCAGCGCACAGGCGCTTTCTTTGCCGTCAGCGCTTAAATGAGTGACTTCGGCAGCGGTGACGACGATGCGCTTGCCCGCTTTGACGACGCGGCCGAGGGCGCGCAGCTCGCCGTCCTTGAAGCCGGCCAGGAAATTGATTTTGTACTCGACTGTGGTGACTTCGGAGTCTTCCGCGGTCACCGTCAGTGCGGCATAGCCGCCGGCAATGTCGGCCAGCGCACCCATGGCGCCGCCGTGAAAACTGCCCTGCTGCTGCGTGACCCGGTCTGAATACGGCAAGGCCACTTCGCACAGCCCCGGCTCCACGCGCAGCAGCCGGGCGCCGAGGTGCTGCATCAGGCCCTGGCGCAAGAAGCTGGCTTCAATGCGCAGGAACAGCGCGGAGGGTGCGGATGCGTCCATGGAGAGCCTTTTGGAAACGGTGGAAAGCGGTTTCTTTTTAGTTGACGTTTACGTAAACGTCAATTATGGCGTATTTGCGAATCATCTGGCTTGTCCCGGGTCCACATCCGGGAATCAGAACGGCGGCGGCCCGCCTTGGGCCAATCGTCTATGACTTGCCGGCCTTGGCCTTCTCGGTTTTAACGAGCAGGGCTTTGGCTTCTTTTTCGTGGGTGCGGATTTCGTCCAGGTTGGCCTGGAGATCGAGCATCTGGGCTTCGAGCTTTTTGCGGTGCTCCGTCAGGATCGCCAGGAATTTTTTAAGCTGCGGGGCGGTGTCGCGCGGGCTGTCGTAGGAGTCGATGATTTCCTTGGCCTCGACCAGCGACAGGCCCAGTCGCTTGGCGCGCAGGGTGAGCTTGAGGCGGGTGCGGTCGCGCGCGGTGTACACGCGGTTGCGCCCGCCGGCACCTTCGCGCTGGGGTTGCAACAGGCCCATGTCTTCGTAAAAACGCATGGCACGCGTCGTCAGGTCAAACTCTTTTGCCAGGTCGCTGATGGTGTAGGTGGTGGCCATGGTAGTGAGGTCTTCTTTTGCAAAAGGCTGGCGGGCAGCGCAAAAAAAGCGCTGTCCCTACAATGGTTCTGTATGACGTTTACGTAAACGTCAAATATACCGCGAATGATGACATGAACCTCCTTGAGCAGCAACTGCATTACCCGTTCGGCGACACCCTGCCCGCCTCGGGTGCCACGCAGGAAGTGGCGCCCGGCGTGAAGTGGATCCGCATGGATTTGCCCTTTGCGCTGAACCACATCAACCTGTGGCTGCTGCGCGATGAGATGGACGACCCCGATGTGCCAGGCGCAAAAGTCCAGGGCTGGACGATCGTCGACTGCTGCATCAGCCGCGAGGAGTCCAAAGCCCAGTGGGAAGCGATTTTTGCGACGCAGCTGGAAGGCCTGCCGGTGCTGCGCGTCATCGTGACGCACATGCACCCCGATCACATCGGCCTGGCGCACTGGCTCTGCGAGCGCTGGACCACGGAAAGGCAGCCCGCCGACGAGCCGCCTCCAGGCGGGCCCGGCCCCCTCGGGGGGCTGCGACCCGCGCAGCGGCGCAGCGTGGGGGCGCCATGGATTTGCCGTCTTTGGATCAGCTCCACCGACTACCTTTCGGCCCGCATCGGCTCGCAAAGCACCACCGGCTTCGGCGGCGAGAGCGCCGCGCGCTTTTTTGCCGCGCACGGGCTGGTCGATCCGGAATCCATCGAAAAAATCCGCGGCCGGGCCAGCTATTACCCGGGCATGGTGCCGGCCGTGCCGGCCAGCTATGTGCGCATCATGGACGGCATGACGGTGCGCATCGGCGGGCGCGACTGGCGCTGCGTCAGTGGCTACGGCCATGCGCCGGAGCACATTGCGCTGCATTGCGCCGAGCTGAACACGCTGATCAGCGGCGACATGGTGCTGCCGCGCATTTCCACCAACGTGAGCGTGTACGACATGGAGCCGGAGTCGAATGCGCTCACGCTGTTCCTGGAGTCGATCGACAAATTTCTGCCGCTGCCGGAAGACACGCTGGTATTGCCGTCCCACGGCAAACCTTTTCGCGGCCTGCACACGCGCATTGGCCAGCTGCACGACCACCACCGCGACCGGCTCGCCGAGGTGACGCAAGCCTGCACAACCGCGCCCTGCAGCGCGGCCGACATACTGCCCATCATGTTTCCCCGCAAGCTGGACCTGCACCAAACCACCTTCGCCATGGGCGAAGCCGTAGCCCACCTGCACGCGCTGTGGTTAGGCGGCAAACTCGCACGCCGGCTGGACACAGACGGCATTTACCGGTTCAGCAGCGCTTCCTGAGCCAGGTGGTTTCCTCCGTTCGGGCTGAGGTATCGAAGCCCTGTGGAACGCTGGCCCTTCGATACCTCAGGGCGAACGGCGAGGGTATGTGACGCCCGGTCCACGCCCACTCTCCTCCCCAACCCAGCATGAGCCGCGGGACTGGCTTCGCCAGACCGCAGGCGGGGGCCCCTTGAGGGGGCAGGGAGTTACGCGAAGCGAACGACCGTGGGGGCTACAAGTCTGAGCCGCGGGACTGGCTTTGCCAGACCGCAGGCGCAGCGACCCCCTCGGGGGGGCAGGGAGCTACACGCAGTGAGCGACCGTGGGGGCTCTTCTCTTCAGCAGGGGCCGCGGAACCGGCTTTGCCGGGCCGCAGGCGCAGCGCCCCGGAATGGCAAACGTAGAGGTTTCTTCCTGTCCAAGCAGGGGCCGCGGGACTGGCTTTGCCAGACCGCAGGCGCAGCGGCCCCCTCGGGGGGCAGGAAGTTACACGCAGTGAGCGACCGTGGGGGCTAGCTACGCCACTTCCGATTAGCCGTCACCAAAGCAGTGAGGTAACCGTGCAACCAGTCGAAATTGACCGGTTTTTTGAGCAGGTGGGCGTGGAGCGGCAGGCCGCCGCGCGCGGCAATGGCGTCGGGCGGCAACCCGCTGATGACGACAATCTGCATGTCGGCCAGCTGCACATTGCGCTTGAGCGCCTTGAGCATTTCGATGCCGTCCACGCCGGGCATGGACAAATCGGTGATCAGCAGGTCGGGCCGCATGCTGGCGATGTCCATCATGGCTTCCAGCGCGGAGGGCATCCAGGTGCAATCGACCGGCAGGTCCCAGTCTTCAAACTGGCAGCGGTACAGCTCGCGGGTGTCTTCGTCGTCCTCCACCATCAAGACCCGCAGGCGGCTCTTGGGGTCGGTGTCGACGCGCGAGAGCTGCGGGCTGTTTTTGGCCAGGTAGGCATTGATGGACTGCAGCGCGATGCGGCGGTGGCCCCCCAGGGTCTTCCAGGCCTCGATTTCGCCCTTTTCCACCAGCGACTGCACCGTGGCGACGGACAGCCCCAGAAGCTTGGCTGCATAGCTGGTGCCGCAGTAATCCTCGCTGGAGAAGTCCGCCGCCGTGATGGCGGCTTCAAAAGACTTGGGCTCACGCGCCATGACTGACCGCCCGGAGGATGGAGTGTTTCATTTGGTGCATTTTAATCACTTGGTTTGACCAGGCTCCCGCGGGAAAACGATGGGGGGTGCAGGAGGTTCTCCGGGATAGGCATCAGGTGGACTGGGGAGCGGTGGGCAGCGTGAAGAAAAACGTGGCCCCTTTGCCCGGCGCCGCCTCGGCCCAAAGCCGGCCGCCGTGTCGCTTGATCACGCGGCTGACCGTGGCCAACCCGATGCCGGTGCCGGGAAACTCGGCGACCGCATGCAGGCGCTGGAAGGGGGTAAACAACTTGTCGGCATAGGCCATGTCAAACCCGGCGCCGTTGTCGCGCACAAAAAACTCCGGCTGCCCTGCGGCGTCCAGCTGGCAGCCCACCGTGATCTCGGCCATCGGCTGGTGTGAGCTGAACTTCCAGGCATTGCCCAACAGGTTTTCCATCACCACCCGGATCAGCCGGCTGTCCCCATGCGCCCTCAGGTCTTTTTCGATGTGCGCGGTGACCTGACGGTCGGGGTCGCGCACCCTCCATTCGTCAAGAACGTCGCGGGCAAGGCCCGACAGGTCCACCAACTTGTTGTTCAGGGGCACCCGCGACACCTGCGCGAGCGACAGCAGGTCTTCAATGAGTTGCCCCATCTGCGCCACGCCTGCCTGAATGCGCGAAAGGTAATGGGAGACCCGCTCATTGGCGCCGAGCCCCAGGTGCTTGCCCAGGAGGCGGCTGAAGCCGTCCACCGTGTTCAGCGGCGAGCGCAGGTCGTGCGACACGGAATATGAAAACGCTTCGAGCTCCTGGTTGGACAGACGCAGGGCGGCTTCGATGGCCTTGACCTCGGTGATGTCGGCGTCGATACCCACCCAGAAGGCCACTTCGCCGTGCTCGTCCAGCACAGGCGATGCCCGGTAAGACATGGTGTGTATGCCGTCCCGCGCCAGCACGCGGCGTATGCCCGAGTACTGCGAGCGGGTCGCCTTGGCCACAAGCCACCGGGCCTTGATGTCGGGAAGGTCGTCGGGATGGATGGCGGAAAACCATTGCTGGCCCGTCCAGTCGTCCATCTTGCCGCCAGCCAACTCAAACCAGGCACGGTTGAAGTAGGTGGCCGAGCCGTCCGGGTCGCTGGTCCACACCACCTGGGGCGCCTGCTCGGCCAACGCCTGAAAGAGCGCCTGCTGGTGTTCCAGCGCCAGCGTGCGCTCGGCAACTTTCTGCTCCAGCCCGGTGTTGAGCTGGCTGACCTCTTCAATCAGCCGTGCTTTCTGGATGGCAATGGAGGCCAGCTGCGCGAGTTCAAGCGCGACATATTCGTCTTCCTGCGTGAACTCGCCCTCGTATTTGTCGGACAACTGGAGCAGGCCGATGTTTTTGCCGTCGCGGCCGGTCAGCGGCACGGCCAGCCAGCCGTGCATGGCGGGATGCTCGTCAGCGTAACGGCCAAATCCGCGCCAGCGTGGGTGTGCCTCCAGCTCGGCCTGCGTCATGCGCATGGACCGGTTGGTCTGGCAAACCAGCGCGTAGATGCCGGTGCCGTCGGGCGGCTCGACCATGTCCCGGTATTTCGCGTACTTCTCGGACAGCGACAACGCGTTGATGGCCTGCGCCCAATCGTTGCTCACCGTGAGGCTGACGATCGCCTGGTGCGCGCCGAGAATCCCCCGCGCCTGCTCGGCCACCTCTTGCATGGTGCTTTCCAGCGTCTGGTGCCAGGTGATGGCCTGGGCCGCGTCAGCGGCACGCTGCAAGGTAAACAGGTGCTCCTGGGCGTCTTTCTCGGCCTTGGCCTGGGTGGTCATGTCCAGCGACACCACAAACCGCGCGGAATGGCCCGCATACTGCACCGGGCTTCCGACCACACTGGCCGGGAACACAGAGCCGTCCTTGCGCCGGTGTTTCCAGAGGATCTTGGGGTCCGGTGGATCGGCGGGCCGCTCCAGGTCCTGGCGCAGCATGTCGTGCTCTGTGACCGGGCGTATGTCGAAAATCGTCATCGCCAGAAACTCGGCGTGCGAGTAGCCGTAGCTGTCGATCGCGGCCTTGTTGACATTGAGGAAGCGCTTGGTCACGGTGTCAAACACCCACATCGGCACGGGCGCCATCTCAAACAGTGCGGCGTAACGCTGTTCGCCTTCGACCAAGGCCTGTTCGGCCAGCTTGCGCCGGGTGATGTCGCGCTGCACCGCGACCCAGTGGGTAAAGCCGCCCTTCGCATTGACGATGGGAACAATGTCGAGCTCCAGCCAGATCTCCTCACCGCTTTTGGTGTAGTTGATCAGTTCGGCGCGCACGGGCTCCCGCTTTTCCAGTGCGGCGCGGATGCGGTCGAGTTCGTCGCGCTGCGTTTTCGGGCCTTGCAGCAGCCGCGGCGTCTTGCCCATCACCTCTTCACGGCCGTAGCCGGTCCGGTGCTCAAAAGCGTCATTGACAAAAATAATGCGCGGGCCGGCCCCGTCAATGGGCTCGGCCTCGGTGATGAGCACGATATCGTTGAGGCGGGAAACGGCGGTTTCGAGAAGGCGAAGGTGGGCCTGCGCGTCGTGCTGCTCGGTGATGTCCTGCAGCACACCCACCAGGGTCACGATCTTGCCGTCCTGCTGCAGCGCCCGGCCCTGCGTGCGCACCCAGATGCGCCGGCCTTTGGCCGTGATGAGCGGCAGCTCCAGGTCCCAGGGTATGCCGCGCAGCAAGGCGCCTTCCGCCGCGGCCCGGATGGTGCGCCGCACTTCGGGCGCATAAAAATCAAGCGCGTCCTCGATGCCGAGGCCGATGGAAGGATCGAGTTCGTGGATGCGGTAGATCTCCTCGGACCAGTAGGGCGTCATGGTGTCCACCACAACCTCCCAGCCACCGACTTTTCCCAGCGCCCCGGTGCGGTTTAACAGCTCAGTACTGCGGGCAACCACCAGCTCGGCGCGCTTGCGGTCGGTGATTTCCTGAATCACGCCGGAGCGGCGCTGCCCTTGCGCTGCTTCGGTGCGGCCAAACAGGTGCACCCAACGCACTTCGCCGGTAGACGTGATGATGCGAAATTCGATGTCCAGGGGCTGGTCGGCTTGAACGGCCTGATCGCGCCTGGCCTTGAAGGCATCCCGGTCGCCGGGATGGACCACCTGCAAAAAACTGCCATGGCTCCGGTTGAAGGTTGCACGGTCAACGCCAAGTACCTCATAGACCTCATCGGACCACCAGCTTTCATTGGTGACGGGGTCAAGCTGCCAGTAGCCGATGCGTCCCAGGCGCTGGGCATCGCGCAGCTTTTGCTGGATGGCTTCGCTGTTGGCCAGTTCGGCTTGAAGGTCGTTGCGATGCTTCTCGAGCGATTCGGCCATGCGGTTAAAACCCGCGGAGATGCTCGCAAACTCCCCAAGATCATCGGGCCTGTCCACCGGGATCCGCACATCCAGCCGACCGTTCTGAAGCTGCCGGGTGGCCTCAAGAATGTTTCGGGTGGGCTCCACGATGGCGCGCCCGCCAATGACCCAGGCGATACCGCCGCCGACAAACGCCACCAGCGCCAGCATCGCCAGTTCAAGCCACAGCTGCTCGCGGCTGGCGCCCACCACCAGGTCCCGGTTCAGGCTGACCGCCACAAAAAAAGCGGCGTCTAAGTCGGGGCTGCTGGGCATGAAGGCCCAGAGGCGGGGCTGCCCGGTACCGTCTACGCCGTCGCTGGTGCCGGTGCGCATTTGCTGGGCGGCTGCTTTCAGAACGGGGCTTCTCACCACCTGCCCGATCCGGATGGGCAGCTCGGGCTTTCCCGCCAGCAACACGCCGCCGCGGTCGTGTATGCCCAACGCGGCGCCGGGCGGCAGCTGGATGTCGATGGTGGACTTGGCCATCTCGGCCAGATCGACAGAGGCATAGGCGATGACGTCGATGCGCCCGTCAGGGCCCAACAACGGAAGCGCAAATGAGATGGAAGGCCGGCCCGTGGCGCGGCCCACAATGTATTCCCCCGCCACAAAAGCGCGCCGCGCCACCGCTTTGCGGAAATAGGCGCGGTCGCCGACATAGCCCAGCCGTACACCGGCCTGGCCATTGCACAGCGCATAGCCATCAGGCGCTACGACACCGAAATTGGCATACAGCGGGAGCAGATTTCTGAGCGCCACCAGGTAACGGTCGCAGCGTGCACCGCCCTCTGCCCTGAGGTCAGGCATATGGACAATCGCGGTGAGGACCTGGCGGGCCGACTCCGCGAGGCGCTGCTGGGTTGAGGCAGCCAGTGACGTGGCGAATTCGAGGTCCGTCTTGGCCCGCTCGACGGCTACGTCGGCGTTGTACACGGCCTTGAAAATCGACAGGCCGAACATCGGCACGATCGCCACCAGCACCAGCATGACCAGACGGGTTCTCAGCGTGATGGGAACCTTCATGACGTTACCGTTGCAGGGATAGACACCCGGTGGTGAGAGGCGGCCACCGGTGCGTCACAGGATGTCAACCCGCCGCGATGGACTCATTGACGCCCAGCCAGTAGGCCTGCAGCCGGTTGAGCTTTTCGGTCAGCCCGCCAAAATCGACGGGCTTGCGGACAAAACCGTTGGCGCCGCTCTGGTAGCACGCCACGATGTCGGACCGTTCGCTGGACGACGTCAGCATGACCACCGGCACCAGCGCGGTCAGGGGATTGGCCCGCACGCTGCGCAGAACGTCCAGCCCCGACAGCTTGGGCAGTTTCATGTCGAGCAGAATGAAAGCCGGTTGCCTTTGGGTGTCGCGCCCCGCATGGGCGCCCTGCCCAAAAAGAAAGTCAAGCGCCTGCACACCGTCCCGGGCAACGGCGATTTCAGCGGTCACGCCCTGCTCCTCGAGCGTCAGCACGGTCAGCTCAAGGTGGTCCGGGTTGTCTTCAACTACAAGTATGAGTTTGTCGTTCATGTGGACTTAGGTGCACGGAGTCAATCCCTGTCGTTTTCTGTTTTTTTTGGTGATTTCTCATATTACCAAGTAAAGAATCGCCGCAGTACTGTGATTTGTACCCCTTTCCCTCCTCTTAACGGGGCTTGCGAGGCCTCTGAGGCGCCGGTTACCAGCGGGGGATCGCTTCGTCCTTGAGCTGGCCGCGCAGCTCAGCGTAGTCGGGCACCACCGCGCGCACGGTGTCCCAGAACCGGGGGCTGTGGTCCATCACGCGCAAATGGCTCAACTCGTGAACCACGACGTAGTCAATCACCGACTGCTTGAAATGGACCAGCCGCCAGTTCAGCCGGATGGAGCCGTCGGCGCTGGCGCTGCCCCAGCGCGTGCCGGCGCTGGACAGGCTGAGCTTGCGCCATTGCACACCGAGGTGCGGTGCGAAATGGTTGAGGCGCTCGATAAAGATGCGTTTGGCCTGGCGCATCAGCCAGGCCTGAACCGCGTCGCGGATCTGCTCGGGCGTGGCATGGTGGGGCAGGCCCACATGCAGTGTCAGCTGCGCCACACCGGGCAAAGTGCCATTGGCCGCGTCGCCGGCGCCCTGCAGCAGGACTTCGGCGGCGGGAACCCTGCTTTTGAGTTCTGCGCCGACACCGCCAAAAGCGTGCCGCGGGTCAATCACCACAATGACCTGGTCGCCCAGGAAAGGCAGCGTGGTGCCGTCTTTCCACTCAATGCGGGCGGACTCCATGCGCCGGTGGCGGGCCCGGGTTTCCTGCAGTTTGGCCAGAATCCAGCCCGACTTTTCCAGCACGGCCTTGTCGATTTCATACAGCGGGACCCATTTGGGCGCGCTCACCGTCAGGCCGTCGGCACCGGCCGAAAAGCCGATGGTCTTGCGCTTGCTGCGCCGGAACTCGTAGGCGACCAGCACGCCCTCCAGCACCGTCTCACGGGAGGCGCGCGGATGGCGAAACGTGGCAGGAGCCAGCGCCTGCTGCAGCGATTGCGCGGGCAGGTGAGGGCCGATGAAATCCGGTGTTGCTATTATTTCAATAGCTGGTGGCGCAAGGTCATCAAGGGCCTCAGGCCTTTTTGGCCTGGATTTTTTGGGTTTTGTGTTGCCTGGGGATCCGATTTTGGGTGCGGGCTCGGCATCAAACAGGTCAAGTGTGAACTGGAGAAGCCGTTGCATCATGGCAGTTTAGCGCGGCGGGTGCGAACGACTTCGCCGCTCAGGTATTGGTGGCGACCGGCGCGGTGCCGTCCGGGGCGTAGGCCTCCGGGTCGAGGCGGTGCATTTCGGCTTCGATCCAGTTTTCCACCTCGCGCATCAGCTCGTCGGGCTGGCGGCCCGTGCTGTCTATGGGCTTGCCGATCGAGATGTCGACAATGCCCGGGTTTTTGATAAAAGCCTTGCGCGGCCAGCATTTGGCGGACGTCACGGCAATGGGGATGACCGGGGCGCCGGTTTCAATGGCCAGGCGCGTTCCGCCCGACTTGTACGTGCCCTTCTGGCCGCGCGAAATGCGCGTGCCTTCGGGGAACATGATGACCCAGGTGCCCTGCGCCATCAGCCGCTTGCCCTGCACGACAACCTTGTTAAAGGCCTGCGACCGCTGGCTGCGGTCAATGTGAATCATGTCCATGCGCGCCATGGCCCAGCCGAAGAACGGCACATAGAGCAGTTCTTTCTTGAACACATAGGCCAGGGGATGCGGCATCAGCGTAGGCATGCACAGGGTTTCCCAGGTGCTTTGGTGCTTGAGCAGCAGCACGGCCGCGCTGGTCTGGCCCGTGGGCAGGTTTTCCATGCCGGTCACCCGGTTCCTGATGCCCAGAATGAAGGTGCCGCCGCTGACCGCCACGCGCAGCCAGCCTGCGCACATCCAGTACATGGTGTTGCTGCTGACGAACAGCGAGGCGACCACCACAAAGGTCGCCCACGGGATCACTGTGAGGGCCATCCACAGCAGGTGAAGAATCGATCGAATCAGTCGCATGTCAAGAATTCCGGTATCGGCATGTTGCGGCTGCTAGCGCAGCCATTTTTTTGTGTTTTATGGCTCCAGCCCTTACACAACAAGCGCAAGCAGCTATCATTTTTATAGTATGGCTACGGCGCCCTTACACCGCCACTTGCAGGGGCCGGGCGCTGCGTTCCAGAATGAAATCGGCAAACGCCGACAAGTCCGCATGCACCAGCGTGCCGTCGGGCAAGCCTTCAGGGCGCCCGCCATCGCGGTAGCGCGCCGATTTCCCCGTCAACACCAGGTGCGGCTCGCAGCCTGCGGCCGCACCGGCCTGCAAGTCACGCAGCGAATCCCCGGCCGTGGGCACGCCCTTGAGCGGCACGCCGAAACGCGCACCGATCTGCTCGAAAAGGCCGGGCAGGGGTTTGCGGCAGGTGCAGCTTTCCTCCGGGCTGTGCGGACAGTAAAACACCGCGTCAATGCGCCCACCGACCGCCGCGAGCAGCTTGTGCATCTTGGCGTGCATGGCGTTGAGCGCCGCCACGTCGAAGAGCCCGCGCCCCAGCCCCGACTGGTTGGACGCAATCACGACGTGCCAGCCGGCGTGGTTGAGCCGCGCGATGGCTTCCAGCGAGCCGGGCAGCGGCAACCATTCGTCCGGCGCCTTGACGAAGTCGTCGCTGTCGCTGTTGATGGTGCCGTCGCGGTCGAGGATGACGAGTTTCATGGGAAAGCTTCCTGTGCGCGGCGCTGTGTCCACTGGAGGATGTGCGCCAAATCATGTTTGGACGCATCCAGCAAACCGATGCGCTCGAGAAGGATGTCCAGCGTCACCAATTGGTGCTGCAGCAAAATACGAACGTAATCGGCATCCTTTGGCCTGCCGGCTGCGCATTTGGAGGCGGCAAGATCGTGCAGGTCAGGACAGATGGCCGTGACATCGCTCACATAACTCAATACCGCCCGGTCCATCCAGCCCTTTGGCAAGCTGGCCGATTCCGGACCGACGCCATCCGCGTGATAGCCAAAAGTATCGTGAAATGTGGATGGAGCACCAATGGCGCCATCGATCAAATCCGACTTTTCAGGGTGCAGGGCCGGGTACAAGTCAATTTCGGTTGACCGCAACAACTCGGTTGGCGGCTCGTCCAGGAGAAGCAAAATAGCCTGGCTGCCGACCAGAACGAAGCTCTTTTCGTTGGCTATTGCAGCGCTGGCGCGCAGCACAGGGGCAAGTTCGCTACGTTGCATGAAAACTAGACGACGCTTTGCGCACGCAAGGCCTGCCGCTCAGCCGGCGTCAACACGAAGCCCAAAGGCGAAACATTGCGCAAAGTCGCCGCAAGGTCGTTGTCAGCGCATACGCGCTCCTGCAAAACATTCAAGTCACCGCTGAGCAGCACGCGCCATTCCTGCAGATACGGATCGGAAGCGGTGGAGCCCCGTTGCTCCTGCCAGCGTTGCAAAGTGTGCGAAGCACGCTCGACAAGCTCGGGCTCCATCGCAAGCCTGCGAATCGCGGCGCGATGAAAGGCCTCCGTAAAGGCGTCGAGCTGCTTCTGTGATGGCATGGGCTGATTATCGAACCGAACGATTAAGTTGCCAACTTGGACAGATCAGCGACCCGGTTCATGGCTTGATGAAGAGTCGCCAGCAGCCCGAGGCGATTGGCTTTGAGCGCCGGGTCTTCGGCATTGACCATCACGCCGTCGAAGAAGGCATCGACCGGCGCTTTAAGTGCCGCCAATGCCTGCAGTGAGGCGGCGTAGTCGCCGGAGGCAAAAGCGGCTTCGGCTTTGGGTCCCACGGTTTTCAGTGCTTCAGCCAGTGACTTCTCAGCCGCTTCCTGCAGCAGCTCAGGTTTGACGGCAACTTCGACCGTGCCTTCCGCTTTCTTCAGGATGTTGCCGACACGCTTGTTGGCCGCAGCCAGTGCGGGCGCTTCGGGCAGCGCGGCGAAGGCGCGCACGGCCGCCAGGCGTTTGGCC
Source organism: Polaromonas sp. (assembly GCF_039932935.1). Taxonomy (GTDB): domain Bacteria; phylum Pseudomonadota; class Gammaproteobacteria; order Burkholderiales; family Burkholderiaceae_C; genus Polaromonas. The sequence continues at coordinate 17,525 of NZ_JBDTPB010000125.1, forward strand.
ACGTCACCCAGGCGCTGGGGCTTGAGCGCCAGCACGGCGTCGACTTCTTGCGCGCTGTAGCCCTGCTCGCGCAGGGAGCCGGCGAGGCGGTCGTAGATGAAGTCGGCTAGAGCAGCACGAGCGTTCTCTTCGGCCTTGCGCCTTGAGTGGCCGTACGCAACAACTCCGCCTTTGCCACTCTCCTGCTGGGTCTTTATGTCTTTTTCGCTTTGTGTCTTTGCCCAAGCGATCTGAATGGTTTCATCTTCATAGACGTCCCACGCAGCATTCAAAACAGCGCTCAAATCCAGCGACAGGTCTTTCTCTACCAATATACGGATCACGCCCAGCGCATGGCGGCGCAGCGCGAACGGGTCCTTGTCGCCGGTCGGCAGGTTGCCGATGCCAAACATGCCGACCAGGGTTTCAAGCTTGTCGGCCAGCGCGACAACCACACCCACGCTGTTACGCGGCAACTCATCGCCGGCAAAGCGCGGCTTGTAATGGTCTTCAATCGCATCGGCCACGTCGGCGCTGAGGCCGTCGTTGAGCGCGTAATAGCGGCCCATGGTGCCCTGTAGCTCGGGGAACTCGCCCACCATGTCTGTCACCAGGTCGGTTTTGGCCAATTCGGCGGCGCGCTGCACCTTTTCAACAAGCCCCACGTCGATGCGATTCGCGATGGCTTCGGCAATCGCCCGAACGCGCTGAGTGCGCTCGCCCTGCGTGCCGAGTTTGTTGTGATAAACCACCTTGCCCAGGCCTTCCACGCGCGAAGCCAGCGTTTTTTTGCGGTCCTGGTCAAAGAAAAACTTGGCATCAGCCAGGCGCGGGCGCACCACGCGCTCGTTGCCGCCAATGACCGCACTGGCATCCGTCGGGCTGATGTTGCTGACGACGAGAAATTTGTTGGTGAGCTTGCCGGATGCGTCCAGCAGCGGGAAATACTTCTGGTTGGCCTTCATCGTGAGGATCAGGCATTCCTGCGGAACGCCCAGGAATTCTTTTTCAAATTCGCAGACCAGCACGTTGGGGCGTTCGACCAGCGCGGTCACTTCGTCGAGGAGCGCATCGTCTTCAATCGCTTTGACACCTCCGCCGACCTTGGTGGCGGCCGCAGCGAGTTGCTTGACGATCTCGGCCTTGCGTGCCGCAAAGCTGGCGATCACCGCGCCGTCTTTTTGCAGCGTCGCGGCGTAGCTGTCGGCATCCTTCAGCACCACCGGATCCACAGAGGCTTCAAAGCGGTGGCCGTGGGTGATGTTGCCGGCCTTCAGGCCCAGCGCCTCGACGGCGACGACCGAGCTGCCGTGCAGCGCGACCAGGCCATGCGCGGGTCGCACAAACTTGACGTCGCTCCAGCCGTCAGCCAGCTGATAAGTCATCCGCTTGTCGATAGGAAGTTTGGCAATGGCTTCGAGCAGCGCCTTTTGCAGCCCTTCAACCAGCGTCGCGCCTTTAACGGTGCTGTCGTAAAACAGCGCTTCGGCCTTGCCGTCGGGCGCACGCTTGAGTCCGGCCACGGCCGACGCGTCGGCGCCCAGCGCCTGCAATTTTTTGAGCAGCGCGGGTGTCGCATTGCCCGATGCGTCAAGCCCCACGGCCACCGGCATCAATTTTTGCGAAACAGCCTTGTCGGCAGCTTGTGCCACCACCACCGTGACATGCGCCGCCAGACGGCGAGGCGAGGCGAAAGCAGTGAGCGCCGAATCGCCTGCGGTCAGTCCCTGGGCCTTGAGCTGCTCGAACAGCACGCCGGCAAAGGCATCGCCCAGCTTTTTGAGTGCCTTGGGCGGCAGCTCTTCAACAAACAGTTCTACGAGAAGGTTTTGGGAGGCGTTCATTGTGTTTTTCGGGAATGTCGGAGCGCAAAAATTGTCAGGGCTGCGGCCATCAGCGGCAGCCAGATGGTTTGGACTTCATTGAGCAACACGTCTGCGCCGCGTTGCGTGAAAAATCGGGAAAAAGAGACCGGCGACACCTCAACGGGCCGCCAGGGGCTGAAAAACCGCTGTTCGGAAAACGGCCAGTACAGCGGAATCGCCACGCCGCCGTTGGTAAGGGTGTCCAGCAGGGGGTGCGAGAACATGCAAAGCGCTATCCACGCATAGCCTTGCCACGGGGCCAGTTTCCAGTGCCGTGCCAGCCACCAGCCGACGAGTCCCGCGACGAGCGCAAAGCCCAGGGTATGGGTAAAGCCGCGATGCCCCCAGATACCGCCGTAGTGGATGCCAAGCTTGAAAGCGATGCCGTCGAAGTCGGGAAGGATGGCCGCGACCATGCCCGCCAGCAACATGGAGGGCGGTATCCGCTTGCTGCCCAAAGCCACCGCGGCGGCAATGGGGACGGCAATATGGGAAAAGATGGTGGGCATCAGGTGGGGCGAGGCAAGGTGCGAAGTGGGCGCGAAATCCTCAGGCGGCCTTCTTCGCCATCTGCTCCACCCACTCGCGCGGCGCCATGGGGAAACCCAGGCGTTCGCGGCTTTCGTAATAGCTTTGCGCCACGGCGCGCGCGAGGTTGCGGATGCGGCCGATGTAGGCGGCGCGTTCGGTCACGCTGATGGCACCGCGCGCGTCCAGCAAGTTAAAGCTGTGCGCGGCTTTCAAAACCTGCTCGTAAGCCGGCAGCGCCAGCTGCACGTCGATCAGGTGCTTGGCCTGCTTTTCGTGTGCTGTGAAAGCGGTGAACAGGAAGTCGGCGTCGCTGTGCTCGAAGTTGTAGGTGGACTGCTCGACCTCGTTTTGCTTGTAGACGTCGCCGTAGCTCAGTTTCGAGCCGTCAGGCCCTTCCGTCCAGGTCAGGTTGTAGACGTTGTCGACGCCCTGCAGGTACATGGCCAGGCGCTCCAGGCCATAGGTAATCTCACCGGTAGCGGGTTTGCAGTCGATGCCGCCAACCTGCTGGAAGTAGGTGAACTGCGTGACTTCCATGCCGTTGAGCCACACTTCCCAGCCCAGGCCCCAGGCGCCCAGCGTGGGGTTTTCCCAATCGTCTTCGACAAAACGGATGTCGTTTTTCTTCAGGTCAAATCCCAGCGCTTCGAGCGAGCCAAGGTAGAGCTCGAGGATGTTGGCGGGTGCGGGCTTGAGCACGACCTGGTACTGGTAGTAATGCTGCAGGCGGTTGGGGTTTTCGCCGTAGCGGCCGTCTTTGGGGCGGCGGCTGGGTTGCACGTAAGCGGCTTTCCAGGGCTCGGGGCCCAGGGCGCGCAGGAAGGTGGCGGTGTGCGAAGTGCCGGCGCCGACTTCCATGTCATAGGGTTGCAACAGGGCGCAGCCCTGGTCAGCCCAATAGGACTGCAGCTTCAGGATGATTTGCTGGAAAGTGAGCATAGGAATGGGTTGAAGGCAAAAGCGCGGCGCCTGAGGCGGCGCCGGGAAAGCAAGGCCGCACCGGACAACGGCGCGAAACCGTTCATTTTACGCGGCGACGCGCGGGCGCAGGGGTGGCCATGGGCGCCACCGTGTCGGGCGGCATGTACCACGCCGGGGCGGTCTTGAAGGCGTCAACGAGGAAATCCACCATCACCCGCACCTTGGCGCTCAGGTGGCGGCGGCTGGGGTAGACCGCCAGCACGTCGATGTCGGGCATGCGGTAGCCGGGCAGCAGCGGCACCAGGCGGCCATCACGCAAATCGTCGCCGATCAGGAAGGCCGGCTGCCAGATGACGCCCTGCCCGGCCAGGGCCGCTGCACGCGACGTGTCGCCGTTGTTGGCTAGCATGACGTAGTTGACCTTGACCATGTGCGGGCGCGCCTGTTCGTCCAAAAAATGCCATTCATTGGCAGTGGCCGCATAGGTGTAGCCCAGGCAACGGTGCGCCGCGAGGTCGGCGGGCACCTGAGGCGTCCCGTGCTTCTTGAGGTAAGCCGGGGCCGCGCACACGAGGTTGCGGGAGGCGGCCAGCTTGCGCGCAGCGTGAGTGGCCGGGCCGGCGCGCGAGATGCGGATGGCCAGGTCATAGCCCTCTTCGACGATGTCGACCACGCGGTCGCTGAGCGCGATGTCGAGCTCCACGTCCGGGTAACTTTGCATGAAGCGCGGCCACAACGGCGCCAGTTGGCGTATGCCGAAACTCACAGGCGCATTGATGCGCAGGCGCCCCCGCGGCTGCAGCGTGGCGGACGAGGCCAGCGCTTCAGCATCGGCCACTTCTTCTAGGATGGATTTGCTGCGCTCATACAGCGCCTCACCGCTTTCGGTGAGCGAGAGCTTGCGCGAGCTGCGGTTAAGCAGGCGAGTGCCGAGGTGGGCCTCCAGCTCGTTGATGTAGCGGGTGACATTGGCCGGAGACGTGTCCAGCGCATCGGCTGCCCGGGTAAAGCTGCCGCGGCCCACGACGGAGGCAAACACTTCAAAGGCACGCAAGCGGTCCATTTCGGCCCCATCAATTCATAAAAGATGAATGATTAAATCACTTTTACAGCCTTCATCCAATAGAAGATGAACCTTACATTGGACTCATCGGCAGGCAGGAAGACCCGCCGAACCCGAAACCGCTTCAACAAACGACAAAAGGAAATCGACATGACCACGCAAACCCAAACCTCTTCTTTCGCACCCCGTTTTGCCAACAAGACCGTGCTCGTCACGGGCGGCAACAGCGGCATCGGCCTGGCCACTGCGCTGCAATTCGCCGCTCAAGGCGCCCGCGTCGTCATCACCGGCCGCGACCAGACCACGCTGGACGCCGCCAAGGCCCAACTCGGCGACAACGCGATGGCCTTGCGCAACGACGCGGGCGCCAGCGGCTCTGCCAAGGCGCTGGCCGCCGCGCTGACGGCCGAAGGCGTCACGCTGGATGCGGTGTTTATCAATGCAGGCCTGGCCAAATTCGCCCCACTGGAAGGCGTGGACGAAGCCCTCTGGGATGACACCTTCAACGTCAACGTGAAAGGCGCCTTCTTTGCGATCCAGGCGCTGTCGCCGCTGCTGAACACGGGCGCCGCCATCATCCTGAACGGCTCCATCAACGCCCACATCGGCATGCCCAACTCGAGCGTGTATGCCGCCAGCAAGGCCGCGTTGATCTCGCTGGCCAAGACACTATCGGCTGAGCTGGTCGGACGCGGCATCCGCGTCAATGTGGTGAGCCCCGGCCCCGTGACCACACCGCTGTACGGCAAGCTGGGCGTACCCGCCGACCAGCTCGGCGCCCTGGCCGCCGGCATTCAGGCGCAAATTCCGCTCAAGCGTTTCGGCACGCCTGACGAAGTGGCCAGCGCGGTGGTTTACCTGTCGTCGCCCGACGCTGCTTTTATCGTGGGCACCGAGCTCATCGTGGACGGCGGTATGAGCCAGCTCTAAGCTGAGAGCCGCCTTCCACGCGTCAATAAAAAAGGGCGATGCCGTCACGGCACCGCCCTTTTTCTCTGTGCGAGAAGGCTCAGTATTGCCAGAAGATGCGTTGCAGCTCCTTGCTATCGATGTTTTTGGTCAGCGCGACGGCAGCCAGGATGCGGGCCTTTTGGGGGTTCAGGTCATGCGCGACCACCCAGTCGTACTTGTCATCGGGCTGCTCGGCGTTGCGCAGCA
>NZ_JBDTPB010000126.1:0-8540 GCF_039932935.1 Polaromonas sp.
AAAAGCGCGGGTCCACCATGGCCAGGCGCAGCAGCGAAGGCTCCAGCGCCACGATGGCTTCGCGCACCGGCACCAGCAGGCGCGGGTCTTGCGCGACCTGGTTGACCAGCTTGCGGACCACTTCCAGGCCGAGTACCTGGCCGACCTGCTTGGCTTCTTTCTTGAGCTGCGTCCGGACGATGGCCCGCTCGCGTGGCCGGGCATAAGAGCCCCATACCTGCGGGCTGAGCTGGCTGCGCTCGTCGACCATGCGCTGCGGCCTGTCTACCGCGGGCAGGTTCTGGTATTCGGGTGAGGGCCTGCCGGACGAGTCGCCCAGCGGGGCGCCGGAGGAGTCGGGCGCATCCTGCAGCGCCACCAGCTCTTCTTCAACGGTCTCGTAATAGGACGGCGCCAGCCCATGGTGCGCGTTGCTGCCGCCGTGGAACAGGAAATCCTGGAACAGCTCGTCCCGGATTTCGTAATTGGAAAGATCGGCGTACTGCGGGGGCGGCTGTTGCCGTGCGGAGGCGCCCGTTCCGTTGCCGTCCCCATCTCCGCCCGCGCCGCCGTTGCCGGAGCCAGGTCCGCCACTTCCATTTCCGGGTCCACTTCCTGATCCATTTCCGCCGCCATTACCCTTGGCCCGGGTCTGGGCCACGCTGGCGGGGGTTTGCAAAACGCGGTAGCTGGCGCCCTGCACATTGGCCAGCTCCAGCTGGTTGACCAGGCGTTCGTAGACCAGCTTGAGTTCGCGTCCCAGCGGCGCGGCAAGGTAGCGCAGCCACAGCGAGACAATGGCCGGCGCGGCATTGCTGGCCGTGATCATTTCGCGCAGGGTTTGCGCGAACACCTCGGCGCGCAGCGGGTTGAGCTCCGGGCGCACGTTGGGCAGCCCCTGTACCGTGCTGATGAGTTTGTCGAGTTCGGTCAGGACATGGTCGACCGCGGGCAACACCAGCTGAAGCAGCCGCGACGATTCAATCGCCTGGGACACGTCGTCGTCGCCCACCAGCGAAAAATTGGCATAGGACAGTGCGGCGAACGCGCTGGAAGACGCGGCGACCGATGCCGCGAGCTGGTCTGCCGAGGCGGTGGGTGTCCGGACTGCTTGCGCCGCAACGGCCGCATTGGCCTTGAAGTGCACCAGCAGGTCTGCCGGATACTGGGCGCTCCACGCCGGCTTGTTTTTTTGCAGCTCGCGCCAGGCGGTCGCCAGCTCGTCCCGCTCGACGACTTTCTGATTTTGTGTTTCAGCGAGCTGCAGCCCCGCCACGGCGTCGTCTACGCACCGTTCCAGCGCAGGTCGGGCGGCTTTGGCAGCTGCCTGAAGACAGGATTGAAGAACGTCAGGTTGCGAAGCCATCGAGGAGTTCGAGAGAATAGGTATTAATCACACGTTGCCGGCCAGCTTGCAACCATCCATGGCCGGAAACGGGGGAAGCCCAAGGGTAAAGGCCAACTGTGATTTCATGGATGTACTTGCAAAGTGTTTCATTTGCTTTCCAACGCATACATTTGAGTTACTTCTACATTGGCGCAGAACAGCCCGTTATCACGCCCTAAAACCCGCCAATACCGGACACGGCCGGATTTAGGGTTTAAACAGTGCTTTGTAAAGGTCAGTTCCACGCAACACCCGGGCAGGCCACGGCTCGTCAAACGACTGTCTCAACCGGCCCTCGCGCTCAGGTGCAAGCGTTTTGTAAGAAGTGCCAAAATTTACGGTAAATTGGCCCGCAGCCCAATCCAGATGCGCGCAAGCAGCTACTAAATTAATAGCGCGTGATGTTTCCCGAACTGAGCTACCGGCTGCAACGATCGTTGCAGCCGGTGCCGATTCTTTGACGGGTCAGTGCGCCGCCTTCACCTTGAGCCGCCAGGCGTGGAGCAGTGGTTCGGTGTAGCCGCTCGGCTGCTCCAGGCCTTTGAAGACCAGGTCGCAAGCCGCCTTGTAAGCCGACGAGGTTTCGAAGTTGCTCGCCATTTTCTGGTACAGCGGGTCGCCTGCGTTCTGGCCGTCGACGACGGCGGCCATGCGCTCAAAGGTTTCCTTGATCTGCGCCTTGGTCACCACGCCGTGCAGCAGCCAGTTGGCCATGTGCTGGCTTGAAATGCGCAGCGTGGCGCGGTCTTCCATCAGGCCGACGTTGTGGATGTCGGGCACCTTGGAGCAGCCCACGCCCTGGTCGATCCAGCGCACCACGTAGCCGAGGATGCCCTGGGCGTTGTTGTCCAGCTCCTGCTGAATTTCTGCGGGCGTCCATTTGGCGTCGGGCGAGACCGGCACCATCAGCAGCTCGGGCAGCAGGCGCGCGATTTCGGACTTCAGATCGACTTTCTTCTCGATGTCTTTTTGCACCGCCGCCACGTTGACCTGGTGGTAGTGCAGCGCGTGCAGCGTCGCGGCCGTGGGCGAGGGAACCCAGGCCGTGTTGGCGCCGGCCTGCGGGTGCGAGATCTTGATCTTGAGCATGTCGGCCATCAGGTCGGGCATGGCCCACATGCCTTTGCCGATCTGGGCGCGGCCGCGCAGGCCGCAGGCCAGGCCCGTCAGCACATTGCTGCGCTCATAGGCGCTGAGCCAGGGGCTGATTTTCATGTTGCCTTTGCGGATCATCGGGCCGGCCTGCATGGCGGTGTGCATTTCGTCGCCGGTGCGGTCCAGGAATCCGGTGTTGATGAAGGCCACGCGGCTGGAGGCGGCTGCAATGCAGGCTTTCAGGTTGACGCTGGTGCGGCGCTCTTCGTCCATGATGCCGAGCTTGACGGTGCTGTCGGGCAGGCCCAGCACTTTTTCAACGCGGCGAAAAAGCTCGTCGGCAAAGGCGACTTCGGCGGGGCCGTGCATCTTCGGCTTGACGATATAGACCGAGCCCTTGCGCGAGTTCTTGATGCCCGCCTTGCCTTTGCGTTTCAGGTCATGGATGGCAATGGCCGTGGTGACGACGGCGTCGAGGATGCCTTCCGGAATTTCTTTTGTCGAGCCGTCCGCAGCGGTGTACAGCACGGCCGGGTTGGTCATCAGGTGGCCCACATTGCGCACAAACATCAGCGAGCGGCCGTGCAGCGTGACGGGCTTGCTCTTGGGACCTTTCGGTGAGATGTACTCGCGGTCCGGGTTCAGGCCGCGGGTGAAGGTCTTGCCGTCCTTGGTGACTTTTTCGGTCAGCGTGCCCTGCAGGATGCCCAGCCAGTTGCGGTAGGCCAGCACCTTGTCGTCGGCATCCACCACCGCCACCGAATCTTCCAGGTCCAGGATGGTCGACAGCGCTGCCTCGACCACCAGGTCGCTCACACCGGCCGCGTCTGTTTTGCCGATGGGCGTTGCGCGGTCGATGCGGATGTCCAGGTGCAGGCCGTTGTGCTGCAGCAGCACCGACGACGGCGCGGATGCCGCACCTTGGTAGCCGATAAACTGACTGGCGTCTTCCAGCGCCGTTGTCTTGCCGCCTTTCAGGGTGACGACCAGCTTGCCGCCCTTGACTGCGTAGCCCGTCGAATCAATATGCGAGCCCTTTTTCAGCGGTGCGGTGCGGTCCAGCACGTAACGTGCGTACTCAATCACCTTGGCGCCGCGCACGGGGTTGTAGCCTTTGCCTTTGGTGGCGCCGTTTTCTTCAGAGATGACGTCGGTGCCGTAAAGCGCGTCATAGAGACTGCCCCAGCGCGCGTTGGCGGCATTGAGTGCGTAACGCGCGTTCAGGATAGGCACCACCAGTTGCGGGCCTGCCTGCTTGGAGAGTTCGGCATCCACGTTGCCGGTGGTGATGGTGACCTTTTTTGGTGAAGGCACGAGGTAGCCGGTTTTCTCGAGGAAGGCGCGGTAGGCCTTCATGTTGGTGATGGGGCCTGGGTTGGCCTTGTGCCAGGCGTCCATCTCGGACTGCAGGCGGTCGCGCTCGTCGAGCAGGGCGAGGTTACGCGGGGCCAAATCGGCCACGATGGCGTCAAAGCCTTTCCAGAAAGCGGCGCTGGCCACACCAGTGCCGGGCAGCACCTCGTCTTCGATGAAACGGTAAAGCCCTGTCGCAACCTGGAGGCGGTGACTCGTGATGCGTGGCGTGTTGGTTGTGGTGGTCATGGTGTGGTCCCTTTACTCAAATGGTGCAAAAAAAAATCAGAAAATGCGTGATGCCAAATCACTGCAGCGGCAGCGAGAGCACATCGCGCAGGCTGGTGCCGGTGTGTACGGGCTGTGTGCCCAGCTCTTCAAATGGCAACTGGTAACGGTTGACCCAAAGTGTCTGGTAGCCATACCAGGTGGCGGCCAGCGCGTCCCAGCTGTTGCAGCTCACGAAGGCGATGTGTTTCGCTTCCAGCCCGGTGGCTTCCAGCCCGAGTGCATAGGCTTCGGGTGCGGTCTTGTATTTGCGGATGCTGTCCACGCTGATCACGTGGTCCAGCAGGCCTTCCAGCCCGGCCGACTTGACAGCCACGTCCAGCATGGAGGGGTCGCCGTTGGACAGGATACCGGTGGTGATGCCGCGCGCCTTCAGCGCCTGAAGCACCTCGCGGTTTTCGGGGAAAGCCGACAAATGGCGGTACTGGTTCATGAGCTGCTCTTCCTGGGTGGCGCCCAGGTCCAGCCCCAGCCTTTTGCACGCATAACGCAGGCCAGCGCGCGTGAGCTCCCAGAACGGCCGGTAGTGCGCGCCGCCATTGCTGATGGTCACCAGGCGCGTGTATTCAATCTGTTTGTCGCGCCACAGCACGCCCAGCGCGTCGCCCTTGCCCGGAAACAGCTGCTCCGCCAGCAGGCCCACGCTGTACACGTCGAACAGCGTGCCGTAGGCGTCAAACAGCACGGCACGAAGCTTGGGCTGCGAGTGGGGGCGAGGCTTTTCCATAGGCTCCTACTGTATTTGATACTTCAAGCGTTATTAATCACTATGAAATAGCTTTATCCATGACATTTATTTAGGTAATCGGGTGTGGATAGGCTCCTCCACCATTCCAAAAAAGTGATGGGCAGAGCAATCCGCTGTTTGGCATAGCTCTTGCATCTTGTCTTGTACACAAGAATGGATGCTTTAAATTGGTGCACATGTCCTCACTGCCAACGTCTTCCGGGTTGCCTCTTCCTCCTGGCCGGGCGGCGGTGCCTGCTTCCCCTGAGGCGCAGCGGGCGCCCGAGGCCTGGATCACGAGGACGCCATCCTTCCCCTTTGGCGATAGCGGCGCGCTGGCCGGGCTGTCATTTGCAGCCAAAGACAACATTGATGTAGCGGGCGTGCCGACCACCGCCGCGTGCCCTGCCTTTGCGTACACCGCTGCTGCGCATGCTGCCGTGGTGCAGAAACTGCTCGATGCGGGGGCGCGGCTGCTCGGCAAAACCAATCTGGACCAGTTTGCCTGCGGCCTGAACGGCACGCGCTCGCCGTACGGCGCCGTGCCCAATGCCATCAACCCGGCGTATGTGTCTGGCGGGTCCAGCTCCGGCTCCGCTTACGTGGTGGCGACCGGGCAAGCAGACTTTTCGCTTGGAACCGACACGGCCGGCTCGGGACGCGTGCCTGCAGGCCTGAACAACATCGTCGGTCTGAAGCCCTCCAGGGGTTTGATCAGCGCGCGCGGCGTGGTGCCTGCGGCCCAAAGCGTCGATTGCCTCTCGATCTTTGCGCGCACCGTGGCCACCGCCGCGCGGGTGCTGGAAGTCACCATGGGTTACGACCCGCTGGACCCGTACTCGCGCGTGCTGGCCATGGCCGACACGGCGTTGCCCGCACGTTTTCGCTTCGGCGTGCCTTCATCACTGAACTTTTACGGCGATGCCATGGCCAGTGATGCCTTTGGCGATGCCATTGCCCGCATGAAAAGCCTGGGCGGCGTGCCGGTCGCAATCGACTATGCGCCACTGGCCGAAGCCGCCGGCCTGCTGTATGAAAGTGCCTTGGTGGCAGAGCGTTACACCGCTGTTCGGGAGTTCTTTGACGCACATGAAGAAGAGGTGATCGAGCCGGTGCGCAGCATCATTGGTGCGGGGCGTCAGTACAGCGCTGCCGATTTATACGCGGCCCAGACGAAGCTGCGCATGCTGGGCCAACAGGCCGCTGAGATGTGGGGGGACATCGATGTGCTGCTGGTACCCACAGCGCCCACGCACTACACGCAGCAGGCCATGCAGCGCGACCCCGTTACGCTGAACCGCCATCTGGGCACGTATACCAACTTCGTCAACCTGCTGGATTACGCGGCTGTCTCGGTGCCGAGCAGCCTGCGCACCGACGGCCTGCCTTTCGGCATCACCCTGGTGGGACTGGCCGGCAGCGATTGGCAACTGGCCGAACTGGGGCAGCGCTATCACCACGCCACAGGCCTGATGCAGGGCGCACTGAATGACCCACTTCCTGCGCCGCAGCCGCTGGCGGGTATCAAGCTGCAAGCTACCGTCAAGGTGGCAGTGGTGGGCGCACACCTTTCCGGCATGCCGCTAAACAATCAGCTCACCACACGCGGCGCCACCCTGGTCGGGCAAACACGCACCGCGCTGGACTATCGCCTCTACGCGCTGCCAGGCACGGTGCCGCCCAAGCCGGGCCTGTTGCGTGTGGCGGCCAGTCAGGGCGCACGCATCGCACTCGAAATCTGGGAGATGCCGGTTGAACACTACGGCTCGTTCGTGGCGCTGATTCCCGCCCCACTCGGTATAGGCACGCTCGACCTGGAAAACGGCAGCAGCGTGCAAGGCTTTGTTTGCGAGGCAGAAGCTTTGCAGGGCGCAGAGGACATCACGCACTTCGGGGGCTGGCGCGCGTACATCGACTCCCTCAACTCCGCCGCACCGGCCTGAGCGCCCACCTCATCGATCTCTTCATCGATCTTTCATTCATCACACGCAGGAGCATTTCATGAAGCCCGTACGCAAACCGCTATCCGCCATCTCCGGCCTGGCACGCCGCACGCTGCTCAAGGCCACGGCCGCCGGCTCAACGCTGGCACTGTTGGGCATGCCCGCCATCCTGCGCGCGCAGACAGGGCCGAAAATCCGCATAGGCTACTGGCCCATCGCGGCCGGCCTGCCGTTCTACTCGGCCATCGAACTGGGCTACTTCAAGGAAGCCGGCCTGGACGTGGAGGCGCTCAAATTCGCCGGTGCGCAGCAAGTGATGGAGGCGGTGCTTTCGGGCCGCGCCGACGGCACCGCCAACGGCACCGGCTCGGCCAACATCGCCATCGGCGAGATCGCCCAACCCGGCACCTTCAAGATCTTCTGCTCCAACCCGAGCAACGTGAAAAACGTGCTCGACGAAGTGATTGTGCCGGCGGCCAGCCCGGCCAAGGTCATGGCCGACCTCAAGGGCAAGCGCGTCGGCTCGGGTCCCGGCATCCAGAACGTGACGTTGGCCAAGACCGTGCTGGAGCGTGGCGGCGCGACCGGCGCGACCGTGGTCGAGCTGCCCATCGGCCAGCATGTGGCTGCGCTGGCCGCCGGGCAGATTGACGGCGCCTACACGCTGGAGCCCACCGGCACCATAGGTCGCATGAACGGCACGACCCGCGTACTCGAAGCCGGCGTGATCGCGCGTTACGTACTGGGCGACCCGATGGCGCCCTGGTTCGGCGGCTCGGCTTCGTTGTCGTCGGACTTCATCAAGAAGAACCCCGACGCTGCCAAAAAATTCGTCGCAGCCTACGGCAAGGGCGTGGCCTACGTGCGAAGCAAATCGGTGGAGGCGCGCCAGTACCTCAAGGGCTACACCGCCATCGAGGGGGCACTCACCGGCGAGGTGCCGCTGGCCGCCTACACCATGTACAACGAGTTCACCCCGGCTGACGTGGCGCACTTTCAGAAATTTTTCGACCTGTTCTCCGAAAAAGGCATCTTCAGTTCTCGCCTCATCGTGGACACCATGCTCTACAAGGGCTGAACGCCATGAGTACACCCTCCCCCATGACGGCAACGCCCGCCAAGCCCTGGACGCCTCCGGCCGCGCCGACGGCCGCCGTGCAGCGCAAGCCGGCGCTGGACAAGGCCCTGCCTTTCATCGGCCCGGTGGTGCTCTTCATCATCTGGGACCTGGCTGTGCGCCTGGGCTTTATCAAGGCCATCCTGTTGCCGCCTCCGCTTGATGCGCTGGGCGCGCTACTCAGCGGCCTGGCCGGCGGGCCGTTGCTCAAGGACTTTGCGGTCACCGTGTGGCGCACGGTGCAGGCGTTCATGATCGCTGCCGCAGTCGGCATGCCGCTGGGCGTGCTGCTGGGCAGCAATGAAAAAGCCTACCGCAGCGTGGAGTTCCTGATCGACTTCTTCCGCTCCACGCCGTCCTCGGCGCTGATCCCACTGTTCCTGATGATCTTCGGTGTGTCGGACATCAACAAGGTGGCGATCGCCGCGTTCGGCGCCATGCTGATCGTGGTTTTTAACAGTGCTTACGGGGTGATCAATGCGCGCAAGCAGCGCGTCATGGCCGCGAAGGTCATGGGGGCTTCTCGCTGGCAGGTATTCAAGGACGTGCTGATCTGGGAAAGTCTTCAGCCGAGTTTTGTCGGCCTGCGTTCGGCGGTGTCCATGGCGCTGGTCATCGTGATCGTCGCCGAGATGTTCATCGGGGCCGACA
>NZ_JBDTPB010000127.1:0-5592 GCF_039932935.1 Polaromonas sp.
TTTTCCGACGGGCTCGAGTCCACCGCCAGCATCACCGGCGTGCAACCTGAAAACGACCTGGCGGTGTTGCAGGCCCACAAGATTCCCGACGACCTCATTGCCGCCACCATGCGCTCCACCGCCGACTTGGCGCCCGGCGATCAGGTCATGGCCGTAGGCTATCCCTTCGGCATAGGCCCCTCGGCTTCGGTCGGCGTCATTTCGGGACTCAAGCGCAACTTTCGCTCGCCCGAAGGCAAGCAGATGATGAGCAACCTCATCCAGTTCGACGCCGCCGCCAACCCTGGCAACTCCGGTGGCCCGCTGGTCACCGTGGACGGCGAGGTCGTTGGCATCGTGACTGCCATCTTCAACCCCAACCAGCAGCGCACTTTTGTCGGTATCGGTTTTGCAGTGCCGATCGAAAACGCGGCCTCGGCCGCCGGCATGCCCCCCTTCTGAGACTTCAAGGACATCGACGCATGGAACAGCACACGCCCGAACATTCCGCCGCCAGCCACGACACCGCACAGCTGATGGAGAAAATCCTTTATGAGGTCAAACGCGTGGTGGTCGGGCAAGACCGCTTCCTCGAGCGCGTCATGGTCGCCATCCTGGCGCAGGGCCACCTGCTGGTGGAAGGCGTGCCTGGCCTGGCCAAGACGCTGACCATCAAGACGCTGGCCAACACCGTGCAGGGCAATTTCAAGCGCATCCAGTTCACACCCGACCTGGTGCCGGCCGACCTGGTGGGCACACGCATCTATAACCAGAAAACCGGCGAGTTCACCACCTCGCTCGGACCGGTGTTTACCAACCTGCTGCTGGCCGACGAGATCAACCGCGCACCCGCCAAGGTGCAAAGCGCACTGCTGGAGGTGATGCAGGAGCGCCAGGTCACGATCGCCGGCATCACGCACAAAGTGCCCGAACCCTTTTTGGTCATGGCCACGCAGAACCCGATTGAAACCGAAGGCACTTACCCGCTGCCCGAGGCGCAGGTCGACCGTTTCATGATGAAGGTGCTGGTGGACTACCCCACCGATGAAGAAGAATTCGTCATCGTCCAGCGCGTGACCGGCCCGGCCGTGGCGGTGAGCGCAGTGGCCACCACCGAGCAGCTTGCGGCGCTGCAGGCCGAATGCCGCCGCATTTACGTTGACCCTTCGCTTGTTCAGTACGCCGTGCGCCTGGTGTCGGCCACTCGCAACCCGACCAAACACGGGCTCAAGGACTTGCAGCGCTTCATCACTTTCGGCGCCAGCCCCCGTGCCACCATCAATCTGACCGAAGGCGCGCGCGCATTGGCCATGCTGCGCGGACGCAGCTACGCCCTGCCCGAAGACATGACCGACCTGGTGCCCGATGTGCTGCGGCACCGCCTGGTGTTGTCGTATGAGGCGCTGTCTGAAGGACTGTCAGCCGATGGCCTGGTCGCAAAAATCATGGCAAAAATTCCGCCTCCGGCAAAACCGTTGGAACATGAAAAACTCGCCGCCTAGAAATGTGAGCCCCCACGCTCCGCCGCTACGCGGGTCGCTGCCCCCCGAGGGGGCCGCTGCGCCTGCGGCCCGGCAAAGCCGGTTCCGCGGTGGATGTAGCCCCCACGCTCCCCACTTCGTGTGGTTCGCTGCCCCCCGAGGGGACCGCCCGCCTGCGGCCCGGCAAAGCCGGTTCCGCGGCTCATGCTGGCTCGGAGTATGTCCGTGAATGCGCAATCATCTAACGCAGAGCAACTGCTGCGTCGACTCGAATGGACCGTGCTGCGCCGGCTCGACGGATTGCTGCAGGGTGACTACCGCACGCTGCTGCGCGGCACCGGCATGGACCTGGCCGACCTGCGCGAGTACCAGCACCACGACGACGTGCGCCACATCGACTGGAATGTCACCGCCCGGCTGCAGCAACCGCACGTGCGCGTCTTCACCGAAGACCGTGAAATGAGCGCCTGGTTTCTGCTGGACTTGAGCCCTTCGATGGACTTTGGCTCCAGCGAGCAGCGCAAGCGCAATGTCTCAGCTGAATTTGTGGCCGTGCTAGCCCGCATGCTGACGCGTCACGGCAATCGTGTGGGGGCCATGCTCTATGGCTCCGGCGTCGACGCGGTCATTCCCGCACGCGGTGGCCGTCACCATGTGCTGCACCTGCTGCACACCCTGCAGAGCCGGCCCGAAATCAGCGACAGCCACGGCCCGACCCGCCTGCATGAGCTGCTCGAATCAGCAGCCAACCTCGTACGCCGCCGCTCCACTGTGTTTGTCGTGTCCGACTTCATCAGCGAGCCCGGCTGGGAAAAGCCTTTGAGCCAGCTCGCCCGACGCCACGAAGTCGTAGCGGTTCGCCTGCTGGACCCGCTGGAACTGGATCTGCCCGACCTGGGACTTATCCCGATTCGCGATGTGGAAACCGGCGAGCAATTGCTGGTTGACACGCACGACGCGGGCTTTCGCAAACGCTTTGCCCGCATCGCCGCGCAGCGCGAGGCCGAGCTGCGCCAATCGCTGGCGCACGCCGGCGTGGACACGCTGGAGCTTTCCACCGACGACGACCTGGTCAACGCCATCCTGCGCTTCACAGAATTGCGCAAGCGCCGCAGCCGCGCTTCCGGCGCAGCCGGCGCGCTGCCTGCCCATTTGAAACGCGCCGCCTGAAGCCGTCCAAGGAATTTTCATGAACTTCAGCTGGCTCACCTCTCTCTCGTCCAAACTGCCCTTACCGACCTTCCTCTGGCCGGAATTCCTCTGGTTGCTGCTGGCAATCCCACTGCTGGTGGCCGTCTACGTCTGGCTGCTGCGCCGCAAGAAAAAAATGGCGCTACGCTACGCCAGCCTCTCTATCGTGCGTGAAGCCATGGGCCGTGGCCAGAGTTTTCGCAGGCACATTCCGCCCCTGCTGTTTTTACTGTCCATCGCGGCCATGCTGGTAGCGGCATCACGCCCCTTTGCCGTGATCAGCCTGCCTTCGCAACGCGAAACCATCATCCTGGCCATGGACGTCTCAGGCAGCATGCGCGCCACCGACGTCCAGCCCAACCGCCTGGTCGCCGCACAAAACGCCGCGAAAGCCTTTCTCGCCGATCTGCCGCGCAACGTACGCGTGGGCATCGTTGCCTTTGCCGGCACCGCCGCGGTGGTGCAACAACCCACCCTCAGCCGCGAAGACCTGACTGTGGCCATTGACAAATTCCAGCTGCAACGCGGCACCGCCATTGGCAACGGCATCATCGTTTCGCTGGCCGAGCTGTTTCCTGATGCCGGCATTGACATCGCCTCCATGCAATACGGAAGAGAAAAATCGCGCGGCACATCGCTGGACCAGGCCCTGAACCCCGACAAGAACGCCAAAAAAGAATTTGCCCCGGTCGCCCCCGGCTCCTACACCTCAGCCGCCATCATTTTGCTGACCGACGGCCAACGCACCACCGGCGTGGATTCCATCGACGCCGCCAAGCTCGCTGCAGACCGCGGCGTCCGCATCTACACCGTCGGCGTTGGCACAGTCGACGGCGAAACCATAGGCTTTGAAGGCTGGTCCATGCGCGTCAAGCTCGACGAAGAAACCCTCAAAGGCATTGCCCGCGCAACACAGGCCGAGTACTTTTATGCAGGCACTGCGGCCGATTTGAAGAAGGTCTACGAAACACTCAGCTCGCGCATTGCCGTCGAGAAAAAAGAAACCGAAATCTCCGGGCTGCTGGCCCTGTTCGCGGCCGTGCTGGCGCTGGTGTCGGCAAGTTTGTCGCTGCTGTGGTTTAACCGAATTCTTTGAAACCGGGAAGCTCACACGCTACCGGTGAGCAATGACGTAAGTCAAGCTGTGCACGCCATTCCGGGCAGAAAACCCCGTCCGATCCAGCTCAAGGAAAATTCGCATGCGGAGCATGGCTGCGCGCGTCCTTAAATCTAAACAGGACAAAAGGGATGGAGAGAACAGGAAAGGAGATGCGCGGGGGCATCTCCATCAACTGAATACCAGGTTCAACCCTGCCGCGCCGCCTCTATCTTGGCGACATCAATCTTTCCCATGGTCATCATCGCGTCGAACACGCGCTTGGCCATCTTGCGGTCAGGGTCGGCCATTGCGTCGACGAGGACGCGCGGCGTGATCTGCCATGAGATGCCCCATTTGTCCTTACACCAGCCGCATTGGCTTTCCTGGCCACCATTGCCGACGATCGCGTTCCACAAGCGGTCGGTTTCAGCCTGGTCGTCGGTTGCGATCATGAAAGAGAACGATTCGTTGTGCTTGAAGTGCGGCCCGCCGTTCAGCCCGACGCAGGGAATACCGGCAACGGTGAACTCAACCGTCAGCACATCACCCAGCTTGCCATCCGGGTAGTCGCCCGGTGCGCGGTTGATGGAGCCGACAGCGCTGTCGGGGAATGTTTTGGCATAGAAGTTGGCGGCCTCAACGGCGTCGCGCTCGTACCAAAGGCAGATCGTGTTTTTCGCGGTCTTTTTGCTGGTCATGTCATGTCTCCTGAATTGTGGAATGCTTGCAACCGGCAATTGCCAGACGCAAAAAAACGCCCATGGTATTCATCAAACCCAGGCTAGGGATGCCGAACTAACCCTTGGATGTGGACGGGTCCGCCGAGCGTGGATAGGTACGCTCTTCCTCAAACGTCCCGTCAGCGCGGTGAATCTTGACTGAGCCGGTTTTGCCCGCCATGAATTCCTGCGTAGCCTGCAGGATTTCCGCCTTGGTGGGTTTGCTGATCGAGGCACGATCAGCGCCTTGTTTGGTCAGATCCCGATGGCCGTCGTGCGATTTGACGTGATAGTTTCCCATACAGACTCCTTAAACAAAGCATCGTATGGCGATGTTGTGCGTCGTGGCTGTAGGACAGCTTCCAGGAATTGACGGTACCCGCACCCGGGCGTATCCTGTCCCCGAGATGCTGTGAGTTCAACTCAAGGAGGCCGCGTCATGATCAGACTGCTGTACATCAGCGAGGCCACGGATGGCATCGATGAAGAAGCCATTAACGGTGTGCTGAAGAGCGCGGAAAAGAACAACCCGCCGCTGGGCATCACGGGCCTTCTTGTTTTTGGGGGCGGGGTGTTTGCGCAGATTCTTGAAGGGCCCGAGCAGGCAGTGCTGCAAAAGTACGTGAACATCCTGAGCGACAAACGCCACCACAATTGCCGCATCGTCTACATCACGACGACCAGAGAGCGCATCTTCAAGAACATTTCCATGGCGGCGCTAGAAGCACTTCCGATGGAGCTCGAGCACATCGCCGAGCTGGACGCTCACGGGAAAGATGCGATTCCGGCCGATGCGTTCACGGACTTGATGAGCGTGTTTTTTTCAAGGATACAAGCGGTTCCTTGATGAGTGCTTTTTGGTTTGATGCAGAACGTTGTACCTGGTGTCGAAGTCCTGCGCCCACTTCGAGCGGCACTACTGGTAGACGAAGCCCAGGCCTTGCATCGCGTGAATTCGTCAACCGGCAATTCGCATAAACCGAAGAAAACCTGTAAAACCCGCGTTCCCGCCACCGCAGGCACAAACCGCCTATTGCCTATTGCACGTGGCATTCCCGCCGCAGCAACGCCAGCGCGTCGTGGAGCGCGTGAACGGCATCGCTTTGCAGCGTGGCCTGCGCCT
>NZ_JBDTPB010000128.1:0-13924 GCF_039932935.1 Polaromonas sp.
TGCTTGCGTGCCTTGGGATCAAACTTCATGATCAGCATCTTGTCGGGCGTGGTTTTCTTGTTTTTGGTGGTCGTGTAGAAGTGACCGGTGCCGGCGGTGGATTCCAGCTTGATTTTTTCGCGTGCGCCTTTTGCCATGATGGTGCTCCTTAAGCTTGGCCGCGTGCGCGCAGGTCTGCGAGCACAGTATCAATACCCTTCTTGTCGATCAAGCGCAGGGCAGCGCTCGAAACGCGCAGGCGGACCCAGCGGTTCTCGGTTTCGACCCAGAAGCGGCGGTATTGCAGGTTCACGAGGAACCGGCGTTTGGTTTTGTTGTTGGCGTGGGAAACATTGTTTCCCACCATTGGGCCTTTGCCCGTGACTTCACATACGCGTGCCATGTGCACTCCATACTTTCTACAGCAGTTGCATCGGTCGGACGTGTTGTCTGCCGTTGCGCCTGCCTCACCTCGCCAGAATAGGGTGGCGGTAACCCGAGACTGCCAAACTGCCGCCGGCTCACCCGTTAGCTGGGCTTGTTGGGCAAATTTAGCAAAGCCTTGAATTATAAGGGATTTTTGCCTTACTGTGCTTGTTCAAGAAAACGCTGGGCATCCAATGCCGCCATACAGCCGGTTCCGGCGCTGGTGATCGCCTGGCGGTAAATGTGGTCCTGCACGTCGCCGGCGGCAAAAACACCGGGCACGCTGGTCATGGTCGCGAAGCCCTGCAAGCCGGTTTTGGTGATGATGTAACCGTCCTTCATCTCCAGCTGGCCGGCGAAAATGTCGGTGTTGGGCTGATGGCCAATGGCAATAAAGCAGCCTTTGAGCACGATGTCCTGCGTTGCGTCGTTCTGCGTGCTTTTGAGGCGCACGCCGGTCACGCCTGACGCATCGCCAAGGACTTGGTCCAGCGTATGGTGCAGTTTCAGCTCGATTTTTCCGGCAGCCACTTTTTCGTGGAGTTTGTCGATCAGGATGGCTTCGGCCTTGAATTTGTCGCGGCGGTGCACGAGTGTCACCTTGCTGGCAATATTGGACAGGTACAGCGCTTCTTCCACAGCGGTGTTGCCACCTCCCACCACGCACACTTCCTCTCCGCGGTAGAAAAAGCCGTCGCAAGTGGCGCAACCCGAAACGCCTCGGCCCATGAATGCGGTTTCCGACTCCAGTCCAAGGTATTTGGCCGAGGCGCCGGTCGCGATGATCAGCGAATCGCAGGTGTAGGTTCCGCTGTCACCCGTCAGGGTAAACGGGCGTTTGCTGAAGTCGACCTTGTTGATGTGGTCAAAAATAATCTCAGTCTTGAAACGCTCCGCATGTTCCAGAAAGCGCTGCATCAGGTCGGGCCCCTGCACGCCGTGCACATCGGCCGGCCAATTGTCGACCTCGGTGGTGGTCATGAGTTGGCCGCCCTGCGCAATACCGGTGATCAATACGGGGTTGAGATTGGCGCGCGCAGCATAGACGGCGGCGGTGTAGCCCGCAGGCCCTGAACCGAGAATGAGAACGCTTGAATGTTTCATGATGAAAAACTGATTGGGAAAGTGTAAGAACTCATGTAGAGTCATGTCGCATAAGTGCAAGCCCAAGGTAAAAACAAGGGCAGTATTTTTGCGGCATTGTTTGGCAAGCCGTGCCATTGTAAGAACTCACGCGACATCAGGTCGTAAGTGAGGTTGGGAGATATCTGATATGACAACGATGGTGTCCAACCTGGAATTGATTCGCCGGGTACCACTTTTTTCCGTGCTGACCGCCAGCCAGGCCGCTTCGGTGGCCGATACCGTGGTCAAGCGCCGGTTCAAGCGAGGCGAGCCTATCGTGGAGCAGGGGAAGAAATCCAATGCCCTCTCCATCATCCTGACGGGCCGCGCACGCGTCATCACTACCGATTCTCGTGGTCGCGAGGTCATTTTGGCGACCATGCATCCCGGCGACTATGTCGGTGAGATGAGCCTGATCGACAACGAACCTCATTCCGCCACGGTGCGCGCCGAAATTCAGACCGACGCCCTGATCCTGGGCCGCCTCGAGTTTGCCCGTTGCCTTCCTGAAAACAGCTCCATGGCTTATGCCGTGCTGAAAGGCCTGGTTCAGCGCCTGCGTCATGCTGACCGGCAGATCGAGTCGCTCGCCTTGATGGACGTGTACGGCCGTGTGGCCAGGGCTTTGCTTGAGTTTGCCAATGAAGACGGTGCCGGCAATGCCGTGATCCGCGAGAAGGTTTCCCGGCAGGATCTGGCCAAGATGGTGGGTGCTTCCCGCGAGATGGTCAGCCGGGTCATGAAGGATCTTGAAGAGCGCGGGTTCATTGAAACCCGGGATGATGGGTCCCTTCTGGTAAAAGAGCGTCTTCACACCCTGGGATAAAGTCCTTAGCGAGAACCTTAGCGGCCGCCCGTCCATTGTTTGGCGTCGCTGGCGCCCCTCAAGCACTTACCCAACTGCGGTAAGCTTCCAGCCGGGCCATGACTTATTCACTCGACACCCTGAACTCCAGAAACTCTCCTGCCGCAGCTCCGCCCGGCGGCATTAAACGCTTTGCCCATGAAGTCAGCCTGATACTGGGCCTGCTTGGCCTGATTTTCTGGCTGGCTGCGCTGCTCAGCTATTCCCCGCAGGATGCCGCCTGGTCAACCTCCGGCACGGCTGAAGCTGCGGGTGCTGTCCATGCGGTAGCTCGCAACTGGGGCGGGCGCTTGGGCGCGTGGCTGGCGGATGCCAGCTATTTCCTGTTGGGCTTTTCTGTCTGGTGGGCATTGGCGGCCGGCGGCCAGGTATGGTTGTCTTCCCTGGCACGATGGCTGCGCGGCGAAGCCGTCGCCGCGGGTTCTTCACCGTCTGCAGGTCGCATTCGCTTCTGGCTGAGTCTGCTGCTGCTTTTGCTGGCCAGCGCGGCACTGGAGTGGTCTCGGCTGTACCGTTTTGAATTCAGGTTGCCCGGTCATGCGGGCGGCGTGCTGGGCTATCTGGCCGGAACGCAGGGCGAGCAATGGCTGGGCTTTGCGGGTTCCGGCCTGGTTTTTATTGCGCTGGGCGTTATTGCCGTGTCGGCGGTTTTTGGTTTTTCGTGGGCGCATGTGGCCTTGCGTGTGGGCGCCTGGATCGACAACCTGATCGACTCCCGCCGCGAAAAGCGCGAGATCGCCCAAGACCTGGCGTTTGGCAAGCTGGCCGCACGCGAGCGTGAAGAAACGCTGATTGATGAACGCATCGAGATTGAAGAACATCACCCGGTTCCGGTGCTGATCGAGCCCGTTCTGGCCGACATTCCCAAGAGCGAACGTGTGGCGAAAGAGCGGCAAAAACCTCTCTTCAGCGAAATGCCAGACTCCAAGCTGCCGCAGGTCGACTTGCTCGACGGTGCGCTGACGCGCCAGGAGACCGTGGCCCCCGAGACGCTGGAAATGACCTCGCGCCTGATCGAGAAAAAGCTCAAGGATTTCGGCGTCGAGGTGCGCGTGGTGGCCGCTGCACCGGGCCCTGTCATCACGCGCTACGAGATTGAACCCGCCACGGGCGTCAAAGGCTCGCAGGTTGTCAACCTGGCCAAAGACCTGGCCCGCGCCCTGAGCCTCGTCTCCATCCGCGTGATTGAAACCATTCCGGGCAAAAACTACATGGCGCTGGAGCTGCCCAACGCCAAGCGGCAGTCGATCAAGCTCAGCGAAATTCTGGGCTCGCAGGTCTACAACGAAGCCAAGTCCATGCTCACCATCGGGCTGGGCAAGGACATCAGCGGCGCAGCGGTGGTAGCCGACCTGGCCAAAATGCCGCACTGCCTGGTGGCTGGCACCACCGGCTCGGGCAAGTCGGTGGGCATCAACGCCATGATTTTGAGCCTGCTGTACAAGGCCGATGCGCGCGACGTGCGGCTGCTGTTGATTGACCCCAAGATGCTCGAAATGAGTGTCTACGAAGGCATTCCGCACTTACTCGCTCCCGTGGTCACCGATATGCGCCAGGCCGCCCACGGCCTGAACTGGTGCGTGGCCGAAATGGAAAAGCGCTACAAGCTCATGAGCAAGCTGGGCGTGCGCAACCTGGCCGGCTACAACGCCAAGATCGACGAAGCCAAGGCCAAGGGCGAATTCATCTACAACCCCTTCAGCCTCACGCCTGAGCAGCCCGAGCCGCTTGAACGCCTGCCTTACATCGTGGTCGTGATCGACGAGCTGGCCGACCTGATGATGGTGGTGGGAAAGAAAATCGAAGAGCTCATCGCGCGACTGGCGCAAAAGGCGCGGGCCGCCGGCATTCACCTGGTATTGGCGACCCAGCGCCCCAGCGTGGACGTGATCACCGGCCTCATCAAGGCCAATATCCCCACCCGTCTGTCTTTCCAGGTCAGCAGCAAGATCGACAGCCGCACCATTCTTGACCAGATGGGCGCCGAGGCTTTGTTGGGAATGGGTGACATGC
Source organism: Polaromonas sp. (assembly GCF_039932935.1). Lineage (GTDB taxonomy): Bacteria > Pseudomonadota > Gammaproteobacteria > Burkholderiales > Burkholderiaceae_C > Polaromonas. The sequence continues at coordinate 4,409 of NZ_JBDTPB010000128.1, forward strand.
TTTACATGCCGAGTGGTACAGGCTTTCCAATTCGCGTGCATGGTGCGTTTGTGAGTGATGACGAAGTGCACCGCGTGGTGGCCTATCTCAAGCAGCAGGGCGAGCCCAACTACATCGAAGGCGTGCTCGAAGGCGGCACGGTGGATGGCGAAGACGGCGACTTGCTGGGCGACGGCAACGGTAACGGCGGCGGGGAAAAAGACCCGATGTACGACCAGGCCGTGGAAGTCGTGCTGAAAAACCGAAAGGCCAGCATCTCGCTGGTGCAGCGTCACCTCAAGATCGGCTACAACCGCGCTGCGCGGCTGGTCGAAGACATGGAAAAAGCCGGGCTGGTCAGCGCCATGAGCGGCAGTGGCCAGCGCGAAATCCTGGTGCCCACGCGGGCGGAGTGACGATCATGAAGAAATATTTTGCTACTGTTTTGATAGCTGCTTGCGCTCATCCGGTATGGGCCAACGGCCTGGAAAGCCTCGAAACTTTTGTGAAGACCGTCAGCAGCGGCCGCGCCGAGTTCACCCAGGTGGTGACGGCGCCCGGCAAGGACGGCCAGGCCGCGCGCAGCAAGACCTCAAACGGTACGTTTGAATTTTCGCGGCCCAACCGTTTTCGCTTTGTCTACAAAAAGCCTTTTGAGCAAACCATCGTGGCCGACGGCCAGACCTTGTGGCTCTATGACACAGACCTGAACCAGGTCACCTCGCGCAAGCAGTCCAGTGCGCTGGGCTCGACGCCCGCAGCCCTGATTGCTGCCGCCCCCGACCTGCGCGCGTTGCAGGCCGATTTCACCCTGGCTGCGGCGCCTGACGCCGATGGCCTGCAGTGGGTGGTGGCCACGCCCAAGGGCAAGGATGGGCAGCTGCAGGCCGTGCGCGTGGGTTTTCGCCCCGGCGAAAAATCCTCGGGCCTCGCCGCGCTTGAAATCCTCGACAGCTTCGGGCAGCGCTCCGTGCTGAGCTTCAGCAAGGTCGAAGTCAACCCCAGCTTGCCGGCCGACACATTTCGCTTCGTACCGCCCCCCAAGGCGGATGTGATCAAGCAGTAAAGACGGGTAACACGGCGAAGGCCGGTTGCGAGCTGCGCAGGGGTCCTGCCGGGCGCAGCGCCCGGCGTTCAGGCGGGACGCGCAAGGATTCCATGGCTAGCTCCAAATCTTCACACCAACCCCTGGCTGAGCGGTTGCGCCCCCAAAATCTGGGCGAGGTGATCGGCCAGCAGCACCTGCTCGGTGAAGGCATGCCGCTGCGCATCGCGTTTGAATCCGGCCAGCCGCACAGCTGCATCCTCTGGGGGCCACCCGGCGTGGGCAAGACCACCATTGCGCGCCTCATGGCGAGCAGTTTTGACGCCCACTTCATCACCATTTCCGCTGTGCTGGGCGGCGTCAAGGACATCCGGGAAGCGGTCGAGCAGGCGTCGATCTGGCAAGGCCAGAGCGGCAAGCGCACGATTGTGTTTGTCGATGAGGTGCATCGTTTCAACAAAAGCCAGCAGGACGCGTTTTTGCCGCATGTGGAAAGCGGCCTTTTTACCTTCATAGGCGCCACTACGGAAAACCCCTCGTTTGAGGTGAATTCGGCCCTGCTCTCACGCGCTGTGGTGTATGTATTGCACCCGCTTGGAGAGGTAGATCTCAAGCAAATCGTCGCCAAAGTCCTTGCTGAGCGTGCGCTACCAGCTATCGAAAGCATAGCAAGTGAGGCAGTTGACCGGCTGGTGGCGTATGCCGACGGTGACGCGCGGCGTCTCTTGAACACGCTCGAATCCCTGAGTGTGGCGGCCAAAGCCGAAAAAGTGACCGAGGTCACCGACGCCTGGCTGCTCAAGGTACTGGGCGAACGCCTGCGCCGCTACGACAAGGGCGGTGAGCAGTTTTACGACACCATTTCGGCCCTGCACAAATCAGTACGCGGGTCAGACCCCGATGCGGCTCTGTACTGGTTCATGCGCATGCTCGACGGCGGGGCCGAACCGCGCTACATGGCGCGCCGCCTGGTTCGCATGGCCAGCGAAGACATCGGCCTTGCCGATCCGCGGGCCTTGCGCATGGCGCTGGATGCTGCGGAAGTTTATGAGCGCCTCGGTTCCCCGGAGGGCGAACTGGCGCTGGCTCAATGCGTCATTTATCTGGCGGTCGCGCCCAAGTCCAATGCCGTCTACAAGGCCTTCAACGAAGCCAAGGCTTTCATCAGCAAGGACGGCACCCGCCCGGTGCCCCTGCATTTGCGCAATGCACCAACAAAGCTCATGAAACAGCTCGACTACGGCAAAAACTACCGCTACGCGCATGACGAAGAAGATGGTTTCGCCGCGGGTGAAAATTATTTTCCCGAAGGCATGCAGGCCCCGGGCTTTTACCGGCCCGTTAAACGAGGGCTGGAAATAAAAATCGCTGAAAAACTCGAAGCGCTAAGGGCAAAAAACGACACGGAGAAATAAGCCGTGCCCAGCGGGTTTGTGATCTTCGCTGACGGGTCATAAGCGGCCTCGGTCAAGCCAGGCCGGAAACCCCGGGGGCCAGGCGCCGCGCATGACGCGTCAGATACGGGCCGCATCCCCAAAACAGCGCATACGCTTTCTGCATGGCGTGCCTCGTCTACGCATGCCTCAAGGGTGAAACCCGGTTTGATACTACCTGCTCATCAATTCAACAGGAGTCGGGTATGTCGTCAGGTTATTGCGTAAAGAGTGTTCTTTCTGTGCTGGCAATTGTTTCGGCAACTTCGGCTTTAGCGCAGGAAAAAGTAAAAATTGCGGTGGTCGGTCCGCTGTCGGGCCCGGCGGCAAACTATGGCAAAGACAACGAGCGCGGCGCACAGCTTGCCATCGAAGATCTGAACACCCGCCAGTTCAAGATTGGCGGCAAGGCCGTGAAGTTTGAGTTGGTGTCAGAAGACGACCAGGCTGACCCGAAGCAGGGGACTGCCGTTGCGCAAAAGCTGGTAGACAACGGTGTCAACGGCGTTGTGGGGCATAACAACAGCGGCACCACCATTCCCGCCGCCCGCATTTACAGCGAGGCGGGCCTTCCGCACATCACCCCCGCAGCCTCCAATCCCAAGCTTACCCAGCTGGGCTACAAAACCACATTTCGCACCATTGCCCACGATGGAATGATCGGTAGCGCGCTGGCGGTTTATGCGGCCACCAAGCTCAAGCTCCGCAGCGTCGCCTTGATTGATGACCGCACGGCCTATGGCCAGGGCTTGGCAGACGAGTTTGAAAAAACCTTCAAATCACTGGGCGGCGTGATTGTCGCGCGCGAATTTACCAGTGACAAGGCCAGTGATTTCTCCCCCATCCTGACCACGATCAAAGGCAAAAAAGCCCAGGCGGTCTTTTTTGGCGGGCTTGATGGACAGGCGGGCGCCATGCTTCGCCAGATGGCCCAGCTGGGCATTGGGCAGCTTCCTTTCATGGGGGGCGATGGGGTATGCACCGGCGATTTGCCGAAGCTTGGCGCACAGGCGGTCGGCAAAAACGTCATTTGCGGTGATGGCGGCGAGGCCTTGATGGACATGAAGGGCGGCCCCGGTTTCGCTCAACGCTACAAGGCCGCCTACAACAGCGAAGTCGTGGTTTACGCGCCGTATGCCTATGACAACGTCATGATATTGGCCAATGCCATGCAGGCGGCCGGCTCAGCCGAGCCTGCCAAATACCTGGCGTACGTCGGCAAGACAAAGTACGACGGCATCACCGGCCATATCGAGTTTGACGGGACGGGCCAGCGCACGAAGGCCGCTGTCACGCTGTCCACCTATCCAATGGGTGTCAAGACCACGTTGGTCACGATGAAGTGACGGCGCTCCGCGAATCAGAAGGCTCGCAAAAGACTGAACTGGTTCCCGCGTCCCGCTTGGCCATGCATTGGCCGGCGGCGGGCCGGGTGGCGTGAGTGTTGCCTTCGCCTTCTTGAACCCTATGGTTGAAACATTGATGCAGAAAAAAAAGATTGTCGTCCTGGGCACCGGAGGCACGATAGCCGGTGAGGCCAGTTCCGCATCGGACGTGCTCAGTTACCAGGACTCGCAGCTTTCGGCCGCCGACACCTTGGCGCCGCTGACGCCCCATTTACCCGAGAACGTCGAGTTGCTCGCCGTCCAGATCAGCCAATTGGGTAGTGAAAATTTTTCCACCGACACCTGGCTCGGCCTGGCTGACGCGATCTCGCGGCTCGACGAGCGCGAAGCGCCCGATGGCTTTGTGTTGACGCAAGGAACCGACACGCTGGAAGAGACCGCGTATTTTCTGCATCTGGCGCTCAAGACAGCCAAGCCGGTCGTGGTGGTGGGGGCCATGCGGCCCGCCACCGCCATCAGCGCAGATGGGCCGTTGAACCTTTTGCGGGCGGTGCAGCTTGCTGCCAGCTCTCGGGTCCAGGGGTATGGCGTGATGGTGGTGGCGAATGAGCGGATTTTTTCGGCCCGTGAGGTGACCAAATCCCATACCTCGTCGATCGACAGTTTTTGCAGTCCTGAGTTTGGCTGTATGGGCTATATGCAAAACGGCGAGGTCAAACTTCACCGGATGCCATCGCGCCACCACACGCTGAATTCGCCTTTCAGCGTGTCGGGCCTTCACAGACTGCCAAAGGTGGACATTGTTTATGCCTACGCGGGTGCCGGCTGCGAAAGCATTCACGCATTTGTCAACGGCGGTACGCGCGGCCTTGTGCATGCGGGTACCGGTAATGGGTCGATTTCCAGCGTTCATCAGGCGGCATATCGTGAGGCGATTCTCCGCGGCGTTGCCGTCGTCAGAAGTTCACGTACCGGCAGTGGCCTGGTGTCGCGCAATGGCGCGGTGGACGACGATGCTTTTGGCTCCATAGGCTCGGACACGCTCAGTCCGCAAAAAGCCCGTGTGCTGCTCTGCCTGGCACTGACCTTGACACAGGATGCCTGCGAGTTACAGCGGTATTTTGACAATTACTGACCCGGATTCCCCATGTCAGCCGCCATGAATCAGTCTTGCCTGGGCCGCGAAGTGTTCCATGAACTTTGTTTCGTGCAGCCCTGCCTCATGTGTGACCAGGCGCATCGCGGAGACCCGTATGGGCACTTCAGGTGTGAAGGGCAAAACCTGCGCTCCGTGCATCTTTCCAAGTGCGCCCGTCAGGGAGTCAACCAACGCAACGCCCATCCCCTGGGCTGCGAGATGCATGGCCACCACACTGGTTTCGACCGAAACATTACGCGTCAGCGCAATGTCCGCCATGCCGTCCGTCTGTGCGATCAGCGACGCCACCAGGTCATCTTTGCTCAATCCAATCATGTTGCAGGAACCCAGGTCCTTGATCGAGATGGAGGTTTTGCTTTTTGCGAAATAACCGGATGTCGACACGGAACAAAAAAATGCCTGCAGCAAGTCAGTGGTGGCCAGCGCCGCATGTGCCACCGGCTCATAGACAAACCCGAGATCAACATGCCCGGCCAGAAGCGCATCCACCAGGGAGTCGTAGTGATAGGTTTCCAGTGTCAGCTTGCATTTGGGGTATTGCCCGATGAATGATTTCACCGCCCGGGGCAGCACGGCTGTGGCCAGGGACGGTACGGCGGCAATCCTTAACTGCTTGACGCCGCCGTTGCGCAGCCCGGCCGCCAGCGAAGAGGCATGGCTCATGGATTCCATGATTCTTAGAATCGCCGGACGCAGCTGCTGGGCTTCGTCGGTTGGCGCCATACGTCCCTGCTGACGATGAAACAGCAGAAAGCCGAGTTCACTTTCCGCGCTTGAAATAAGGCGGGAGACAGCCGGTTGGGAAAGATTGAGCATCTTTGCGGCGCCGGTGACGGTGCCGCAAAGAAATACTGCATTAATAGCCTCGTATTTATGAAATCGCATATTGCAATCTAAAAAACGGACGAATGGCCCGACATCAGGCGGGGTGACGAATTAAGTCGGCGTTCGGCGTCGCATTAGGGCTGATTTTCAAGGAGCAACTCATATAAGAATAACTAATGAAAAATTAAAATTCGATGTTTCAGAAAATGTTAAGGGTAAACCCCGCGAAAACCACCCGCTTGGCCCGATTCTCGCTTAAGACCGGTGGCTACAATTCGCGGATTAGCTCGCCACCCGACCCAGTCACCTGGTTTTGATAGGCGGGCTTTTTGTTAACTCAAGCCAGCCACCGGCGATCCCGGTGTGTGGTCGCCGCCAGGCGGAGTTCGCAATTTCATCAATTGGACGGGAGAGTGAGTTATGGAAGTATTGCTACAGCAGATCATCAATGGTCTGGTGCTGGGCAGCATGTATGCCTTGATCGCCTTGGGTTACACCATGGTGTACGGCATCATCAACCTGATCAATTTCGCGCACGGCGAGGTCTTGATGGTGGGGGCTTTAACCAGCTGGACCATCATCGGCCTGATGCAGGAATCCATGCCGGGCACGCCGGGCTGGATTATTTTGCTGATAGCGCTGCTGATCGCGTTTGTCGTTTGCGGCGCCCTCAATTTTGCGATTGAGAAAATTGCCTACCGGCCGCTGCGAAACTCCCCCAAACTGGCTCCGCTGATCACCGCCATCGGCATGTCGCTGCTGCTGCAGACGCTGGCCATGATCATCTGGAAGCCCAACTACAAACCTTATCCCACTCTGCTGCCAAGCGAGCCTTTCCAGGTCGCCGGCGCCGTCATCACCGTGACCCAGCTGTTCATTCTGGGCGCCACGGTTGTTTCCCTCTCCGTGCTGATGTGGTTGGTTCATTACACCAAGCTCGGCCGCGCCATGCGGGCCACTGCCGAAAACCCCCGCGTTGCTGCCCTCATGGGGGTGCGTCCCGATACCGTCATCTCGGCTACCTTCATCATCGGCGCTGTTCTGGCAGCACTGGCCGGCGTCATGTATGCGTCCAACTACGGCACCGTGCAACACACCATGGGCTTTTTGCCGGGCCTCAAAGCCTTTACCGCTGCCGTGTTTGGCGGCATCGGCAACCTGGGCGGCGCGGTGCTCGGCGGCATTCTGCTCGGTTTGATCGAATCCATCGGCGCCGGCTATATCGGCCCGCTGACGGGCGGGGTGCTGGGCAGCCAGTACTCCGACATCTTTGCCTTTATCGTGCTGATTTTTGTGCTCACGCTGCGTCCCTCGGGCCTGCTGGGTGAGCGTGTAGCGGACCGCGCGTGACGCCGCGTCCATCCGATACACAAGGAGAAACCCCATGAATTCCGTCAAATCGAAAAAACTCATTACCTTCCTGATCGTCGCGGCAGCGCTGCTGGTGCTGCCCCTGATCCTGCAACAGGGCGGTAACGCCTGGGTGCGCATTCTCGACATGGCGCTGCTCTATGTGCTGCTGGCGCTGGGCCTGAACATCGTGGTCGGCTACGCCGGCCTGCTGGACCTGGGTTATGTCGCCTTCTTCGCGGTGGGCGCCTACTTGTTCGCGCTACTCGGTTCGCCCCACCTGGCCGATGCCTTCCCCTGGATTGCGGCAGAGTTCCCGAACGGACTGCATTTGCCGATCTGGGCCATCATCCCGATGGCGGCGGCGCTGGCGGGCCTTTTTGGCGTTGTGCTGGGCGCGCCAACCCTCAAACTGCGCGGCGACTATCTGGCCATCGTGACTTTGGGTTTTGGTGAAATCATCCGGGTGTTCCTGAACAACCTGGACCGCCCCATCAACCTGACCAATGGTCCCAAGGGTATCAACCAGATCGACTCGATGAAGTTCTTCGGGTTTGACCTCGGCAAACCGCATGAGATTTTCGGCTTCGAGGTCAACTCGGTGTCGATGTATTACTACCTCTTCCTGGTGCTGGTGATCGTTTCGGTCGTCGTTTGCCACCGCCTGGAAAACTCCCGCATCGGCCGCGCCTGGATGGCCATTCGCGAAGACGAAATCGCCGCCAAGGCCATGGGCATCAACACCCGTAACCTGAAGTTGCTGGCCTTCGGCATGGGGGCCACTTTCGGCGGCGTCTCAGGCTCCATGTTCGCAGCCTTTCAGGGTTTCGTTTCGCCGGAATCCTTCAGTCTGATGGAGTCGATCATGATCGTCGCCATGGTGGTGCTCGGCGGCATCGGGCATTTGCCGGGCGTCATTCTGGGCGCCTTGCTGCTCGCGGCCTTGCCTGAGGTGCTGCGCCACGTGGCCGGCCCGCTGCAGGCCATGACCGACGGCCGGCTCGACTCCGCCATCCTGCGCCAGCTGCTGATCGCGCTGGCCATGATCACCATCATGCTGATGCGTCCTCGCGGCCTGTGGCCTTCGGCGGAGCACGGCAAGTCGCTGAACAAGGTCGCCGGTAAAGACCCCATTCAGTCAATCAACCCTTAAGGAGAATGGACATGAGCGAAACCATTCTTAAAGTCTCCGGTGTTTCCAAGCGCTTCGGCGGCTTGCAGGCCCTGAGCGATGTCGGCATTCACATCGAACGCGGCCAGGTGTATGGCCTGATCGGCCCCAATGGCGCCGGCAAGACCACCTTCTTCAATGTGCTGACAGGGTTGTACACACCCGACAGCGGCACTTTCGAGCTGGCCGGCAAGGCCTACAAACCCACGGCTGTGCATGAGGTGGCCAAGGCCGGCATTGCCCGCACCTTCCAGAACATCCGCCTGTTTGCCGACATGACGGCACTCGAGAACGTCATGGTCGGCCGCCATATCCGCACCCAGTCGGGCCTCATCGGCGCTGTGCTGCGCACACCCGGCTTCAAGCAGGAAGAAGCGGCCATCGCCAAACGTTCACAGGAATTGCTCGACTATGTGGGCATTGGCAAATACGCCGGTTTCAAGGCCCGCACGCTGAGCTACGGCGACCAGCGCCGCCTCGAAATTGCCCGGGCCCTGGCCACCGACCCGCAGCTGATCGCGCTGGACGAACCGGCCGCCGGCATGAACGCGACCGAAAAAGTGCAGCTGCGCGAGTTGATCGACCGCATCCGCAAGGACAACCGCACCATCCTGCTGATCGAGCACGACGTAAAGCTGGTCATGGGCCTGTGCGACCGCGTGACCGTGCTCGACTACGGCAAGCAGATCGCCGAAGGCGCGCCTGCCGACGTACAAAAAGATGAAAAAGTGATCACCGCCTATCTGGGCACCGGTCATTGAAGGAAAGCAAGAACATGGCAGCAAACACACTCCTGAAGGTGACTGGCTTGAAGGTCGCATACGGCGGCATCCAGGCGGTCAAGGGCGTTGACTTCGAAGTCAACGACGGCGAACTGGTCACGCTCATCGGCTCGAACGGCGCCGGCAAAACCACCACGATGAAAGCCATCACCGGCACGCTGCCGATGCTGGGCGGTGATATCGAATACCTCGGAAAGAGCATCAAGGGCCGTGGCGCCTGGGACCTGGTCAAGGAAGGCCTGGCCATGGTGCCGGAAGGCCGCGGCGTGTTCACCCGCATGACCATCACCGAGAACCTGCAGATGGGCGCTTATATCCGCAGCGACAAGGCCGGCATCGCCGAAGACATGGAAAAGATGTTCGTGCTGTTTCCGCGCCTGCGCGAGCGCAAGGACCAGCTGGCCGGCACCATGTCGGGCGGCGAGC
>NZ_JBDTPB010000129.1:0-5286 GCF_039932935.1 Polaromonas sp.
ACCGGCTTTGCCGGGCCGCAGGCGGGCGGCCCCCTCGGGGGGCAGGGAGCGACACGCAGTGCGCGACCGTGGGGGCCCATAATCTGGCGCATGCCGAGCGACATCACAGAACCCGCAGCCGAAGAAAGCGACGAATCGCTGATGCTGCGCTATGCGGGTGGCGACATCGGTGCGTTCGATGCGCTTTATGCGCGTCATGAGCTGGCCGTGTGGCGTTATCTGTTTCGCAGTGTGCGGGTGCAGGCGGTGGCCGACGACTTGCTGCAGGATGTCTGGTTTGCCGTGGCGCGCAGCGCCGCCGGCTATACCGTGTCAGCACGCTTCAAGACCTGGCTGTTCACGATTGCGCACAACCGGCTGGTTGACCATTTCCGTACCGCCCGCCAGCATGTCAGCATCGACGCGCACGGCGACGACGATGAAGCCGGCAGCGTCGGCGACACGCTGGCGGCCGACTCGGGCTTTGGCCCGCTGCGCCAGCTGGAGTCGCGTGAGCAGGCCACCGCACTGATTGCCGCCGTGGAGCGCTTGCCCCTGGAGCAGCGTGAAGCCTTTCTGCTGCAGGCAGAGGCCGGCATGCGTGTGGAAGACATCGCTGCCGCGACCGGCGTCAGTTTTGAAACCGCCAAGAGCCGCTTGCGTTATGCGCGAAACAGCCTGCGCCAGCAGCTACAGGAGTTTGCATGACAGAGCCTGAACACAGCCCGCACAGCGACGAGCTGTTGCAGCGCTACCGCGAGGCGAGCGCAGACGACACACGCCGCCCCGGCACGCATGTACGGGACGCCGTGCGCGCCCACGCGCAAATGGTGATCGAAGCCGGCAAGGCCAAGGAAACAGGCACCGCCGAAACAACGCAGACGCGAACAAAGGCGCCGGCCGCCAACCAATCGCGCTGGAAGATTTCTGCCCTGGCCAGCCTGGCGCTGGCTGGGTTGACGGGTTTGCTGGTGCTGCAATTTGACCGCGGCAACGACGAGGAAAAAGACCTGGTGTTTGGCCAACCCAGTGTCAGCGCGCCGCCCTCCGCGTCTTCTACACCGTCTTCTGCGCCGTCTTCTGCGCCGTCCTCTACATCGTCTCCTGCACCGCCAGCGCCCTCGACCGGTTCCACGCCCGCAGCCGCACCGGCAAGCCCCGCACCCGGGTTGCCGCAGTCGCCACGGCAAGCCGACAAAGCCAGGGCAGAAGCGGCCGAAAGCGCAGCGGGACAAACCTCGAAAGCACCCGCGACGCCTGCCGCCGAAAAACCCGTGCCTAGCCCCGCGGTAACCCGGCAGGCAGCCGCCAAGACCGAAGCGGAGACCAAGAAAATTCAGGGTGGTGTGGCGCCTTCGGTCGTGGCTTCACCCCCTGCGGCCGCGCCGCCTCCCCCCGCTGCACCCACCGCGCCTGCCATCACGCAAGACATGGCCAAGTCAACAAACCGAGCGCGCATGGCCGACGCTGCGACTGGATCGCTGTCTGCCCCGTCTGCAGGGATTGCGGCAGCGCCCCCCGCGCCCGCTGCTGCCCCAGCGCCGGCACCTGCTGCGCCTGCAGCATATGGCATGGCACCGCCCCAGAAACAGGGCAGCGCGGTATCGGAACTTCGCGCATCGCGCGCAGAAGCAAATGCCGGCCCCAACAGACTGGCGGGTGCCCTGCTCAACGCCGCCCGGACAGGCAACCTGGCGCAGCTTGAACGCTTGCTGCAGCAAGGCGCCCCTGTCAGCGCCGCCGACGCGGCGGGCAGAACCCCGCTCATCCTCGCGGTCATGCAAGGCCACACTGCCGTGGTCAAGCGGCTGCTGGCAGCTGGCGCCAACCCTGCTTTGGTCGATCAGGAAGGTCTGAACGCCCTGCAGCACGCACGGCGGCTGGGCCTGGATGACATTGCGCACTTGATCGAAGCAGCGCCCTGAGCGCGGTGCACGGCAATTTACAAGGGAAATAGGCGCCCAGCCCAATCAGGACGAGCGCGAGCAGCTATCGTTTTAATAGCAGAAGCATCGCGAGCTTCAGCCTGCGTATTCCAGCACCGCCACAAAATGGCAAGCCGTGCCGGCCGCCACAAACAGGTGCCACACAAAATGCCCATAGCGCAGCCGTGAATCGGTGGCGAAAAATCCCACACCCAGTGTGTAAAAGAGACCACCGGCCACCAGCCAGAAAAGGCCCCAGCCCGGAATGAGCTGCAGCATGGGTTTGATCGCGATGACGGCAATCCATCCCATCGCCACGTAGAGCACGGTGGACACGCGCGGATAGCGGATACCGGCCGTGGCCTTGACCGCGACACCGGCCAGCGCCATGCACCAGACCAGTCCAAACAAGGTCCAGCCCCAGGGGCCGCGCAACACGCCTAGCGTAAAGGGCGTGTAGGTACCGGCAATCAGGAGGTAGATGGCGCCGTGGTCCAGGATCTGGAATACGCCCTTGGCACGCGCCGCACGCACGGCCGGGAGCGCGTGATAAAGCATTGAGGTGAAATACAGCAGCACCATGGTGGCGGCGAAGACGCTCGCCGCGGCGATGTCGATCGCATCACCACCCTGCCGCACACTGGCAATCACCAGGAAAGGCGCCGCGACAATCGCCGCCAGCAAGGCCACACCGTGGCTCACGCTGTTGGCGATTTCCTCGCCCAGTGTTTGCGGCCGTTCTCGTTGGGCCTCAAGTTTTTCGCTCTGCGCGATGCCCTGCCCCTCGAGGGGGCTGGGCTTGCCTCGGGTGGCCCCGCGCTGCGCCCGCAATACTTCGTCAGTTGCATCAGCTGCGTCAGTGCCAGCCCCGTCGCTCATCGTTTGAGCAGCGCCTTCAGCACGTTCTGTACACGCCGCGCATTGCCGGCGTCGAAGTCGGCCGCCAGCACCTGAGCGGTGTCTTCGGCCCAGGTCTCGGCGGGTGCGGGCGCATTGCGCTTGGTCAGCAGTTGCAGCTGCAGCATGCGGCGCGCACTGATGTGTTCGGCCGGCGTGGGCAGCTCAGCCGCAATTTCCAGTCGCAGCAGCGCTTCAGAAGCGTCCTTGCCGGACGGCGTGCTGACCGCCTGCACCCAGCGGCTGCGCACGGCCGCTGGCACGGCCTTGCCCAGGTCTTGCGTGCTCGGCAGTTGCTCCGGGTCGCGCTTTTCCCAGGCGGTGAGCAGGTTCGTCAATACCTCGCCGTGCGCCTGCACCGCGAGCTTTTTAAGGGCTTGGTTGGCCGCCTCAAAAGCTTCGCGCTGGGCGCGGAAAGCCGCATCGCCCAAGCGTGGGCCGCGCTCTTCAAAGGCGGGGCGCGCGTTGCGGTCACCACGGTCTCCACGGTCATTACCGCGCGGGCCACGGTCGTCGCGGCCTTCACGGTAAGGCTCAAACTTGTTGTCGGTGCTTTGGCGCGGACCGCCGGGCTTGCTGCCGGGGCGCGCGTCCTTGCGGTCGCCGAATTTGCCGCCGCGTCCTGCCGCTGCGGGCTCGGCCTTCTTCATGCCAGGGCGGTCGTCACCGCGGCGGGCAATCACGGGCTTGGGTGCGGGTTTCGGTGCAGGAGCGGGTTCGGCGGGCGCACTGGCAGGCTCGCTCGCTTCGGCAAATTCAGAGGCCGCCGCTTCAGTGGCGGCTTCTGTTGCCGCGGGCACATCTGCTACGTTTTCGGTAGCTGCTTGCGCTGGTTCTGCGGGGCTTGCAGCTTCGTTTTCGGTAGAAACCGGAGTGGCATTTGCATCAGCCAATGCAGCCTCCACGGAGGGCACCGTTGCGGCAACAGGTGCAGGTGCGGGCACAGGCACTTGCCCGCGCACGATCGCTTCCAGCGCCTTGGCGGCCGCGTGAATTTTCTGCACATCACCGCTGGCGGTGGCGGCCTCAACGGCCTTGGAGGCGTCCAGCACCATACGGTCGTATTCGCCCAGGGCTGCAGCGGCTTTTTCGCGGTCGGCAGTTTTGCGCTGGAAGGCGTCGTCGATGGGTTTGCGAAAAGCGTCCCACATTTTTTGTTCTTGCTTGCGCTCGATCGGCACGGCCTGCGCTTCGTGCTGCCAGCGTTGCTGCAGCGACTTGACGGCGTCAATGCGCAGTTGCGGCTCGGCGCCCAGCACACCCGCCTCTTCAATCATGGCCTTGCGGTGCGCGATGCTTTCGGCGCGCGCGGCGGTGAGTGCGGCGTCGGCGGTTTCCATGGCGGCCTTCCACACAGGCTGGATTTCGGCAAACGCTTTTTCACCCAGGTGGCCGGCTTCGCGCCATTTTTCAACAAAGCCGTTCAGGCTGCGGATGTGGTGCTTCCAGTCGGTGTTGCCCTTGTTGGCTTCAGCCCATGCCAGCACTTCGTCGATCAGCAGCTTGCGCTCGGCTTTGACGGTTTCGCTTTGTTCTTTGACCTTCTCGAGCCAGGCTTCAACGACCTTGTGCGCTTCATTGCAGGCGTCGTCAAAACGCTTCCACAGCGCGTGGTTGGGCGTGCCGCCCTGATCGCTGGTCTTCCACTGCTCGCGCATGGCGCGCAGGGCTTCCTGCTGCTTGCGGCCGCCCAGCGGCTTGGCCACCAGGGCCTCGGCTTTGACGACCAATTCTTCGCGAATCTGGTCGGCGCGCCAGCGCTGCCAGCCTTCGAGTTCACCGGCGGCTGTCAGCGCGGCATGTGCGGCGGCTTCCAGCTTGCTGTCGATGTTGCGGATGTTTTCTTTCAACGCCTGGCGCAAGTCGGCCGCCACCTTGGGCGTGGACTTGCCGTGGCCTTCGCCGACTTCATGCTCAAGGCGCGTCAGCGCTTCCTGCACGATGGCGGAGGATTTTTCGCGCATGTCTTTGAGCACGGCCGGATCGATCTTTGCCTTGGGCGCGCGTGCAGGCTGCTCGCCCGCTGCGGGCGGCAGGCCGCGCGCGGCGCGCAGCTCGTCGGCCCACACGGGCACGGCGGGCAAAGGTGCAGCGGTATCTTCCGCAGCCTTTTGGGCCTGCGCAAGCGCTCCCTGGAAGGCTTCCCACACGGCGAGCAACTGCGCGCGCGATGCGTCGAGCAGCGGCGGGAACTTGGCGTCCACGCTGGCCCAGTTGGCGTCGTGCGTGATTTCGTCGGCTTGCGACTGCCAGTGCGTGACGTCGCCGCGCAGGGATTCGAGGGCGGCTTCGGCATCGCGCCAGGGCTTGAGCGACAGCACTTCGGTGCGCTGGGCCAGCAGCACGGCGGCTTCGCGCTGCACCTGGGTGCGGTGCTGCAGGTCTTCAATCGTTTTGACGCGGTCAGCCAGCTGAACCTTCAGGCCGGCGAGCGGCTCCTTGGACAGCGGCGCGCCGGCCTTGGCGGCGTCGCGCTGCCAGGCCA
>NZ_JBDTPB010000130.1:0-5161 GCF_039932935.1 Polaromonas sp.
TTTCTGGGGCGCGCTGGCCATGGGCATTACCGCGGGTGTGGGCTCGCTGTTTGGCACCGTGGTTTAAGAACCTGTTTACGATCTAAACGGGGCCGCGTTGGGATGCAATCGGGATGAGTGGGCCGACCGGGCCCTTGCATGGGCTGATGCCCATGCAAGGGCCTGGGTGGCTCAATCGCTCGACCGCACAGCCGGTCGGCTGTGCGTCGTGCGGCTGCCCCAACGGGGATGCAAACGCGACCGCGTTTGCGTCACCCCAACCCGCAGGGCAAGCGCCTTCTCGGGCGGTCTGCGGCGTTGCGGCGCTAGCCCATCCCAAGAAGGTGCTTGCGCGGCCCCGTTTAGATCGTAAACCGGTTCTAAGTTCGCTGGCGCACAGACGCATCCGGATGCGGCGCGCAGAGTGAGTCCATGTCATCACTGTCCACAACAGGTTTGCCGGCCGGTACCGCTCACAACGGGATCACTTGTTCAGATATGGACTCCAGGAATTCAATTGGTTTTCTCTGCGCACCGATAGCCCCATACCACGGCGGAAAGTCTTGAGTCTTGAGCCAGATCAAAGATCTGTGCACTCGAAGTGCTGAATTTTTCCTTTTATTGTCCCATCGCATATGTAGATGAATCAGCCGGTGTGTGTTCCCGACGCAGGCATAAGATTTGAACGATCTGCGTGCCTGGTGGGGCGGCAGCCCGCCAGCCTCCTTTGACCTCGCTGTTCCCGCCGAAGCCTCATGCGAGCCACGCAACCAGGAAGTACTCAAATGGCCACCGAAATACGAATGAAACTCTCCGATGGGTCTTCCGACCCGGTTTCGTTCCCATTGCCTGCCTGCGGAAGCTGCCAGGAACAGGTTCGCGTCCAGGAGCGCGAGCATCTCGCGCGAGAACTGCACGATGCTCTTGGCAGCCTTCTGATGAGGGCCAAGCTTGATATTGCCTGCGTACAGCCGGAGCTGGCCAGGATTTCGCCGGCGGCATCCGGGCATCTTCACCATCTGATGGATATTCTCAATCAGGCCATGGCGCTCAAGCGCCGGATCATCGATGGCCTGGAGCCGCCGCTGCTGTTGAATCAAGGGCTGGCCAAAGCCGTCGCGAAGCTGGCGCAGGATTTTTCCTCGGCGTCCGGGATAGGCGTGACGATTAGCCTGGGCGATGTTGCCCTGCCCGCTTCCGCACAGCTCGCTGTTTACAGGCTGGTAGAAGAGGCGCTGACGAACATCGGCAAGTATGCAGGCGCCTCCCGTTTCTCCATTACCCTGTGTGAAGCTGATGCTTGCGTGCAAGTCGAAGTAGAAGACGACGGCGTCGGCTTCCATGCCGATACCGGCGAAAATTTCGGGCACGGTCTCCTCGGCATGAGACACCGGATTGAAGCTTGCGGCGGCACGCTGCATGTGAAGTCGGCGCCTGGCTGCGGAACACGCTTGCGGGCCCGTCTCCCCGCGAGCAGTGTCGCAGTGCATTGACGGCTCCCATGACATCGCCAACAAGGTTTGCGGGCCGCTATCTGGTGCCGGCCGCCATAGCGCTCGCCGGCCTGGCGGCACATGCCCAGACAGCGCCCGTGCCCAGCCGCGGGGAGGTGCTGTACACGACGCATTGCATTGCCTGCCATACCTCGGAGATGCACTGGCGGAGCAACCGCCGCGCCCATGACTGGGAGAGCCTGAAGGTGCAGGTTCGCCTCTGGCAAGGCAACAGCGGGCTGCGGTGGGATGAGGCGGATATCGCGGAAGTGGCCGGTTACCTGAATGACACGGTTTATCACTATCCGCGCATGCCGGGTTCAGGCGGCCTCGTATCGCCCGGGCAAACGCAGAGTATTTCCGTCGCGCGCTGAAGCCGCGCCAGGCGTAGCGGTTTGCACGAAGCAAGCGCGGCCAGCGCAGAGTGCCGCGCCCTTGACATGGATCAAACCCAGGCCGGTGCGGCGCTCCTAGACTGAGGCAGATCAACACCGGAGAACCCACCATGTACACGCGCATTCTCGTTGCAACCGATGGCTCCCCACTTTCCAAAAAAGCGGTGAAGGACGCCATTGCCCTCAGCGCATCTCTGGGAGCCGGCCTTGTGGTACTCAATGTCGTGCCACGCTATCCCATGAGTTACTTTGAGGGCGGCGCCAACATCTCGCCGCAGGAAATCGGTCGCGTCGAAAAAGAATGGGCGGACAGGGGTCAGGCCATCGCTGATGCCGTACAGAAGTCCGCGGAAGCCGCAGGCGTTAAAGCCAAGGCCGTGATCGCTAAATCCGACGTTGTCGCCACTTCCATTCTGTCTGCGGCCAAAAAGAACAAGTGCGACCTCATCGTGATGGCCTCGCATGGTCGAAAGGGCCTCTCACGCATCCTGCTCGGAAGCGAAACCCAGCAGGTGCTCACGCACAGCACCATTCCCGTGCTGGTCCTGCGTTGAATCCACACCGAACAAACCATCTCCGGAGAACACCATGAGAGTCCTTTTGGCCGTTGACGGCAGCAAGTTCACCAAAAAGGCACTGGCCTTCCTGGTTACCCATGAAACCCTGGTCGGGCCCGATGCCGAACTGGTGGTGCTCAACGTGCAGCCGGCTGTTTCCCCGCGCGTCAAGACCATGCTGGGCGCCGCCACCGTGCGTGCCTGGCACAAGGAAGAGGCCGAAAAAGTGCTGCAGCCCATAGAGCGCTTTCTCAAACGCCACAAGATTTCCTTCCGGGCTTCCTGGGTCGCCGGCACAGCGGCCACGCAGATCGTGCAGGCGGCACAGCGCGAAAAGGTCCACATGCTGGTTATGGGAACCCATGGCCATGGCTTGTTCGGCCGTGCCCTGCTCGGAAGCGTTGCTCAACGCGTGGTGGCGGACGTCGACGTGCCGGTGCTGCTGGTCCAGTAGACATCTCCTGAAAGCATCCCATGAATACACTCTCAACGACCCCGTCCCCTTCGTCGGTAAAGCGGACCATTTCCACTACGCGGCAGTCCGATGGCACGCTGGGCCTGGGATTGTTGGTCGCGCTGGTGACGGGTTCCATCATTGGCAGCGGCATTTTTGGTTTACCGCAAAACATGGCTGCAGGCGCGGGCGCCGGTGCCATTCTGATCGGCTGGCTCATCACTGGAGTGGGCATGCTGGTGCTGGCGCGCGTGTACCAGATGCTGGCGCTACGTAAACCCGAACTGGACAACGGCGTCTACGCCTATGCCCGCGCGCTCTCAGGCGACTACATCGGCTTTAACTCTGCCTGGGGTTACTGGATGAGCGCCTGGATAGGCAACGTGGGTTACCTGGTGGCCGCGTTCGGCGCGCTCGGCTATTTCTTTCCGGCCTTCGGCGAAGGCAATACCCCCACGGCCGTCGCCGGTGCGTCGGTGGTTTTGTGGGTGGTCCATGGGCTGGTCCTGCGCGGCATTAATACGGCAGCCTGGGTCAATGCCGTGGTCACGGTGGCCAAGCTCATTCCCCTGCTCTTGTTCATCGTCCTGGCCGCCGCCGCTTTCCAGGCGCCGACGTTCAGCCTGGACTTCTGGGGCGGCGCCAAGCTCGGCTCGGTGCTGGACCAGGTCAAGAGCACCATGCTGGTGACGGTGTGGGTCTTTATCGGCATCGAGGGCGCCAGCGTCTATTCGGCGCGCGCACGGCAGCGCAAGGACGTCGGCAAGGCCACGGTCATCGGTTTCCTGGTCTGCCTGGCGTTGCTGATGGCCGTCTCGCTGCTCTCCCTGGGCATCTTCACGCAACCGGAACTGGCCGGGCTGAAAAATCCGTCCATGGCCAGCGTGCTTGAGAAAGCCGTGGGCACCTGGGGCGCCGTGCTGATCTATATCGGCCTCATCGTTTCCGTGGGTGGCGGCTTCCTGGCCTGGACGCTGCTGGCCGCCGAGTCGCTCTTCACGCCGGCCAACAGCGGCGTGATGCCCGCCTGGCTGGGCCGCCAGAGCGGCAAGGGCGTGCCGGCCAATGCCCTGTGGCTGACCAGCGCCATGGTGCAGATTTTCCTCGTCGTTACGCTGGTGTCCAAGGCCTCTTACCTGGCCCTGATTTCGCTGTCGACCGCGATGATCCTGCTGCCCTACCTGTTCAGCGCGCTTTACGGCCTGAAGCTGGCCGCGCGCGGTGACGGTGCGGGCCAGGCGCCTGAAGGCGCGCGCGGTTCGCTGGACCTGCCGGTGGCCGCGCTCGCCTCGGTGTACTGCCTCTGGCTGCTGTATGCCGCCGGCGCCAAATACCTGTTGCTGAGCGCCCTGCTCTACGCCCCCGGCGCGGCCTTGTACCTGTTTGCAAAAAACCAGGCCCGCAAACAAGCCTTCACTGCGGGTGAGAAAGCGATGCTGGCAGCACTGCTGGTGCTCGCGGCGGTGGCTGGCTGGATGCTCTCCACCGGGCAGCTGAGCCTGTGATGGCCGGCGTCTATTCCGAGACGGGCCGGCTGCGCAAGGTGTTGGTCTGCCGGCCGGGCCTGGCGCACATGCGCCTGACACCCGCGAACTGCCAGGACATGCTGTTCGACGACGTGATGTGGGTGGCCCAGGCCAAAAACGACCACTACGCTTTCACCAGCGCGATGACGGAGCAAGGCGTGGAGGTGCTGGAACTGCACGACCTGCTCGCGGTCACGGTCGGCAACCCCTTGGCGCGCGACCAGTTGCTGGACCGCGAACTGGCCGGCACCGACTTTGAAGCCGCAGCCGTGTTGCGGCCCTGGCTGCAGGAACTGCCGCCGGCCCGCCTGGCCGAGTTCCTGATCGGCGGCTTGACCCCGTCCGACCTGCCGTTCAAGCTGCCCGGCCTCACGGCCGCCTGCGCGAGCCCGTCGGACTTGTTGCTGCCCGCCCTGCCCAACACACTCTTCACGCGCGACAGCAGTTGCTGGATAGGCGATGGCGTCGTGCTTGGATCCATGTACTGGCCGGCGCGCCGGCGGGAAAGCCTGCTCATGGCGGCCATCTACCGCTTCCATCCCAGGTTCGCGGGCAAGGTCACCGAGTGGTGGGGAGACCCCGGGCAGCCGCACGCGCAGGCTTCGCTCGAAGGCGGCGACGTCATGCCACTGGGCAACGGCCTGGTACTGATCGGCATGGGCGAGCGGACTTCACCGCAGGCCGTGAGCCAGCTCGCGCGCAGCCTGTTCGCGCGCGGCGCCGCGACCCGCGTGCTGGCCGCCCAGTTGCCCAAGTC
>NZ_JBDTPB010000131.1:0-6673 GCF_039932935.1 Polaromonas sp.
GTGTCCATGGCGCTGGTCATCGTGATCGTCGCCGAGATGTTCATCGGGGCCGACACCGGCCTGGGCAACCGCATCATCAACTCGCAGCAGGTCATGAATGTAAAGGACATGTACGCATCCATCCTGGCCGCGGGCGCGCTGGGGTATGCGCTCAACATTCTTTTCTTGATGCTTGAGCGCCGCATTGTTCACTGGAGTGGACGATAGATATGGCCCCCACGCTTTTCACTTTGCCTTCGGCTGCGTGTAATGCGCTGCCCCCCGAGGGGGCCGCTGCGCCTGCGGCCCGGCTAAGCCGGTTCCGCGGCCCCTGCTTGAAGGGAGCGTCTGCTCGCTTCGTTACCAATCGTGAACTTAATTGGAGTTCGAAATGTCCGCTGTAATCAACGCCCCTGTCTTTGCCGACGTCCCGGTGCGTGAGTTCCAGCCCGGGCCGGCCGGCACGCACATCACCATACGCGGCCTGACCAAGTACTTCGCCGGCTGGCCGCTGTACGAAGACTTCAACCTGGACATCCCCAAGCACAAGATCGTTTCGGTGTTCGGGCCCAACGGCTGCGGCAAGTCCACGCTGATCAACATGATCGCGGGCCTGATTCCCATCGACGCGGGCGAAATCCTGTTTGACGGCAAGTCGCTCAAGGACACCAAGATCGGCTACGTGTTCCAGAACTACCGCGAAGCGATGTTTCCGTGGATGCGCACTATCGACAACATCGCCTATCCGCTCAAGCTCGAGGGAAAATCCAAGGCCGAGGTGGACAGGCGCATGGCCGAACTCGTGGCCTCCTTCGACGTGAAGTTCGACCTAAACCGGTATCCCTATGAACTTTCGGGCGGGCAGCAACAGACGGCCTCCATCATGCGGGCGCTGGCGCCCAATCCCGAGGTGCTGTTCCTGGATGAGCCTTTTTCCGCGCTGGACTTCGAGATGACGCTTTTCATCCGCGAAAAGCTACAGGAGGTGTTCATGCAGACTGGCACCACCATGCTGCTGGTTTCACACGATCTGGAAGAGGCTGTCTACCTGGCCGACCAGGTGCTGTTGCTGACCAAGCGCCCTACACGCGTGGCCGAAATCCTGCCCTATGGCGACGTGCGCCCGCGCACGGTGGAGACGCTCTCCGAGGCAAGCTTTATCAGCACCAAGAAACTCAGCCTGGAAATCTTCCAGCGTGAAGTCAGGCGCTAACACGCATGACGCCCCCGCAAATTGAAGCCTATGTCGACGCCGCGGCCGCGGCACTGGATTTGCCGCTGAGCCCGGAACACCGGCCCGGCGTGCTGCAGTTTTTTGCGCTGGCTGCCGATTTTGCCGAGCAGCTGCAGGCCGTGCCGCTGGATGCCCATGACGACCCGGCGATGGTGTTTGTACCTGTGGAGCCTTCCCCCAAGGTCCCCGGATGAGCCGCGCCGCCGAATACCTGCGTGGCGACGCGACAGCCATGGCCCAGGCGGTGCACTCGCGCGAGATCAGCGCCGGCGCGCTGGTTGAAGCCAGCCTGGCGCACATTACCGCTACCAATGGCCGCGTCAATGCTTTCACCGAGGTCACGGCTTTGCGGGCGCGGCAGCGCGCGGCTTTGCTGGACCGGCAACTCGCCGGCGATGTGCCCGGCGTGACAGCCCAGCCCCTGCTGGGCGTGCCCTTCGCCGTGAAAAACCTGTTCGACATCGAAGGCCTGTCCACCCTCGCGGGTTCGGCCATCGAACGTGAGCACGTGCCCGCCACGGCCGACGCTTTGCTGGTGCAGCGGTTGGAAGCGGCCGGTGCGGTGCTGGTAGGCGCCCTCAACATGGACGAATACGCCTACGGCTTCACCACCGAAAACAGCCATGCCGGGCCGGCCCGCAACCCGCACGACCTCACGCGCATTGCCGGCGGGTCATCCGGCGGTTCGGGCGCCGCGGTGGCGGCGGGCCAGGTGCCGCTGGCGCTGGGCTCGGACACCAATGGCTCCATTCGCGTGCCGGCCTCGCTGTGCGGTGTGTTTGGCCTCAAGCCCACCTTCGGCCGCCTGCCGCGCAGCGGCAGCTACCCCTTTATTTCCAGCCTGGACCACCTGGGGCCGTTCGCGCGTTCCGTGCGCGACCTGGCCCTGGCGTATGACCTCATGCAGGGACCCGAAACCGCGCGCGGCCGCGACCCTGGTTGCGTGCAGCGTGCCGCCGAACCGGTTCTGCCATCGTTGATGCAAGGGGTGGACGGGCTGCGCGTGGGCGTGCTGGGTGGCTACTTCCAGGACCATGCGCAGCAGCAGGCCTGGGCCGCGGTGCAGCGCGTAGCCCAGGCGCTGGGCGCCGCCCGCAAAACGGTGGAGCTGCCCATGGTCGAGGCTGGCCGCGCCGCTGCCTTCCTGATCACCAACGCCGAAGGCGGCGCCCTGCACCTGAACGACCTGCGGCGCCGCGCCGGCGACTTTGAGCCCCTGTCGCGCGACCGCTTCCTGGCCGGCGCCCTCCTGCCGGCCGCCTGGATAGACCGCGCCCAACGGGTGCGCCGCCTGTATGCGAAAGCCGTGGCCGGCCTGTTCGAACACTTCGACGTGCTGCTGGCCGCCGCCACCCCTTGCGCCGCCACCCCCCTGGGCGCCGAGTGGCTGGAACTGAACGGCAAACGCCTGCCGCTACGCCCCAGCATGGGGCTGCTGACCCAGCCGCTTTCCTGCATAGGCTTGCCGGTCTGCGCGGTGCCAGTGTGGCCTGACCAAGGCCTGCCCATCGGCGTGCAGGTGATTGCCGCGCCCTGGCGAGAAGACCACGCGCTGCGCGTGGCGGCGGTGCTGGAGGCCGCCGGCATCGCCCGCGCGCCGCTGGCTTCGTTGACAATTGGGGAACCATGATCCACGCCATCAACCTGCCCGACGTTCATGCCGAAGTGGCCGCCGCGTTTGACCGTTACGAAAGCGCGCTGGTCGGCAACAACGTGGAAGTGCTCGACGAGTTGTTCTGGAACAGCGAACACACACTGCGCTACGGCGCCACCGAGAACCTTTATGGCTATGACGCCATACGCGCGTTTCGTGCGGGCCGTCCCTCGCAAGGGCTGGCACGCACCCTTCTTGCTACCGTGATCACCACCTACGGCTGCGACTTCGCCACGGCGAACACCGAGTTCGCGCGCGCGGGCAGCGACAAAACCGGGCGCCAGAGCCAAACCTGGCTGCGCACACCCGACGGCTGGCGCGTGGTGGCCGCCCACGTGAGCCTGCTGGCATGAGCCCCACGCCTGCATTGCCTGTTGCTGGTGCCGCTTTTCATTCGCGCGCCGACGAGGCCTATGCTGAACTCAAGCGCAATATTGCCGAGTTCAAGCTGGTGCTGGGCGATCGTTTCACAGAGACCGAAATCAGCGAACGCCTGGGTGTCTCGCGCACCCCGGTGCGCCAGGCCCTGTTTCGCCTGCAGCAGGAAGGTT
This sequence comes from Polaromonas sp., assembly GCF_039932935.1. Lineage (GTDB taxonomy): Bacteria > Pseudomonadota > Gammaproteobacteria > Burkholderiales > Burkholderiaceae_C > Polaromonas. Next base: position 3,419 of record NZ_JBDTPB010000131.1, read on the forward strand.
TCGTCGAGGTGCTGTTTCGCAGCGGCTGGCGCGTGCTGCCGTTTGACTTCGACAAGTTCGAGCAGCTCTACGACCTGCGCATGGTGCTGGAAACCACGGCTGTGCAGCGCCTGTGCGCCGGCAGCAAGGCGGTGGATACTGCGCTGCTCGATGGGCTGGTTGCCATCTGGCTGGTGCCGGCGGTCCGGCGCAGCACTGACAACGTGCAGGTCGCCCAGTGGGACGAGGCCTTTCATTGCGCGCTGGTGGCGGCCGCCGGCAATGCCGAGATGGCCCGCGTGCACCGCGACGTGACCGACCGCATTCGCATCATTCGTCGGCTCGACTTCATCAAGCAGCCGCGCATCGATGCGACCTATGAGGAACACGCCAAAATTCTCAAGGCGGTACAGGCCAAGCGCGGCGACCAAGCCGCCATGCTGTTGCGCGCCCACATCGAAACCAGCCAGGCTGAGGTGCGCAAGATCACCCTGCACCAGGTTCATCTGGCGCGCCAGATCGGGTCGGGAATGCCGCGCTAGTATCTTTATGGGCCTGCAGCCCGCAAGGGACGAGCGCGGACAGCTATCAATAAAGGAGCGAATCCAGGGGTGAGGTGGGGCAGGAGCCAGCGTTGCCTTTTACGGCGCTAGCGCCCCCAGCGCAGCACCATCGGGTCAAGCCGCCTGGCGGTGGCCAGCAGGCCTGCGCGCGTTTCCGGGTGCATGGCCGGAAAGGGATGGCGTGGGGCCTCGCAGGCGATCACGCCGCCTTCCTTCATCAGCGTCTTGGCAGCCAGCAACCCAGCCTGGCGGTTTTCGTAATTGATCAGTGGCAGCCATTGCTGGTACAAGGCATAGGCCTTGTCGTGGTCGCCGGTGCGGTGTGCTTCGATGATGGGACGGATGCCATCAGGATAGGCGCCGCCGGTCATGGAGCCAGTCGCGCCGGCATCAAGGTCGGGCAGCAGGGTAATGGCTTCTTCACCGTCCCACGGGCCTTCCACCGCATCGCCTCCCAAACGAATGAGCTCGCGCAGTTTGGATGCGGCGCCGGCCGTCTCGATCTTGAAATAGGCAATGTGCTCGATCTCACGGGCCATGCGCGCGAGGAAGGCGGCAGACAGCACGGTGCCGCTGGCCGGGGCGTCCTGGATCATGACGGGAATGTCGACCGCATCCGACAGGCGCGCATAAAACTCGTAAATCTGCGGCTCACCCACGCGAAACGTGGCCCCGTGATACGGCGGCATGACCATCAGCATGGCGGCGCCCATGTCCTGCGCGCGGCGGCTTCGCTCTGCGCAGATTTTGGTGCCGTAATGGGTGGTGGTCACGATCACGGGCACGCGGCCTTTCACGTGTTCAAGGATGGTGCGCGTCAGGGTTTCGCGTTCCTCGTCCGACAGCACGAACTGCTCGGAAAAATTGGCAAGAATGCAAATGCCGTCAGAACCCGCATCGATCATGAAGTCAATGCAGCGCTTCTGGCTGTCCAGGTCAAGCTCGCCGGCTTCGGTGAACGTGGTGGGTGCCACCGGAAAGATGCCGCGGTAGCGCGGCTGAAGGGAAGTGTTCATGGAGCGAGGGTCGGGAGTTATGGTCAGTGGGAATGGCGGGGAACTTCGGAGCCGCGGCAGCCGACAAGAAAGTCGAAGTCGCAGCCTTCGTCGGCTTGCAGGACGTGGTCGACATACAGGCGCTGGTAGCCGCCGCGCATGCCGGTGGGGGCGGTGCCTTCCAGGGCGGCCAGGCGTTCGGCCAGCTCGGCGTCGCTGATGTCCAGGTGCAGGCGGCCTTTGTTGCAGTCCAGCTCGATCCAGTCGCCGTCGCGCACGGCGGCCAGCGGCCCGCCGGCGGCGGCTTCGGGGGCCACATGCAGCACCACCGTGCCGTAAGCGGTGCCGCTCATGCGTGCGTCGGAAATGCGCACCATGTCCTTGACACCCTGGCGCAGCAGCTTGGGCGGCAGGCCCATGTTGCCGACCTCGGCCATACCGGGGTAGCCCTTGGGGCCGCAGTTTTTCATGACCATCACGCAGCTTGCGTCAATGTCGAGGTTCTCGTCGACGATGCGCTCTTTGTAATGTTCGAGGTTTTCAAACACGACTGCGCGGCCGCGGTGCTTGAGCAGCTCAGGCGAGGCTGCCGAAGGCTTGAGCACGGCGCCACGCGGTGCCAGGTTGCCGCGCAATATGCAGATGCCGCCGTCGGCGATCAACGGGTTGTCGATCGGACGGATCACCTCGTCGTTGTACTGCGGGGCTTCGCGCACGTTGTCCCAAATTGACTGGCCGTTGACGGTGAGCGCCTTGGGATGTGGCAGCAAGCCGTTTTCGCCCAGGCGGCGCAACACGGCGGGCAGGCCACCGGCGTAATAAAACTCCTCCATCAGGAAGCGGCCCGAGGGCTGCAGGTCGACGAGGGTGGGCGTGTTGCGGCCAATGCGCGTCCAGTCTTCCAGATCCAGCTGCACCCCGATGCGACCCGCAATGGCCTTGAGATGAATCACCGCGTTGGTGGAGCCGCCAATGGCGGCGTTGACGCGGATGGCATTTTCGAATGCTTCACGCGTGAGAATTTTCGACAGCGTGAGGCCTTCGCGCGCCATCTCGACGGCCCGCGCGCCCGACATTTGCGCCAGCACATAGCGGCGTGCATCCACCGCGGGAATCGCGGCGTTGTGTGGCAGCGAGGTGCCCAACGCTTCGGCCATGCAGGCCATGGTGGAGGCCGTTCCCATGGTGTTGCAGGTGCCGGCTGAGCGCGACATGCCGCCTTCGGCCGCCAGGAACTGGTGCAGCTGGATTTCGCCCGCTTTCAGCGATTCATGCAGCTGCCACACAGCCGTGCCCGAGCCGATGTTTTTGCCTTCGAGCTTGCCGTTGAGCATGGGACCGCCGGTCACCACGATGGCTGGAATGTCGCAACTCGCCGCGCCCATCAGCAATGCGGGCGTGGTCTTGTCGCAGCCGGTGAGCAACACCACGGCATCGATGGGGTTGCCGCGAATCGCTTCTTCCACGTCCATGCTGGCCAGGTTGCGTGTGAGCATCGCGGTCGGCCGCAGGTTCGACTCGCCGTTGGAGAAAACCGGGAACTCCACCGGGAAACCACCCGCTTCGGAAATGCCGCGTTTCACGTGCTCTGCAATCTTGCGGAAGTGGGCGTTGCAGGGAGTGAGCTCCGACCAGGTGTTGCAGATGCCGATGATGGGACGGCCGTCGAACTCATGGTCGGGAATGCCCTGGTTCTTCATCCAGCTGCGGTACATGAA
>NZ_JBDTPB010000132.1:0-9293 GCF_039932935.1 Polaromonas sp.
GGCGTCTACGGCACCGACACCGGCCGCATGTGCGTGGCCGCGCTCAACAGCAAGAACATCGACTACGTCTGCGCGGCCATTGCCAAGGTGGTTTGACCCCTGTACAGGTGGCGTCCGAGCGCTTTGTCGCTGAGGCGCTTGAGAATCGCTTCAGCCGAGCGATTCTCGAGCGCCTGCCATCTCTCGACTTGCCGGATGCCTGGCTGGTCGCCGGCTGTCTGTTCCAGACTGTCTGGAATTTGCGTTCGGACCGGCCGCCAGCGTACGGCATCAAGGATTACGACGTTTTCTATTTCGACGCGACCAACCTTTCGGCAGCCGCAGAACAGGCCGTTCAGCGTCGTGCTACGGCGCTGTTCACCGATCTGACCTGTCGAGATTGAGGTCTGCAACCAGGCACGCGTCCATCTCTGGTATCCCGGGTATTTTGGCCTGCCTTACCCACAGTTGCAGTCGTCTCGCGACGGCATCGACCGCTTCCTGGTCGCCTGTACTTGTGTCGGCATCGATGCCGAGCACCGGCTCTACGCATCGCAACGGCTCGACGACCTCTATGCAGGCCGACTCCATCCGAACCCGGCCTGCGATCACCGGGAATTGTTTCGAGCCAAGGCAGCGAGCTACCAGGCTCGCTGGCCTTGGCTCACATTGGTCGAAAGCGGCGCCTAAGCGGCTGTTGCCGCTTCGCGGCCACCTCATGCCCTGCCGGACACCACAGTCCTGTCGGCGCGCCTACCTTGAGTTGGGCCGCCAATGCCTCCTGCAGACGCTTTGTACGGTGCTGCCCCGCACTGTCTGGTGCTACGCACGCTGAGGTGGGGCGACGGTGTCCGACCGGTACTGCCGCAGCGCGAGGCCGAGGAAAAGCGCTATGTTCAGGCTCAGCCAGTTCGCGCCTGAACTGTGCGTGATCACGTTCTGCGTCAACGAAGCGAGCGCCAGACCGAGGCAAACAATCATGCCGAGCGTCGGCCACGGATTGTCGTCGGCACGGCCGACTCCACCGAACCGATAAAACACGCAAAACGGACCGAATAGCAGAACCAGCAAGCCGGCCAATCCAAGCAGGCCGCGTTTGGCCATGGCATCGAGATATTCGTTGTGGGCAACTCCGAAACTGCCAGCATAAGGACTTAGCTCGCCCCGGCTAACCTGCGCCTCACGAATTTCGCGATAGCCTTGGTTGCCGACACCTAACCACGGCGACGACCTAAAGATGTCCCAAGCATTCTTGAAATTTTCGATTCGTGAGCCGTTGCTGCTGGCGCGTCCGTGGGCCGCATGCGACGAGTCGTATAGCGACACCTCATCGATTGCCTGACTACTACGCTCGACGATATGCGCGCGCATCTGAATCATGACGGCAGCCGTCGCGCAAATCACCAAGGTGGCCAGCAATATCAAGCGTAGACTCGGCAGGCAGCGACGCGACAGCGATAGAGCTAGCGGCAAGGCGACAAGCGACATCAGCGCGGTCAGCGAGCCCGAGAGCACGCAAGCGGTAAGCGCTGCGACCGCACCGACAACATGCCACCGCAGGCGCCCACGCTCACCGCAGCAGTTCTGCGCGGCGATCACCGCGTTGAACATCGCCACCTGCGCGGACAGTACGCCAAATTGAATTGGGTTCATGAAACCGCCGACACGCATCGCATCATTGGCCACACGATCAAACAGCGCATAAGCCAACGCCACCAGCGCAGCCAGCAGGATCGCAGCACGCACAACCCCGGCGTTGAGACCAGCATGACCCAACGCCAACAGCAGCGCGACACCAACGGCATAACGCACGGGCTTGTCGAATTCGCGCAACGCCGCGCCGTGACAAATCATGTTCAGCGCAAACAGGGAAAGATAGATAGCAAAGCAGATCGCTGTTGCAAAGATGGCGCGCCGGGCGCCGGCCGCATCAGCAAAAGGTTCGGCCCTGAATTTGGCTGCCCAGAGCGCCGCTACAGTTCCCAGCAACAGCCAGGCCGCTGGATAGCCCCAAGGCAAAAACATCGCCGGAATCATGGCGGCAAGAACGACGGAGACCAAAACAGTCGGGACGGAAGAGGCTGACACGGGCATGGAATTAATTAACCTATTTGCTCCCATTATCATGAGGAACCTGCGAAAAGCAGGCGCTTCTGTGGTTTACCGCCCACGCCGCCAGCTAGCGGTTCACCCCCACACGACCGACCGCATTGAAATCGACCCGGCCTGAAAGCTGGTGTTGAAAAACCGCATCGGCTCCTTCGCGTCGGCCGCGCCCGCTGCGTACAACAGCGGCAGGTAGTGTTCGTGGGTGGGGTGGGCCATTTTGGCCACCTGTCCCAGCTTCATGAAGTTTTGCAATGCATCCAGGTTGCCTTGCTGCAGATAACCACCCGTCGTCTGGTCAAACTCCAGCGCCCAGTCGTAGGCCTGGTTGCCGGATGCGCCGCGCTGCATCTGACGCAGGTTGTGCACGATATTGCCGCTGGCCACGATCAGGACGCCGCGCTCGCGCAGCGCCTTGAGCTGCCGGGCCAGCGCATAGTGCTCATCGGGGGCGCGGCTGTAGTCCATGCTGAGCTGAATCACCGGAATGTCGGCATCGGGAAACATGGGCTTCAGAACCGACCAGGCGCCATGGTCGAGCCCCCACTCGCTTTCGTCCAGCCCAAGGGGCGTCGACGCCCGTTGCCGCACCAGCTGACTGATGGCCTGGGCGGCAGCGGTGTCGCCAGGCGCAGGGTATTGCTGGTCAAACAACTCCTGCGGAAACCCGCCGAAGTCGTGGATGGTTTTAGGCTGGGCCATGGCGGTCAACCACCAGCCCTCGGTAAGCCAGTGGGCGGAGATGCAAAGAATCAGCTGCGGCTTCGGCCGTTTGGAGCCAAATTCGGCCCCCATCGCTTGCCAGCTGCGCCGGTATTCGTTGTCGCCGATCGCATTCATGGGACTGCCGTGGCCCACAAAGAGCACCGGCATGCGGTCGGATTTTTTCAACGAGGGCAAGCGGTCAAGCGCGGCAACGTCAAGGGGGGAAAGCATGTTCTTGTCCTGTAGGGCGTAATACCAGGCCGGCATTTACCGGCTAGGCCGAAATGGTAAGCCTTGGCGCATTTCCGCGGGCGACAGGGTGTATCGCCGCCAATCGGCGAGTATTTTTTCGGCACTTCGGCGGTAAAACCGTGAATACGGCCCGATATCCCCTCTTTTTCGCCGCGTTATTGGTGCTTATCCTCAAAACGGCTTGGCACACGCCTGTTATATTGCACTGCAACATACTGTGATTTAACCGAAAATCATTCATAACCAAGGTTACCCCCATGCTGTACCAAGTCTACGAAACCCAGCGCACCTTGATGGAGCCCTTTGTCGATTTTGCGCAGGCCGCCGCCAAGCTGTACGGCAACCCGTTGTCGCCGTTGGGCCAGAACCCATTTGCCCAACGCGTGGCAGCCGGTTACAGCCTGATCTATCGCCTCGGCAAAGACTACGAAAAGCCCAGCTTCGACATCAAGACCCTGGAAGTAGACGGCACCGAAATCGCCATCCACGAACGCGTGGAAATCGACAAGCCATTTTGCGAACTGCGCCGGTTCAAGCGCTTTTCTGACGACACCCACGTTTTGTCCCGCCTCAAGGGCCAGCCCGCCGTGCTGATCGTCGCGCCCCTGTCCGGCCACTACGCCACCTTGCTGCGCGACACGGTCAAGACCATGCTCAAGGACCACAAGGTCTACATCACGGACTGGAAGAACGCACGCACCGTGCCGCTGTCCGACGGCTCTTTCCACCTCGACGACTATGTCAACTATGTGCAGGAATTCATCCGCCACCTGCAGGCCACCTACGGCAATTGCCACGTCATCAGCGTGTGCCAGCCCACGGTGCCGGTGCTGGCAGCGGTCTCGCTGATGGCGTCGCGCGGCGAAACCACCCCGCTGTCCATGGTGATGATGGGCGGCCCCATTGACGCGCGCCTGTCGCCCACGGCTGTCAACAACCTGGCCATGAACAAGAGCTACGAGTGGTTCGAGAACAATGTGATCTACCGCGTGCCCAGCAACTTCCCGGGCGCGGGCCGGCGCGTGTACCCCGGCTTTCTGCAGCACACGGGCTTCGTGGCCATGAACCCCGACCGCCACGCCACCAGCCACTATGACTACTTCAAGCACCTGATTGCAGGCGACGACGCCAGTGCCGAGGCGCACCGCAAGTTCTACGACGAATACAACGCGGTGCTCGACATGGATGCCGACTACTACCTCGACACCATCAAGACGGTGTTCCAGGAGTTCAAGCTGGTCAACGGCACCTGGGATGTCAAGAACTTGGACGGCGAACTCGAACGTGTGCGACCCGAAGACATCAAGACTACCGCCCACTTCACCATCGAGGGCGAACTGGACGATATCTCCGGCTCCGGCCAGACCGAGGCCGCACATGGTCTTTGCAAAAACATTCCCAAGGCGCTGCAAAAGCACCTGGAAGTCAAGGGCGCGGGCCACTACGGAATTTTTAGCGGCCGCCGCTGGCGCGACATTGCCTACCCGCAGGTCAAGGCCTTTATTCTTGAGAACAATCGGGCTCCAGCCCAATCCAAGCGTGCGCCAGCAGCTACTAAAACAATAGCAAAATCTGCGAACCCAGCGACAGTGAAACCTGCTGCAAAAACCTCCGTAAAACCAGCAGCAACGCCAACGCGCAAGCCGGCCGTGAAAAAGACGACGCGCAGCAAGAAAGCCTGAAAAGTCCGGCAAGACACGGGCTGCCGGGCCACGGCTGATACGACAATAGGCCAGTGAACCAACCCGTTAACAGCCCCCTTGCTGAGCGCATCAACGCCGCCCTGCCCCAAACACAGTGCACCCGCTGCGGCTACCCGGACTGCGCAGCGTATGCCCACGCCATGGCCTCAGCCGAGGCCGACATCAACCAGTGCCCGCCGGGAGGCGCGGAGGGCGTACGGCGCCTTGCAGACATCACCGGCCGCCCCATCCGCCCCCTGAATCCCGCCAACGGCGTGGAAGGCCCGCGCGCTGTCGCGATCATCGATGAAGTGTGGTGCATCGGCTGCACGCTGTGTATCAAGGCCTGCCCAACTGACGCCATCATGGGCAGCAACAAAACGATGCACACCGTGATCGAGCCCTGGTGTACGGGCTGCGAGCTATGCATCCCCGTTTGCCCGGTCGATTGCATCAGCCTGGAAAACGTCACCGGCGACAGGACCGGCTGGGCGGCCTGGTCGGCAGAAGATGCCGGTATCGCGAAGGCGCGCTACGAGTCGCGCCGCGCGAGAGAGCAAAAAATCGCAAGCGCCGCGGGAAAGTATCCTGTGAAAAGCGCCAACGCCGATGCGGCCCTGTCAGGAGCAGCTTCGCCCGCACCTGCTCGCTCGAAAGACGACCCTGCCGTAGCGGACCGAAAACGCGCGGTCATTGAAGCCGCGCTGGCTCGTGCCCGGGCGCAGCGCGAACAAGGCGGCAGCGGAAAGAGCTGAACCGGCGACTCAGCCCAGCGCGGCGAATGCCTTGATCACTTCGGGCGGAGCCTGCACCATCTCGATCAGCACACCCTCGCCCGACACGGGAAATTCGTCGTTTGACTTGGGGTGCAGAAAACAGATGTCAAACCCGGCGGCCCCCTTGCGGATGCCGCCGGGCGCAAAACGTACGCCCTTGGCCGTCAACCATTCCACGGCTTTGGGCAAGTCGTCAATCCACAGGCCCACATGGTTGAGCGGTGTGGTGTGCACCGCCGGTTTTTTCTCCACGTCCAGCGGCTGCATCAAGTCGACTTCAACCTTGAAAGGGCCGCAGCCAATCGCGCAGATGTCTTCATCTACGTTTTCGCGTTCGCTCACGAAATTACCGGTGACTTCCAGGCCCAGCATGTCGACCCACAGCGTTCGCAGCCGGTCTTTGCTGGTTGCGCCAATGGCGATCTGCTGGATGCCCAGCACCTTGAAAGGACGTGTCATTTTATTTTCCTCAATGAACAATCACTGCCACCGTCGACCCGGGGTGACAAGCGCAGAAGGTCTTCTACAGGCAGGAGCCGCGGAACCGGCGTTGCCGGCCACAGGCGCAGGGTACCCCCGGGAGGGCAGGAAGCTATGCGAAACGAGCGACCGGGGGGGCCGCATTCACTGAAACTCCACGATCGGCTGATCGACGCTGAGCGATTCGCCCTTGGCCGCAAGCACCTTGCCGACCACACCGTCGGCCACCGCAAACAGCACGTTTTCCATCTTCATGGCCTCAATCACTGCCACGCGCTCGCCGGCCTGCACTTTCTGGCCCACCTGCACGGCCACATCTACCAGCAAACCGGGCATGGGCGACAGCACAAAACGGCTCATGTCCGGCGGCGCCTTGTAGGGCATCAGGGCGTGCAGTGCAGCCGCTCGTGGCGACAGCACCAATGCGTCCAGCCGGGTCCCGTTATGCGCGATGCGAAAGGCCAGCGGATTGCGTCCCACGCCGCGCTCAACCTGCGCGGCAAACGGCTGGCCGTTTACCGTGCCACGGATACGCGCACCACCCAGATGCCAGTTGCTACAAATTTCATAGCTGCTTGCGCCCGTGTCTATTGCGCTGGAGCCCGTTTTTGCTACGTAGTCGCGCACCGTCACCGGGTGCTGCGTGTTCTGCCCCGCAGCGCCCAGCCCGACCACCACAAATTGCTCGCCCACCGTGACGCCATGGCCGGGCATCTGGCCGCTGATGCCGGCTGCGCGGCCCAGCTGACGGCGGTTGACATAAGCCGCCAGGGCCACCAGGAAAGCCGGATCGTCGTGCGGCACGTCTTCGGCATGAAAACCCTTGCTGTAGTTTTCGGCGATGAAGCCGGTGTTGAAGTCGCCGGCCACAAATTTGGGGTGCGCCAGCAAAGCCGCCTGGAAAGGAATGTTGCTGGAGATACCGCGAATGACAAAACCGTTGAGCGCCTCGCGCATTTTGGTGATGGCGTCCAGCCGGTCTTTGCCGTGCACGATGAGCTTGGCGATCATCGAGTCATAGAACATCGGTATCTCGCCACCATCCTGCACGCCGGTGTCCACACGCACGCCATACAGCTGCGAAGTGTCGGCCGCAAACATCGTCTCCTTGGGCGGCTGAAAACGCACCAGCCGGCCTGTGGAAGGCAAAAAGCTGCGGAACGGGTCTTCGGCATTGATGCGGCATTCAATCGCCCAGCCGTTGCGCTGCACATCTTTTTGCGCGATCGGGAGTTTCTCGCCGGCCGCCACGCGAATCATCAGCTCCACCAGGTCCAGGCCGGTGATGCATTCCGTCACCGGGTGTTCTACCTGCAAGCGGGTGTTCATCTCGAGGAAGTAAAAACTCTGGTCCTTGCCGACGACAAATTCGACCGTGCCGGCGCTCTGGTATTTCACCGCCTTGGCCAGCGCCACCGCCTGCTCGCCCATGGCCTTGCGCGTGGCGTCGCTGATGAAGGGTGATGGCGCTTCTTCGATCACCTTCTGGTGGCGCCGCTGGATCGAGCATTCACGTTCATTGAGATAAATCACATTGCCGTGGCTGTCGCCGAGCAACTGGATTTCGATGTGGCGAGGTTCCTCCACAAATTTTTCGATGAAAACGCGGTCGTCACCAAAACTGTTGCGCGCCTCGTTGCGGCAGGAGGTGAAGCCCTCGAAGGCCTCCTTGTCGTTAAAGGCCACGCGCAGGCCCTTACCACCGCCGCCCGCACTGGCCTTGATCATCACGGGGTACCCAATGCCCTTGGCAATCTCCACCGCTTTTTCCGCCGTTTCAATCGCGTCATTCACACCGGGAATGCAGTTGACTCCCGCCGCACCGGCCAGCTTCTTGGACTCAATCTTGTCGCCCATGGCGGCAATCGAATAGTGCTTGGGGCCGATGAAGACGATGCCTTCTTCTTCCACCCGCTTGGCAAAGCCCGCGTTCTCGCTCAGAAAGCCGTAGCCCGGGTGCACCGCCTGGGCGCCGGTCTGCTTGCAGGCTGCAATGATCTTGTCGGCTTGAAGGTAGCTGTCACGGCTGGGCGCCGGGCCGATGTGCACAGCTTCGTCTGCCAGCTCTACGTGGCGCGCATCCTTGTCGGCATCTGAATACACGGCGACAGTTTGGATGCCCATCTTGCGGGCAGTCAGGATGACACGACAGGCGATCTCGCCGCGGTTGGCTATCAGTATTTTTGTGAACATGGTGGTTTTCCGTGATTTGTCTCTATCGGCAATGCGTTCAGTATTCACCCAGCAGCCAGCCTGAGAGACACGCAAAGTATTCACGCGTCCAGGCGTTGTAGCGCATGTAGAGCGGTGTCGGCGCGCCGGCGGCCTGGACGTTGCTCCACCCGGCTCTGGCTGCAATCCAGCCGGCGCGTGCGGTATGAAAGTCACTGGTGACCAGAAGCATGGGCGAGTCGCGCCCTATGCCCCGGCCTTCCAGCAACCGTGCGGAGAACAAAAGGTTTTCGTACGTGCTGGTGCTGCGGTCTTCCAGCGCGATGCGGCTGCCATCCAGGCCGTGCGCGGTCAGGTAGTCGGCCATCACGCGGGCTTCAGGGATGTCCTGGCGAAAGTCCGCTCCGCCGCTGACGACCACTGCCGCCCTGGAATGTTGGATGGCCAGTTGTCCAGCGAGGTCAAGCCTTTGGGCCAGGGTGGGTGAAGGTTTAGCATTCGGCGTGCTGGAGCCCAGCACGATGATGGCTGCGGGTTCAAAGCCGGCGCCGGCCACCGGCTTCTGAGCCTGCATGAAAGCAAAAAATGCGAGGAGAGACAAAAGCCACACTGCGAATCCAGCAAGCGCCAAGTGCCAACCCCAGATTCGCCAGCGGCGCGCTTGCACCCACACCTGCCACCGGGGCCAAACCAGTGCCAGCGCTGCCATGGCCAGGCCAATGCACGCAGGCACGATCACGCCGAAATGCGTGACCTTGACGGTGGCCAGCCAGACACTGTCGAGCACCAGCGCAGTGCCCAGCACCAGTGCCAGCCAGCGCAGCGCGCCCCACTTTTCGCGCGGGGGAATCAACGATGCGGTCATGGCCTGCATGTCAGAGCGGGATGTTCCCGTGCTTGCGCCACGGGTTCTCAATCTTCTTGTCCCGCAGCATCACCAGCGAACGGCAAATGCGCCTGCGGGTTTCGTGCGGCAGGATCACGTCGTCGATAAAGCCGCGCGCACCGGCCACAAAGGGATTGGCAAAGCGGGCCTTGTATTCGGCCTCTTTGGCGGCCAGCTTCGCCGGGTCGCCTTTGTCCTCGCGGAAGATGATTTCCACCGCGCCCTTGGCGCCCATCACGGCGATCTCGGCGTTGG
>NZ_JBDTPB010000133.1:0-6737 GCF_039932935.1 Polaromonas sp.
TTTCTGGGGCGCGCTGGCCATGGGCATTACCGCGGGTGTGGGCTCGCTGTTTGGCGCCGTGGTTTAGGGCCCCACTGTCTGTTGGCGAACAGACGCCTGCTGATGCCGCGCGCACAGTCACCCCATGTCATCACCCTTCACCACGGCATTTCCCGGCCGCTGTCTTGTGCTGTCCGCCTTCTTCGGGTTCGGCGGCCTGGCGGCTCACGCCCAGACGACGCCCCTGCAAACCCGGGGAGAGTTGTTGTACACGACGCATTGCATTGCTTGCCATAGCTCGGAGATGCACTGGCGCGATAACCGGCGCGCCAATGACTGGGAGAGCCTGAAGGTGCAGGTGCGCCGCTGGCAAGGCAACACCGGGCTGCAGTGGGATGAGGCGGATATCGCGGAAGTGGCCGGCTACCTGAATGACACGATTTATCAGTATCCGCGCACGGCGGGTCCCGTCGGATCCAGCTTGTCCGGGCAGTCGCCGAGGGTTTCCGCCGCGCGTTGAAGTCGCCGTGGATATTCGCAAGTCGGATGCGCTTTTCACACGCCGGACACCTCGGCACAAGCGCCGCGACAGAGGATCGAAATCATGTGCGGCGCCCTTGACGTGGATCAAACCCGGGCCGTCGGGGCGCTCCTAGACTGCAAGCGAACCAACACAGGAGAAACCACCATGTACAAGCGCATTCTCGTTGCAACCGACGGTTCCTCGCTTTCCAAAAAAGCGGTCAAAGACGCCATTGCACTTAGCGCATCTTTGGGAGCCGACCTTGTGGCGCTCAATGTGGTGCCGCGTTACCCCACGAGCTATTTTGAAGGTGGTGCCACCATTTCTCCGCAAGAAGTCGGTCGCATCGAAAAGGTATGGGCAGACAAGGGGCAAGCGCTCGCCGACGCCGTGCAGAAGTCCGCGGAAGCTGCAGGCGTTAAAGCCAAGGCCGTGATTGCCAAATCCGACCTCGTCGCCACATCCATTCTGGCAGCGGCCAAAAAGAACAAGTGCGACCTCATCGTGATGGCCTCGCACGGGCGAAAGGGCCTCTCACGCATCCTGCTCGGAAGCGAAACCCAGCAGGTGCTCACGCACAGCACCATCCCCGTTTTGATTCTGCGTTGATCCGCATCCTGCCGACCACGCACGGCGCACCGCGTGCGTCAATGCCCTGTTATCACGCGCCTCAAATGTTACTGAACACGCATCGCCGCAGCACCCTCCCGCGGCTGGCTGACCATCGCCAAAAGAGCGTCGATGTCCGCAGGCTTCACGACGTGATGATCGAAGCCGGCCTGCTGAGAGCGTAGCCGGCTCTCAGCTTCGCCGTAGCCCGTCAGGGCTACCAGCAACGCATTTTGTGATTCCGGGCGGTCTCGCAGCTGCCGGGCAACTTCAAATCCGTCCATACCCGGCAGGCCAATGTCCAGAATGACCGCGTCGGGGGCGAATTGCCGCGCGATATGAAGCGCCGACGCTCCGTCATTGGCGATCTGGACGATGAACCCTTCCAGTTCAAGCAGCATCTTGAGGGTTTCAGCGGAGGGAACCAGGTCGTCAACGACAAGGATTTTTCGCGGAGCGATGCTCATAGGCTTCGCGACCGCCCTCTCAGAGGCAACAGCAAGGCTCACTCCGTCTTCCAAAACTTTGGCGGGCAAATGAAGTGAAATACGGCTCCCCTTACCTCTTCCCTCGCTATAGGCCTCTACCTTGCCGCTGTGCAATTCGACCAAATGCTTGACCAGGGTCAAACCGATTCCCAGACCGCCTTGTGCACGATCCAATGCCTGGTCGCCCTGGGCAAAAAGGTCAAATATGTGCGGTAAAAATTCAGGGTCTATGCCCTGCCCATTGTCCAAGACAGTCAGCATGACACCTTCTTCCTGCAGCGACGCGGACAACGCGATCTTTCCGTGCGAATCGGTAAATTTGGAAGCATTGTTCAGAAGGTTGGAAAGCACTTGCGAAAGGCGCACCAAATCGCCCTGAAGCACGATGGGCTTGTCTGGAATAGTGACACTCAGCTCCTGGTTGCGGGCTGCCAGCAGCGGGCTGCTGGCCTCCACTGCCCGCTCGCACAGAGTCGACAACAGGAGTTGCTCCATGTGCACTGCCACCTTGCCCCTGGCGATCCGTGAGACATCCAGGAGATCGTCAATCATTCGGGACATGTGATCGACCTGCCGGGAAATCACATCACGTGCCCATGCCACCTTGGGTTCAACTGTCTGTGAGCTATGAATGATGTGAACCGCGTTCCTGATCGGAGCCAGCGGGTTCCTGAGTTCATGCGCCAGCATGGCCAGGAACTCGTTTTTCCGGCGATCGGCTTCCTGGACCAGGGTATAGAGTCTCGCATTTTCCATGGCAATGGAAGCGCGGCTCACGATCTCGCTGAGCAAGGCCGTATCTGCCCTTTGAAAATCTTCGGTTTTTCCAAACAGGATGAGGGCACCGAGCATCTGTTCACCCGCGATCAACGGGCAGACCGCCATCCTTTCCGTGAATGAAGGCAAGTACGCCAGATCGGCCAACGCATTGGAGGTATCCGGAATTTGCCAAAGCGCAACAGGCGCTGGGAATTCGATTCTTCGCGTCCGTATCGCCGAATGAATAATCGCCGCCATTTTGGGGTTGAGTGTTCGCCCGTCATCCGGCAAGGACGCTTCGCCGCCACCTCCTCCCTGCTGGCTTTTGACATGCCGGCAATGGAGCTCTCCATGGCTGTCGAGCAGGGCCACAGCCGCAATGGAGCCAAGGCCGGGCACCGCGACATCTACCAACGCACGCGCGGTAGCCACCATGCTCAGAGACTCCGTCAGGCGCCTGCTGGCCTCGGAGAGGAAGTCCGCCCGTCGAATCGCCTCCTCAGCCGCGGCGCGGGCAGCCTCCGAACGTGCCAACGCCTCGCGTTCAGTGGCCTGCTCCTGCAACTGGCGGTTCATGCAGTACAGGTCAACAAATACCTTGACCTTGGAGCGTAGTATTTCCGGAACGACAGGGGACGTAATGTAGTCCACCGCACCCAGCGCGTAGCCCTTGCTTGCCTGGATCTCATCGGCATAAGCCGTAATGAAAAGGATAGGCGTCTGCGAAGTCTTTTTATACTGGCGAATCAAGCCGGCAGTTTCCAGTCCATCGATATCCGGCATGTTCACATCAAGCAAAATGACGGCGAACTCCATTTGAAGAATCAACCGCAGGGCTTCCCTGCCCGATCTGGCGCTGACAAGGTTTTGTCCCAGCTCTTCCAGAACCGTTTTCATCACCACATGCTTTTCGGGCAGGTCATCCACGATCAGGATGTTGGCCTGATGCAGGACCACGGGAATAGCCGGCTCTTGCGGCACGAGGATCGCGCTCATCGTGGCAACCAGGCCCGCAGCACGGCAAGCAGTTTTTCGATATTCACGGGCTTGGAGAGATAGTCCCAGGCACCGGCCTCGATGCATTTTTCGCGGTCTCCCTTCATTGCCTTGGCAGTCACCGCGATGATGGGCAGGCTCTTTCCTGCCGGCAGCTTCCGGATTTCCTGCGTGGTGACCAGCCCGTCCATCACCGGCATCATGATGTCCATCAACACCACACTCAACCGGGGGTCGGAGGCCACCTTTGCGATGGCATCGTGTCCGTTGTCGGCCCAGACGATGTCCATGCCTTCTTCTTCCAGCACGGTCGCCAGCGCAAAAATATTGCGCATGTCGTCATCGACAATCAGAACCCGCTTCCCCGCGAGTGACTTGCTGGTGTCGTGAAGGGTTTTCAAAATTTCCCGCTGGCGCTCAGTCATTCGGGATTCGCTGAGATGCAAGGCCAGCAGGGTTAAATCAATTAACCGCGGGATGGACCTCGCTTCCCGGAAGCTGTAGCCCTCCCGGGCCTGCCAACCGGACTGGCTTTGGGCGTCAATCGGCCCGTCGCGCCACACCACGACAGGAAGCGGCCCGAAGGACGGGTGACGCGTGAAGGGCTCGCGCACGTGTTCAAAGCCGTCGTTCAGGGATGCATCGTCCGTAATGACGCACTCAAAGTGGATCATTTCTTCGGGCCTGATTTCTGTGAGCGAAGCTGCCACGACGGCCTGGATACCGCCAGTCACCAGGTAGGAGTTGACTTCTTCACCTAGAGCCGCATCCTTCAAGGCGATCAGCACATGCCGTGCCGCGCGCGACACGTAGCGGTGCATTTTGTCCAGCATTTCGTCGAGTACTTCCTTGGTGGGTATAGGTTTCTCGACAAAAGCCATGGCGCCCGACCGATAGGCGCGCTCCTTGGAGTCGTCCGTTGAAATGACGCACACCGGGATATGCCTGACGCTGAAGTCCTGCTTCACCCGGTCAAGAACGCGCCAGCCGTCCATGTCGGGGAGATGCATGTCAAGCGTCATCGCTGACGGCTTGAACTCTGCCGCAAGCGTCAAGGCACTGGCCCCCAAGGGCGTGACCAGTCCCTTAAATCCTTTAGCTCTGGCTGTTTCCAGCAGGAAACTGGCGAACGCCAGGTCGTTTTCCACAATCAAAAGCACGAGGTCGCCGGGCCGGATATTTTGCCGGTCGTCGGCAGCCTCATTGCCGGAGGCCGACACGTCCGGCTCAGCCGACGCGTCAAAAATCGGGGCATCGAGCTTCTCGAACGCCATCTGGCTGATCGGAGAGGTTACCTCGGCTGAACGCGGCTCAATGCCGCCAGCCGGCTTGCGCGGCGTTCTTGAAGACGGATATGTCAGCGGCAGGTAGAGCACGAAGTTGCTGCCTTCGCCAGGAGCGCTGGAAAGGCGGATTTCCCCTCCCAGCAGACGTGAGAGCTCGCGGCTGATGGCCAACCCCAGGCCCGTACCGCCGTATTTCCGGCTGGTGCTTCCGTCTGCCTGCTGGAAGGCTTCGAAAATGATCTGTTGCTTGTCAGCCGATATGCCAATGCCTGTATCCGCGACCGAGAACGCCACCACTTGTTGGGCCCGGTTGAGTTCCTCGTTGTCCGGGCTCCACCCTGTGAAGACCTCTTCGATGGACAAGGCCACGTGGCCCTGATGCGTGAATTTGAATGCGTTGGACAGCAGGTTTTTGAGAATTTGCTGCAACCGTTTTATGTCCGTCACCATCGAAACAGGGAATTGCAGCCCGGTCGTGATCAGGAAAGCCACATTCTTGGCTTCGGCGACGTGGCGGAAGGTGCGCTCTACATAGAGCTGCAGATCGGACAGACGCAGCTCGTTGACATCCACCACCACGGTACCGGACTCGATCTTTGAAAGATCAAGAATGTCATTGATCAGCATCAGCAAGTCGTTGCCCGACGAGTGGATGGTCTTGGAAAACTCCACCTGCCGGTTGGTCAGGTTGCCCTCTGAGTTTTTGCAAAGCTGGTCGGACAGAATCAACAGGCTGTTGAGCGGCGTGCGCAGCTCATGGGACATATTTGCCAGAAACTCCGACTTGTACTTGGAGGTCAAGGAAAGCTGCTTGGCTTTTTCCTCCAGGGCTTGGCGCGCCTGCTCGACTTCCTGATTCTTGCGCTCCACCTCGTCGTTCTGCTGTACCAGCAAGTGGGCCTTTTCCTGAAGCTCCTCGTTGGTCTGCTGGAGTTCTTCCTGGCGGCTTTGGAGTTCCTGCGCCAACGACTGGGACTGGGTCAACAGGTCTTCGGTGCGCATATTGGCTTCGATCGTGTTGATCACAATGCCAATACTTTCTGTCAACTGATCGAGAAATGCCTGATGAGTCGGGTTGAAGCGCTCCACGGAGGCCAGCTCAACCACCCCCCTTACCTGCCCCTCAAAAATAATGGGCAGCACCAGAATGTCCATAGGTGCGACCTCGGTGAGGCCTGAGGAAATTTTCAACCCTTGCGGCAAAGACGAGGTCAGCAAAATTTTCTGTTTGTCAAAGGCACACTGGCCGATAAGCCCTTGGCCAAGGTCGATTTCCTTGCCATAAGCGCCCTGCCCTTCGGAGGCATAACTCGCCATAAGGCGCAGGCGCGGCCTTTCCTGGGTATAGCTCAGGACGTAAAATTCGGCCTGTTGCGCACCCACCACGGGGGCAAGTTCTGACAGGATCAAGTGACCTACGGCCACCAAATCCTTTTGTCCCTGCAACATGCGGCTGAACTTGGCCAGGTTGGTTTTCAGCCAGTCCTGCTCGGTATTGACCTGGGTGGTGTCCTTGAGGTTGCGGATCATCTCATTGATCGTGTCCTTCAAGGCGGCCACTTCGCCCAGCGCCTCCACGGTGATCGAGCGCGTCAAGTCGCCTTGCGTCACAGCGGTCGCCACCTCGGCGATCGCGCGCACCTGGGTGGTCAGATTGGCAGCCAGCTGGTTGACGTTTTCGGTCAGGCCTTTCCAGGTACCTGCGGCGCCCGGCACCTTGGCCTGCCCGCCCAGCTTGCCTTCCACGCCCACCTCACGCGCCACAGTGGTCACCTGGTCGGCAAAGGTCGCCAGCGTGTCCGTCATGCTGTTGATGGTGTCGGCCAGCGCCGCAATTTCGCCCTTGGCTTCCACGGTGAGCTTCTGGTCGAGGTCGCCGTTGGCAACGGCCGTCACCACCTTGGCAATACCGCGCACCTGTCCGGTCAGGTTACCGGCCATGAAGTTCACGTTGTCGGTCAAGTCTTTCCACGTGCCGGCCACACCCTGCACATCGGCTTGTCCCCCCAGCTTGCCTTCGGTGCCCACCTCGCGTGCCACCCGCGTCACCTCAGAGGCGAACGACCGCAGCTGGTCCACCATGGTGTTGATGGTGTT
>NZ_JBDTPB010000134.1:0-25943 GCF_039932935.1 Polaromonas sp.
AGTTAGCGTATCAGTTCATCTCTGCCCCGTGGTCCAGCTCGAGGGGTTCACTCCACCAGTGGATCAGATTTCGACGGAATTCAACATACCCGAGTTTAATTTCGTCGAAAACACGACTGTACTACCAAATCAACCGCCGATGGCATCTACTTCAAGCGATAGTAGAGTTTAACGTCGCCCTTTTTGTCAGAGGAAAATGCAGATGAAAGTGGTTTTCCAATGTAGCTTAGATCGGGATTCAGGTAAAAAAATGACGCCGAGTTAGGTACATTTAAGCCCCACTTCGCAGATGCCGAAAGTGGTCCAGGCAAGATAAGTGCCACGTGTCCATTTGGTGTGTCTGGGCGCACGGCAATTACCGCGTAACCCTTATTAGCCCACGCTCTGGATGCTTCCAGGCTGGATTGATCGTTCGCACGCCCAATCTCGATCCACTCATCTTTCATTGTCAAGAGCGCGGTGACGATGCCGTTAGCAAGCATGTAGTCACCTGGTGGCGATGCTCCAGTCTGAAAATCAGTAATCCCCCAAATTCGCTTGAGGGCACGCCCAACGAAACGATTACAGGGACTAATGTCATCGACCGCCGCCTGACATGAAACCTGCTCCCCCAGTGCCCACTGAACGTGTTGAGACCAGGCTGGGTTATCGGCACCGATGAACTTCGGCTCCTGAGAGGTTACGTTGCCCGAGAGCAAAAGCATCCCAATAACCATGCCGGCGGCGATCCCACGGTTCTTCATAAACCTGCTCCTAGAAAAATCAGGTTGGCACGAGATAGAACTCCGACTGACCTTCAATTGAATCCGGGCAGCATGTCTGAGGTGACTGCGAAATTTGGCCCGACGTAGGTCTGATTGACAGTAAACTGCGTATTGTCGAACGACACCAATCCCTGAACTAAAAACGACCACGCGTTTGCGTCATTGGGCTTCATCCACTGAAGATCTCGCTTTCCGTTAGGCCCGCAGCTTCGCACGTCGACCACCTTGGGCGGCAATCTGGACTGATCAGAAGTATTGACAGGCGTAACGGTAAGTAATGCCTTTGTAAAGGGTAGGCCACTACCAATGTGGACCGATGGCAATTCACATTGGACGCTCACGCCCACCATTAAATCGTTCTGAACAAAATCGAAATAAGCCGCCTCAGTCGAATCGTTTGCAGCGGAAGTGTCGAACACAAACTGAGTCACGTCTGCAGTCTTCACCTCCGGTCCGAAACAATTTACAAGCGAAATCGATGACTTGGCTTCTATTTGGCATGTCGACACCGCCTTATGCAAGCGTTGTTGGCCCGAGCCACTTTGCGTAATTGCAAATGAAATAGAAATCGTCTCATCGCTCCTATTTGATATCTGACCGCTCACCAAATTCATTGGGAAAAGACCTACATGTGATCGCAGGCGAACGATCACTTGAATATCCGTAAAGGAGTCGCGTTGTTGCGCACTTCTCTTGATCCTTAGGGTGACCGGCACCCCGGTCAAACTACGCATCTGATGCAGAACCAACGCGGCTCTGCTTCTCGGCATGGTGAGACCGATCGAAAGGTCACTCCCGACTCGCCATGCGGTAGCAGTACCCTCCTGCCACGCAGCGGAATGGATAGTCACGTCCAGTGCTTCGAGCGCATTCACACTGGTCGAAACGACATCCGCAGCACGAGACACCGCAACAGCGACTGCTGGATCAACAAGCAACGACCCAAACACCGTAACAGTCAGACTCCCCGAAGGATCAACTTGAACACTTCCTTTTTGTCGCATCCCATCAACTGCGCTGAACCTCGTGGTGATGTGGGTGGGGGCCGGTGCACGAGCCAGGGAGACAAGGTCGTTGATCACCGTCCCCGCGGCAAGGAACTCAGCACTTTGAGATGCGGTTGAGATAGTGGTCTTAAAGATAGCGCCAAAGCGAGCGCGATCAGAGATAGCTGTGTCGATAGCCTGTCGTCCCGCGGCAGAAACACCAGCGCCAACGTCAATTGTCGGCTTGTACTGACTCAAGTAAGAATAGAACTTGAGGGCTTCCTGCCACCGCTGCTGATCCATTGCTTGCTTGGCTGCCACCAAGAGAGAAGGAAGCGCGCTCACCTCCCACGCCTTGATCCAACCGTCAATTTCTGCGCCGGCATTATTCGCGCATTCGGGCAGTGTCAGGCTTCGTAGCACTCCGCTGACAGCGGCGGGAATTTTGGCTTTTTTTGCCTCAAGAACTGCACCATCAAGACCTTGACGCAGGCGCTCATCGGTATTTCTTTCTGGGTGCGGGCGGCGGTCCCAATAAGGCTTCCAGTTGGAGTTTTCGCCCACCCAGAAATTTTCCGGGACGGGAGTGTCCCAACCACCGATACCGTCTGGATATTTGACCTTGAGTGCTGAGATACCCGCCTGGATCTGGTTAAGGCCTGTGCTAGTGGCAGGCTGACCTGCCTGGGTATTTGCAACAATCATTGACTTCACCGCCATTGAGGTAGCGGCCGTAGCCGCCTGCCCGCATACAGTGAAATTTAAGCCAGCCTGTGGCGCAGTCGGCTCACTGTAATACCGAAATACAGGAAGCAATCCGTAATTAAAACCAAATAGAGGGTATCCATTTTTCCCAGAATCGCGGTCAGCCACTATTGTCAATGAAGCGGTTTGAGCGACATCGACACCATCAACCAGGAGGTGAACGTCTGCTAGATTATTGGCACCATCAACACTGATAGACGTATCTGATGATGCGCCGATACTCCTGCCGAGGAGGATCAAACGTTTGGTCTTGGGACCAAGCGTGATTCGTACTTTGCCTGCGGGCTTCCAGTCGAGAAATCCAAGGACCGCCGTCTCGGTATCTGGGAATGGAATATATCCTGTAGCGTCATTGGCAACAAATCGTGCCGTCTGAGCGACGGACTGGCAAGCAAGCAACTGCATTGCCAGCGGAAGAATCAAGGCCCAACGCATGGTGAAAGCAGGTGGATCTAACAGCCAGATGTCAGATCAGAGCAATCAAGCGCCTTGACCAATGGCGCATCCCTCCACAGCCCGCTCCATGCGAAAGTGCGCTTTGTACCGTTCTGGAAACTGGCATCGAATTGAATAGACATGCCCTTGGGCAAGTCCATTTGGTCAAACAGCAGAACTGTAGGCCTCGGAGCGCTTTTCAAACCATTAACGCTAGCCGGCAATATAAACCCTGTCCCTATTGTCTTGTCATCGGCCTTCACAGTTAGGATTCCACTCCTAATACCGTCTATATTGCCATCGACGCCGACCCAAGGAAGGCTATCAAACCGAAACTGAAGTTGCGCCACCATCGGTAGAACATCGTGAATTCCCGCCTCGAGTTGGGTCGCTGACGAAGTGATTTCTCGCGACTTCAGTTGAAGCGCCTTCGTGGCTCCAAGTGCTGAATAAAGAATTCGCCCAGACTGCTCTATCGAGTAGTCTCCAACCTTTGTTACTCCATTTGAAGATAGCTCGAAGGCGAAATTGCTGGCACTGCGGTTCTGGGCATCTGTCCAAGCGCCCGGATCATGCCAGCTAGCAAACTGCTGCTGAACTTTTCCAGATTTGTAAGTGGCCTTAAGGACGACCTGAACGTCGGTTAAATTTAGACTATCGATGGTTCCCATTGGCGGAAGCACAACGTATGCCGACGAAAATGAGCCGCCCTGTACAAACGTGTAAAGACTCTTAAGTATCGGATCATCATCAGCATATTTGCCGCCAAGACCAATAAAACCCTGAACAGATGTTCTACGGTCAATCGTTCTCCGAAAACTGAACGAAATCGTCTCTTGAAGCTTTGTGAGCTGATTGACCGTCTTATAAGCCTCGGATCGACCTACGTTAAGCCAACCGCCGCCTAGGTTCGGTTCCGGTGCCTTCGCCGGGTCAATTTCTTTTGGTGTTTGTTGGAGTATCAAAACTGACTGGGCTAGCCTTTGAAGAATCGGGTCAAGGTACTTGTCGAGATCCGATTGCTGGAAGCCTGGGCCAACCTCACCAGTCACGGTCAGCACACCTGAATTGATCAGCGACTCACGTACATCAGAGCGCTCCTGCTGATATGTGGCAGATCCAGTTCGAACTAGGCCAAAAAACCCAAACGTACCGACGGACACCTTGGTCTTTTCATTGGAGCTGAAGTGGCTGAGAGCCTTTTGATAGTCCGCCTTTACCTGGAATGTCGATGTTGGAGTTAGGCCTTCATAAACCACATCGACTATCACCGGAACTCCAGTCCCTGACTTAGTTAAAGCCTCATACACCTCAGTACCCACGTTCGTGAGAGGTAACGAGAAGATGAGGTTTTGAGTTCCTACGGTCGGAGCATCTCTATCTCCCAACTTCGAGCCGGTGACAAGCGCACCATCGGGCGTGTACAGAGAGACCGTAGCACTCTTAAAGGGGAGTGATGCCAGCTTGATCTGATTCGCCGCAACACCTGTACGCGATGACACGGCTTGCCGCAATGAGCTCAATGCCTCGCCCGCATCGAGAGTGACAGCAAACTGCAGGATTCCAGCTTCTTTCAGTTTTCCAGGATTGGACGGATCCTTGTACTGATATCGAAGAAGTGAAAACCAAGGCAGCTCGGTGCCATTGACAACGCGCGAGGCCAGCCGTGGACGTGTAGGAATGTAGAACCAAAGATCCGCCTGATGCGCATCGCGAACGATGGTGAACTTCTCCTTTGTCGGTGCATGCTCTACCTCCCAGATGGTGTCTGCGGAGTCGAGGCTCACTTGAGCAAAGCCCGCCGACGCCACAATTAACGCCCACCCGACAAGCAAAATACGGCCAAAAACTGCGAAAAGCATTTTTGATGCGTACATAAGCCCCCCTGTTAATCGTCTTTGTCTCGGGCGGACGCTGCTCTAAAAGCATGTTAGCCGTAACCAACTCTGCACTCGTCGACACCGCCGATTTCCGACGAGCCAGTATGGCGGATGGCTGACTTTTTGAAATCCTCCAATCGGAGGAGAAGCGAGTTTCGGTTGCCTCTCCGGAAAGTTCTGCGTGACTCCGTCGCACGAGGAGGGCTTTCGTCCTGTGGCGCGCCGCAGCGGCAAACCGCAAACCTCCAGGAGCTCTAGCTAGAAAACCAACCGAGACATCTTGGGAGGCCCATCCAATAAGTGTTTCGACACAGAATGAAGTGCTGGCCGCGCAAGTTTAGCAACGAGTTGCTGATATCTTGAGGTGAGACGTCCAATGCTTGCCCAGCAAGACACTGGGAATGTCTGGTTATCTCTTGGTTTGCGGGCAAGGCCGGCTCAGCAGTTTCAAGTTGGATGGCGAGCAGCGCATCCCGGCTTTGGTGGTCACAGTCACCGATGACGAGGCATTCATGATGAGCCTTGCCGAGAGCATCGCACGCCGGCGAACCAAGCCCTTAGAGCGGCTGGCAGGCGTGACTCTGCTTAGGAAAAAAGGCTATTCCAACAAGGAGATTGCAGAAAAGACGGGCCTTACCTTGCAATACCTTCAGGACATTCTGCTGTTGCTGGACAAGGGTGAGGCGTCCCACCGCCAGCATTCAAGAATGACTTGCTTAAGTAGCGCCTTGTTGAGACGCTCATCGAGCTGAAATACTGGATAGCCCAGGGCTTCTCTGCCTGCCGCCCATGCGGCGAATATCTCGCCAGCTGCTTTTCGCTCACTCACGCCCTGAGGCGTGCACTTCATACGGTCCGCCATCTCCTCAACCGTAAGAACAGCGTACATGTGTGCAAAGGGGCCGCGGCCCTGATCACCCCCAGCTCGAGACGAGCCCTCTACCGGAGTGCCGCTTTTCGAGGGCATTTTTCCTATCTCCCAGGGGGTTTGAACCCGAAGCCAAGTACCCAGCCTTTCTCGAGAACATGTTTCGCACAAATCGATCTCGACGCGACTCTCATTTCCAAACATCGAACTGCGACCTGCGTAAAGCCCTATCGACAACATTTGATCGAAGCCAGATCTGGCGCGAACAGCCTCCTGGCCGCATCGATCGCACACGATCTGCTCCACTACGCTCGTTGTCCCTTTCCTCATTGTTTTCATCGATTACTCCTTGTGAAACCGAAATGGCTAGCCTGCGGCACCGCCACAAAGAGAATCGATCAGGCGAATAACGTCATACGTGTGGCCGGCCGCAACCGCCTGCTCCGCAGTCGTTTGATTAAATTCCGAAAGCCTCTGTGTTCGGAACCAATGCAGCGCTTTCGATAGATCTCCACCTGACGCGTCATAGGCAGCTTTGATGACGAGGAGATTTTTCTTGAGATGTGTTTGGATCTTGGCCGTGCCTGGCCTCTCAGTGAGTGCGCTTACCGATACCTGGGCGTTTAGGGACAACGTTTCAATATCCATCCCGAGCAAATTAATGTATCGGGCCGGCGAAAGCATCGGTGCAAGTTCGGGATCCTGCAGGTCTTCAATGACTTTCCAACCTGTAGCAAGATCCGTCTTATCTCCCAATTGCGAGATTTGCTCAAGTCGCCCGAGCAATTGACGGAGCGCGCCATACCCACGAGGCTCTCCGTTACGCATGCCCTCGATCAACTCCTGTTGAATTCGCTGCACATTCACCATACCAAAATACTGAATAGCGTCAGTAATCATGTCGTCTGGGATCGTGTTCATATGCCATTTCCTTCTCTGCAAAAACTGCAGCTGAATCTCTCCGTCAAAACATTTCCAACTGCGACAACTGTGGGTATCGACTTTTCCAGTTAGATCGCCCTCCCTGGTGTAGAAACGCGCTTATCAACGAATGAGCCAAGCTGCGGTCCGCAGCGGCAACTTGCGCGGAAGCGGACTCGGCAAGAAGCTGGACGACTACCGACATCCTTGTTACCCGAAGTGCCGCAGGCTCGCCTCGGCCAATCTGCTCCACCACTCGATCGGCTCGCGCCAAAATCTCCCGAGCCGCAGGAATTGACGATTTCTCCCGTATGGGAGGAACATGTTCAGATTTATCGGACTGCGCTGCAGCTCCCAATGCATGTATTAGGTGCAATCCCCCGTTCAAACTGAGTGGCTGCAGCAGACGCGCTAATGGGCCGTTCAGATTCACCAAACTACCTGCGTCGGAGACTGGGGGTTCGGAGCTAAGTTTGCTTGCCACCCAGGCAGAAATCCCTATCTCGATCGCTGGAGCTCGCGCCGGGCTCGCCTCAAGAACTAAAGACCAGCCACATTGACATATATCCACTGCTGGCCTCTCCCATGACAACCTTCGCTGACAAATCTGACACTGCTCTACCAGCGAAACACCGTGAGTTGGACAGGCAGTCGTCAAGGCAACGTCCCAGGCAGCTCTGCAATGGCGTGCATTGGACAGGCAAAGCGGGCACACCCGAGGGTGCATTCGATTCACAAAATAGAATCGCCCCAGTATTTGCCCGGCAAAACGAATTTCGTTCGAGCGCTTGTTGAGCCCAGTCGCACCCAATGCCTCTGCCAGGCGCGCAGGATCGGCACCAAACCAATGCGCCAATGCTTCGGCGTCGGACTCGTCCAGTACGGCAAAGCGAGTCTTCCCCAACCACGCCTTCACGACAGGCAAGCCCGCAATGTGATTCGCTTCGGCCATCCGCAACGCGTATCCATGGCCCGACTCATCGGACCGGATTTCTTCTCGAATCGGAAATTCCTCGTGACTGTCCGGTCTTGAACTGCTCCATGAAAGCTCAGACGAAGCCACGTTGGCACCCTTTTTAGGCATGACCATCCCCCGCTTCCGACCTCACGACGGCCTTGCGATCATCCACGTTGGTCAGCCGTTTTTCTTGCCGAATTAGGCGCAGGGCATAGGCTAGCTTTTGCCGACTTCTTGTGGAACTTCGAGGTATTTGATGAGACCAATGAGGATTCTGACTCTTGCAGGCACCCCCAACAGGAACCGCCTCAAAGGCTGCGCTTGTGAGATTTAGCACATAGTTACTAGGTGGCGTTCTCTTTCCAATGGCCGTGGAAACTGAACCGGTGGTGCTGAGATAAATTTCATGTCCGAATCGAGGTGGCTTGGAATTGGGGTCGCTTGACACGCCCTGCTTTGCAATGCCAACAATCCCCTCATCACTCTCGGATGCCAGCGTCCTCTCTCGGTCTTTGTTTTCCTTGCTTATGTTCAAGGGTGCAGGGATACCCCCTAGAAACATTCCGCAGCTCTGGCAATGGCTCAGGTCAGGAATCTGCTTGCCTGACCCAGCGCTGACCATAAGCGCTCGGGAAAGACGAAGAATGTCTCCACAACACTCACATCTACGAGACAAGGGGACCGCATGCTCAGGGCAGACACCGGCCATTTCAGTTCGCCACCACCATCGCAAGTACGGCCGACGATCCTCCGCGAAGCAATGAGCGCACCACTGGTAGACAGACAATTCTTCGCTCTTCGGGATCCTGTCTACCATTTTCCAGCTGTCGAAGCACTGTGAAAAACTTTCTCTCGCTTCTGCACATGCACTAGACGTTGCGCCAGACATTTTCTGAACAACTTCCCATTGAGCGCTCGAGACACATAAATCCCAATCTTTGTTGACCGGTTTGAAGCCGACAATCAGCGCGAGACGCGCAAACGAGTATTGATGCTCGGCACAGATGTATTGGATCCATGAGGCAGGAGATTCGTCCACATAGGCCTCGGGGGAGGCCAGCAGGGACAAGCGGACATCGGTCGTTTCGCAACCCATGTTCGTCGCCGCCTACTGCACCAGCCGGTCAAATGGATTACTTGTTCCAGAGCCCACGCCAAACGCTGCGGTATAGCCGAGGTGGAGGTGCCTCGGAGTGAGAAGCGGAACTTCCAGATCTGCCGCCCCTATACAGCTGTGGACCAGAAGTTTCTTTAGTCGCCGAAAATTGCTCTTCGAGGCGCCAAACACTGCCCTGGAGATTGCGGGTTTGGACAAGCACGCCAGATCAACCGCTTTGACTTGCTCGACGAACGACTGCAGTAACTGCTGCCAGGGCTCTCCGAACTGAAACGCATTGATGAAATACTCGGCCGCCACACGAGAGCAAAACTGGGGATTGATCTCGTAAATTTTCTCTAGCGTCCTGGTTCCAGCAATGATTACGGGCAGGTTGTGATCGTCCATCCTCACTTTTAGCCAGTCGGTGACCGCCCGCGCGGTGATTTCCCTGTTCCCTTCGCAGATATGTTGCCCCTCATCAATGAGCAAAGCCATGGGGTTCAACCGTTCCATAGCCTTCTTGATCATGTGATTCATGTTTTCAAGAATTGGGCGAGTAGGTAGCATGGGATAGCCAAGCGCAAGCAAAAGTTTTCCCGCAAGCTTGTGGGTATCTACTGCACTGTCAAGCGCGATATGTAGGACGGGTTTGCCTGTATTTATCGATTTATCACTGGAGGTCAACCTCCGTGCAAGCATCTCCAGGAGCAGCGTTTTCCCCATACCCGGGTCGGCCATGAGAGTCACACCGGTGGGCATCCTAATATTCGTGACTAAATCGACCGCGACTACGCTCGCATTCAGAACCTGATCGAAGTCCGGGTGTAGGACCACGACGTCCAACACCTGTTTGGCGGCCACAATCCCTTTCGGGCTAGTCCCGAGCGGAATATCCGGCGAACTCATGCGTACTCCTCTTCCATAGAAAAAGACTTAAACGGCATGACGTTTTCCAAGGTCTTTTCTATCGTGGGACTGACCACTGGAGGCTGGAGTTCTGGCGCTCGTTGACTCGAGCCCATTTCGCCAAATACCTTGGCGGAGGTGTACCCTTGCAAACGAACCAGACTGCCATGTTTGCGTACCTTGACCCCGCGCTGTATTGCTTCTCCCCATTGATCGTTCAGGCGCGTCTTGGCATTAGCCAACTCTTCTTCCGCATTTTTTCTGGTCAGCTTTTTACCCGCCTCGTCGCGAATGATTTCATGCTGAATCAAAGAGAGGCCGCGTCCATATTCCATCGACGGTCGTTGCAATTCAACGGCCAGCCATTCTCTCGCCTTCGGAAGTTCGACGTAGAGGCGCTCCAGGCAGTCCGGATTGAACCGAATTTCGGTTCTAAAATTCTCCTTGTGCGCCCTTCGGTAGTCCTGCAACTCGGGTGAGTTGTAGCGCATGTACTTGAAAAATACCCCGTCACCATCCACCGTGCGTTGAGCCGAAACACCCGCGGTGATGTCAAAGCTTTCGAAGCTCAGCGGGAACATTGGCAGAGGGCACGACTGTCGGCCTTCCTCCCAGAGATCGATTGGTCGAACCAGGTTCTTTGGATGAATGTGCTGCGGAAACACTTCGGCCGCCCAGCGCAGCAAACAAAGGCAGAGATCGTCGAAGAGAATGGCCGCACTATCCTTGGGGTTCTCCGGCACCATGTTTTTTCGCGGGGTATAAACCTTGCCCGCGAGTGGCAAGACCCTCCCGACTTCCATCATGGTTCGCTCTATGGAGGCCTTCAGCCAAGGCTGGAAAACCGGGTTGTAGAGCAAATCTGCACGGAGGTCCCAAGCAAGCCGCTTAAAGGCACGGGAATGAAACTCCAAGCCGTTGTCCACTACATACAGCTCAGCCACGCCCATCGCCGTCCAGGGAACTTGAATCCCGGGTATATCGAGCATGAGCTCGTCCTTTGGAAAGATGGAGTTCTTGATCGCATGAGCGACGGATCCCACGGACGGCCCGTAAAAAGATATGTAGATCCCTAACGGGTATCCCGAAAATCTGTCCAATACGACAGTAATCCACGGTCGCCCAATGGGGACCCCGCTTCTCGGGTCGAGCACCCAGATATCCAGCCATGTGTGATCAATTTCCACCCGCTCCAGGATGCGGGTGGATTGATCTCCTTTTAGGCTATAACGCCATTTGTTTCTCGCGCACCGAGGACCCAAGCGTTTGAAGTCGCGAATATAGGGCTCTATGTCTTGAATACGGCGAAGGCAGGTGCGTTCAGACGCTGGCTCGATGGATGAACCTTCCATCCGATTTTTCGCCTTGACGTCTTGCGCGTACTTCTCATAAGTAGCCTTCCCCGACAAACCCATGAATTGCATGTAGTGCTTGGCAATTGCGGCTTCCATCATCATCTCGGAGACCTGTGACATCCGCTTCGGCCGGCGAGCCAGAGGCCGTCTGTCGCACAGCGCATATGCATTGGCGCCTGAGCTGATATAGCGTTTGAGCCAACCCCGCAGCGTGTCCGCGGACGGGGGGTGCTCGTCCATGATTTGCCGCGCAATGCGCTCAATGACCTCGATGCACTTCCTCCGGCTACCGGGAGTCGCCCGGCTCGCGATAGCAGCCTTGACGTATTTACTTCGGTAGTCAATCAAGTCTTCTTGACGTTTTGTCACGTTGAGCTTGAGGGGCTGCTCCTGTCCTTCGATGGCGATCTGTTGAGGAAGATCTACCGGGTGTCCGTTTTGGTGAACGACCTGGATGGTTTTCGCCAGTATTAGGGAATACAACTTCCCGAAGGAGAATGTTCGGATTTCAAAGTTGTCGAGATACTTGAACTGGCACCTCCCGAATTCGAGCTGACGCTCGAACTCCATGCTGCGCTCACCTTCACGTACTACCAAACCACGCGCAAAAGTAATCATGGCACTCTCCTAAAGGGGTGTTGATTTCGACTGTTTCATGGGGATTGATGTTGAGCCCGGCGGGAACTCGCAGTTGATGGCGCGCGACCATATTCCAAATCAATGATTCGGACACTCCCCGGGCCATCAAGCTACTCACCCGAGCGCTTCCGGCACACTCATCTTCAAGTAGCCGCTTGCACTCAAGTGCGTCATCATCGCTAAGCCATAGTCGGCCATACCGCATCAAGAGGAGTGCCCGCGCGGCGAGGCCATTGGCATCGATCTGCTTGTCGGTAAAAACGGCATACCTCGTTCCCTCACCAGCGAGTTGTTTTTTCGCCGCCTCCAAGGTGCGCTTGTTCTCCGAAATGAAGACCTCCGGCTTGACTTCCACGATGATTTGATCGCCGTCCCTGAATCGGACTTTGAAATCCGGGGTGTACTTAGCCCGTTCATTAGGCCCATAGATCAGCTCCATGGTCATGGGCTGATGGACGATATGGGTTACGACCGGACAGCTCAAGGCGATCATGATGAAGCGCTTTTCAAGATGGGATTCGTGCTCAACCGGCTGCTCAAGCAACCAGGCCGCATTGACGGCACCCACCTCCCGAGCGGGCGCCCTTGTCACCACTTTCCTTGTCATGT
The DNA here is from genome assembly GCF_039932935.1 of Polaromonas sp. GTDB lineage: Bacteria > Pseudomonadota > Gammaproteobacteria > Burkholderiales > Burkholderiaceae_C > Polaromonas. The sequence goes on from NZ_JBDTPB010000134.1 coordinate 12,186, forward strand.
TTGACTCTCCAAGTTTTGAGGCGTGACCTTCCGCGCCGGTCAAAAAACCGGCGGCTCATACTTGACTTGGGGGAAAGAAGGGCGGATACTGAAATTGCGTGTAGGGGTATCTCTTATCCCTTCATTCCTCGGGCCACCTTAGGGTGGCCCTCTTTCTTGGTGGCAACGGGATTGCCTCCACAGAAGCGGACGCGGGGAATCAGGAGAAGTGGCGCTGCAGCACCTCAGTGCCAGCGCTATGCAATTTCCAGAGGACGAGGTATTCGAACAAGAACAAATGGCCTGGCATATGAGCGAATTCTTGTTCATGGCTTCGCTACCTTTGCCGGAGCCCTTGGTCGGGAAAAGCAGGCTCTCCCGGTAGCAGACCGGCGATCATCGTCTCCCGCAGCGGAGATTTCAGTCCCAGCTTCAGGGCAATTTCATGGCTTTTCCCCCTCAGACCGCGGCTCTTGCCTGAGAGGATGGCGTAAACCAGGCTGACTTCGAAGTCATTGGCTCGCGCCCAATCAGAAACGCTGACCCCGGCTTGATTGAATTCAGCCTTGATTCTGCTAATCTGATTGAAGTTAATTGAATTCATACCAATCACTACATTTTTTTAGTATATAACTCAATTTATGGAGTCGTCAACAGGCCTTTCCGATGGATTTGCAGAGCGCTTGCGCGCGGCCAGGGAGCAACTCGGGAGCAGGGAGGCAGCTGCCATCCTGCTGGGCATCTCCGATGTCACCTTGTGGCGCTGGGAGAGCGGACAGAGTTCTCCAACCGTGGAACAGTTGCACCATATGCAAAATCTGGGTTTCGATGTCATCCAGCTGTTAACCGGATCTTCGCTCACGAATTTCGCCCCTATGGACGACGACCAGCGTTGGGGCCGCTGCGCCCAAGTCGTATTTGGCGCGCTAGACCACCACAAGCTAAAGCCCTCGCCCGCCACTTGCTGGCGGCTGGTCCGTCTTCTTTACTCGGAGGCCATCAATGAAGCTCAGCTTAAAAAGAATGTGGCATTGGCTCTCGAGAAGGCTGGGGAACTCGCCTCTAGAGAACGGTAGCGTCCCTGCGTGGACTCCCGCCAGCGCTAACGACGATTACCTGGCAGAGGAGCTCTTTATCCGGGGATTGGCCTCCGCCCGCGACGGGGACCCAGAGAAGGACCTTATTGAGCGGTTCACGGCAGCGAGCGCTAATTTAGAGCTACCGCCGCAAGTCCGAATCTTTCGTCTCAGACTACCTGCGAGGTTCATGATCGCCCATCCCTTATTGGGAGCCCGGCACATTGCTATGAAGTATGCGCTTCGCAATCCCCCAAAGATCGAGACGACTGACACCCAAATTTCTATCGCCAAACGGTGTCAGGAACTGCTCAACGACATCGAGCTTGGGCGCCAGATGCCTGCCCAAGCCGGCCGGATGGCCAGAAATCTTGCAGAGAAATGCAATTGGAATGCCAATCAACTGCGCAATGCCGTTGTCATGGAGGTTGTGATCCTGCCCGAAAAATCCCAACAAGAAATTGAAGTCAGAACCCCAAGCAGGGCTCACTCAGTGATGGCTACTTCCATAGGAGCTTTCTTTGTTATTTTTGCGGCTTTTTTTGCCATGTATGGTGTTGGCCGGTCTATTAGCTGTGGAATGCTGGACTGCGTGCTTATTGGTAGCGTCCAGCTCACCGTAATCGGTTTCGGCCTTGGGATCCCGCCGCTTCAATGCGGCCGCACACGAAGAAACCTTTACAGGGATGCTCTACGCTTTATTACGTGAGCGGCTAGTCGGCGCAATTATTTGCGGGTTACGTAGGATCCAGCCGAGGTAAATTTCCGATTGCCCACATGAGGGTCAAAGCCCGCGTATAGCATCTTGCTCTCCAGGTACAGGAGCACCAGCAGTTCGCCATTCCGGCCTGGTCTACAGCACTCGCGAACCTCATACTTATCAGCGTCTAAATTCTCGAACCAGGTTTCAGCCGGCTGCTTGCCTAGCCTGGGATGCTCGCGGCCGTTTTCAAAATATTCAAACGCAAAGCTATCGTCATCCAGCTTATTTCGAAGAAACCAGCGCCGCGGCACATGGGCGGCCGCCTTACTCCAACGTAGTCCCGTTGCCGTGAAGCAAGCCAGTATCACTGGCAGTGCATCAATGTCAGCGAGCCGCATGGCGGTGGCCAGCATGCTGGTTTCGAACCCGTTGGCCAACTCATCCAATTCCTGGAAACTTGGGTCTCCGATGACCTTTACAGCGGGTTCGAACATGAACGAAGGCATCAAGAGATGCGCAGAATAGCTATCAGCCTCCTTTTCCAGCACCTTGTCGGACGAAAAGTTCTGGTCCGGATCGTCCACGCGGCATCGGAATGACCTACCCCGGTGCATTTCCCAATGCCCTAATTCGTGTCCGATGGAATAGCGTTCCCGGCCTCGGCTGGAAGAAGGCTTGATCGTTGCCACAGCCCGGTTGCCAACGCCCACAAGCATCGCCTCGCAGCCATCCAAGGACTCATACTCAACCCGCATACCTGCATCCATTGCAATGAGCTCTACGGCAATTTCTCGCGGATGAGAGATTCCGAGCTCTTGAATCCGCGCTTCCGCCAGCTTGCCGGGAGACATCAGGAATCCCCGGCATCCGCGTCTGGTGCCAAAAGCGCCTTCACTCTGGCATAGGTGCGAAGAACAAGCTCATCACTCATTTCGTCCAACGCCCGAGCAGCCATGGTGACTCGTGGATCATTCGCTGCTTCGCGCAGAAAGGCACGTGCCTCGGCGATCGGCACAGATGACTGGACTCGAACCTGTGCGGATTGGCTGTCACCCAGTTCCGCTTTGGCTGCGGCCAGTCGGCGTCGACCAGCTTCAGCCTTGATCGATGCCATCAGTTGTATCCGATCAGTACCAAACTTTGGGAGGTCAACGCCTTCCATGATGTCCGAATCGGACATGCTCTTGAGCTCTTTCCAATGCGCTGCCCACATCAGTTCCAGCGTCTCTTCGTCCTTTGGTGTCGAAGCCATTTCATTGCCCCACTTGTTTCTTGACTTTAGCAACCTTGCGCTCCAGGCGCTTGCGTGCGTTGTCGTAATCTTTCATGTCGATACCTGCGCTTGCTGCGGCTTCTTCCGCAGAAAGTCCTTCGGCCCAAGCCATTAGTACCGTCTCTTCATCCTGATCTTTGGCGGCAAGGTCCTCGAGCATGCGAAAAAGCTCCCGAAATCCAGCGACCTCTTCCGGCGTACCCACCGCAACGGCAGTTTCTGTTCTCTGCCGGGTTTCGCCGTCATCCTCGTCATAGCCATCACTATCACTGACGACAGCGAACTTGTCGATCGGCGAATTCTTCGCCTGCTTGCGGGTGTCGCGGGCAATGCTCAGCATGATCATGTACACGGTGGCCCCTGGGTCTACCCCACGCTTCCATTGCCGTTGGCCCACTCGCAGTCGGACCAACGCCTCGTGCAACAGGTCGCCATCCGACATGCCCGGAACGCTCAGCGACATGAAATGGCTTTGCTTCATAAGGCGCTTGAATTCCGCATCGGGCATGGCGTCAATGGCGGCTGCGACTTCCGCCTGACTCAGGTATTCAGAATCATCTTCTTCGGCTGTCATCTTTTTACTCTCTCTAGTCGTAGGCGCTTCAGGCCTGCCGTTTGGACGTGGCATCCAAATCAGGCCGTCAGCACCCACCCTGTGACCTGAGGCGCCTCGCCCCAGCACAATTTACATCGTTTTCTCAACTTTGGCGCTTCCGGCCCGACAAAACCAGGCTTTAGTGATCAAGGCGCTTGGGCACGACGTTCTGGACGTCGGTCAAAAATTATTTTCAAGTGTCCAGATCAAGATCCGGTGCGCGCCTTCCTAAGTACGTGAGCTGGCCAGCCAAGGCCAGGCAATCGGGCATATACGGCGCCTCAGTCGGCTCTTTTGGATGGTTACCGAAAAGATTTTCAATACGTCCAAATGGCTCACTACGAAGCGCCTCTTCAGTAAGCACAGCACGGTGCATGTGCCCAAGCAACCAAGCAAGAAAGTTGAGGAAAAAGATGAACGACGATACCAATTCGGCCTCGGCCGGCAGCGGTTCCGACAAGGGCCCCGGCAACAACCACACGACTCAAATCATCGTGAATGGCCGCAACCGCGAGGTGAGTGGCAAGGAACTGAGCTTTGTCCAGGTGGTGAAGCTGGCGTTCGACGACGCGGTGTTCAATGACATCACGGTCTACACCATCACATACAAGCGCGGCAGCGGCCACAAGCCCGAAGGCACGATGGTCGAGGGTGAGACTGTCAAAATCAAGGAAGGCATGGTGTTCAATGTCAAGCGCACTGATAAGTCGTAATCCCGACCTCCAGCGCCTGCTGCTCGAAGGGTACGAGGTGGAAATTCGCTCGAATCACCTCCTCGTACACAACGTGCCGTATGTGAGCCAGAGCCGCGAAGTGGCCTACGGCACGTTGGTGTCCAACCTCAGCCTCGCCGGGGACAGGACCATCAAGCCTGAACCGCACGTGGCCTACTTCACTGGGGATCATCCCTGCAATATCGATGGCAAGGAGATTGTGCAAATCAAGCACGCCAGCCAGCTGACGAACTTGGCACCGGACATCATCGTGCAACACTCGTTCTCCAACAAGCCGCCCGCCGGCTACGCCGATTACCACGAGAAGATGACCCGTTACATCGAGATCATCTCCGCGCCGGCGAAAGCTCTGCAACCGGCGGTGACCGCCTGCACTTACAGGGCTGTTGCCTGTGCAGCGGATGACGGGGTTTTCAACTACGTGGACACCGCTTCGGGCCGCGCCGGCATCACTGCAGTGAGCGCCAAGTTGGCGATGCGGCGCGTGGCCATCGTCGGTTTGGGTGGTACGGGGTCCTATGTTCTGGATTTCCTGGCAAAGACCACCGTACGCGAGATTCACTTGTACGACGATGACCTGTTTTTTCAGCACAACGCCTTTCGGGCGCCGTCTGCAGCCTCCTTGGAGGAACTGCAGGCACAACCCAGCAAGGTGGCTTACCACCACGCGAAGTACGCCAACATGCACCGCGGCATCCACGCTCACCCGGTGAGGGTTGGCGCCGACAACGTCGCCGAACTGCTGAGCTGCGAGTTCGTGTTCTTGTGCATGGACTCGGGCCCAGCCAAGAAACTGATCGTGGAGACTTTGCAGGCTAACAAGGTGCCGTTTATCGATGCCGGCATCGGTACCGAATTACTGGAGGACAAACTGGAACTGTGGGCCATCTGCCGAGTGACTACCAGCACGCCCAGCAAAAATGACCACGTGCCGCGTCGCGTGTCGTTTGCCGAGGCTGGCGATGACGACTACGAGCGCAACATTCAGATCGCTGAACTGAACGCGCTCTGCGCAGCCATGGCAGTGATCAAGTGGAAAAAGTTCTGCGGTTTCTACCAGGATCTTGAGGGCGAGCATGACTCCACTTACAGCACCAACATCCAAATGCTGACGGCGGAAGACTGCGCATGAAGACTGCCGTAAATCATCAGTTCGTGCGGGTCGTTCCAGACAAGCTGCAGGAAGGCGTACTGTACGTGTCAATTGAGTACGCCACCGTGGTCCACAAGTGCATGTGCGGTTGTGGGAAAGAAGTGGCCATGCCTATTTCCCCGACTGACTGGTGCCTGACTTTCGACGGTGACTCCATCTCGCTGGACCCTTCTGTTGGCAACTGGAGCTTTCCGTGCAGGTCTCATTACTGGATCCGTAACAACCAGGTGCTGTGGTGTGACGACATGCCGCAGAGTTTGATTGACGCGGGCCGGGTGCGGGACAGGCGCGCCAAGACCGCGTACTACGCCAATCGCGGCGAACAGCCTCGGAAGACTGCGGCCATATTGGATAAATCGGAGTCCCAGCGTCCTGAAGATGTCATCCGTCAACAACCTCGCGATGTCCTGCTGTCACGCCTCGCCGCTTGGTACGCAAGAAGAAAATAGCTGCCGATCGCAAGGCTTGCTGAACAGGCATGGGCCTAGGCGGTGTTGCGTTGCCTGGCATTAGATAGGAGGGGTGGGCTCACGCCCAAGAACTCGAGTTACATCGATTGCAGGACAAAAGAAGTCAGCTTTTGCATAAGCGGACCCCGTTGGCCGCGCCGATGTGCTTTTAGTTCCTGGTAGACATCCATCTTCGCATCTATGTCCCAGCGCCTGGGTGGGAAGTTTGCCCAAGTAAACAGCTTCAGAACTAATAACCGGGCACAGTGGCCGTTCCCGTCGATGTAAGGATGGATGGTTAAAAAGCGTTCGAGAATTTTGGCTGCGACAACGGCGAACTTCAGGAGTTGATGGTCTTCACTAGCTGTCAGGCCTTCGTTTTCCATCCAGGTGTAATGAACGCCCATGAGCTGGTTGCACTCATCGTCAAGCTCATTCATGGCGCCCACTACCAACTCGGGAGCAAGTCCAATTTTCACATCGTCATCTACACGCACAGGGCAGTACCTGAGATCCGGGCAGGTCTCGGTGCCACGGTAGTTGCCGATGATGCAGGTGCATGAGTCAGGCGTCATGCCCTGAAACATGAATTTGTGCGAAGGTCGGGTGTCGAAGTCGGCTTCACCTACTGTAGGTGTTGAGATCAAAGCATCTTCAGTTAACTGCTTGCATCGACTGACCAAACCCAGCCTTCGATCTGGATGATTGTCATACGACCAATACTTGCAACTGCTGTGATCCCTCATTCCCTCCGGCTCATTGGCCGACTCCCAGCTATTTTTTAAACCGCATCGGCCCTGATGCGACCGACCGCGGCCCTCGCTGCGGCCATTAATTCTGGATCGTTCATCAATTCATCGTCCGCATCGTAGTTGGACAGGGCTGCTCGAATATCTTTGCTCAGTTCCCTAGAGCGCTTCAGCGCTAACTCGCAAGAGTGTGCAGCTACGGCCAACTCCTCATAACGGACCAATGCGCCATCCATACCATTAGCCATACTGGCCAGGTTTTCAAAAGCGATTGCGATTTTGGGTGCAGCATTGAGCAGCCTCATGTCGTCGCGGCTTTTATTGCAAACGTCCATCAGGTGGCGGTTTTGGGCCCGGACACGCCCAACTGTATCGATAAATCTTTGATCGGGAATATAGGATCCTCGACAAACTCGTTCATGAAAATCGTCATAGTTTTCGTTAAACCACTGGATCGACGATTCCAGACGATCTATTTTTCTCACCAGCCGCCAATGGGCTAAGCGAAGCACACCATTTAAAAGAAATAGAGTTGGCGGGCCCATCGTGGCGACGGCCAAGTTCAAAAAAAAAGTTTTTATTGAAGGCGCGGCTTCAAGCCAGCGCACTTGAGAAATATGTTGGCGAACGTCTCGATCAAAATCCGCGGTACCAAGCATGGATGCATTCATGGTGGTTTCCTGGTTTGTTTTCGGGCGGCGAAAAGGCTGGTTGTTTCACCAGCCTTTTTCAACATTTGTGGAAGCATACGCGCGAAAACGCTGCACAACTGTAGGAGGGGGTAAGTACTGAGGGGAAGAGGGACGCTCCAGCCTGGCTCACTTGGCAGTCTTGGCGGGCATGTAAATTTTATTTAATAGATGTTTTGGTTATATATAGGAATAGGCCAATGTGTAAAGCCCCTGCCGCCGAAGCGAGCGCAACCATTAAATCTGACTTCGATTCAATGAAAAGAGCCCGTCCTCTGCGCGAGGACTCTCATCACGCACGACCCTTAAGCCAAGGAGGCAGGGGGCCTAGAAGTTAAAGTTCAGTGGCGCAAAAGGGAAAGACCGGTGGCGTTCCGCAGTGAGGGTTCAGCCCCCCCCTTGAATTTCTCACCGGAAGTGAATGCCGTCAGATTTGATCCGGTTAAACAGTTTCATCCCGGCGGCTGATCCCAGACCCTCGCCGCGGCTGATGTCCCGGCCACCGCCTCACAAATTCTCCACTGCCGCTAGTTCGGCTTGATGCAGACAACCCGCTCAGGTAGCGCCGCACGGTTCGCCCATCTGAATGGTGGTTCCACGGTCCGGATGGGGGCAGCTTTCAAAAAAACACACACACACAAGGTTTTACAAGGTTTTCCGGAACTCTGGCACTACACATCAACGGTGGCTTGTCCTACATTCGGCCCCGCTGCTACAGCCCGCGTGGCCGCGCTTTCGTCGCTAATATTTAACCGGTGTTACAAGCCGCTTCGTCTGCTGGCGGGGGTTGCGGATTGTTCTGTTCCCGCCCCTGCCTCTCTCTTAATGGCTTCCCGGCAACCGCATCGGTAATAACCCATGACTCTTACCAGCCCTCTTACCAGCCGCGCTGACGCAACTTTTTTATCAACCGGTATCCCCGGTCTCGACACTATTTTGTCCGGCGGCCTGGTCAAAGGTCGCATCTACCTGATCGAAGGCGAACCGGGTACGGGCAAAACCACAACTGGTTTGCAGTTCCTGCTGGAGGGTATCCGGCACGGCGAGTCCGTGGTGTACATCACTCTGGCCGAAACAGCGGTGGAACTGCAAGGTGTGGCCGCATCCCATGGCTGGGAGGTGGGCGGCATCCATGTGGAGGAGGTGTTGCGTTCCGAGAGCATGTTGTCGCCCGAGGCGGAATACACCATGTTCCATCCCTCGGAAGTGGAACTCGGCGCCACCACGCAACTGATTTTGTCGGCCATTGACAGGCGCAAGCCCACACGGGTAGTGATTGACTCGCTGTCCGAACTTCAGCTGCTGGCGGACACGCCTCTTCGATACCGTCGCCAGGTGCTGGCGCTCAAGCAGTTTTTTGCCAAACGCTCTTGCACAGTGATGCTGCTGGACGACAGGACTGCGGCCGGCATCGACCTGCAGGTGCGCAGCATTGCCCATGGTGTGATCACGCTTGACCAATCGGTCAAAGACTATGGCGCCGAGCGCCGTCGGATCCGTGTTGTCAAGTACCGCGGTATCGCATTTCGGGGCGGCATGCATGACTACGATATCCAGCATGGAGGGCTTTGCGTGTATCCAAGGCTCGTGGCGGCAGAGTCTCGCGTCATGGGCCCGCGAAAGCAGCTGATCAGTGGACTCGGTGAACTCGACGCCTTGCTCGGCGGTGGCCTGGAAGAAGGCACCAGCACCCTCATTGCCGGACCGCCCGGCACCGGAAAATCATCACTGGCGGCCCAGTTTGTTGCTGCAGCCGCCGGGCGCGGCGAAACCAGCGCGATGTTCCTGTTTGAGGAGGCGGCCAACAATTTGCTGAACCGTGCCGATGGTCTGGGCATGGACATCCGCGAGCCCTACGAAAGCGGCCTGTTGACGATCCAGCAGGTGGACCCCGCGGAGCTGTCTCCCGGAGAGTTCGCGTCGGTGGTATGCGGTGCGGCAGACCGCGGCGTAAAAATCGTCGTCATTGACAGCATCAACGGCTACCTCAATGCCATGCCGGATGAGCGTTTCCTCGCGACCCATCTGCACGAACTGCTGACCTACCTGGGCCAGCGCGGTGTTGCAACCATCCTGGTGGGTGTTCAGCAGGGAATGCTGGGTGGCCAGATGTCCACGACGGTGGATGCCAGCTACATTGCCGACAACGTCGTCATGCTGCGTTATTTCGAGCATGACGGTGAGGTCAGGCAAGCCGTGTCGGTGTTCAAGAAGCGCGGCAGCCTGCATGAGCGCACCATCCGTCAGTTTTCGATGTCCAGAAAGGGAATCCAGGTGGGCGAACCGCTACGCGGCTTCCGCGGCATTCTGACGGGGGTGCCGGTTTACATCGGCACGGATGGCCCAAACCCTAATGACCTCGAGGCAGGTTTCGCCAGCGGGATCCGCTAAGTGGAGAAACGGATCGTTATCTGCGCACCGACGGGTCGGGATGCCGCGCTGACCGTCAAGGTTTTGGCCTCTGTCGGAGTTCACAGCATCGTTTGCGCGGGCAGCCAGGAGTTGATGACGCAGCTCTCCCTGGGCGCAGGTGCGCTGTTGCTTGTCGAAGAAGTGGTGAGCGGCGTTGCCATGCGGCCGCTGGCCGAGTATGTGGCTTCCCAGCCAACGTGGTCCGATATCCCGATTATTTTGTTGACCCGCAGCGGCGCAGATTCGCTGGACGTACAGCGCGCTGTGGAGTATTTGGGCAATGTGACCCTGGTTGAGCGGCCTGTGCGCGCCATTGCGCTGATCACGGCCACGCGCTCCGCCATTCGTGCACGTGAACGGCAATACCAGGTGCGCGATGCCGACAAGCGAAAGGATGAGTTTTTGGCCACGCTGGCGCATGAGCTGCGCAACCCGCTCGCGCCGATCCGTACGTCCATGGCGATTTTGGGACATCTGTATCCCGGTTCGGCCGATGTCACGCGGCTGCGTGGCGTGGTGGACCGGCAGGTTTCCCATCTGACACGCCTCGTGGATGACCTGCTGGACGTGGCGCGCATTACCAGCGGCAAGGTGATGTTGAAGAAGGGGCCTGTCGCGTTGAGCGCCATCCTCAACCATGCGGTGGAGATATCGGGCTCCAGCATGGAAGCCAAGCGCCATCGGCTGGAGGTCGAAAAACCCGAGCGTGATCACGCGCTGGATGCCGACCAGGCGCGCATAGTCCAGAGTCTGGCCAACCTGCTTGTCAATGCAGCCAAATTCACCCCGGCGGGCGGACACATCGTGCTGCGGACCGAGGTGGACGGCCCCGTGGTGAGCTTTCGTGTGCGGGACAACGGCATCGGGCTTGAACCGGGTTCTCTGGCCAAAATCTTCGAGCTTTTTGCGCAAACCGTGGTGCCCGGAGAGGCGCCGTCGGGTCTGGGCATTGGCCTGAGCCTGGCCCGGCAATTTGCCGAAATGCATGGGGGCTCACTCGGCGCCCGCAGTCAAGGCCTGGGGTGCGGCAGCGAGTTCGTATTGACCCTGCCGGTGGTGATGGCCGTTGGGCAAGCACCGGTTCCCGCCGCGGTGCCGCTGGACGCCAGGGTTCCCACTTCCCCGAGGAAAGTGCTGGTGGTGGACGACAACACGGACGCGGCCAATACACTGCAGGCCCTGCTGGACATGGACGGGTTTTCGGCCACCGTGGCCTACGACGGCATTGCCGCGGTCGCGGCGATGGCCGAGCTCAGGCCGGATGCGGTGGTGATGGACATCGGTATGCCAGGCCTCAATGGCTATGACGTGGCACGCATGATCCGGCGGCAGGCGGGAAACGAGCGCATCACACTGATCGCCCTCACGGGCTGGGGACAGTCGCATGACCGGCAGCGCGCAACTGACGCCGGCTTTGACCACCACCTGGTCAAACCGGTGGACTACAACACGCTGCTTGAATGCTTGCACGAGGGAGGCTGAAAAGGCTGGCGGGGGCGGTTGTCCTACACCAGAAGCCGTCCATGAACCGACAAATTCCAGCTTGGTTCGCCCTTAGAGTCTCTCAATAGGCTCTGCAATCCGTGCAATTCGCGTCGGCCGTTTTCGCTCCCGACGTAAGTTCTATTTAACCAGGCATCTTCATGTTCATAGACGTACTGCCCCGCGACGACAACGGAGACACCCGCTTTCAGACCCATAAACGCGGTTTTGGCGGCGCCGTCGACTATCCGCCTTCACCCTCGCGCAGTAGCTGGCCTTTTCCTGTAGCAGCCAGCTGGCAGGAAGGGCTTCACAGCAACACGGTGGATGGCGCCATGGCGATGAAGGCCGATGCGTGTGCCGTCAGCAGCTTTGTCACCTGAGCCACTGAATATTTCACTTGATCAGCAAGCATCATGACTGCTACCGCTAATACCCAGACCCAGGGGGAAAACGCGCCGCATGGCTCGGGTGTGGAACCGCGCACTCCCCCGATGCCACGCGAAGAAGGGGCAGCCGGCCAGCCTGATGCTTATGAATACGGCGTAGAGGGCACCAACAAAACCTTGCCTGAGCCCAAGCCTGATGGGCAGCCGTCGGAAGAACTGGGCAACAACGTGACGCCGCGTCACATCGAAAAAAGTCCTTACACGCGCGGTTAAGACCGCGCTGATCCTGGATAGCCGCGGTCGCCATGGCCAACCAGCCAGGCACTACAGTTACGCGAAGACGTCAGACCGGGATTGTGGCCTGCGGATGTACCGCTGAGGGCAGCGTGGCGGAGATGGTTGTGCCATTCACAGAATCGATCTGCAGGCGACCGCCGCAGGCTTCGACCCGGTGACGCATGCCCTGCAAGCCATGGCTGGAGGATTGAACCGCCTGCGCATCAAATCCTTTGCCGTCGTCGTGGACGGAGACAATCACATAGTCCTTGTAGCTGAGTAAATTGATCTCGACGTTGCGCGCTTCAGCATGTCGCGAAATATTGTTCAGCGCCTCCTGAACCAGCCGGTATACCGTCAACTGGATGGTGTCATCGAGTTCTGCGGGTTCCAGATTCGTGACGATGTGCAGCCCGGATGGCTGGGCGAATTCGTGGGTCAGTATTTCGAGGGCGGGCAACAGACCGAGATTGGACAGCGAGGACGGCCGCAGGTCCTCGATGATGCGGCGCTTCAGCGCAATGCCGGAGTTCAGCGTTTGCACCAGATGCTCAATGCGCGGTTGCAAGTCTGTGGTGTCGCCTCCCACCTTGGCCTTGATGCGTGCCACATCGAGTTTGGCGGCTGTCAGCAAGGCCCCCAGCTCATCGTGCAGTTCCCGGGCCAGCAGGGCCCTTTCTTCTTCCCGGACTTGCTGCAAATGCGTGGCCAGTTCAGCCAGCCGCGCAGTCCGCTCCCGCACCTGCTTGTCGAGCTGGTCGCGTTCGGCCTGCAGCGCTTGCTGCTGGCGCTGGCCCGCCTTGTCCAGGGCAGTTGTTTGGCGCAGGTACAGCCAGAAGGCCAGGAAGGCGATGGCAGCCACCAGTGCGATGCCCAGCCGCGAGAGCAATAGCGAATTCCGGATGTCTGAATAGCCGTTCGCCGTCTGCCGGTTGCTTTCCCCAATCACCTCGATCGTATGGGTGCGTATGGCGTCCATCTGCTCCTTGCCCACTCCAGTGTTCAAGACAAATCGCCATGCGTCATCGTGGCCTTCTTTTTTCATGCGCAGGGAAAGGTCCATCTCTGCCAGCTTGCGCTGCACGACTCTCCCCACCCGTGCGACGCTCGCGAGCTCGTCGGGCTGTGCAGCATACAGTTCACGCAGCTGGTCCTGCGTCTGGCCAATGTCGGCAATGGCGGCGTTATAAGGTGTCAGATAACTGGCATCGCCTGTCAGCAGGTAACCGCGTTGTCCGGTCTCGGCATCGAGCACGTCGCGCAGCAGCCGCTGAAGGTGGCTGCGGGCCACGTGTGCTGTGGCCAGATTGTTCATGGCGTTCATGGACTTGTCATACGAGACCTCGCCGATGCCAATCAAGGTCAAAACGGCGAGCAATGCACACGCAATGTTGACGGCCACCGTGGGAATTTTTCGCTGCATGAATGCCCTCTTGAATTTTCGGAATCGCAATGCCGGAAGGGAGAGAAAGCCTGTCCAAAATTGTAGTGGCCGGTTTTGCGGAGAGGCATAAAAAAAGCCACCCGAAGGTGGCTTTTGGTGCGGGGGTTTCGCTGACCGTGGCGTAGGACGCTACGCAGGAGAGTGAGCCTCCGGTACAGAGGGCGCGGCGGCCTTACAGGCCGGCTGCAGCCTTGAGGGCGGCAGCTTTATCAGTTCTTTCCCACGTGAATTCCGGCTCGTCGCGGCCGAAGTGGCCGTAAGCGGCGGTTTTCTCGTAGATGGGGCGCAGCAGGTCCAGCATCTGGATGATGCCCTTGGGGCGCAGGTCGAAGTGTTCGTTGACCAGGGCCGAGAG
>NZ_JBDTPB010000135.1:0-8267 GCF_039932935.1 Polaromonas sp.
GCTCGGTCCGCGTCGGCGGCGACAAGTTCGACGAAGCCATCATCAACTACATCCGCCGCAACTACGGCATGCTGATCGGCGAGCCCACCGCCGAAGCCATCAAGAAAAGCATCGGCTCGGCCTTCCCCGGCTCCGAAGTCAAGGAAATGGAAGTCAAGGGCCGCAACCTTTCCGAAGGTGTGCCGCGCAGCTTCACGATTTCCAGCAACGAAATCCTCGAAGCCCTGACCGACCCGCTCAACAACATCGTCAGCGCCGTGAAGAACGCGCTGGAGCAGACGCCGCCCGAGCTGGGCGCCGACATCGCCGAGCGCGGCATGATGCTCACCGGCGGTGGTGCATTGCTGCGTGACCTGGACCGCCTGCTAGCCGAAGAAACCGGCCTGCCGGTGCTCGTGGCCGAAGATCCGTTGACCTGCGTGGTCCGCGGTTGCGGCATTGCGCTGGAGCGCATGGATCGTCTGGGTTCCATCTTCACTTCGGAATAATCGCCGCATGCCGTACTTCATGCCACGCATCGCAGGCATGAAGCGGGGCCAGCCTGACAGCGAACCATGCCTTTAGGAACACTCGACAGGTCCCCACCGCCCTTCTTCAAGCAGGGGCCGTCGGCGCTGTCCAAGCTGATGTTTTTCAGCGCGTTGTCGCTGTTCCTGATGGTGGCCGACACCCGCTTTCGCATCACGCAGCCGGTGCGCGCCGCGCTGGCCACCGCGCTGTATCCGGTGCAGTGGCTGGCCTTGCAGCCGGTGCGCGGCGCCAAGAACGGCGTGGAATATTTCACCACGCTGAATCAGGCCAAAACCAACAGTGACGAAGCCGGCCGCAAGCTCGCGCTGCAGTCGCTGCGCGCCGGCCAGGTCGAGCAGCTCACACAGGAAAACAACCGCCTGCGCAAGCTCTTGGGCTTGCGTGAGCAGCTCGGCACGCCGGTGATGGCGGCCGAAGTGCTGTACGACGCCGCCGACCCCTACACCCGCAAGGTGATCATCGACAAGGGCATGGCGCAAGGCGTGGACCTCGGCTCGCCGGTGCTCGACGAGTCCGGTGTGCTCGGTCAGGTCACGCGTGTGCATCCACTGGTCAGCGAGGTGACTTTGCTGGTTGACCGCGACCTGGCCATTCCTGTGCTTAATGTACGCACCGGTGCCCGCAGCGTGGCCTACGGCGATCCGACCGTTTCGGGCAGCGGGCTGGAGCTGCGTTTCATGGGCAGCAACTCGGACGTGCAGCAGGGTGACCTGCTGACCACCAGCGGTGTGGACGGCGTGTACCCGGCCGGCCTGCCGGTCGCCAAAATCAGCCGCATCGAGCGGCGCGCCGAATCGGCGTTTGCCAAAATTTTCTGCACACCGCAAGCACTGGTGACGGGCGCGCGCCATGTCATCGTCGTCAAGCCCGGCACCGGCCAGATACCACCGCGGCCAGACGACACGCCCGAACCAGCGCACAAAAAGAAGGGCACCAAATGATCATGCAAGGAACGACGACATGATCATGCCGTCAGGCCAGCAGCTGCTGCTGCCCGCCAACCCCGTCTTCATCTGGTGCAGCCTTATTGCGGCGCTGCTGCTGGACATGTTGCCGCTGGGCCGCGTACCCTGGATGCCCGATTTCCTCGCGCTGGTGCTGGTGTTCTGGAACGTGCACCAGCCGCTGCGCGTCGGCATCGGCGTGGCCTTCATGTTCGGCCTGGGCATGGACGTGCACCAGTCCTCGCTGCTGGGTCAGCATGCGCTGTCGTACACGGCGCTGAGTTTTTCCGCCACGATGATCCATCGCCGCCTGCTCTGGTTCACGGTGCCGTCGCAGGCCGTGCAGGTGTTGCCGCTGTTCGCGGTGGCGCATGGTGTGGAGCTAGTCATTCGCATGATCGGCGGCGGAATTTTTCCGGGCTGGATCATGCTGCTCGCGCCGGTGATCGAAGCCGTTTTGTGGCCGGTTGTCAGTGTGCTGCTGCTGGTGCCGCAGCGGCGTGCGCCGGACCCTGATCAGAATCGACCACTGTAGATATGGCCCCCACGCTTTTCACTCCGCCTTCGGCTGCGTGTAATGCGCTGCCCCCCGAGGGGGCCGCTGCGCCTGCGGCCTGGCAAAGCCAGTTCCGCGGCCCCTGCTTGCATGACGGGGAGCGCCGCATGGGTTTCTTCGTTCCTAATCCAGTCGGGGCCGCGGGTCCGGCTTCGCCGGCCCGCAGGCGCAGCGGCCCCCTCGGGGGGCAGGGAGCACACGCAGTGAGCGACCGTGGGGGCACATTTCATGACTGAGCTTAGGAACGTCGAAGCCGACCTTTCGCGTTTTCGTGCGCGGGTACTGGTAGCCAGTTTTGTGGTGTTGTGTGCGTTTGGCTTGCTGGCGACGCGGCTGGTGTACCTGCAGGTGTACCGGCATGCCGACCTTAACGAACAGGCCGAAAGCAACCGCACGGCCATCGTGCCCATCGTGCCGAATCGTGGCTTGATTCTTGACCGCAACGGCGTGGTGCTGGCGACCAACTACTCGGCCTACACGCTGGAGATCACGCCTTCGAAAGTCGACAACCTTGAAGAGACCATTGCCGCGCTGGAAAAAGTGGTGGATATCCAGGTGCGTGACAAGCGGCGCTTCAAGCGGCTGCGTGAAGAGTCGAAAAGTTTTGAATCCCTGCCCATACGCACCCGCTTGACAGACGAGGAAGTTGCCCGGTTTGCCGCGCAGCGTTTCCGTTTTCCCGGCGTGGACATCAAGGCCCGGCTGTTTCGCAGTTACCCCTATGGCGAGCTGGGCAGCCATGTGGTGGGCTATATCGGCCGCATCAACCAGGCAGAAAAAGAAGCCATTGAGGACAGCGAGGACGAAGGCAACTACCGCGGCACCGACTACATCGGCAAGCTGGGTGTCGAGCAGAGTTTTGAGCAGCAGCTGCACGGCACCACCGGTGTCGAGCAGGTCGAGACTTCGGCCGG
Source organism: Polaromonas sp. (assembly GCF_039932935.1). Classification (GTDB taxonomy): domain Bacteria; phylum Pseudomonadota; class Gammaproteobacteria; order Burkholderiales; family Burkholderiaceae_C; genus Polaromonas. The sequence goes on from NZ_JBDTPB010000135.1 coordinate 2,946, forward strand.
TGGCCGCGCCATGCGCAAACTGGCCAGCAATCCGGCCACACCCGGCAACACGGTCATGCTGTCGCTGGACATCCGCCTGCAAAAGCTGGTGGAAGACATGTTCGGCGACCGGCGTGGTGCCCTGGTGGCGATGGACCCGAAGACCGGCGACGTGCTGGCTTTTGTCAGCAAGCCGACCTTCGACCCCAACCTGTTTGTTGACGGCATCGACACGGAAAGCTGGCAGTACCTGCGGGATTCGCTGGACAAGCCGCTGCTGAACCGCGCCTTGCGTGGCACCTACCCGCCGGGCTCCACCTACAAGCCCTTCATGGCGATGGCCGCGCTGGAAACCGGAAAGCGCTCGCCCAGTTTCATCGTCAACGACAACGCGTCCTGGAGCTTCGGTGGCCACGTCTTTCGCAGCCACGGCGACATTGCGCTGGGCGCGGTGGACATGTACCGCTCCATCGTGAAGTCCAGCAATGTCTATTACTACTCGCTGGCCAACGAGCTCGGTGTCGACGCGATGCATGACTTCATGAAGCCGCTGGGCTTCGGACAGATCACCGGCATCGACATCAGCGGCGAAGTGACCGGCGTGCTGCCCAGCCAGGCCTGGAAGCGCAAGGCCTACAAACGGCCGGAACACCAGAAGTGGTACCCCGGTGAAACCATTTCGCTGGGGATCGGGCAGGGCTACAACACCTTCACCATGCTGCAGCTGGCGCAGGCCACCGCCGTGCTCGCCAACAACGGCGTCAAGCACAGGCCACGGCTGGTGATCGGTACGCAGGACCCGGTGACACGCGTGATGCACCCCTTGCCCGCCGATGCGCCGGAAGACCTGGGCTACAAGCCTGAAAACATCGCGATCGTGCGCAAGGCCCTGGTCGGTGTGACGCAGGAGGGCACCTCGGCGCGGGTGTTTGCCGGTGCCGGGTATCTCAGCGGCGGAAAAACCGGCACGGCGCAGGCCGTCACCATTGGCCAGAAAGACAAATACAACAGCGCCAAGATGGAGGAATACCAGCGCGACCACGCGGTCTACATGGCGTTCGCGCCGGCCGAAGACCCCAAGATCGCGCTGGCCGTGATTGTGGAAAACGCCGGCTGGGGCGCCGGGGTGGCAGCGCCGATTGCGCGGCGGGTGTTTGACTATGTGCTGCTGGGACAGTACCCGAGCGAGGAAGACATGGTTGCTGTGCAGAAGGGGCTGGCGGCCGCCCCCATCGGCAAGCCGCGCCAGGCCGCCGACGTGGCCGGCCTGCTGTCAGCCAGCGCTGCAGGCGCTGCGCCCGGGCCGACGAATGCCGCGGCAGCTGCCGCCGCCAAGGCCAAGGCGGCGGCGATTGCGGAAGCCCTCAGCAAGCTTGCGCCGCCCATGGCTGCGGCCGGCATCAACCCCGATTAACCTGGGCGTGCTATCGATTTGATAGCTGGTGGCGCAGGATGTGAAAGGGCGGGGCGCCCATTTGACCCTCCAAATGCGGCGACCGGATTTTCAACGAAATCGGGCTCCAGCCCTTAATGAGCGGGCGCAAGCAGCTATCAAATTAATAGCATTTGTGCTTTCGTCCCTGTTGCGCTTGCCGCTGCGATGGCTGTGCGGCGTCAAAAATGTTGTGCCGTCTTATTGCGCAACGTGGCTTCAGGCCGGTCAGGCCGTATTCCGTTCAATGATGGAAAAACCGATGTCGACAATGGGCTGCGCAATGCTGCGGCCGTCGGCGCGGTCAACAATGTACGGCGCGGCCGTTTGCACGATGCGCGTGCCGTCAATGCGCACCGTGGTCAGGGCCGGCTGCAGGCTGGTTTGAATGGGATATAGAAAGTAAGCTTTCCTGAAGGCGCGCAGGCCTGGCCGGTTTCAGGTCTCGAGCGCAGCCGCCATGCGGTGCGGCATGAGGCGTTCGCGTGGCGCTTCGCCGCCCCACAGGCCCAGCATCAGGTCCACGATGACAGGTCCGAAATCCTGATGCGGAATTTCAACCGAGGTGAGCCACGGGGCGAGCCAGGCATTGATCGGGTTACCGTCGATGCCGACCAGCTCGCAATCGCCGGGCACCCGGATCCCACTCTCGCGGGCCACGCGGTACAGCCCATAGGCGACCTGGTCGCTGATGCACATCGCGCCACGCGGCCAGGCACCGGGCGCCGCGAACTGGGCTGCGGCGGCGTAGCCGATTTCCAGGTGCGAGATGCCCGGGGCCTCCACCCGACGGATCCGGTCAGCTGACAAGCCTCTGGCGCCAGCCCGCTCGCAGAAGCCCTGCACGCGTTCCCTGGTCGTGGACGATCCGCGCGACGGAAATACCACGGCCGGCGCGTCGATGCCGCGGTCGAGCAGGTAGTCTGCGGCGGCGGCGCCGGCCGCCAGGTTGTCCGGCCCCACGAAGGCGCAGGTGCCGAACGGGCTGCGCCGGCTTACGAAGACCATAGGCGCACCGCGCTCCACGAAGTCGCGCAGGCCGGCACTGGGCTGAGCCGCGACCATCACGTAGCCCTGCACGACTTGCGAACGCATGGCGTTGAGATAGTCGTCCTGCAGCTCCGGCCGGTCGTGCGTGTCGCACAGGATCATCGTGTAGCCGGCCTCGCGCAGCGCGGCCTCGGTGGAGGCGGCCAGCGTGGCCATCACGGGGTTGTCGAGGTTGGCGGCCAGCATCGCGACCAGGCGGCTCTCACGGCTGCGTAGCGCGCGCCCCAGCTGGTTCGGGTGGTAGCCCACGGTCTTGATCGCCTCGCGCACGCGCGCCAGCGTTTCCGGCGAAGCCCGCCGGGTCTCGCCGTTCACGATGCGCGAGACGGTGGAGATTGAGACGCCGGCCTGCACGGCGACTTCGCTCAGCGAAACCGGGCCGACGCCCTTGCGTCTGCGCGGGGTGTCGTCGGTCATCGGTACGGGCGGCAGGTCTGCCGGGTCTGGACGCCGCAGCGAATGTTGGGTTGGTGTGAAGGCCGGACATGCGGATGGCGAGGCGGGAGTCCGGCGAGTGGAAAGCGAAGCATCGATGGGTCGTATTTTTGGAAAACAAGGGGCGACGGCGGGTGGCCGACCGGCGGCGCGATCGGTGCCTACCAAGACAACATATAACCCAGAAAACTGCAGTTGACAAGTGTGGCAAACGATTGCCAAGTGTTGGCAAACGTTTGCCATAATAATCCAAGGCCCGTAACGATCGCAGCCCAACGGCACAAACGACATGGTTTTCACCTCCAGCAGCACACACAGCGACGGCAAGCCCCTGCCGATGCTCCTGCTCGATCCGTGTCTGCGCACCGAGGAAATGCTGCTCGGCGGTGGACGGATGCCGCGCTGCGTTCCGTCGCGCGCCCCGGACACCTTCATCGACGCTGCCCTGCGCGACTGGAGCGAGACGCCCACGGGTTTCGCCCTTGCGCCGGCGGTCGAGGCGCATTCCTGAAGCCGACGACCGATCGGCCTCACCTTCCTTTTTTTCCAGAAAGAGACAACCATGAACTTCCAACTTCGTTCCCTCGCCAGCCACGCCATGCGCGCCGGCCTTCTGGGCGCCGCGGTCGCCACGCTGGGCACCAGCGCCTTCGCCGACATCCGCGTCATGTGCTACCAGGACGGCAATGAGTGCGATGTCACGGCCGACCTCATCAAGCGTTATGAAGCCCAGAACGCCGGCGCCAAAGTGATCCTCGACGTGGTGCCCTACAAAACGGTGGTCGAGCAACTGCCGGTGCAGCTCGCGGCCGGCCAGGGGCCCGACATCGCGCGTGTCGCCGAGATCGGCGGCCTGTCGAAGAACTACATCGACATCAGCGCCCATGTGAAAGACCGCAAGTACTGGGAAGACAACTTCGGCAGCACCTTGCCCTGGATGCGCAACAAGGCGGGCGACAAGGGCATCTACGGTTTCCTGTCGCAGATGACCATGACCGGCCCCTTCGTCAACAAGACCCTGTTCGAACAGGCCAAGGTGCCCATGCCCGGCCCCAAGGCCACCTGGGAGGAGTGGGCCGATGCAGCACGCAAGGTGGCCAAGGCCACGCAGACCCCGGCCGCCATGGCCTGGGACCGTTCGGGCCACCGTTTCGCGGGCCCCGCCGTCAGCTACGGCGCCAAGATCTTCGATGCCAAGGGAAACCTCCTGGTAGACGAGGGCTACAAGACCACCGTGGGCAAGTTCGTTGGCTGGCACAAGGACGGCACCATGCTCAAGGACGTCTGGGGCGGCTCGGGCGGCTCCAGCTATGCGGATGCCGTGGGCGAGTTCAAGAACGGCCGTGTCGTGATGATCCTGTCGGGTTCATGGCAGATCAACCGCATGCAAAAGGAAATCGGCAACGCTTTCGACTGGGTCGCCGTGCCCAACCCCTGCGGTCCTGCCGCCTGCTCGGGCATGCCCGGCGGCGCGGCGTGGGTGGCGCTTAAAACGACCAAGTCGCCCAAGGAAGTGGGCCGCTTCCTGGACTTCATGGCGCAGGAAGCCAACGTCGCCGAATTCGCTTCGCGCACCAACAACATCCCGGCCCATGCCGGCGTGGCCAAGAAAGGCGTGAGCTACCCGAGCGCCGGTCCCGCGGCGCGGGCCGCGCTGGGTGTGTTCACCAGCGGCACCGCGACGATCGCGCCCCCGGCCTACGCGCTGCAAGGCTACAAGTACAACCGCGCCTTGATGCTGCCGACCGTGACCCGCGTCACCCAGGCCATCGTGGGGGAAATCAGCGTGGACGAGGCGGTCACCAAGATCGGCACCGACATGGCCGAAGCGGTCAAGCAGGCCGAAAAGTAGGCACACCCCCGTGGCGCGCACTGCGTGCGCCCCTCCCCCCTTGCAGGGGGCGATGCCTGCGGCCTGGCGGAGCCAGTTCCGCGGCATCCCTCGCATAAGGCGGGGACACCGCAGCGCTGCGGACGGTGCGCCATGAATGGACGTAGATCGGAGTCGGTATGTCAGTCTTCTCGGCTTTTCTGGGCTTTTTGTTCAACCTGTTTGAGCCGGTGTTCCGGCTAGGCCAGAAATGGCTGGGGGCTTCGCGCATAGGCTGGCTTTTTGTCGGGCCCAACCTGGTGGTGATCAGCATCTTCACCTTTTTGCCCATCGTGGTGAACCTGGTGTACGCGGTCACGGGCGGGGTGAACCTGCTGCCGACGCAACGGCCTTTTACGGGGCTGGAAAATTTCGCGATCCTGCTTGAATGCCGCGACTATGCGGACCTGCAGACTTGCCGCACCGACATTTTCTGGCGCTCCATCGCCAACACGGTGAAGTTCAGCCTGATCCAGGTGGCGTTGATGGTGTTCTTCTCGCTGGTCACGGCCCTGGTGCTGAACCGCAAGATCATTGGCCGCGGTTTCTGGCGCGG
>NZ_JBDTPB010000136.1:0-4143 GCF_039932935.1 Polaromonas sp.
CGCAGCAGCTGCACCAGCAGCCAGCCGGTGTCGCGGCAGGAGCCGCAGGCCAGCCGCAGCGTTTCTTCGGGCGTCTGCACGCCCGGCTCCATACGGATGGAATATTTGATGTCCGACTGCAGGCCCTGGTTCAGGCCCACCAGAAAATCGATGGTGCGCTTGGGTGTGCGGTCGATTTTCTCGAGATAGCGCTTGAGCAGCGGCGTGGCCGGCTGGGTGGCCAGGTAGGGCGCGAGCTCGCGGGCCTGCAGCGCGTTGTAGGTAAAGGGAAATTCCTCGGCCGCGGGCTCCAGGAAGAAGTCAAACGGGTTGAACACCGCCATTTCCACAACCAGGTCCACCGTGACCTTGAATTCGCGTGTCGGCTCCGGAAACACCAGCCGTGCCTGGTAATTGGCAAACGGGTCTTGCTGCCAGTTGATGAAGTGCCCGGCGGGCTCGACCCTGAGGGAATACGACAGCACCTGCGTGCGGCTGTGCGGCGCAGGCCGCAGGCGGACGACCTGGGGGCCGAGCTTGACCAGGCGGTCGTATTTGTAATGCGTGATGTGGCTCAGGGCGACGTGGATGGACAAGGCAACCTCGCTTTTAAGTGAACGGGCGTGCAATGACGCCCTCAGGGAAATACGCTCAACAGACCGCCACATCTTGCGGTCTCAGGAACGCCGTGTAAACAGCTTACCCGGAATTGGTGGCATTTCTGAAAGCAAGAGCTGCGCCACGTGGTCTCCGGTGTGAATAAGCCATGTCGGCTGCCTGCCGCGCTTTCCCGTTAAGCTCAAAGCGGTCAGTACAAAAAAAACAGTTCAAAGGGGAGGCGGGTTTGAATCGACCTGTATCAGCCGGGGTACGGCTGTATGTGGCAAGCCCGGGGCCGGTGTTTGCCGGCTTTATTGCGGGCGTTGCCTTGCAGCTGCAGCAGTCTGTCTTATGGCCGCAGCAGGTTTACGCCGCCATGGCGCTGCTGGCTTGCGCCCTGGCTGGCCTGTACCTGCGGTTTGGCGGCTTGCGCCTTCCTTCGTGGGGACGGGGGGTTTCGGGCTTTGCCCTTGCTGCCTTGCTCGGCGTTGGCCTCACGGGCTGGCGGGCCGGCGCGTTCCTGACTGCGGCGCTCAACCCGGCACTGGAGGGCCGCGATATCGAGGTCACAGGCCAGGTGCTGGCGATGCCGCAACCCGGAGAAGACGGCGTGCGCTTTCGCCTTGCGGTGGAGTCTGCCCGCCTCAATGGCGGCGCAGTCACGCTCCCGCCGCAAATCCTGCTGGGCTGGTATTCGGGCTTTGCCGGGCGGGAGCCTCCCGCCCCTGCGCAAGACGCCGATCCGTTTGAGCTGGCACTGGCGCTGCAACGGCAGCCGCAAGTGTTGCGTGCCGGCGAACGCTGGCAGATGACCGTGCGGCTCAAGGCACCGCATGGTAATAGCAACCCGTACGGCTTTGACTACGAACTCTGGTTGTGGGAGCAGGGCATCCAGGCGACGGGCTATGTGCGTGCCGGGCAGCGCGACGTACCGCCCGCAAAGCTTTCCAGCAGCTGGCAGCAGCCCGTCGAGCGGGTGCGCCAAGCGGTGCGTGAAGCGATCTTTGAGCGTATTGAAAACCGGCAGATCGCCGGTGTCATCGCCGCGCTGGTGGTGGGCGACCAGGCCGCCATTGAGCGTGCCGACTGGGATGTCTTTCGCGCCACGGGTGTTGCCCACCTGATGAGTATTTCAGGGCTTCATATCACCATGTTTGCCTGGGCCGCGTCGCTGCTTATCGGTGGCCTCTGGCGGCGGTCTGCACGCCTGACGCCGCGGCTGTGCCTGGCCTTGCCCGCGGCCGGCGCGGGTGCCTTGGGCGGCTTGCTGCTGGCAACGCTGTATGCCTTGTTTTCCGGTTGGGGGGTACCGGCCCAGCGGACCATCTGGATGCTGGCCACCATGATCTTGCTGCGACAGGCCGGCAGGCAGTGGCCCTGGCAGCAAGCCTGGTTACTGGCGATGGCTGTGGTGGTGACCCTGGATCCTTGGGCCTTGATGCAGGCCGGATTCTGGCTGTCCTTTGTTGCCGTAGGGGTGCTGTTTGCTACAGATTCAGGAGCTGTTCGCGCTCATGGCGAAAGGGCTGCAGCCGTATTTTATGATAAATCCGGGCTGTGGCGGCGGCGCGGGGCAAAGTGGCTGCAAGGCGCAGCGGGCGCCATGCGGGAGCAATGGGTGGTCACGCTGGCGCTGACCCCGCTGTCGTTGCTGCTGTTCAACCAGGTTTCGGTGGTCGGCCTAGTGGCCAATGCGGTGGCGATTCCCGTGGTGACGCTGGTCATCACGCCGCTGGCCTTGATGGGCGTTCTGTGGGCGCCGGTGTGGACGTTGGCCGCGTGGGCCGTTGGTACGCTGGCGATTTTTCTGCAGTGGCTGGCGAGCTGGCCGCTGGCGTCGATCAGCGTGGCCGCTGCGCCCTTGTGGTGTGCAGTGGCCGGCGTAGCGGGCGGCAGCCTGCTGGCCACGCGTTTGCCGCTGTGCTTTCGCCTGCTGGGGGTGCCGCTGTTGCTCCCGGTGCTGCTGTGGCAGCCGGCCCGCATGGCGCCAGGGCAATTCGAATTGCTGGCGGCGGACATCGGCCAGGGAAACGCCGTGCTGGTGCGTACCGCGAGCCACACACTGCTGTACGACGCCGGACCACGGTTTTCGCGCGAGAGCGATGCCGGGCACCGCGTGTTGGTGCCGTTGCTGCGCGCGCTGGGCGAGCGGGTGGACATGCTGATGATCAGCCACCGCGACATTGACCACATTGGGGGCGCGCAGGCCGTGCTGGCGATGCAGCCTGGCGCAGTCTTGACGAGTTCAATCGAAGATGCACATCCCTTGCAGGCATTGCGTAAGGCCAGCCGCTGCGTGGCGGGGCAGCGCTGGATCTGGGACGGTGTGGTGTTCGAGGTACTGCACCCCGAAGCGGCCGACTATGGCAGGGTCAACAAGCCGAACGCCATGAGCTGCGTGTTGCGCATCTCCACCGGCGTTGCCGGTGCAGGGCGCACCGCTTTGCTGGTGGGCGACATCGAGGCGCCGCAGGAGCTCAGGTTGGTATCCCGTGTTCCAGTCAGCCTCAAGGCCGACTTTCTGCTGGTTCCGCACCATGGCAGCAAGACGTCCTCCAGCGCGGCTTTCCTGGACGCCGTCAAGCCGCAATGGGCGGTGGTGCAATCGGGCTACCGCAATCGCTTTGGCCACCCCGTTGACTCTGTGGTCGCGCGCTATGACGAGCGCGGCATACAACTCGTGAAGTCGCCGCAATGCGGGGCGGCTGTATGGCAAAGCCTTCATCCGGACAAGATTAGCTGCCAGCGTGAGGAGGGCAAACGCTACTGGCATCATGTGCCCGAGCGTTAAAAATATCGGCGAGTGCACCGCCTTGGCGCATAACTTGCTAAGCTACGCTAAAACAATTGCCATGCGCATAACTTGCTGGAGATCAAGCCAATGAGCCGACCGATGTTCGACGAAATGAACGCCACGGAGTCCAGCGTCCGTGAGCATTACCAGGGTTACCAGCGGTGGCTGGCCCGGCAGCCCGCCGACGTGATGCAGGCTCGCCGAGCGGAAGCAGAAATGATTTTTCGCCGCGTCGGCATTACCTTTGCGGTCTACGGCGCCAAAGACGAAGACGGCGCCGGCACCGAACGCCTGATTCCCTTTGACCTAATCCCCCGCATCATCCCGGCCCACGAATGGGCCAGCATGGAAAAAGGCCTGGTACAGCGCGTCACGGCCCTCAACCGCTTCATCCACGACGTGTACCACGGCCAGGAAATCATCAAGGCCGGCGTGGTGCCGTCCGAGCAAATCTTCCAGAATGCGCAGTTCCGCCCCGAGATGATGGGGGTCGATGTGCCCGGCAACATTTACTCGCACATCAGTGGCATCGACATCGTGCGTGCACCGAATGCGCAAGGCGAGGGTGAATACTACGTACTTGAAGACAACCTGCGTGTACCCAGCGGCGTGAGCTACATGCTGGAAGACCGCAAAATGATGATGCGGTTGTTCCCCGAATTGTTCAGTGAAAACCGCGTTGCGCCGGTAGCGCATTACCCCGACCTTTTGCTGGAAACCCTGCGCGGCATGGCGCCGCCCGCCACGGCCGAGCCCACGGTGGTGGTGCT
>NZ_JBDTPB010000137.1:0-51264 GCF_039932935.1 Polaromonas sp.
TCCCCGCCAGCCGCACCATATTTGCGTTACCTGGGGTGTTAAAGCACCCTGTCAAGGCAACCAGCGAATCACGCCATCCTTCCTCATTTGTGCCACGTGCACTGCCGAAAAGCTTTCGGCACGCGCGCTGTCTTTGCCGGAGCCCGGGAACGCGCGCGATCTGAATAAAGTAAATTCGACAGCCAGCACTTTGGCGGGAACATTCCGGGGTGCGCGAAAGTCTCATGTTTTCCGATGGCGTCAATATCAGGAGTGCGCGATGAATGGGTTCAGATGGGGTTCAAGTTTTATAGGCGTGGCGTTGTTGGCTGGTTGCGCCTTCACCTCGATCAAGCCGGGCATGACACGTGAAGAGGTCATCGCGCACTACGGCAAACCGTCGCGTGTTGTGGCCCTCGACACAGGAACGCGCCTGCAGTACTCGGGGCAGCCGCTCGGGCGGTTCGCCAACATGGTGGACCTGGACACCGCTGGCCGCGTGGTCAGTGCAAGGCAGGTCCTCACGCCTGCGGAGTTCGCCAGGGTCCAGCCCGGGAAGTGGACACGCTGGGACATGGAGCGTGAGTTTGGCCGGCCGGCAACGATTGACCACGTGGCTTCGTGGCCGGGGGACATCATGACTTACCGCTGGCAAGACAGCGGCGACCAGCCGATGTTTTTCTGGGCCTACCTGGACGGCAACAATGTGGTCCAGCGCGCCGGGCAGGGCATGGAGTTTCCCATGCGGGTCAATGACCGATGAATGAAGGCCGGGGCCGCTGCCTGCTTGTTCCGGCTGCTAACCGGCGCCCGGCGGATCGCTTACTGGGCTGAACTGCCAATGTCCGGCCAGCGGTGATGCAGATAGATCCAGGCGACCAGCCCGATGCACATCATCCCGAGCGACACGGCCGCCAATGCGCGCGTTGAGTGCATGGCCAGCGGTGCAATAACACCGGCTACGATGCCGTTGGCGGTGGACCCCACGAAAGCTTGCAGGGAAGAAGCCATGCCGCGCCGCTCCGGGTAAAGGTCCAGTACCAGTAGCGTCACGACGGGCACCATCAGTGCCCAGCCGAAAGCAAACACGGCGATGGGAAACAGCGACCAGGATGCATGAGGCGTAAACAGCAGGTTGGCAGCGAGGTTCAGCAGTGAAGTGACCAGCATGATGACGAAACCGTGCCGTATTTGTTGTTTGGGCGCGATCTTGCCGGCAAGGCGCCCGCTCAGCCACGCGCCGGACATGATGCCCGAGATGGTGAGCACAAAGAACCAGAAGAACTGGGTGGGCTGCAGCCCCAGGTGTTCTCCCAGGAAGGCCGGTGCCGACAGCACGTACAAAAACATGCCGTTGAAAGGCACACCGCTGGCCAGCGCCAACAGCAGGAAACGTGGGCTCGAGCCCAGTTGCCAGTACCCTCGCATCAGGTGTCTGACTTCAAACGGCTGGCGCTCTTGCGGCGGCAGGGTTTCGGGCAAAAACCGGAAATTGGTGATCCACAGAACCGCGCCGACGCCCGTCAGAAACCAGAAGATGCTGTGCCAGCCAAGATGCACAAACAGCCAGCCACCGACGATGGGCGCCAGCGCCGGCGCCACGCCGAAATAAATGGTGACCTGGCTCATGACCTGCTGGGCTTGCGCCGGTGGGAACATGTCGCGTATGACGGCGCGCGACACCACAATGCCGGCGCCTGTCGACAGGCCTTGCATCGCGCGAAAAAACACCAGCTGCCCAATGCTTTGCGAAAATGCGCAGCCTGCCGACGCCAGAGTGAACAGCGCGATACCCCAAAGCACCACGGGCCGGCGGCCAAAGCTGTCGGCCAAGGCCCCGTGGAAAAGGTTCATGAAGGCGAACCCGAACAGGTAGGCAGACAAGGTCTGCTGCATTTCCACCGGTGAGGCACCCAGCGACTGCGCCATGCCGGAAAACGCGGGAATGTAGGTGTCAATCGAAAACGGCCCAAGCATGCCGAGCACAGCGAGCAGGGCGGCAAGTGTCCAGCGCGGGGCGCGCCAGAGCTGGTCGGCGTTGGGGTTCATTCCTTCTTCAGCTTGAGTGCGGTGTCGTAGAGCTCGTTGCGCCCCACACCGGTGATTTCTGCGGCGACCTTCACCGCGGTCTTGAGCGGCAACTCCGCCAGCAACAGCTGCAGCACCCGCGTACCGTCTTCGGGGCTGTCCGCGACGGCGCAAGGGTGCAGCACCAAGGCAAACTCGCCACGCGTGCGCTGGGCGCCTGCAGCCAGCCAGCCGGCGAAGTCTTGAGCCGGTACGGTCGCAATTTCTTCAAATTGTTTGGTCAGTTCTCGTCCCACGGTGACCAGGCGGTCTTGCAGCACGGCCAGCGCTTTCGCCAGCGCCTCGATGCGGTGTGGCGCTTCCAGAATGACGATGGCCCGGTTGTCGTTCTGCAGCTTCTGGATGGCTTGGTCGCGCTCGCCGGCTTTGCTGGGCAAAAAACCGGCAAACACGAAACTGGTGTCACCGCCCGGGCTGCCAAGTCCGGCCACGCTCAACACTGCCGTGACGCTGCTGGCCCCTGGCAGGGGCATGGCGGTCAGCCCGGCAGCCCGAACGGCGGCCACAAGGCGGGCCCCCGGGTCACTCACCGCCGGCGTGCCGGCATCACTGATGTAAGCCACGCGCTCGCCGCGCTGAAGGCGCTCAATGACCAGGCCCGCGGCTTGCGCCTCGTTGTGTTCGTGAACGGCCAGCAAGGGCTTGTCGATCCCGTATTGCCTCAGCAGGGGCTGCGAGTGCCGTTTGTCTTCGCAGGCGATGGCGTCGACGAGCTGCAGCACTTGCAACGCGCGCAGACTGATGTCGGCCAGGTTCCCGATCGGGGTGGCTACGACGTAGAGTGCACTTTCCGGATAATGCTGCATGCCTGCTGCGGCGCGTGCCGCATCCAGTGCCAGTTCGAAGGAAGCGTTCAATGTGGTTTTCCAAAAAACAGGTTGGCGGGGCGGCGTTGAATGCGCAAGCCTCTGAGGCCCCAGCCTTGCCCGGGCAGGTTACCACCAAGTCGCGGGGAGATGCGGCGGAATCCGCCGCAGAGGCCCACCTGGCCAAGGCTGGACTGGTGCTGGTGACGCGTAATTACCGGACGCCTGGACGCGGCGGCGGCGAGATTGACCTGGTGATGCGCACGTCCGATGGCACGCTCGTTTTTGTAGAGGTGCGCCAGCGTACGGGGGCTACACATGGCGGTGCGGCGGCCAGTATCGGGTTTGCCAAGCAGCGGCGCATCGTCCTGGCCGCGCGTCACTACCTGATGCACCTCGCCAGCCTGCCGCCCTGTCGCTTTGACGTGGTACTGGTTAACGGCGCGCAGGACGGAAAAACCGCACCGGCCATCGAATGGCTGGCGGGTGCCTTCGACGCGTCCTGACCCCTACGGCTAGGAGCCATGGAGTTTGTAACCATTCTTTGCCGGCTGGCAAACCCCTTGGAGCCGACGGCGCAGCTGTGCCTAACAATAAAGATTGATTTCGGGCGCCATATGAATCAACGGGTTACGGCACCCTTTTGCCCGAATTGCTCTTCAAAAAAGTTGATTTTCTAAATCAAACAAAATTGTTAGAAGGGGCCTCTAACGAAGGTAATCGGCCGGAAAAAGAAGACTCTACGGTCAGCGCCATTGGCCAAATATCAAATGGGAAATTGACTGAATGGGATGCCCGTATCCGGATCATTCATGCCAAGTCGCCAAAGACCTCTCGGAGATCCCAGTTTCGCGCATAGCCATGCAGCTATGCTAGCCAGTGCTTCTGCATGTTCTTTTGCCTCTTTGGGCTTCACAGCGCCGTGAGCCACAGTGCTGCGTTCCGCTCTTGCTTTTTTGTACTTAGTCCAAAGTGCCGGATTCTCCTTATCTAGCCTAGGTACGCCAAATGCAGGAAGAATTTCTTTGAAGATGTCTTCGGTTCTTGACCTCTTCGCCATCCAAACTATCTCTGCAATTTGCTCACTGGGCGCACATTTAAAGACGAGCTCCCGAAGCAGCGAATCGCAGACCCCAACTGCTATCAGCAGCGCCTCTGACTCTCGGCGAGCGTGAAGTAGCGGCCACACCAACGAAAAGGTGCTTTCTTGCGCCGTTGGCGGCTGTATTTGCGCAGATTTAAACCTCGCGCCCACTCCAACGCTGGCGCCGTAATGCTCAAATATCGATTGACCGTGGCCGCGAACATCAAAGCCGTACTTTGTCCCCCCTTTTTTGCCTGGAAAGAAAACATAAGCAGCTCCCAGGTTTGCTTCCGACAAGGGATGCAACTGGTAGCGCATGGCAGGTAAAGCTGCCACACGGTACGCCGTAACGATTTCATTCAACAATTCAACAAGGAAGTCAGAATAGAAAGAGAACGGGAGGAGTCCACTTGCTGGCGCTTTAGTTTGAACCTTAAGTGCTGATAGCGTAGGAACTCCGAACCCTCGATCCTTAGATTTAAGAGACAGCTCTTCATATTTGGACTTGACGACAAATCTTGGGAGCCAAGACACTTTATGCGAGCGATCCCGTTTGCCAGCCTTGATAGCGCTAAATCGAAGTTCCTGTTGTTCCTTCTCCGCGAGGTAGTCAACCTCGTAGACTTTAATTATGTCTTGGTGAAGACTGAGCGTAGCAACAACATTGTGGCCACTAGGCGAAGTCCAAATATGCCGCTTCTTGTACTGAACGCCCACGAAGTAAGGTAGCTCAAACCAGATGGTGACCGGCGTTGTGTAAGGGGTGTTATTCATAGATCCTTTGCACCAGACTGTTTGCTGCTGATCCACGTCGAATAATCCAACGCTCTATCCCGATTCTTCTTCACATTGCAGTACCCAACCGCGCAATCGTATAGGGCGATCAACGATGCAAGGGTCTGCGTCAATTCTTCCGACGTGCCTGTAGAGTCGACGGTTCTTTCCAGCGTAAAGCTATGTTCCGGGTCGAACTCATTTTCAAAGTAGAGGTCCATCTTTCTGAAGGCATTGGTACCGCGAAACCCGTCAACATTTGCAAAAGGCGTTGAGGTTCGGAAGCGCAACCCGCTGTCATTCAGCAATCTTTCAATAAACCTGCGATGCCCCGAGAAGAACTCTTGGAAACTTGCACGCTCACGCCTTCCCCACACTGAGAACTCGACTGATAAATAAGGCCCGTGAAGACGATGCCGTATGGCATGGCGCCGGCACAGTAGCAGTCCGACTTGGATGCCCGTCGCATCGTCACCTTTTGGATTCTCCGGCCTCGGAACTTCCTGTGCGGTCTTTTTGTAATAACTCGATTGCGGCCGCAGCCGAAATTCTGCGACCACGATGGCCGGCTCTCGCGTTACTAGGACCTCTTGTTTCGATTCGACAAAAATCCTTTTTGGAAATGTGGCTGTCGCTGCGCGGAGAAGTTTTGACGACAAACCCCACAGAGTTTCAGCGAAAACCGCTGAAGTCTCAATCCAATGCTCATCATTAACCGGTTGGTCAAATGGCAGAAGATGCTCTAGCTGACTTAAGGCTTTGTGCATAAGTAGTTTGGACTGGAAAGAGGGGGCGCTGAGGCCAGCGGCCGGATTTAGTTGGAGGCAGTTGCCTCCAGAGCCATTCCTTGTCATTTAAATCGAGCCAGCGCAAGCTTGCGGAGTCTACCTTGCGAAGGTCTGCTCGGGATGCATGTGGCACCCGCTGCAGGAACCCGCAGACCCATTCGCGCTTTGGAGTGAGGATATCTTTCGTGATCTTCGCATCTCTCAGCGCTTTCAATTCGGGATTGAGGCGCAGAGCCCGGTTGATGCTCGCCGGTGCTCGCCCCCAATTGCGAGCGACCTCAGGGACGCTGATACCGTCCAGCAACGCATCCCAGACATCTTGTGGAAGTAGGTCTAGATGCCCTTGGCCTGAAGCCTCCCAGCGTCCTTCGAGTGTTGCCTGGAGCGAATAGGCTTTTCCCAGCGCAACATTCAACTCCCAAGGATCCATGCAGGCTGCAAATATCACCGCCCAGCGCAAGGGGTGATGGGTACCACGCCCATCCAGAAACTTTAGCCATTGCCCGCTCAACGGCTGAAGGTTATGGCGTAGAAATGGGAGGCTCTTCTCTTTTAACCACGAGGCGGTCGATGCCGAATTGAGAAAGCGCGCTGCGGTGATTGCCCCTATGTTGGCCAGCTTCTCGGCTAACACATGATGTAGCAATGGAGTGCAGATCCGCGGGTGTGACTTAAGTATCCACAGTATCTGCGCCAGGGCCATCCAGCTCACCTGGTCTTCGGAAAATATCACGGGCGTGAGCGTAGGATTCTTATCTACGAAATCATCTGGACGCAACCAGGAGCTGGACTGATATGAATTGAATACAATTTCAAGAAGATCGCGCCCATGGTCCATGCAGACTCTCGCTCCTAGATGGTGTTCGAGCCTCCAGGTTCCACGACCGAGTGCTTCCCGGTCATCCATAACGCACTGAACGCAGAGTCTGAGCTTTCTCGCCTCAGGGTTCGGGAAGCGGATTAAGTTGTTGCGTGGACCTCGGGTGGCAGCTACAAATCGCTTGGCGGCGCTGTCATCCATAAATCTTGCGTGAAATCCGACGATCGTCCTGTCATGGACAATTTCTTCGGCAGTTCCAAACAAGTTGCGCGTAACCTGGCAAAAGTGATCGAGATTTCGCGGAAGTTGCCGATGGGAACTGGCGCGAGGATCCCTGAAGAAGGAAATTCCAGCTCTTTTCCAGCAAGGCCCGCCCCGGAGATGGTGGAGCGCCGAACAGATGGAGTACAGCGTTTCTGTATCTCCGACTGGGGGCAAGAAAGTCAGCATATCCGAGGTCACTTCTTCTCCTTAGCACGGGTGTCCAAAAAATTGCTGAACTGCTTGTCGACTTCTGCGTCCCAGCTATTTCTTCCTTTCGAGCGGAGTGCCCGTAAATCCTTGACGGATTTGCTCAGGATCGCAAAGTCGCTTTGCATAACCTCTTGAAACAAAGCGGAAGACAACGGCACATTCAGCGTCAGGGCAGTTTCCTGCGTCGCGACGTATAAAGATGTCAGCACGCCGGGCACGCCTGCAGTCAGGGTCAACAGTACCTTGCGCATAGCTGTGGTGGGTGCTACCTGCGGCTGACACACCTGGAAGCTGAACAAGTAGTCGATAAGTGCGGTGAAAAAAACGTCGTCGATTGCAAGAGGCGACTCAAGGATCACGGCCGAACGCCGGTTGGCTCGCCGACTGGACTCGAAGCTGGTCTGCAAAACTGTTAGCGCCTCAGGCGTGCCTGACAACAGCAGTGAGCAGCCGATCGTGTTGCTTAGGCCCACCAGCATCGCGACTGACGTTAGCCTGAGCTTGGCATCCGCTTCGCCCCATCGCTGGACATCATCGACGTGAAGCAGGCCCACGCAGTGAATACGAAGGGCGCGTGCAATATGAACCTTCATGGATTCGGCCGATAACCCTTCCAGGGCGTCCTGATAGCGGGCCGACCCGGACAACCCCAGTGCTTTGTCCAAGGCTTGGCCAACATTGAGCATGAAGCCCTTTGGAGAGCCGCCTACAGGCGCATCCACCGACAGCCAGACAACCTGCTTTTGAATAAATGGCTTGCCGTTGTATGCGGTGTGCTCGATGACCCGCGGCAATAACTCGGCGATGGATCTGATCAGAGTAGTCTTACCCATCCCGCTCCAGGCCAGCAGTGTCATTGCGTCGCTTTGAAACTCGCGCTTTTCATTTCTTAGAATAAGCTCCTTGTCGATCTCGTTGACGCTGCGTACAAAGTCAACGCTGAGGGGGTTTATCCGCGCGTACGTGTTGTGGATCATGCTGAAAATCCGAGTGGTGACGATCGGACTTTCTGGTCGAGGTACGTTGATGTCCAAAAGGGAAGAAATTTCATAGAAGCTCGAGGCGCACCCGGCGCGTTCTAGTGAGAAATCGCCACGAGGCGGTTTGAGGAGCGCGCCGACGAGGCCGCCATCCGAAGGCAGCGGCGGTAGCGCCTCCGATAATGGGTTGCCGACACAGAAAGACGGGACAGACGAGGCGTTGTAGACGGTGATATTGGTATTCATTTCGGTGCTTCCTTGGAAAGATTGGCCAGGCCGGCGAGAAAGTTGCGGCTGGCGAGTGAAGATGCAAGATTGCGAGCCTCGGCGGCGGCAGGCGTTGGCATGGATGACGGACAGCTTTGGGCGTTGTTGATCTCGGCGGCACGGTTGGCGTCAAGCCCGGCGAGAAACGACGCGTTGGACTGAGGGTTCGCCACCTTGGCCTGTTTGGTGAGATGCTTGGCTTGGACGACAACCTTGTCCGCGTGGTGCAACAACGTGGTTTCCAGGTTTTCGGTCTTCTTGAGATGGATCTGTTGCGCGGCTTGCAAGTGCGCTTGGTACTCTTCGATGTCACGTTCGGTGCCGTCAATCGGCATATCGTGCATGTGCACCGGGCGCAATATTTGTTCGCCGTGCAAGCGTACAAAACCCTCCTTTGGGTTGTGAGGATCACGGTACAGTTGCGCCTCCTGATGGATCAAACCGGAGAGCGTAATGTCAGGTTGCTTCATCCAATCGCCTACCCAGCGGAGGCGATCCAACTCAATGCCAGCGCCCGCGACCCGACAGTCGTGAGGCTCAAGCAGGCGGACAATCATCTCGTCCTGGGGAAAGTAACGCGGTGACCCGTGAAGATTCTGCAACCCCCAGTTGTAGTAGCCAACTGGGCCGGGAGACACCTCATCCTCAAAAACCTCAGGTGGGAGAAAGGCGGTGGTACTGCCTCGTTGATTCCACAACAGGACGCCGTACAGGATGATCTTGATGAATTCGTCCAGAGTCAGTACTGCGTCCAGTCTGACGTCACGTTCACCTCGTTCACGCGCGCGTCCGCGCGTTGAGCCCGGCAGCCAGTGGATGCTGATGTCGTTCGTGGTTCTAAACAGCCGCTCGACAATGCCTTTCCACGCTGCTTGATACGGGGGCGGATATCCCATGTTGAACGACAGATCATTTGACATGGCGCGGCCGGCAATGGAATGGAGTTCGGCGCGATCCGACAGAACCTCATGAGGGTGGGGTGCGCACGGAAAAAGAGGCGCGTAGGCACCCAGACCATACCGATTCAGCCACGCGGTCTTGTCCGACATCGCGTTATAAAGCGCAATTTTGGCCTCCACGCCGGAAGGTGATCGAAGGCCAATGTGAAGCCCGACGATCGTTGACGTGAGTGCGTCCACCACAAAATACAGGATGGGGCGGCCAATCAACTTCGCACGATCAAAACAGCAGACGAGATGGACATCCGCAACCGTGCTGTCGATGAGCAAGGTATGGCCTGGGCACAGGATGTGTGATCGCGCATTGCCGATGTGGATGCGCATGGCCCGGAGCGTGATTGCCTCAATGGTCTGGGCTTTCAGCCGGTCATGTATGGCCGGTATAAGTTTCTGAAGGTGATACGTGAATTGGGAATAGGTGATGTACTCCTCTTCAGGAAGCATTTCCCTCACGATATTGCCATTGTCCAGCGCATGAATTTGCCGAACGGCGAATCGCTGTTTGAAATCTCGATAGTTCGTTTTTTTTGAATTTTCAGGCCTATAGCCGCTCTGGATGAAGGTTGCAATATCGCGACGGTGCTGATCGTCGGTATTGAGGCCCCTCCACATGGCGCCAAGTTCGTTCTTGACCATCTTCAATGGCCGTCCCTGCTTTTTCTCGTAGCTGCGGTTTTTCTGTTTCCCCGCGCGTGAGTAGCCTCTGGCCGCGGCCCTTTCGGGATCTAACCCAACGTCCAGAAGCCGATAGAACAAGCGTTTGACCTGCTGGCGCGCTACCCCGTGTTCGGTTGCCAGCGCATATAACGGTTTGTGCGATTTCTCAATCAATACTTCGTGGAGAACTTCTTGATGGCACATCGCCCTCAGGAGCACGAGTCGCTTATTGGGCTTTAGCTCTACGGCTGTACCGTTGGGGTCTCGCGCGGCTTTATCTCGCTTGGCTGCCTTTTTTGAGCTCTCCTTCGCCGTCGACAGGCGTTTGACCGGCTCGATGAGGCTTAATCTTGAAGACTGCCGTTCGAGGGTTTTGAGGTCTGTAACCCGTACAGAGCTGATAAGGTCTTCCCGGATTCTCCCGGCCGAGGAAACCGGTATGCCGTCGGACCCAAGGGTCTTTGTGGTAAGTCGTTTGAAAACATGTCTGTCGTTGTCCGGATTGATATAGACCAATCGGTGAGCACCGTCGGGCAAGAGATTCGAGCCAGAAACTGAAATAGCATCGCGGACCATCAGCTTCAGAACCGCTGGCGCCGGAGGGTCTTGGGTGTCAGTCATGCTGCGCCACTTTGCTTTTGAAGAAGCGCTGCAGCCGTGTATGTGGACAGGGGTCATCAACCACCGTGAAGTCCCAAGGCCGGTTCAACGGGCGCAACATGGATGAGTTGACAGTAACGGCAATCTGACCGGCGAAAACGCCCGCCTTAAATTCGTCGAAGGTATCAGGTAGCCCGTCGATGCCGCGCCATTTGATGAGTTCAGCCTGCAGCTTGTTATGCGGCTCGCAACTTTTCAGGAAGTCCAGAAATTCCGCTGACGCTCCGTCTGGATGAGTTCGTCGGCTTGGAAAGGCCCAGAGCAAAAGGTCTATCAACGGTAGGTGGATGTCCTTGTCCGTCAGGACATAGTGCTTGATGCCTCGCTCAGTCCAATAGCGTGTATGCAGCTTCAAAAGATCCAGTTGACGGCCAAAACGAGGGACGTCCTTTTCATACCGGATAAAAATTGCGAAATGAGTCCACGGGTCAATCACCAGTAGATCGGTGGTCTGGACTCGGGGCACGTCGATCGTGATTTGCGGATGCTTGATGGACAGCGCTTGCGCGGCGGAGAGGGTTCCCAAGCCTTCCCAATTCCTACCCGGGAAGTCGGCATCATCATCTTCGAGGCCCAAAGGAAATTGCTCACGGATCTCCACTGCGCCCAAGTGCAGAAGCATCAGGAAAATGAAGTACTCCAACCAGGACAGGAAGTGGTGCTGCCGCCCCGACACTGGATCCTTCACTACTTCCGAGCGCCCGTGGGACGGGAAGTCTCCTCTCCCTACCTGGATAAACGGACTGAATTGGTCTTCTTCTCCTAGGCCGCGCCCTTTCCTCATGGCCCGTTTCTGTCGCTCCAAATCCTTGTTGGGCTTCTTGTATTTCGCTTGCTCAAACATGCTGTTCACTCCACAAAAACACCTCTCGCGAGGCTTAATGCGGCCGATTTCGGCAAGGCTCCGCCCAGATGCCGGTTTGCGATGTCGCAATTCGGCAACGACTATTGGGCAACTGAGTGGAACCTAGGGCAACCTAGAACAGCATGCGCGCTTCATTCCCCCACGAGTTTGACGAGGAAATCTGCGGTCAATAAGATGAGTACATCCTCTGTGGATGCAGCTCTCGAAAGGTCCTGACCTCGGTCTTCACACCTGGTCAGGACCTGCTGTTATCGGCGCTGCTTATTGCGGCCGCTCCTTTCCCAGGTCGAGCGCCTCCTCTGCGCTTTCCTGAAAATCCTTGTCGGCCGACCGCTCCACCAGATAACGTGCAACGTTTTGCGCAAGCGCAAACTTTCCACGCCGGCTCGGCATATCGGTAATGGCGAGCCGAAGGTGTCCGCGCTCAAGACTTCTCTCCAGAGCGTCCTTGCTTGGGAATTTCAAGGTGGCGACCAACGCATTAATATCGAGAACAGGGCCGTAGCGATCCATCAGGTGCGCCGCGATGGAGCGCTCCATTTCCCGCAACCGAAGGTTTTCAAGTTCGGCCTTGGTCTGCACAGGTTCGGCCTCTTTGGAGGCATCTACATTGCTCATCCGCTCATCATGAGCAGCCTTCCAATTCGGTGCAAGTCCTCCGCGGACGCCTCGAAATTGAAGGAAAATTTCTGCAGAAATGTAGTTGGCGGAACTTTGCAACGCGCGCTTGTGTAAACTTCAAAGTCGTTCAATATTGAATAAAGTTCATTCAAATTTGAATGAACTCCGTAATTTATTCCGGGTAAAAATAATTTTGAAACCGTCGCCGGAGTACAACGTGGTCTCACCTGTTGCCAATTTGCGGCTCATAGTTGTATGAAGCCGTGCGTCTAACAGATCTTCTTGTATTGGGCGATATCGCTAGCAGTCTCGTGGGGGAGGCATGCCGCAGCCTGGACATGAATCAAACAGAGATTCAGGTCTGTTGGATATTGGCGGAGCCGGCGGAGGGCGCGGTCCGGCCGCGCACCCCGCAGGCCTTGGGCCAGTTAGCGGGCAAACTTTGTATTCCCGACAGCCGGATTGCGAACCAGCTACCTAAGCTTGTCAAACGTGGTTTTATCTCGCGGGTCGATCAGGTTCCTGGACGCGCGGCCAGTGATGGGCGATTGAAGTTTTATTGCTTGACCCCCGAGGGTTGTTCTCAAGTCGACAAGTTTCTTCAACAGATCGCCCCTATCGAGCAGGTGCTGTACTGGATAACCTCGCAGAAAACCGACGAGGCTATTGCCGACTATGTTCGGCATCTTCGGGGAGGGCTGAGTGCTAATGCGTTTGATAGCTTGAATCAGTTGGAGGCGGCAATACTGGGCGGGGCGCTTCCTGCGCAGCGGAAGCTTCCGCTCCCTCTTTGGGAGCTGCTGGCGCCCTCGACAGGCCGCCGATAAACCTGCGGCTTGTTAATGAACTGAAGCCATGGATGTGGCTTAATGTTTCAGGGGTGAACCTCGGGGGAGAACAAATGACAAAAAATGCGATCTTGGTGCCTGCGATCTACGATGGCCGCGAGCAGGCCTGGATCAAGCACCAATTGCTTGAGAGCTACCTGGAAAAGTTGCTGCTGATCATAGGAATGGCTGCTCGGTCCCAAGGCAAGGTCGAGATTTGCTACGTCGACTGCTTTGCTGGTCCTTGGGGGGACGACTCGGAGCAAATGGAGGGCACCTCCATCGCCATCTCTATGCGCACCATGGCCATGTGCAAGCAGAAGCTGGCCAAGCTCGGTGTCGACGCGACCATGCGCGCGTTGTACATCGAATTGGACAAGCGGGCCTTCGGGCGGTTATCCGACTACCTGCAAAAGGCGACACCTGCAGGCGTCGATGCCCAGTGCAAGGAAGGCGACTTCCTCGCCCTTCGTCAGGACATCCTCAAATGGTGCGGGAACACAGCATTTGCGTTCTTCTTCATCGACCCCAAGGGCTGGAAAACGGTTGGCGTTCCAAACCTGCGCACACTTCTCGCTCGGCCACGGTCGGAATTTCTGATCAATTTCATGTACGACTTTATCAACCGCACCGCAGCGATGCGCGAGTGGCAGAATGAAATCGCCGAGTTTCTCGATCAGCCAGTTGAGGTTGTCCAGGGGTTGGAAGGAGCGGCCCCCCAGATCCGGGAGATGGCGCTACTTAGCACCTACCGCGCGGGCATCAAGAACGCCCTACCACCTCAACGGGCCAGGTTTGGGCCGAGAACGGCCTATGTGCGTGTGATGGACAGAGACAGGGAGCGCGCCAAGTACCACCTGGTCTACCTGACTACCCACCCCGTGGGCATCATTGAGTTCATGCAAATATCGCAGGGTGTCGAGCTTATTCAGAAGCGCGTCCGCGCCGCCAAGAAGGTCGAGATCCGGCAGCAGCAAAGTGGGATGAACGACATGTTCGCTGATATGAACGACGACCTGAACGACGATAGCGAGCAAGCCAGCCCAGAGGTTGTGGATCAGTTCTGGCTGGGTTACTTGTCGACCAATCCCACGGTAGTGGACGAGGGCGCTTTTGCCGATATCTTGGAGCGGCAGGGGTGGACACCCAACGACCTGCAGGCGTCGTTGGCTCGCTTGATCAAAGCGGGCAAAGTCAGCAATGTCAATTCGACCAGCCTCCGGCCAAAGCACCCACTGCACTACGAGAAAAAGGAACAGCTCGTCCTGACGCCCCCTGGCCTCAACTGAGGAAGATCAGTGGCCTCTGTTTAGCCTGAAGCCGATCGCCCGGTTTGATGGAGCTCCCCTTGGTGCGGGTCTTGCCATCTGCAGACATCACCAACAACTCGCCGGCCCGGACAGCTTCGTCGAGCGAGTCCCTGATCATGCCGGCCGTCGCCGGCGTCAGGCTGCCAATCAACTCGGTGAGCTGTCGGAACTCAATAGGATCACTGCGGTCGAATAGCAGAGGTACGAGCTTTTCGCCAAGCCCTCTTTTGCATTTATCGGAGGCAATCGCATCGAAATAATGAGCCTCGCCCAGCTCAATGTCATGTTGCTTGGTGGCGGCCTTGTCGCTTCCAGCGCGGTAGCCTAGGGTGAACAGGTCGGGCTCTAAATAATGCGAGAAATGATTGGCCATCTCCCAGTGCAACTCCATCATGACGTCGCGCGCCTTGTAATTCTTGGACAAGTGGACCAGCCAGTACGTCCAGGACGAGTTGCCCATGGGCGTAATGTAGAAGATGGTGGAATGGGTGGCACCGCTGCTTTCGATCAGGCCCTTGGCCAAGTTGCGCTGGATGGCCGAGCGCCAGACCGCCGGTGGCGCGCCCCTCAGCGATTCGAGGGATGCCCAGTCAATGTGGGCGTCCAGGCCGAGCTCTTCCATCTTTTTTCGGCTTTGAGAGTTGTCTGCCAAGAATGAAATCAGCGAGTCCACGCCAAAGGTCAGGATCACCTCGGGCTTCTCCACCTCGGTGAAAATCTTTCTAATCAGTGGAGCCGGCACTTTGTCATAGGAGTACTGATCAAGCAAGAAGACCGCGCGTCCCCCACCTTGTCGTTGGATGATGTCCTGATTGATCTTGTGAACGAGGGCGTCAAAGGCGCCTGGAACCGAGATGATGTCCTTTCCCAACCGTGCATCGCCGTATTTCGTAGCCAGCAGTGCGTTCAGGTAAGCATGTGTGGATGGATGTTGCTCCACGAAGTAGTACTTGGCGTCTACCTTGCGAGGCTTTTCCCTACCGATGTTGAGCAAAGCCTCTTGCTCGGTGACGGTGTCGACCACGATCTGCGGGGAACCCGGGCTGTGCCCCTTGCCGTCCGGCGCAATGTACTCGCCACCACCGGCAAAGCCGTCGACGATGGACAGCACCAATCTCTCGATGTTGTAGTTGCTCATCAGCACCTTGATATAGCGTCCAAGATACTCTCGGACGATTTGGTGCTTGACAAGGCTATGGTGGTCTATGGAGGGTGGCGCGGCACCAATCCGCCATTTGTACTTGTCTCCCCGCTTTGTCATGTAGTTGTAGTTGAGTCTAAGAAGCTCCTATGCTAGTACAACTGACGCTAATTTCAAGGCAGGCGCGGCAGCGTCAGGCCAGCGCCATCATTTGCGCTGGCATTTGGTCCCAGGTTCGACCATTCAGCAGCCGCCCGTTGGCGGACTTGGCGCGGCGCTTGCCATCGGCACCCCAGCCACCCCACTGCTTGAAGAAAAAGGCAACACTCTGCTCTTCGCATTGCTCGCGGACGGACTCGGCCCATTCAGGCTTCATGGGCCTGGCCTTCGGGCCGGATTCGCCGCCGACGATCACCCAATGGATGTCGGTCAAGTCCAGTTCGCCCACATCTTCCAACAACGGTTCTACAGAGAGGAAGCGGATGTGTGCCGGCACCTTACGAAGATGGTCAATGCGCGGCACGCCGTGCTTCTTGTTTTCCACAGAGACGCCCAGCCAAGCATTTTTTGGAACCTCCCGGGTTTTGAAGAAGCGCGCCATGCGAGCCGCGCGCTTGGTCAAGATCTGGTAAGTATGACGCGGTGTTTTGTGGATGACCTCAAAGACCTTTTCGATGTACTCGTCGGGGATTCGGTCATGGAACAGATCAGACATCGAATTGACAAAGTACGTGGTCGGCTTGTTGCGCAGTATCGGATCGTTCAGCCGCTGCGGCAGCATGGTGAGCTGGAAGCCGTTTTCATAGCCAGGCGTGCCCATGGCTTGCAGCCGGTGCGCCATGCTCTCGGCGTAGCAATTCTTGCAGCCTCCGGATATTTTGGTGCAGCCAACCGTTGGGTTCCAGGTCTGCTCAGTCCATTCGATTTTGCTGGTCGTAGTCATGAAGTGCTCCTTCCTTGTGCATTGGTGGGCCAATGGCTGCGCGCCAGGCCCCGAAAAACCCCGTAGATCTCTAAATCCAATTGAGGACGGATTGGTTTGTGTTCCGGGTTGTGCGGGATTAATACCGGCCGCTTACCCTCGTACCGTAGCTCCTTGAGCGTGTAGGCGCCGTCGACGAAGGCCACTACAAACTGCCCCTCCCGGGCTTGCTTCGTGCGCTCGATGATGGCTAAGTCCCCATCCAGAATGCCGGCGTCCCGCATCGAGTCTCCCTTGACTTTGAGCAGTACTGTCTTCGATGGACGCCTGATCAGAAAGCTATCCAGCGTCATCGCGTCCGACCACGACTGAGGCTCGACAGCGTCCGGCGTGCCGGCACGCACGCTGGTCTCCATCACCGGCAATGCAAAGAAGCGATCCGTCGGCAGCACCTTACCATCTGGTCCCTTACGCAAAACACCGGCCAAACACAAACGGTCGCACAGCTTCAAAGCCGCGTTGGCCGAGCTGAATCCCAGGACCTCAGCCATCCGGGCCAGTGAACTGGGCAATGCGCGGTCAACTGCATACAGGTCGCGCAGCTTCAAGAGATGCTGGTGGTCGGTGTTAGCTTTGCCCATTGACGTATTTTGGTGTATGAATATACACCGTACAAGTTTTTGGCACTTGTCCACGTGCCGTTGACAAGTTCTGTAGCGGCTGACCAACGTCAAGGGGCGCTCCTATGGTTCGCCTGCACGATGACCGGACCCACGGATTCGATCAGCGTGGCCAAAATTTCAGCAGTGCTTTCTCGGCCGTCCCATACCTTGTCCAACGCCTGGCGAATCCGGACGTTGTCGCGCCCCGCAGTTGCCACATCGTCTATGCACATATTCACGTCAATCTCTGCATGCTCTAACAACGGCTTCAGTTTGGGCGTCACGTTCTTGGTACGCGCCGCCAGGAATCTTTGGATCGTCGATTGATTGACTCCCCGTGCTGTAGCAAAGGCAGTGGGTGTCAAGCCCATCCTTTCCAGATAGGCATGCAGCTCTTTCCGGATGCGGGGCAAATTCGCCTGGGGTGGTTTGGCTATTCTTGGCATTTATGCATATTATTATGCGAATTTTTACCCTGTCAAGAAGTAGCGGTTCCATGACCATGCGCGACTGCAGCGTAGCTAGTCGATCAATAGGTGATACTGGTCTGAAAATCTGTCAACGCGCTGGCAAGCAGGCGCTAAGGTCTCAGACGATCTGGTGGTTAAGCTATCCGGCCGTACGGCATCGCCAGCTGCTCTTCACAGGGGGAGTGGCATGACGCCGACGCTGAGAACAAATGTGCGTGATCGCGCGAGACCCTGAACGACTTTACTCTGAGTAGCACTCACTCCCGCTCAGCGCTCTCCCACATTTCCGGCTTCATAAAAAGAGCACTTGTGTCGAACAAGTCGGCGCCATCCCAAAGGTGTTCTGACGTGACAGCTGAAGCGCTTAAAACCCTTCCACCAATTTCTGCAGGAAGTCGTGCGAGGACTCTGGGGAACGCCCTGCAATAGGCGTTCGCCACGCCCGCCAGTTCTGCCAGTTGGCGATACCCGATGTAGTGTTTCGGTGGGACGGCGCGGGCGACCTTCAAAATCCGTGTCTGCCAGTCATTGCTCATCGCTGGAATCGGAGAACTTGTCAGTGAGACCGTGTCACCGTCCAGCACTACACCGCCACGCAGAACCCTGGCCAACATGCCACGCTCAGGGCCTATGGACTTAATCGTCCCTGGGCAGCGGCGCTCAAGCAGGCTGCACGGCTCGCATTGGAACGTCACCCACAGAATGACGTCTGAACCGATGCGGAGCAGGTCGCCCGATCGCAGAAGATCCATGGAGAAGTCGACCAAGAGGTTCTCGCGTAATGCGGCTTCGGGTAACCGGAACCTGCGATACGCGATCTCTCCCGCTAGCAGAATCTGCCGCGGTGAGGTTGGGGAGGCATGCCGGTCGCCAACGATACCGTAGTTGGCGAGCACTTGGAGGCTGGAGACGCGACGGGGTGCAGGCTCCTTACCTACTCTGGTGTGTAGATCTCGCACGACGCCGACGGTCCGCCAGGTAGGCGGGTAGCTCTGGCGCGGTGAAAGGGATGCGGTGAGCGTAGGCCGCTCTGAGTCAAGCAACAGGCCGTGAATCATCGAAGGGTAGCTACCTGGCAGGGTTTCATGGGAGGTATATGGAACTCAGCATTTTGGCCGTAACGCCTCTTAGGCGTGAATTCAGCGCGCACGCGCATCCATAATAAGCGGTACAACTACGACATGTAGCCCAGCGTCTTGGCGCTACGGTGCACTTTGGGAGCCAAAGATGGAAATCGAGCGGCAGTATGAGGAGAACACGGGCCGGCTGGCGCTGTATGCCTACGAGTGGGACCTGACGCAGAGTGTGTCAAAGAAGGTCAACCGGAGCTTTCTCGGGTACGAGCAACCGGTCCAGAACGCTCAGCAACATGCTGCTGTCGTGCGCGAGGCGATTTGTTGGTCATATGGCCGCACGCTAGGCAATATCGCGGTATGTAACGAGGACATGTTAGGCCGTTTCCCGGGGCAACATGGCAACGATGCCGTTCTTGATTGCGACATCGTTGCAGCGGGCAAGATGCGAAACGGCCAAGACCGCTGGTGGTGCCGAACACATCAGTGCCATTGGGGCACAAAGGGCGACATACAAGATTCCGTGGCACACGGTCTTGTGCGCTGTTCAGGTCACGCTCAGCCAATGTCCTATGTAGTGGACCCTCGCCATATCAAGATCCAAGACTTCGCTGAGGTCGGTATTTGGTGTTCGATGCCGCCGGCATTGACCCATAACGGAGTTCCGCCGCCACGGCGTCCAAAAATTCATGTGCATGTGCGAGAGAAACCAGGCGCAGACAAGGTCATCGATCAAGACTTTCAGGCGCTATCCTTGCATTACAACGCCACCGACAACCTATTTGGCAACGCCGAGATTTCGAAGGTCCATCTGACGCCACCGTCCGCATTGGAGTTCGTCCTGGCGCTGGAGTCCGGAAAATTGATGGACTGCATTAACTGCAGAGACTGCGGTTACCCACACCTGGATCTGGGCGATTTCGCTCGCATAGCCCATCGTAAGCATCTGTGCGGCAACTGTGGACGCGATAACACGTGGAGCAAGATTCCTATCGCATCCACGCCGCTCAAGCCGCTGCATGATCAGTTCAGCCGTGCGAATCAGTATGTCGACGTGACCGCAGAGATCAACTTGGATGAGTACGCAGGCCTGCCTTTTCAGGTATGGGCGTCCACCCCAGCAGTCCTCTGGACTGCTGAAAGACCTCAAGAGCGCGGCATACATGTGCACGTCTACAAAGACGGGCAGTACCTGGTCGACAACACGTTTGGCGTGGTGCGGTACCAGGGCAAAGTCTTGCAGAGGGCCGACCTGCTCAGCACGATGGTGGCCGGGACGATCAACTAGTTCAATTTGCCGCCGGCGGTTGCGTGAGGGCCGCACGGGAGGATGTTAGATACAACTAGCTGGCAAACGATTGGGAGGAGCAATGGACGTCTATCAGGACCAGAGCGAAGGGTTCCCGAATCCGCGTGTGCATCCGTTTGTCGCGATACGACGCGGCGAGACGGGTTTTGTTGATTTCAAACACCATCCGGAGCGTATAGCCGAGGTTTTGGAAGATTTTGTTGCCCTCGGACATGAGCCAGCAATTCAAACCTTTTACCGATTTCTTGCTTGGCTCAACGGGCCTGACTCGTTGCTGGAAAGCTGCGACTGCGCGTTACGGGGGCCTGAGCCGCACGACTTCAAATATTCGCAGCGCTTATTGAGCGTTCACGGTCGAGTGATGCTGATGCATCGCGACTTGTCAAAAAACTGCGATGAACGGTTTGAACTTCTCTACAACTCAATGGGGAGGGAACTGAGTTCTATTGATCGAGAACTCACCCGGAATCAAGGCGTTGTCGGGTTTGCTTGCAGCCCTGCCGTATACAAGGACCTCATTCCCTCACCGCACTACAAGAACGGCAAAATCATCTCGCGTTCCGGAGGCCCAGGCCGCGGGTACCAGGCAATGCTTCTTTTTAAAGCCTTCGGCGATGATGCGGACGAGGCCTTCAAAAACTTAGATCGGGTTTTTAAGAACATCGAAATGGCCTGCCGACGGACCTCGGAAAAGCTGCAGGCTCGGTAATGATTTTGCGGAGGATGTCCGGCGATGAGTCTCCACGACCCGGTAGAGAATATTTACCCGACTCAAGGGTGAAGCTCTAAAGTCTTGTTCTCTCAACTTCACTTCTACTTAGGTAATTGTCAATGGAAACTGCGATCCCTATTTCCATAGTTACGGCGCTATCAGCGTTGCTCGGCGTAGCGCTGACTGCCTATGTGCAGTTGCGTAGTCAACGCGTCACTCAGCAGTTTCAGCTTACAAGCGATGCCGCAAAGCACCACCGCGAACGGGAGGAGCGAGCTAGGACAGATGCTGTTCGGCGCTTTTCGGATGCGCATATGCTTCTCAGCAAGATTGCTCGCGAATTCTCAGTCGACAACCTTGTCATCCTTCGAGAATCAAAGATCACGGAAAGCCAGTATGACTTGCGCTATTTGCGAGCTTGCGGCGAGATGGATGAACTTCGGGCATTTGCTGGTTTGCACGAACCTACTCTGGCGGGAGATATTGAAAGATTGGATGGACAGATCAGTGTTTTTTGGGGGAATTTCAAAAATGTTCTTTATCTAGAACGCAAGGGTGAACGAGTTGACCACACGACAAGTTGCTATATGAACGCGCACTCCATCGCGAATGAAATTGATGCAAAGGCCGCATTTGTCAAAAATCGGCTTGCCCACCTTTCTTCGAAGCTGCGAAATGACGGCTAACCAACAGTTTGGTCGATAGGCCTTGGATTCACTTATGACTGACGATTTATTGGATAGCCGGTTTTGGCGCTGGACCTTAGCCCAAAAACCAAACGACTTTGAAGAAACTCAGTCGTTGCGGCAGGACGCGCTGGCATTACTGGTGGAGTCAGTCAACATTGGCGAGGTTTCCTGTCTTGATGGCGTCAACAGTCCCGTGTCGCTAGCGATCAAAAGGCATCATAAAGTTGATGACTTCGAGATGAACAGCAACTGGATTGGCTCTTCTCAGGATTGGTTTTGTCCTTGCTGCAACCGGTCGAAATTTCAGATTACCAGGGTTGGAAGCAAGGGACAAATATTAGCAAAGTCGGTCGTTCACCACGATCACATGGGCGAAGCTTTAAAAAGAGCATTCCATGAGGCCTTTGAGGCCGCCGGAACTGACGTTGAACAAAATGAAGGTCAGCGTCTTGTGGAGCGGATCGGAGGTGCGTTTGCTGCATACGAAGAAGTACTTGTTTGCGAAGACTGCAACAACGCGGACACCAACGCCAAAAAGCTTGTCGGCTCGCCTGCATACTTTTCGTTCTCAGTTAGCCAAATCGCACGATTTATTGCTCCCAAAATTCATCAGCCGCATGAGGTGGACGAGGCCACGGCGCAGAAAGTATGGTCGGAGGCAATGCCTGCATATGAGCTTCGAATGCAGCTTATTCGCACCGTCGCCCATGCCGCCGCAACTGATACCCATTGGTACGAGCCTCACGCCCGTCCGAGCCAGGCAGTTCCGGTGTTGGGAATTGGACGCCGGGCTGGTGATTCAACCATACTGAAATGGGTCTCCTACACAGATCTTATAAAAGCTCTGGGCCCGCAGGAAAGAGAAGTAGTTAAGAATCTAACCCGATGGCGAACGGTTGTTCAGAAGCCCGGAAGAACACCACCCGTGAACTTCCTTGCGATGCTGCGCAGTGAGAGTACCTTTGCCCAGCATTGGGATTCCGTCGCCCAAGAGTGGCACTGCCCAATCTGTCAGCGATCAAAGAATCAGGCCGTGTACGTCGCGAGCAAGGGCGCAGTGAGCTTCTATGTCAGGTCAATTGTTGGTCGCAGTCAATGGGCCGGGGTGACTATTTGCAACCAATGCAGCGGGATTCTTACGAACTTCAAGTGGGAAGTCGAAGCTCAGTCTGGTTCTAAACTGCGCGATTTTTACAAACTTGTCAGCCCGGCGGAGTTGATGAGCATCATCGACGCTCGCGCCCACTCTCCACACCTGATCCGACAGAATGATGCCGAGGCGCTTTACCGATCAGTTCTTGAGCGAGTCAGTTTGGCCGATGAGATGCCGACATGAATCAACAAGATCTCGAGCGTGCGATCAGAAAGTCTGGCGGTGGCCCGAACGCACTGGATGAGGCTGACGATCTATGGGCCCGCATCGATCTGTTGCAGCAGACCGGCAGGTACGAACTTTTACTTTCGCAACTAGTCAGAACGAACAACAAGAGCAATCTTCTCGCGCTCGTCCTTGAGGCGAACTTTGCCTACCAGTTTGAATCGCGAGACCTTCAATTGACCTACGAGGTAAAGCAGAACGCTCGGCAAAAGAGCTCCATTGATTTTTTGCGCCGTACACCCAATGAAGATAGCGTCTTCTTCGAACTACGCCTCTTGCAGCAGGCGAGGTCGATCACTGAGGTAATAAAAGTGCAGTTGGAGAAGTCAAAATTTTACCGAGTCGTCATGGGCGAGCAGGCCGAAAAGGACGAGGTGGAGCGCATGAAAAATACGATCGTCAGCAAGGTGCAGGACAAGCATGGCAGACCAACCAAGTTCTTCTCTACTGCCGCTGGAGTAATCAACATCGTCGTCGTTGATGTGGCGCAAAGCATCCTAGGCACTGTGGACGCGCACGACTGCCTGTTGGCTACGCACGGTGACCCTGGTGTCGAGGAGGTCTATCGTAGGCAGGTGTTTGGGCTGTTTCAAGGTACCCACCCTGGATACCCGGAGCATGTCCAAAGCTTAGCCAAGACGTATGAGCACATTCGGAACGTGCTTCATGGCGTACTGTTTCTCTTCAAAGAGCGTGGAACAGGCCTTCTTACATATCGGATCGAGCAGTACCTCATGTGGAATCCAGCAATGATTACCGAGGTGCGTGCGCAGTCCGTATATGCAGACCTGGTGACGGCTATACCGCGACGCTCGGAGCCTTGACCAATTTGGGATGTACTCTCGGCACCGAGGTTCAAAGACCGCTGTCTGAAATGGTTAGCTGCTTCATTTCTCATCTCCTGGCTCAGCAGATGGTTTGGTCGGTGAAGTCTCTGGTTTGAGCGCGCCAGACAGAAGTCACGCGTTGTCCAACCGCCGGCGGAATTCATCTTCGTGCTCCAGCGTGAAGCCGGTAGTACCGTTGACAATCATCACCTGCGCCGTGTTGTCGCCGAACCACTCCGGGGTGTCATCGAGAGCGATCCATGGGGTGCCTGGTGTCCGATACTGGTGGAGCCAGGCCATACACTCACGATCGCGCGGACGCTCCAGCCATTTGCTTGGCTCTCTTTTCCGCTCCGGAGATCTCAGATCCGGCGTCACCCCAATCACCCGGTGGGCAATGTCAAACGAGAAGTGTTTTCTCATTTGTGCAATGCTTTCTGTCTCGTTCTCAAATTCCAATCGCCAGGTCGAGGACACCACAATATCCACGGCGGGGTATTCGCGCAAAACTTCTTCGATGAGCGGCAATTTGCAGAAATAGTCATCGTAGTTGCAAAACTCCGGATGCGTCACGCCGTCAAAATCCAGGAACAGTATCAAAGCCCATTCTCGCTTGGCCGCCTGGGCTCCATCAGTTTGCGGATCGTCTCCCAGCCTCCCTCACCAGGCCGTTTGACTTTATGAGGCTGATGATCTGGGCACAAATTCATGATGTTCCCCCCATAGCTTTGGCGCCGCGACGGCGCGCCGCAAACCATGCAGCTGCGCCCCGACTCGCCTTCTGCCGCACACACTATTGCGGAAATGGCCTTTCTCAGTTCCAACGCGTTGATGCCACTGGCCAGAGGCGTGCGAAAGGACCTCAAATCTTCCGCTGAGTAGATGTCAATGCGGACTTCAGAGTGGTCATCAAAGGCGAAATGGAGCCTTAATGTGCCAAATTTTTCTTTGATCTGTGTCCAATAAAAACGCTGACGACGTTCACCCAGAACCTGATCGATGTCGATGCACGCGCCAGCGATGATAGGCATCCAGCCGCGGTAGAAAGAGAAGCCTATGTTTTCTTGATTGAACATGTAGGGGAAACGCTCCTGGAGCATCTCCCCGGTGTGGATGTCATGGTTCTTGCTCATGTGAGTGGCTGCTGGCGTGATCATGGTGAGTAGTCTGTCCAATGCAAATTACAGGTAGGACCGGGACTCTGCAAGAGAAAAATTGCAACCGCAAATTATCGATATTGCTCAATCAGAACTGGGCATCACTGCACGACTGACGGTGACCGATGAGTGGGGTGCAGATCGGGCCAACGGTCAGTGAGGCTCAACTAGGCGGTGCTGTCCTCTTCGACTTGCCTCGCTGCCTCAGCACGAGCCGTTTCCGCGGCGGCCAAACTTGGATACCCCTTGCCATCGAAGAAGTACTCCTCATCCGAGGATGAGAACATCCCCTTCTTGACCGATCGCTTCTCAATGGAGGTGTACCGGATCTGCCACGCCTTGGCACTTCTTTCTAGTTCAGCGGCATAAGAGGTCGCACGGTCAAAAGACGCCACACTGCCGGCATCATCGATTTCTCGTTTCAGCACCAGCGCAGAGCCCGCGGTCGCCGAGCTTCCGTAGCCGTATCCGCCGCCCCAGGTCCGTTGACCCATTCCATGGCTGTTCGGCAGGCCGGTTCCGTAATAAGCGCCCTGGTCCAGCGGAATGGATGCCACCACCTCCCAGCCGCCAGTGTTGATCCACATCAGGCTTTCAGCCATCTTTTGATACATGCTGACGTTGTCCTGCGTGGTGTTGCCCCAGACAGCTCTATCGTCTTCTCCGGCCTGATTGACCCAAATACCCCATCGGATCACCAGAATCCGCGTCTCAAATCCTTTTGCCATGGCGTCCTCCTAGCTCTGGATGCGGCCGGTCAAGGAGACCTGGGCGGGCTCATCCGGCGTGTCCCAGGTCTCAATGAGCATCAGCAAGAACCAAGTCCCACTGAAGAAGGCCAGCATCATGAGCGTCGCGAGGATGGGGTGCTTGGTGAAGATCAACAAGTAGAAGCTGAGGATGCTCCAAAGCGTTGCCCCGACGAGCACCCCCAGAAATCTGACCAATTGACCTCTGGACAACAGTCGCACGCCTGCCCGACCGGCAAACAAGGTGCCGATGATCCAGTTCAGGCCTGGGATAAGAAGCAAGACATATAAGGTGACGAAGGCGGCTTTGGAGGACTTGTGGGCATCGCTCATGAATCAACTCCCAATTCTTATTTAGCTGTCTATAGACACGTGTCAAAAGTATACAGCCTTGCAATAGTCGTCGGTAATGCGACCCAGCAAGAATCAGGAACTTATCCAGGCGATGGCCGTTGAAATCAAGGCGCGTCGGCACGCCTTGGAATTGAGCCAGGAAGATCTGGCTGGGCGCTGCGAGCTTGATCGCCCTTACATATCCCTTATGGAAGTCGCTCGTAAGCAGCCAACCATCAGCGTGTTGCTGCGGTTGGCTGAGGGACTGGAATACAGCTTGCCCGAGTTCATGAAACGCGTCATGAAGCGCTATCAACATGAGCGGGATGCGAGCGGCCTGAAGTAGGTCTGGGGGGGGGGGGGGCGGATTCCGGCGACCAGAAAACTCTTCTAGATTCAAGCAAATGTCGACCGTGAATCGACGCGTAGGATAACGGCATGTTCGATCGCTACACGTCAGACTTGGCAAAAGCCTCATTGCTATTGCACACCGTCAAGGGCGACCGCGACCGGCTTGACCTTGTCTTGGAACTGCAGCGCTTTTTGATACGCCAAATTTCGCGGCTTGAACGTCGGCTGAAGCGCGTTGGTCGCGCTGAAGAGAACATGCGCAAGAGGCGGAGCAATGATCGGCCTTCCCGCGAGACGGCAAACAAGCTCAAACTTAGCATTGAAAAATGCTCCAGCGTCAAAGAGCGGCTGCGCCAGCAGATGTTTATATGGCGCTGTTTCGGCGACGGTATAGCCGGCGCGTATCAGAGCAAATATTCGCTCAAGTACCTGTATTTCGACCGCAATTCCGATATCAAAGAATCAGCCGGGTTTTTAACAGGAAAATCCGGTTTTCGCCTCGAATGGCGGCTCGTGAAACTGGGCATCCAAATGAATGTTCCAGTTGTGCTCTCGGACATCACCAACGTTATTCGACACGGGGATGTCTGTGCATTGGCCGGCGCTGACCCTCTGCCGATCGAAGCGAAGTCCGGCAAGCGGCTGAATGCGCGTGGCATTAGGCAAAAAGCTGATCGGGAGGAACTTCACAACTACTTCGAGAACGATGGTGCGCCATTGTTTCGCGGCATGATCAATTTACGGCGCTTCGAAATGCACGCGCCGGAGATTAACCACAATGCCGCGGCCAATGCCTGTATAGACCAGAGCTTGTCTCAAGTTTCGGCTACCGTTGAACCGGAGCCAGGCCTGCGGTATGTAGCCATTCGCTCCAGGGATGCGGAAGTTGTCGTGCAAAGCGTTCTTCCCTATGCTGGGAAATTTCATGCCGTGTATCACCTGACACCAACGCTAGATTGGACACCGTCATATCCGTTCACACTGTCATTGAAACCCGCAAACCTCATTGATTTTGTCCTCGGAAGAGTATCTTTTCTCGTCATCATCGACATAAGGCAAATCAAGACGCACTTCAAAGCCTTGGGTTTGCACACAACCGCGCAAATGGACGGAAACTGGGCCATTCAGTTCTGCAAAGATCCCGATGAACTTGCAGCCGGTGTCTTTCGCATTACAGAAAGAGGGCTGGCCAAGGTGGCCACAGAATTTAAATCTCTGGAATGGTTTGTCCGAGAGATGGCAGAGGCCCTGCTGCGTAAGCCAGAGGATCTAACTCACCTTAGCAAAGAGGAGCTGGAGGCCTTGCCAGGCGCGGGTTGGGAAACTCCCCAAGGATGGCTCCAAGCCAGGGATCTCTTTGACGACAGCACCTCCATCGACCAGGGCCAGGCATAGCCGCCTGCAGGTGGGATGGCGGCTTTTCCGCCGAATTGGAAAATAGGGGTCCGGCCGGCAAACCAGTCGTGACAGCATATTTGGGTTGGTCCGTATATCTACGGCGAAGGAGATACCCAATGCCCGAACTACCTAAATTACCGAATTCAAATCCGTATAAGGACTTCAAAAACGATGAATTGCGCCGCCGCGCGCTATTCGCTTATGAAGCCTGGAAGTCGCTTCGGTGTCTTATCCTGGCTTCTACCCTGTTCGGTGCTGTAGCACTCACGGGGAAACTTCCCTCACTTGCGCTGGTGGCCAAATTTTTGCCAACGGGTTAAGTGGGTTACCTTGTTAACTCAGCCAATCGAGTCACCGCTTCCGTTTTGCTCAGGCCTCTCAAGGCTGCTATCGAGGCAAACTGGCTAGCTCGCGGCCTAGCCTTTCCGTTTTCCCATTTGTAGACCGATTGGTCGGACACGCCAAGCAACAAAGCGGCTTCCGAGGCCGACAGGCCCAGTCGTTTTCTTTGAGCCTGCAAGCCGCTGGCGCTGAAACGGAAGGAGCCAGCAGGCTGATTTGCCAGGTCGACGGGCGTCGTTTTGGCGGCGGCTTTACTCAGACGGCCGACAAGTTGTTCGAGAGCGGCGATCCGGCGTTTCAGCGCTGCAATGTCCGAGCGATAGTGTGCTGATGCCTTCTTCAGTTGTTGTGTATCAGCTCGAGTTTCCTTGCGGGCAACCCGGGCGATCTCTTCTTTCAAAACGGTGGCGATGTTGGGCATAGTCCTTGCTCTTTAGTAATTTACGGCGTAGTCCGAACTCGCTCGCTTACTTGATCCAGGCAAATGGAACAAGCGAAAGCGTGCCGGCACAGTGCATTCGGAGCTCTTCTACTTTTGAGTGCAGGGCGTCAAGTGCGGCTTGTTCCAACACTCCATCGAAGCACCTAAATGCAGCTATATCTGCCCCTGGCGCCGACAGGACTGCTTTGCTTACACCATCGAATGTCCAGCGGCCGATCAAGTAATGCATGGTCTGCTCAAGACAGGCAATCTTGCCGGCTAAGGACCTAGTCACAACGTGCGCTTCCCCAAGTGTGCCGAGGGCACGTAGAGCATTCTTGTCCCCTGTATCAATGAGGGCTGCGTCGAAGTGTGCCGCCGCGGCGAAGAGTGTGGCCTCACCGGCATCGACGGAGGGCATATTTGTCAAAGCTGCAGCAACAGCGGCGTCGTACCCTTTTGCAGGCTTGCACATAGCGACGAAGTCGGTAAGCTGTACAACCGCTGCAGCAGAACCGAGCAAGACGGCAGCCTTGGCGGGCTCTGCAAGCTTGAACCGATACTTGAGCGTGCTGACCATGTACAACTCGGCGCCGCCTTGTTTCGTGAGATGCTGGGAAAAGCGCTTAAGAATCCCCCATTGGGCGAGCTTCACGGCAATGTCGTTATCAATGAAGACTTTCATTCGCCGTCGAACTGGATGCCCATCAGGCGAGTGAGGTGGTCCAGGCCATCTGGCGACATTGCATCCGTATCGATGTATCGTTTTGCGACATCATTGATCACGATGGGTGCTGCTTGAGCGGTCATCAGATAGCGCATGGCCATCCCCGCAAGCTTCCAATCTTCGGTGCGGCGCGCCCAGCTGAGAATGACTTGCCCAGCATCGAGGCCGGTATCCTTGCAGGCCTTAAGCGCGGCAACAGCAAGCTTCACCTCCTCGTCTTGCTTGCCTAAAGCTATGCCAGCTTGCTGCAGTTTCTCCCCACCAAGGAGTTCCATTGCGTAGCTGTCGGCGATTTTTTCTTCGTCGTCCTTCGCGACACCTTGCTCGTCCACTGGCAACGTGTCATCAACCAGAACGGCATTGTTGTCCGCCTTCAGATGACCAGACATTACGTGGCCAATTTCATGGCTAACAAGATAGGCGAGCTTGGCTGGCGCCAGCTCTTTGCGAACAATCAGAATAGTGGGGCGCGCGCCGATCCGCACGCACATCGCATCCGGCCGACGCAATTGTTTGGGCCAGTTTGTGATGTGCACTATGGGAATTCCATGTTCCCAAAGCCACCGACAGAGGGCTTCAAGGGTCACGGCAGGGTAATTCTTGAGAATTTGAGCCCGTATGTCTGTCGACGGAAGGAGCTGTTGCGGTGGCTCACTATCGCTGGCATCGGCCAGTACGTGTGCCAAGCCGTGCCCCACCCCGGCGGCGACGGCAAGTTGGGTTGAGCCTTCTGGATGTATGGTTTTGAAGCGTTGGGTCGTCGCGCGGAATTCCGGCGAGGTCCCAACCTGCAAGCTTTCAATTGCCACATTCAATCGGCGGGAAAGAATAATTTGCAGCTCCAACAGCCCGCCCTCGTCGAGAGCTGCTTCGTCATCCCACCATTCAGGAGCAAAGTGGCGCACTTGGCCCACGCTCAAACCGAGTCCCTTAAAGGAACTCATGAGCGATTTGGCGGGGTTCTTCGTGGCGACCATGGTGGA
Source organism: Polaromonas sp. (assembly GCF_039932935.1). Taxonomy (GTDB): domain Bacteria; phylum Pseudomonadota; class Gammaproteobacteria; order Burkholderiales; family Burkholderiaceae_C; genus Polaromonas. The sequence continues at coordinate 29,604 of NZ_JBDTPB010000137.1, forward strand.
ATTTAGCGAGTGCGGCCAGATTGAGTCGCCCCGTAGGCTTGGAGCGTGGCTGCCGCTCGGAGAAGTCTAGCAAGGGAATGGGCGTGCTCCCTACTGCCGTCCCAGATATCCAACACTTCCTGGATGAGTTCGTCCTGCGTTTCGGTCGGCCTGGGCACCTCGGTGATGTCTATGTCAGCAAATTTGCATAGGTTGCGGTGTGTGTTTGTCAAACGCACTGGATTCTTTAGCGCACGATGGATGGTGGGCTGGGGGATATTTGTAGCTCTTGAGAGTGACGATTCGCTATGCTTCTGGTCTCTCATGAAGGCGCGGATTTGCCGCACAACACTTTGAACATTCATGCGTATATTATTGCATAATGCATAGATGGCCATAAACTGTGCGATCAACTCTCAAGCCAGCCCAGCACCCATGGACGCCATTGCCCACGATCATCAGCTGCGTGTCCTGCTCAAGGCCCATCTCAGCGACAGGATCACTGCCAGCGACCGGATCTTGGATGAGTTCCAGCTGGCCTTTGGCGCGGTAAGGGCGGACTTGGCTCTCGTTAACGGGCATCTCGAAGGTTTCGAAATCAAGGCTGGCAGAGATACCCTTGCCCGGTTGCCACATCAGGTGGATGCGTACAACAAGGTGTTCGAGTTCTCATGGGTGGTCACTACAAAGGCCCACCTCTCGGAGGTTCGTCGGCTGGTACCACGAGAGTGGGGTCTGATCATTGCTTATGCGGATTCGTCCGGTGGCTCACTAAGGCCGCTGCGGGTCGCCAAACGAAACAGCCTTCGAGACGGAAATCATCTCGCCCGATTGCTCTGGCGCAACGAGTTGCTCTCGAAATTAGAGGAGCTTGGGTTGAGCAGAGGGCTGAAGTCCAAGCCAAAAATTGCACTCTTCGCCGCCTTGGCTGCTGCGCTCTCGGTGGATGATCTTTCTGACTACGTCCGCAATTGCCTCAAAACTCGGGAAGACTGGCGAGTTGATGCAGTACTACATGAATGTGGTGGTTCGTCGCATCTCGGCGCCACTGTGTAGCATTGCCGGGCCCAACCCTTGGGTCGTTTGCCACTTTGTCGTAATTTGTGTCTCCATGACTGAAGGCCGGTTGCATGTAAATCGGTAGCGCCACCAAAATTCCGCATAAATCCTTGTACTGGTCGTAGCCATAGTCGCGCACACTTTTACCTTTGAGGACTTGCCAGTCCTTCCAGTGCGTGTATCGCAGGTTTGCCGACATCACCATCTTTCGCGGGTCCTCATCAAACCCGTCGACATTAGTCACGCCATAGTCACCATACGACAGTTCAATGCTCCCTAGCTCCGCACGGACTGCAACTCGCTTATACAAGTCCCAGTCGCTTCGGAAGAGCTGTTTGGTTCCTTTCTGCACACCTGCAAGATTCACCGGAAAACCGCCGGAGAGAAGCGCTAGCTGGTGCCATGGCCCGAGTGACGCGATTGCTTGAAGTGCCTGGGTAGTACTGACCACAAGCGATTTTGGATCTCCAGTTATGTAGCCGAGATCCAGAACGGCGTCGATTTGGCTGGGCTTCACACCCAAGGCAACTCTGGCGTTAGCAAACCAGCTTTGAGCTTGTGTAGCCGCGGGCACTTCTCCCTGCGGGGTCGCGCGATATCGCAGTAGCCAACGGGTCTTTTTGTAAGTTTTGGCAATGCTAATGAGGGCCGCCTGTTCGGAAGCGCTGGCCTTATTGCTCAAGACTGGAATGGCCTTGACTCCGGCTGCCCATAGTTCAGCAAACAGGTATTCCCAAGGGGTACCTGAATTGGAGACGAGTGAATCGTTGTCGTCGATAACTTGATCGACTGCAAGTTCGTGGATCGTCCCCCAGCTCGCTACAGTCGCTTTGACAATATCGTCGATGTGCTTATTCCACGACTTCGTGTACTTCTTTTCCTCCCAGTTATACGGCCGGTCTGGAAGATCAACGATTGGCAATAGGCGAGACTTTTGACCTAGCGTGAGCTGCTTAACTGCAAATTGTTCGCCCTGTTTCCACTTCAGTGCCGGGAGATACCGCGGCGTGCCATTCTCTGTCATATGTGAACCGCCCCTTTTTTGCCGAACATTCTGTTACGAATACTCCACGGTTTTACTCAATTGCGCAAGGCTGCAAAATTTCACAAGAATGATGTGATCCAGTTCACAAAAACGGCACGAAACCTAGCCGGCGCAGCGTGGGTAAGCCACGCTTGGGAAATTGTTTGCGGGGATTGGAAAGGGGAGCGAGGGGTGAGGCAATCGGGACTCCAAATGCTTCAGTGTGCCTCTGCATATGGCAGGGCCTGGCTGCGGGCCTTCTCGAAGAAAGTGGTTTGGGCTTAATCAAAATTGAGACGCGCTACGTCCAGCCATGCTCGTAAGTCATTGATTTGTATAGTCGCTCAAATCAATCTTTATTGTTTGAAATCAGACTTAATTATTAGCCACAGCAGCCCGACCCGCTATCATTGGCCCATGCTTGAACAACGTATAGAACAACAGTTCATCGACAGCGCCGACCTCAAATACCAGGCGGCACAAGTGCTGTCCAAACCGATTGCGGCCGCGGTGCAGGCGATCCTGGCGAGCGTCACCAGCGGCGGCAAGGTCCTGGCTTGCGGAAATGGCGGCTCGGCTGCCGACGCGCAGCACTTTGCCGCCGAGTTTGTCGGTCGCTATGAGCGTGAGCGGCCCGAGCTCGGCGCGATTGCACTGACGACAGACAGCTCCATTCTCACGGCCATCGCCAACGACTACGACTTCTCGGTCATTTTTTCGAAGCAGGTGCGCGCCCTGGGCGGCGCCGGCGACGTGTTGCTGGCCCTTAGTACCAGCGGCAATTCAGCCAACGTGCTGGCGGCCATCGAAGCGGCTCACGAGCGTGAGATGACGGTGGTGGCGCTGACAGGCCGAGGCGGCGGCAAGATGACCCATGCCCTGCGCGAAACCGACGTGCATATCTGTGTGCCGCATGAGCGGACGGCGCGCATCCAGGAAGTGCACCTTCTAATCCTTCATTGCATTTGTGATGGTGTGGACACTCAATTACTTGGTGATCAGGAGACCTCTGTATGAAATTTGCCTCGTTGAAACGGCTGAGTTTGGCCATCGGCGCCATGGTGTTGGCTGCCAGCAGCCTGACAGCCTGCTTTCCTTTGGTGGTGGGCGGCATGGCCGGGGGCGCGCTTGTCGCCACCGACCGCCGCACCTCGGGGGCGCAGCTGGAAGATGAAGGCATTGAATTGCGTGCCGCGAGCCGGATTCGCAGCAACGTGGGCGATCGTGCTCACGTCAATCTGACCAGCTACAACCGGCAGGTCCTGTTGACAGGCGAAGTCCCCAATGCCCAGGACAAGCAACTGGTCGAGCAGATCGTTTCGCGTGTGGAGAATGTGAGCTCGGTGGTCAATGAGCTGGCTGTCATGGGCAGTTCCAGCCTGACGCAACGCTCGTCCGACGCCCTCGTCACCGGCCGGGTCAAGGCGATGCTGATTGATGCACGTGACCTGTCGCTGAACGCCTACAAGGTGGTGACGGAGCGTGGTACGACCTACTTGATGGGCCGCGTGACGCAGCGCGAGGCAGACCGCGCGACTGAAGTCGTGCGTTCGACGCCCGGTGTGCAAAAGGTCATCCGGATATTTGAGGTCATCAGCGAAGAAGAGCTGGCCCGCATGCAGCCGGCCAAACCTGCAGCGCCGGCTAACCAGGCCAAGCCCGCGGGGAGCTGATGCATTGGAGGCTGCGCCGGCAGGCCGCCGGTGCAGTCGATGACTCCGTAGATAAACAGGCGCTACTTCAGCGCCTTTTTTTTCGCTTACTTCAGGCGCTTGATGAGGCTGGATGTGTCCCAGCGCTGGCCGCCCATGGCCTGCACGTCGGCATAAAACTGGTCCACCAGGGCTGTCACCGGCAGGCGTGCACCGTTGCGCTTGGCTTCTTCCAGCACCAGGCCCAGGTCCTTGCGCATCCAGTCGACGGCAAAACCAAAGTCAAACTTGTCGTCCACCATGGTCTTGCCGCGATTGTCGAGTTGCCAGCTTTGCGCGGCGCCTTTGCCGATCACGTCCAGCACCTGATTCACATCCAGTCCGGCTTTCTGGCCGAAAGCGACGGCTTCGCTCAGGCCCTGAACCAGGCCGGCAATGCAAATCTGGTTGACCATCTTGGTGAGCTGGCCTGCGCCGCTTGGCCCCATCAGTGTGAAAGCTTTTGAAAACGCCATGCCTGCAGGTTTCACTGCATCAAATGCAGCGGCATCGCCGCCGCACATCACGGTGAGCGCGCCATTTTGTGCGCCGGCCTGGCCGCCCGAGACGGGTGCGTCGATAAAGTGCAAACCTAGCTTCGCCGCCAAGGCATGGAGTTCGCGTGCCACGTCGGCCGAAGCCGTGGTGTGATCGACAAAGATGGCGCCGGGCTTCATGCCGGCAAATGCACCGTCCTCACCCAAAGTGATGGAGCGAAGGTCGTCGTCATTGCCGACGCAGCAAAACACAATGTCGGCTCCCGCTGCGGCCAGGCGGGGCAGGGGGGCATGCGCCGAGCTGGGTGTTGCGGCAAATTCGGCGCACCAGGCGACAGCCTTGGCTGGGCTGCGGTTGTACACCGTGACTTGATGACCGGCCAGCGCCAGGTGGCCGGCCATGGGGTAGCCCATGACGCCGAGGCCCAGGAAGGCGACTTGCCGTGAAGGAGCAGGCGAATAGGTCTTGGCTTGGGTGGAGGACATGGGTACTTTCGGAGTCAGATGAAAAAAACGAGGGAAGAAAGACTCAAATTTTAGGGTCGACTGGCGCATAGTGCGCAAGACCCTGCCCAAAGGACCAGTTCTCGCGTGCGGTTTCCACCAGATTGATGATGATGTCGTTAATGCCAATGTCGGTGGCTGCGGCAACCTCCCGGGCAATGGCGGCGTACAGGGCTCGCTTCATTTCCAGGCTGCGCCCCGGCGCGCAAATAATCTGGACAAACACCACCTGGCGACTGTGCGGGACGTCCAGAAACTGTGGTGTACAGACCAGTTCGTCGTCGGCCCGCCGCGTGATGGTCTGAAAGCGGTCGTCAGCAGGCACATTGAATGTCGTCACCATGGCCTGATGAACAATGTCGGAGATTGAGGCCACCTGGTTGGCGGGTGTGGTGGCGGGTAGATCGATTCGTACCAGAGGCATGGTTAAAACTCCTTGAAGCAGAGGGTTGAAGAAATCAGTGGGCAGCGCGCTGGATCAACTCGATCCTGTCGCCGTCCGGGTCTTCGACGAAGGCGATGATTTCGCCTGCATCGTGGCGCATGGGGCCGGGATACCGGGTGATGGCCGCACCCCAGACTCCCGACAAGGGCAACGCCCCATTAGTGGGCGGCCTCAGGCCGCGGCCTGGATGGCCGCACCCAGATCCGCATTGGTATAGGCCTGGCCGCCAATACCCCATGTTCCGTCCACGGTGTAAACCACATTGACGAAGGTACGCGAGCGCGGGTGCGGCCCCACCTTGAGCTTGTCGATGATGTCGGTCACGGCGCTGACGAACGCCGTCTTGACAGCCTGGTCGGGGAAGGTAACGGCGGGAATCTTGATTTCGATCACAGCCAGAGACTGCGCCTTGGCGTCGGCAAAGCTGTGGCCCTCTGGGTAAATGTCCAAATGACCAATGACAACCGGCGCGATAAACGCGTTGCCACGCAAGCCGTGCACTTCAAGCAGGGCGTCTGCCACCTTGGCAAAAACCTCACGCTCACCTTGCGAGGTGAGAAGTCCATGGCTGAGTTGGATGGAAATGGGCATGTTGGGATCGCTTTCAATCAGGAAAAGTATTGGGAAGGAACATGTTGCAAGCAACAGACGGAACTGTGGCGCTCACGGTCAAACGGCGAAACGCCTTGTGTTGCACAATGCTTATGCAAAAAAAGCACAAGCATGAACAATCTCAGCCTTGACGACTTTCAGTTGTTCGCCCGGATCGCCGCGACACAATCACTCTCGGATGTGGCGCGCGAGCGAGATATCGCCGCCAGCCAGGTCTCGCGCGGGTTGCGGCGCATCGAGACCGAATGCGGGCTGCGCCTGGCGCACCGCACGACTCACGGACTTTCACTCACCGATGACGGCGAGGTCTTCCTGGAGTATGCGCAGCGCATCCTGACCGAGCAGCAGTTGCTGCGCGACCACATCGGCCAGCGCAGCCAGGCGGCCACCGGCACGGTCCACATTGGGGTGGGCCAACTGTTGGCCGAGCACGTCCTGATTCCCCGCCTTGGCGGGTTGCGTACGCTGCATCCGGGGCTAACCATTACCTTGCACATTGATGATCGGCTGGTCAGCATGGCCGAAGAAGGCATTGACATTGCAGTGCGCGCTGGCGTTCCTCCCGCTGAGACTCTCGTGGCGCGTCTGCTGGGCACGCACGGTCGGGCCTTGTATGCCGCCCCCGGCTACCTCCGCAAACATGGCGTACCGCGAGTGCCCGCCGACCTCGGAGCCCACACCTTGATCGGCAATACCGTTTCGCCAAGCCACAATCGGTGGGACTTCCTGGTCGATGGCGTTTCGACTGCACTGGAGACCCAGGCGCAGATACGCGTTAACAGCAGTTCGGCGGTACTGTCATTGGCGTTGGCAGGCGCAGGTATAGCGCGCATCAACGACGTACTGGGCCGCGGTCTGGTGGCGCAGGGCCGACTCAAGTCCGTGCTCGCCCGCCATGTGGTGCCGGGCGAGCATCATATTCACGCGGTGATACTGGCCGAGAGGCACAGAGCGCCCAAGATTCGCGCCACCATGGACTACCTGCAAACCTGCTTTTCGGAATTCAGGGCTTTGCCTGGCAAGTAAACCGGCGTCACAGCCGTGAGGCCGCAGGCCGATTCACTGCGGTCAAACGATGGCGAAGTTTTCGGTGCCTGCCGCCAGGTCGACGGACTTGGCGCGTTGCGAATTCAGCTTGATCTGCAGGCGCAGGTCGTTCACCGAGTCGGCGTTGCGCAGGGCATCTTCATAGGTGATGAAATGGCTTTCGAACGCGTCATACAGGGCCTGGTCAAAGGTCTGCATGCCCAGGTTGCGGCTTTTCTTCATGATTTCCTTGATCTCGGAAACCTCACCCTTGAAGATCAGGTCGGAAATCAGCGGCGAGTTGAGCATGACTTCCACAGCGGCAAAACGGCCCTTGCCGTCTTGCTTGGGTACCAGCCGCTGCGAAATCATGGCCTTGAGGTTAAGCGACAAGTCCATCAGCAGTTGGGTGCGGCGTTCTTCGGGAAAGAAGTTAATCACACGGTCGAGTGCCTGGTTGGCGCTGTTGGCGTGCAGTGTGGCCAGGCACAGGTGGCCGGTTTCTGCGAACGCGATGGCGTGCTCCATGGTTTCGCGGTCGCGGATCTCGCCCATCAGGATGACGTCGGGCGCCTGACGCAGCGTGTTTTTCAGGGCCGCTTCCCAGCTGTCGGTGTCCAGGCCCACTTCACGCTGCGTGATCACGCAGTTTTTGTGCGCGTGGACGAACTCCACCGGGTCTTCGATCGTGATGATGTGGCCGTACGATTGCTCGTTGCGCCAGTCGACCATGGCGGCCAGCGTGGTGGACTTACCCGAGCCGGTGGCGCCGACCAGGATGGTCAGACCGCGCTTGCTCATCACCACTTCCTTGAGGACCTGCGGCACACCCAGCCCGTCAATGGTGGGCAGCACGGCGGGAATGGTCCGCATCACCATGCCGACCTTGCCTTGCTGGATGAATGCATTCACACGAAAACGCCCCACACCGGGCGGCGAAATCGCGAAATTGCATTCCTTGGTGCGCTCAAACTCAGCCGCCTGCTTGTCGTTCATGATGGAACGGGCCAAAGCGAGCGTATGGCCGGCATTGAGCGGCTGCGGCGACACCTTGGTCACCTTGCCGTCAACCTTCATGGCCGGCGGGAAGTCGCCCGTGATGAACAGGTCACTGCCGTTACGGCTGACCATGAGTTTCAGCAAGTCGTTGATGAATTTACTGGCCTGGTCGCGTTCCATTTGCGATACCTTTCAAACAGATTCTGTAGCCGGCAACACGGCAAGGGATAAGGGCTCTTCAACCAGACAAGGGCCGCGGGACTGGCTTCGCCAGACCGCAGGCGCAGCGGCCCCCTCGGGGGGCAGCGCATTACACGAAGTCGAAGACGCAGTGAAAAGCGTGGGGGCCATATTCAGCCTGGGAAATTCTCAGGGATTTTGGCTTTGCCGCGGGCTTCCGCGGCGGAAATCACATTGCGTTTCACCAGCTCGGTCAGATTCTGGTCCAGCGTCTGCATGCCCACGCTGTTGCCGGTCTGGATGGACGAATACATCTGCGCGACCTTGGCTTCGCGGATCAAATTGCGGATCGCGCTGGTGCCGAGCATGATTTCGTGCGCCGCCACACGGCCCGTGCCGTCCTTGGTTTTGCACAGGGTTTGCGAGATCACCGCCTGCAGTGACTCCGACAGCATGGAGCGGATCATTTCCTTTTCTTCGGCCGGGAACACGTCAATGATCCGGTCGATGGTCTTGGCGGCGCTGGAAGTGTGCAGTGTGCCGAACACCAGGTGACCGGTTTCAGCGGCTGACATGGCCAGGCGAATGGTTTCGAGGTCGCGCATTTCGCCCACCAGAATGGCGTCCGGATCTTCCCGCAGGGCCGACTTCAGCGCGGCGTTGAAGCTCAGGGTGTGCGGGCCGACTTCACGTTGGTTGATCAGGCACTTTTTGGACTCGTGCACAAACTCGATCGGGTCTTCCACCGTGAGGATGTGGCCGTACTCGTTTTCATTCAAAAAGTTCACCATGGCCGCGAGCGTGGTGGACTTGCCAGAGCCGGTAGGACCGGTGACCAGCACCATGCCGCGCGGCTTCATGGCCAGGTCGCCGAAAATCTTCGGTGCGTTGAGTTGCTCCAGTGTCAGGATCTTGGACGGAATGGTCCGCAGCACAGCGCCGGCGCCGCGGTTCTGGTTGAAGGCATTGACCCGAAAGCGGGCCAGCCCGTCGATTTCGAAGGAAAAGTCGACTTCCAGGAATTCTTCGTAGGTTTTGCGCTGGGTGTCGTTCATGATGTCGTACACCATGGCATGCACCTGCTTGTGGTCCAGCGGGTCGATGTTGATGCGCCGCACATCGCCGTGAACCCGGATCATGGGGGGCAAGCCTGCTGACAAATGCAAGTCAGACGCCTTGTTCTTGACGCTAAAAGCCAGCAGCTGCGTGATATCCATCCCAAGACCCTCTAAATGGTTTCTAAACTAAGTTTACAGTTCGATTATGACCACGATTGTGCGTAATCTCCAGCTTGTCCGTGACCGGATAACCACGGCCTGCGTCGCGGCCGGGCGCAATCCGGCCAGTGTGCGGCTGCTGGCCGTTTCCAAAACTTTTGGCGCCGACGCCGTGATTGATGCCGCGTCAGACGGCCAGCGGGCGTTCGGCGAGAACTATATTGGCGAGGGCGTGGAGAAAATTCTCGCGCTACGGCAGCAACCGGCGCTGCAGGCGCTCGAATGGCACTGCATAGGTCCGGTGCAAGGCAACAAGACCCGTTTGGTGGCGGAGCATTTCGACTGGGTCCAGTCGGTGGACCGTTTCAAGATCGCCCAGCGCCTGAGCGAGCAACGGCCAGCCGACTTGCCGCCACTGCAGGTTTGCCTGCAGGTCAATGTGGACGGCGGCGCCAACAAGTCGGGCCTGGCCCCTGAAGACGTTCTGGCGTTGGCGAAAGAGATCGCGCAATTACCCCGCCTCGTTCTGCGCGGCTTGATGGCCATACCCGAGCCTGCTATTGATTTTGTAGCTGCTTGCGCAGTCCACACAAGGACAAAAGCCTTATTTGATGAAATAAACGCCACAGGCGCATTGCCTGCGCCCATGGACACCCTGTCGATGGGCATGACCGCCGACCTGGAGGCGGCCATCCATTGCGGGAGCACCATGGTGCGCATCGGTACGGCCATCTTCGGCAAGAGATAGCCCCCACGGTGGACTAGACCCCCCCCTGTCCAGGCTCACTGGCGTGTAGCCTGTTCCCCCCCTCGAGGGGGCGGCGCCTGCGGTCTGGCAAAGCCAGTCCCGCGGCCCCCACTGGTTAAATAGCTCCTGCATACGTCCTGAATCTTCACCCCAGCATGAGCCGCAGGGCCGGCTTTGCCGGACTGCAGGCGGGCGGCCCCCTCGGGGGGCAGGGAGCTACACGAAGTGAGCGACCGTGGGGGCTCTACCTCTTTGGTTTGACGGTGCCGCAGTCCGATGACAACCATTTGCCTGTGGCGTCCATGGTGATCTTCTCGGGCTTGCCTTTGACTGTCGTCGTGGTGTTCATCTTCATGGTGTAGGCGGTGTCGCCGTTGAAGGTCATCACGCCTTCGCCGCTGGAGGGCGGCTGGGTGCAGACATAAGAAATCTTCATGGTGTTGCCGCTGCGCGGTGACTGGGTGGTCTTGCAGGCGCCCTGTTGCTGCTGCGGCAGCTCGTTGCGTTCGGCCATTTCCTTGGTGACGCACATCTTCATGCTCATGCCGCCACCGGCGCTGGGTCCCATGGACATGCCCTGCTTGCCCATCATCTCTTGCATCTGCTTGCGCTGCTCAGGCGACATGCCGGCCAGCTGCTTCTCCATGCTGGCCATGGCTTTTTCCATTTCGCCGGAGCTGGACTGCATTTTGTTGGTAACTTCCCACAAGCCCGGCTTGGTGGTTTGCGCGAGGGCGCCGGTGGACAGGGCCAGGGTGACGGCGGCAAGCAAAGGGGCAGTGAGTTTCATGGGCATTCCTCGTAGGGGGTCAATGGAGGGGTCAAGGTTGAAATCGCATTATTGCCAGGTCGCGCCGCCTGGCAAGTCCCGGGCAGCTTGTGCCTGGCGCAGATTGCAGGGTGCCGCTTCAACGCATGAACTTCCCGCCGCGGCCGATGATGGTCAGGTCGGTGAAGCGCGAGCCTTCGTGGTTCTTGGGCCCGTAGTTCACGGTGAAACCGCCCATGTTGTGGTCGCGTATCGACTCCAGCGCCGTCATCAGGCTTTCGCGGGTCAAATTCTTGCCGGCACGGCGCAGGCCCTCGGTGAACACCCTCGCCGCCAGGAAGCCCTCCATGCTGGAGAAGTCAAAGTCCTTGTGGCCGGCTTCTGTCATGCGCTGCTGGTATTCGCGCACGATGGCCGATGACGGGGTGTACGGGAAAGGCATGACTTGCGAAATCGTCACGCCGGCCCCGGCGTCGCCCAGTTCTTCGGCCAGTGCCTTGGAGCCGACGAAACTCACGTTGAAGAACTGCCCGCCATAGGCCTTGGTCCGCGCCTGCTTGATCAGCGCCGCGCAGGATTTGTAGGCGCTGATCTGAATGACCGCTTCGGGCGCGGCCTTGAGGATTTCCGCCAGCGGAGCGGCAACGTCTACGCTGTTGCGCTCGACGGTCACGCTGGCCGTCGGCTTGAGGTTGCGCTTGGTCAGGGCCCGCATGACGCCTTCGAGTCCTGCTTTGCCGTACGAATCGTTTTGGTAAAAGATGGCGATTTTGGTGATGCCGACCGTGCTCAGGTGTTGCACGATGCGCTCGGTTTCGTCGAAGTAGCTGGCGCGCACGTGGAACAGGTTGCGGTTGAAGGGTTCGCGCAACGCCTGCGCCCCGGTGAACGGCCCGATCAGCGGGATGCCCGCCGCGTTGATGGCCGGCACCGCCGCCAGCGTGGTGGGCGTGCCGACCGAGCCGATCAGCGCGAACACCTTGTCTTCTTCGATCAGCGCCTTCACGGCAGCCGCGGCTTTTTCGGGTTCATAGCCGTCGTCGCGAGAGATCAGTTTGAGCATGCGGCCGCTGATGCCGCCTGTGGCATTGACTGAATTGAAGTGCGCCAATATGCCCAGCTCCATGCGCTTGCCCAGCTCGGCCGCGGGGCCGGTCTGGGCGGCGAACTGCCCGACGCGAATTTCGGCATCGGTGACGCCGACCTCTGCGGCGTGGGCGACATGGGCGGAAAAGGCCAGCAGCATTGCGCTGCACAAGAACCATGGCTTGAAGTTCATCCTGGATCCTCCCAGCTCAATGAGCCGATGTTGTCTGGCTACGACCTGCCTATGCAAATCATTTCTTAGGTCTTCAAGGTAAGCGAAGGCCGCTGTCTTGGCAACACCGTTAGCCCCCGGGTAGACGGTTTAAAGGCCGAATTTGTGAAAAAGACCCATACAAGGGGAGTGATTTCCGCATTTTTCTGCGCGGATCCCCTGCCGCCGCTACACCCCCAGCGCCAGCCGGGTGGTGTTTTTGACCTCTTCCATCACCGCGTAGGTGCGGGTTTCGCGCACGCCCGGCAGTTGCCAGAGCACGGTGCCGGCAAACGAGCGGTAGGCCGCCATGTCGGCCATGCGGGTCTTGAGCAGGTAGTCAAAGCCGCCCGCCACCATGTGGCACTCGGTGATTTCGTGGTGTACCTGCACTGCGGCCTTGAAGGCCTCAAACACATTGGGCGTGGTGCGGTCCAGCAGCACCTCGACAAACACCATCATTCCCGCGCCCAGCTTGAGCGGGTTCAGCAGGGCTTCATAACCCAGGATGTAGCCGTCCCGAGTCAGCCGCTGAACCCGGGCCAGGACGGCAGTGGGTGACAGGGCCACGCTTTCAGCGAGCTTGAGGTTTGAGATTCGCCCGTCCTGCTGCAGAACATTCAGGATTTTCAGGTCAATGCGGTCAATTTCTGGTGATGCTTCAAACATGGGTAGTGAGTTGTTCGGTGAATTTGCTAAATTTAGCGGGAAATTCAGCATTAATCCAGAGAACATCGATGCATTGAACTGAGTATCGTGCTTCCCACCGCCTTTTTCACTGCGTTTGTCACCGAATTTGTCACCGTGAAACCCTCCATGGAGTCCCTGATGCCCCTGCCCGCCGCCAGCCCGCGCCTGCCTTTCCCCTATCGCCCCGAAGCCGACATCGTGGCCGGCCACCTGCAGGGCCTGGCGGGCGCGCTCGACTGGGCCGCGGCGGCGTACTCCGCCCAGCCCTGGGTGCAGGCGGTGCGAGACAACCCGCCGCCTTTCTGGGCCATGGAAAGCCTGCTCAAGGAGTACCCGATCTCCAGCGCCGAGGGCCTCGCGCTGATGCGGCTGGCCGAAGCCCTGCTGCGCGTGCCCGACGCTGAAACCGCGATTGCCCTGACCGCCGACCAGCTCGGCCGCGCCGATTTCGACAGCGCCGGTGACGGCGTGATGGCGCGCCTGTCGGCCTCGGCCATCGCGATGTCCAAGAAATTCCTGCCCGATCCTTCGACAGGCTCAGGACGTACGGATTCAGGGCCCAACATCATGAGCAAGCTGGGCGCACGCACCGTGGTGGCCGCCACCTTGCGTGCGGTGCAACTGCTGGGACGGCAGTTTGTGCTGGGCCAGACGATTGGCGATGCGATGGGTGAAGCTGACGACGCACGTAAAAAAATCCCCAACCTGCGTTTCAGCTATGACATGCTGGGTGAGGGCGCGCGAACTGACGCCGATGCGCTGCGCTACCTGGCCAGTTACACAAATGCTATCAAATCAATAGCTGTCGGCGCTCTCCCAACGGGCGCTACGGAGCAAAATGACGGTATATCCATCAAGCTCAGCGCGTTGCACCCGCGCTACGAAGACGCCCAGCGCGAGCGCGTGATGACCGAGCTGGTGCCGCGCGTGTGGGGGCTGTGCGAGCTGTCGGCCAAGGCCAACATCAACCTCACCATTGACGCCGAAGAGGTCGACAGGCTGGAGTTGTCGCTTGACGTGTTTGAAGCGCTGGCCGCCCTGGTAGCCCAGCATTACCCGCAGTGGCAGGGCTTTGGCCTGGCCATGCAGGCCTACCAGACCCGCGCGCTGGAGCTGATTGGCCACATCGCCGCCATCGGCCGTAAATACAAATTGCGCCTGATGTGCCGCCTGGTCAAGGGCGCGTACTGGGATTCGGAGATCAAGCGCGCGCAGGAGATGGGTCTGCCGCACTACCCGGTGTTCACGCACAAGCACCACACCGATGTGTCCTATCTGGCGTGCGCACAGGCGCTGCTGGCCGCGCCCGATGCGATCTATCCGCAGTTTGCCGGCCACAACGCCGCCACCATCGCCGCGATCTTGCAGATGGCGTCGCGGGTACTGGCCCCCACGCTTGTCGCTTCGCGTACTGCGCTGCCCCCCGAGGGGGCTGTTCCGCCTAAGGGCGGCCTGTCGGCGGAACCCGCGGTGCGGACCCAATTCGAGCTGCAGCGCCTGCACGGCATGGGTGAAGGCGTGTTCCGCGAGGTGCTGAAGAACCCGTTGATCAGCTGCCGCGTGTACGCGCCCGTGGGCGCGCACCGCGACCTGCTGGCTTACTTGGTGCGCCGCCTGCTCGAGAACGGCGCCAACTCCTCCTTTGTGCATCAGCTTGCCGACGAGTCGGTCGGCATGGGCGAGCTGCTGACCTCGCCGCTGCGCCTGGAGCCCGAATCGTCGTTGCCGCTGCCGCCTGCGCTCTACGGCCCCGGCCGGCCCAACAGCCTGGGGCTGGACCTCACGGTGCAGAGCATGCGCGCGCCGCTGCTGGCTGCGCTGGCGGTGACCTCTGTGCCGGTGGTGCCGGAGTTTGATGCCAAATCGGCCTGCAGGGCAGTAGGGACGGGCGCAAGCAGCTATCAAAAGTGGAGCAAAGTTGCGGTGGGCGATCGCGCCGCCATCTTGCGCCGCGCCGCCGATGCGATGGAGCAGCAGATGCCGAAGTTCTGCGCACTGCTGGTGAAGGAGGCCTTCAAAACCTGGGGTGATGCCGTGTCGGAAGTGCGCGAGGCGGTGGACTTCTTGCGCTATTACGCCAATGAAGCCGAGCGCATCATGCAGCCGGTGGCGCTGCCCGGCCCGACGGGCGAGACGAACGAGTTGCGCCTGTCGGCGCGCGGTGTCTGGGTGTGCATCAGCCCGTGGAATTTTCCGCTGGCCATCTTCACCGGCCAGGTTGCCGCCGCGCTGGCCACCGGCAACGCCGTGATGGCCAAGCCCGCCGAGCAAGCACCGGGCGTGGCGTGGGAAGCCGTGAAGCTGCTGCATGAGGCCGGCGTGCCTGAAGGCGCGCTGCAACTGGCGCACGGCCCGGGCGACACCGTGGGCGCTGCGCTGGTGGCCGCTCCCGGCGTGGCCGGCGTGGTGTTCACCGGTTCCACCCAGGTCGCCAAGATCATCAACCGCGCGCTGGCCGCCAAAGACGGTCCCATCGTCCCGCTGATCGCCGAAACCGGCGGCATCAACGCCATGCTGGTCGACAGCACGGCGCTGCCCGAGCAGGTGGTCGACGCCGTGGTGCAAAGCGCGTTTCGCTCCGCCGGCCAGCGCTGCTCGGCGCTGCGGCTGCTGTGCGTGCACGAAGGCATCGCCGACCACGTGATCGAGATGATCAAGGGCGCCGCAGCGGAGCTGGTGGTGGGCGAGACCGCCGAGCTGGCGACGGATGTCGGCCCGGTGATCGACCGCGAAGCCTTTGACAACATCCAGAAGCACCTCCAGCGCCTCGGTTCAACATCAAAAGTGCTTGTAGCCCATACAGAACAAGCGCAAGCGGCTCCTGATTCGATAGCAAATATCATTCCTCCCACTGCCTTTGAGGTGCGCAACCTGGCCGAAGTGAAAGACGAAATCTTCGGCCCCGTGCTGCAGATCGTTCGCTGGGGCAGCGGGGAACTGGCCACGCCGGAAGCCGTGATTGCACAGATCAATGGGCTGGGTTACGGCCTCACGCTCGGTATCCAGACCCGCATCGACTCGCGCGCCCAGGCGCTGGCCGCCAGCGCCCATGTGGGCAACATCTACGTGAACCGCAACATGATCGGCGCGGTGGTCGGCGTGCAGCCGTTTGGCGGGGAAGGCTTGTCCGGAACAGGACCCAAGGCGGGCGGGCCGCACTACCTGTACCGCTTCTGCGCCGAGCAGACCGTGACGGTGAACACGACCGCTGCAGGGGGAAATGCGGCTTTGCTGGCGGGCGGGGTTTGAGTACCCGAGGGCCTGGCGGGGCGCTCGCAGTGCCCAGTCTCAGCCCGTAGCCTTCTTCTCTTCTTTCGTCACCAGCCAGATCCCGTAGCAAACGAGTAACAGGGCCAGGCCGTTTTTCCACTCCAGAAAACGTTCGTCCAGGAACATCGCCGACAGCAAGGTTCCAAAAATCGGCACCATGAAATTGAACACCGTGATCATGCTGACCCGGTTGTACTTCAGCAAGATCGTCCACAGCGAAAACGCCGCCGACGACAGCACCACCAGGTAAACCATCAGCAGGGTGGACTTCATCGTAAAGCCCGACAGCGTGCCGCCGGCGGCGTAGCCTGCCAGCAGCAAGGCGACACCTCCGATGGTGAGTTGCCAGCCGGTCAACACCACCGAGTCCAGGTGCTGCGACACCTTCTTGCCGTAGATGCTGGCAGCCGACAATACAAACGCCGCGATCACCACAGAGCCCTCACCGAGCAGCGTGAAGTCAAACGTCAGCAGCCCTTCGCTGAAGTTCACCACCATCACGCCGGCAAAGCCGACCACACAACCCAGCACCTTGTTGAAGCTGAGCCGGTCGTTCTTGTAGATGTAGTGCGCCAGCAGCACGCTGAAGAACGTGCCGGTGGCATTCATGATGGAACTCTTGACGCCGGTGGCGTAAGCCAGTCCGACGTAGAAGAACAGGTACTGAAGGCTGGTCTGTGTGAGCCCCACCAGCGTCACCTGTCCGAAGGTGCGGAGGTCCAGCTGGAACACGGGCTTCTTGCTCAAGCCCGCAAACACCAGCAGCACCAGTCCGGCAAATGCAAAACGCCAGCCGGCAAACACCAGCTTGGAAGGAATGTCGTTCGCGGCGATGTGAAACAACGCGTAGCCGTTCTTGATGGCCGGATAGGCGCTGCCCCAAAGCAGACAGCACAGCGAGGCCAGCAGGAAAACGACCTTGCGCTGGGTGAAAAAAGAAGGGCTGTTCAAACCACCATCCACTAAGAAGGAAGCAAACGTGCCGGGCGCCGCGACGGGCTGCCCGGCGAAACGCGTCAGAGCAGACGCGCGAGGTAACGGCCGGTGTGGCTGGCCGGGTTGGCGGCGATGTCTTCGGGGGTGCCGACTCCCACCACCGTGCCGCCGCCCGCGCCACCCTCTGGCCCCATGTCGACCAGCCAGTCGGCTGTCTTGATGACGTCGAGGTTGTGTTCGATCACCACAATCGTGTTGCCGGCGTCACGCAGCTGATGCAAGACCTTGAGCAGCAGGTCGATGTCGGCGAAATGCAGGCCGGTGGTCGGTTCGTCAAGGATGTAGAGCGTGCGGCCGGTGTCGCGTTTGCTGAGCTCCAGTGCGAGCTTGACCCGCTGGGCTTCACCGCCCGAGAGCGTGGTCGCGGCTTGGCCCAGCTTGATGTAGGAGAGGCCCACATCGAGCAGGGTATGCAGCTTGCGCGCAATGGTGGGCACGGCCTTGAAGAACTCGGCGGCCACTTCGACCGTCAAGTCCAGAATCTGTGCGATGTTCTTGCCCTTGTACTGCACCTCGAGTGTTTCGCGGTTGTAGCGCATGCCTTTGCAGACGTCGCAGGGGACATACACGTCAGGCAAAAAGTGCATTTCGACCTTGACCACACCGTCGCCCTGGCAGGCTTCGCAGCGGCCTCCGGCGACGTTGAAGCTGAAACGCCCCGCGCCGTAGCCGCGCTCGCGCGCGGTGTTCATCTCGGCCATCAACTCGCGAATGGGTGTGAAGAGCCCGGTGTAGGTGGCCGGGTTGCTGCGCGGCGTACGGCCGATCGGCGACTGATCCACATTGATGACTTTGTCGAAATGTTCAATGCCTTCGATGGCTTCGTGCGGTGCCGGTTCCTCGTGGGCGCGGTACAAGGTGCGCGCCACGGCGGCGTACAGCGTGTCGTTGACCAGCGTCGATTTGCCCGAGCCCGAGACGCCGGTCACGCAGGTCAGCAGGCCCACCGGAAACTCGACGCTCACACCCTTGAGGTTGTGACCGGTGGCGTTAATGACGCGCAGGGCCTGCATGTCGCCCAGCGTGGCCTGGTGAACGGCCTCGCGCGCGGCGCGGCGCTCGGCAGCCGGGCTTTGCGGGAAGCGCGAGACTTTTTTCTTTTCCGCGGCTTCCACGGCCTTCACTGTGGGCAGCCAGGGCGTGCGGTGCTTGGGCACGGCGATCTTCAGCGTCTGCGCCAGGTACTGGCCCGTTAGTGAGTCGGGGTTGTTCTTGACCTCTTCAAATGTGCCTTGGGCCATGACACGGCCGCCATGAATACCGGCGCCCGGTCCCATGTCAATCACGTGGTCGGCGGCGCGGATCATGTCTTCGTCGTGCTCCACCACCAGCACGCTGTTGCCGATGTCTCGCAAATGCTTGAGCGTGCCGATCAGGCGGTCGTTGTCGCGCTGATGCAGGCCGATGCTGGGCTCGTCGAGCACATACATCACACCGGTCAGGCCCGAACCGATTTGCGAGGCCAGGCGGATGCGCTGCGACTCGCCGCCCGACAGCGTCTCGGCGCTGCGGTCCAGGCTCAGGTAGTTCAGGCCCACGTCATTGAGAAACTTCAGGCGCAGGCCGATTTCACGCACGACCTTGGAAGCAATCTCGGCTTTGGCGCCCTGCATGGTGAGGCCGTTGAAGTACGCAAAACTCTCGCGCAGCGTTGAACGGCTGATTTCGTAAATCGCCTTGCGCTTTCCGTGTGCCGAGGCGTCCTGGCCTTCCTCGGGTGCGCTGACCAGGTACACATGGCGTGCCTCTGTGCGCAGGCGCGTGCCTTCGCAGTCAGGGCAGGGCTGCACGCTGCGGTAGCGCGCCAGTTCTTCGCGCACGGCTGCAGAATCGGTCTCGCGGTAACGCCGCTCAAAGTTCGTGATGACGCCCTCGAACGGGTGCTTCTTGCTGATCTTTTTGCCGGCAAAATTACCCGAGTCCATCACGTAGCTGAACTTGATTTCCTCTTCGCCCGAGCCATACAGGACGACTTGCCGCACGTTGTCGGGCAGGTCTTCAAACGCGGCGTCGATGTCGAACTTGTAATGCTTTGCCAAGCTCTCGAGCATTGAGAAGTAATAGCCATTGCGGCGGTCCCAGCCCTTGACGGCGCCGCTGGCCAGACTCAACGAGGGGAAAGCCACCACACGTGCCGGGTCAAAAAACTCCATGTGACCCAGGCCGTCGCAGGTGGGGCAGGCGCCGACGGGTGAATTGAAGGAAAAGAGCCGCGGCTCCATTTCGCTCAGTGAATAGTCGCAGACGGGGCAGGAAAATTTCGCGCTGAAGAGGTGCTCTTTGGCGGTGTCCATTTCCATCGCGATCGCCTTTCCGTCGGCCAGGCGCAGCGCAGCTTCAAAGCTCTCGGCGAGGCGTTGTTGCAGGTCAGAGCGCACCTTGATGCGGTCGATCACCACGTCGATGTTGTGTTTCTCGGTTTTCTTGAGCTTGGGCAGGTCGTCGTATTCATAGGCCGTGCCGTCGACGCGAAAGCGCACATAGCCCTGCGACTGCATCTCGGCGAAGACGTCCACGAACTCGCCCTTGCGGTCGCGCGCCACCGGCGCCAGGATCATCAGCTTGGTGTCTTCAGGCAGCGCCAGCACCGTGTCGACCATCTCGCTTACGCTCTGTGCCTGCAGCGGCAGGTCGTGGTTGGGGCAATAGGGGGTGCCGGCGCGTGCGAACAGCAGGCGCAGGTAGTCGTGGATTTCGGTGACGGTGCCGACGGTGGAGCGCGGGTTGTGCGAGGTCGCCTTCTGCTCGATGGAGATCGCGGGCGACAGGCCCTCGATCATGTCGACGTCGGGTTTGTCCATGAGCTGCAGGAATTGCCGCGCGTAAGTGGAGAGGCTTTCCACGTAGCGGCGCTGGCCTTCGGCGTACAGCGTGTCAAAGGCCAGTGACGACTTGCCCGACCCGCTCAACCCGGTAATCACCACCAGCTGGTTGCGCGGAATATCGAGGTCGATGTTTTTGAGGTTGTGCGTGCGCGCCCCGCGAATGCTAATCCGCTGGGAGGGAAAAGCCCCCACGCTTTTCACTTCGTGTAATACGCTGCCCCCCGAGGGGGCCGTCGCTTGCTCGGGGCGGCCCTTCGCTGCACGAATCGCCTCATCGGGCAGGACATCGGGCTTGAGGTATTTGCTGTCGTCAGGAGAGTTCAAGATGTGCCAGCCGCAAAACTCTCCATCATAGACCGAAGCACTGTTTCAAGCACAATAGCCGGTTGAGCGGCCAAGTCGGCGGGGCTTGTCCGCTTCAAGGGCAATTGCCGGGTCAATCGAGTTTTTGCCCTATTTCAGACCGTTTTCCGCATTTTTCGCCTTCTTTATCCCTTGACTGCGCCTTCCACCCCTTTGTCATTCCCCATGACCGCCTCCGAGCGGCGCGCCAGCGCTTCGCTGGCGTCGATTTTTGCGCTTCGCATGCTGGGCCTCTTTTTGGTGCTTCCGGTGTTTGCGCTGGAGGCGGCCAAATACCCCGGAGGAGATGATCCGGCCCGGGTGGGCCTGGCCATGGGCATTTACGGCCTGACGCAAGGCATCCTGCAAATCCCCTTCGGGATCGCTTCGGACTGGTGGGGACGCAAACGCGTGATCGTTTTCGGGCTGTTCATGTTTGCGTTGGGCAGCTTCATCGCGGCGTGGGCGCCCGATCTGAACTGGCTCATAGCCGGCCGGTCGTTGCAGGGCGCCGGCGCTATTTCGGCCGCGGTGACCGCGCTGCTGGCCGATTCCACGCGTGACGAGGTGCGCACCAAAGCCATGGCGCTGGTGGGCGGCGGCATCGCGCTGATGTTCGCGCTTTCCCTGGTGATGGCGCCGCTGCTGGCCAGCCATATCGGCTTGCACGGCCTGTTCGCGCTAACCGGTACGCTGGCGCTGGCCGGAATCGCGGTGGTCATCTGGTGGGTGCCGCCCGAGCCGGCGCAACACGCCAACCGCCCGCGCGGCAGTGTGCTGGAAGTTCTGCAGAATCCGGCGCTATTGCGGCTGGACTTCGGCGTGTTCGTGCTGCATGCGGTGCAACTGGCCATGTGGATGGCGGTTCCGGCGCTGCTGGTGGGAGCCGGGCTGGACAAGGCCAGCCACTGGCAGGTTTACCTGCCGGCGGTGCTGGCGTCCTTCCTGGTGATGGGCGGCACGCTGTTTCCACTGGAGCGACGCGGCTACCTGCGCGCCGTATTTCTGGGCGCCATGGGCCTGATTGGGATCGTTCAGCTGGGGCTGCTGTGGGTGTCGGCTTCATCGCCGTTCCCGGCTCCGCACAGCCTGGGCGTACTGGCGGGCCTGCTGTTTCTGTTTTTCTGCGGTTTCAATGTGCTCGAAGCCACCCAGCCCAGCCTGGCTTCCCGCTTGGCGCCGGCCCATTCGCGCGGGGCTGCGCTCGGGGTCTACAACACCTTGCAGTCTCTTGGTTTTTTTGCCGGTGGGGCCATTGGGGGCTGGCTCACCAAAACGCAAGGTCCTGGCGGGCTTTTCATGGTGTGCGCCGGCCTGATGCTCCTCTGGCTGGTGGTGGCCTGGCCCATGAAAGCGCCCGGCCGCCAGGCCGCGGCCGTTTCGGGCGATGCTGGTGCGCCGGCAGCCCAGCCAGTTAAACTCTGAAGATAGATCAGGAGAACACCTCATGGCATCCGTCAATAAAGTCATCGTCGTCGGCAATCTGGGCCG
>NZ_JBDTPB010000138.1:0-6518 GCF_039932935.1 Polaromonas sp.
TTGGAAGTCCCATGTTTAAATTGACCAGCCTCAACCTCAACGGTATCCGCTCCGCAGCCAGCAAAGGGCTGCTGGACTGGGTTGCGCAGTCCATGCCGGATTGTATTTGCGTGCAGGAGCTCAAGGCCCAGGCGGCCGACATGGCCGGCCGGTTTGAGGAGATCGCCGGCATGAAAGGCTATTTTCAGTTCGCCGAGAAAAAAGGCTACTCGGGCGTAGGCGTGTACACGCGCCACGAACCCAGCGATGTGATCGTGGGCTATGGGTCCACCGAATTCGACGCCGAAGGGCGCTATGTAGAGCTGCGTTTTGACAACCCCGCGCGGAAACAAAGCCCCAAACTTTCGATCATCAGCTGCTATTTCCCGAGCGGCTCATCAGGTGAAGAACGCCAGGCCGCCAAGTTCCGTTTCCTGGCCGAGTTTTACCCACGCCTGCTGGGCCTGAAGGAAACGCGCGACTTTGTGCTGTGCGGCGACGTCAACATTGCCCACCAGGAAATCGACTTGAAGAACTACAAGGGCAACAAGAAAAACAGCGGCTTCCTGCCCGAAGAGCGCGCGTGGATGACCGAATTGCTGCGTGACGCAGAGCTGGCCAATGAGGCTGCGCAGGAACTGACAGAACGCACGGCCCCTTCAGTCAAGGGCGGCGGCATCGTTGACGTGTACCGCAAGCTGCAGCCGACCGCAACGGATGCAGCCTACACCTGGTGGAGCAACCGTGGACAGGCCTATGCGAAAAACGTGGGATGGCGACTGGACTACCACCTGGCCACGCCCGCCTTCGCAGCGCTGGCACGCAGCGAGCACATCTACAAGGAACAGCGCTTTTCGGACCACGCACCCATGAGTGTGGATTACGAGTTTTCGCTGTAACCAACCCCGTCCAGGCTCACTCCGTGTAGCCTGTCCCCCCTCAAGGGGGCAGGCGCCTGCGGTCTGGCGAAGCCAGTCCCGCGGCCCCCACTGGCAGTGCCCAAAGAACTCTCCAACCCAGCATGAGCCGCAGGACCGGCTTTGCCGGACTGCAGGCGGGCGGCCCCCTCGGGGGGCAGCGACCCACACGAAGTGGGGGAGCGTGGGGGCTAACCTTGCCCTGCCCAGATGCGCTGGATTTGGGTGGACAGCTCCATAGGGTCAAATGGCTTGGGGATAACCTCCAGCGCGCCCAGGCTCTTGTACACCGCGACTTCGGCGGCCTGCACCTTGGCCGTCATGAAAATGACCGGTGTGTTGGCAGTCGCCGGCAACTCGCGCAGGCCTTTGAGCGTGGTGGGACCGTCCATGCCGGGCATCATGACGTCCAGCAGCAACAGGTCGGCGGCGGCGCCCGGGGCGGCGTTCAACGCCTCCTGGCCGGACGCGCAGGCGATCACGGTAAACCCCCCCACGGCTTGCAGCGCCATTTCGGCCACCATGCGGATATCCGGCTCGTCTTCGACATACAAAATGCGGGTCAGTGGTTTGGTCATGGCTTAGCTCAGGGGTTGGGATCGGGTTGGGCCGGGGTCACCGGGAATCTGGAGCACACGCTGGATTGTATTGAGCAGTTCGCTGTTGGACGTATGGGCCTTGACCAGCACGGCATCGGCCTGCCTGCCGTCCGCCGGGTCCACGTCACCGGCCGAGAACACGATCACCGGCGGCCGTGGGTCCAGGCTGTCGATGTCTTCAAACAAGTCCCAGCCCGATTGGCTGCCCAGCGACAGGTCCAGCAGTATCAGGTCAAACGGATGGTCGCGCAGGCGGGCACGGGCTTCATCGAGGTTGGAGGCAAATTCAAAGGAGGCGAAATCCTGCGCGATGGCGGCCGTAATTTGCTGAATGTCCTGGTCGTCCTCGACATGCAGAATGCGCGGCTTGCCCGAATCCAGGCTGACAACCGCCCGGCGCAAGCTGTTGATCAGTAATTGCTCGTCGATCGGCTTTTTAAGCCAGTCGGACACCGTATGCGGCTTGCGGTTGAACTGCAACTGGCCCTGCTCGGCCATGGCCGAGATCACGACCACGGGCAGGTGCCGGGTTCTTTCATCTTCACGCAGCATGCCAATGAAGGCCACGCCGTTCTGCCCGGGCAATTTCAGGTCCACGGTCACCGCATCATAGGTGTGGCTGGAAAGGCAGGTCAGGGCCTGCTCCGCGCTGTGCGTCATGTCCGAGTCAAAGCCGGCCTTGCTCAGCATCATGCTGATCAGCCTGGCCACGTCAGGATCGGCCTCGCAGATCAGGATACGGGGGCGAGTGGAAACCGGCTGCTGCATCCGCACGGGCTGCAGCAGAGGCACCGGATTGGTCCATTCCGGAATTTCAAAGAAGAACGTCGTCCCCACCCCTACTGCGCTGGTAAAGCCGATGGTGCCGTCCATCTTCTCGACCAGGGCGCGGGAAATATTCAGGCCCAACCCGGTTCCGCCTTTCTGGCGTGTGTCGGAAGAATCGGCCTGTGAGAATTTCTGGAAGATACGGCCGCGGAACTCTTCGGGAATGCCCGGGCCGACGTCGACCACCTCGGCCCGCACTTGCTGCCCCAAGCGCGAAAGCCTGACCTCTACCGGACTGCCCGCCGGAGAAAATTTCACGGCGTTGGACAGCAGGTTGGTCAGCACCTGCGTCATGCGGTCGGCGTCAATGCGCACCTGCAGCGGTTCGTCAGGTGCCAGCATGACGAGGTTCACGCGGTGCTGGGCGGCAAAGCCTTCGTTGGCAGCCAGCGCCTGCTGCACCAACTCCCGCAGGTCTACCACCTGCAAATCCAGGCGCAGCTTGCCGGATTCGATTTTTTCGCTGTCCAGAATGTCGTTGATCAGGCGGATCAGGCGCTCGCAGTTGCTTTTGGCGATCCCCACCAGGCTTTTCACCGCTTCAGGCAGCTCCCCGGCCACGCCGCCAGAGATCAGCCCCAGCGAGCCCCGTATGGACGTCAGTGGCGTGCGCAGCTCATGGCTGACGGTCGACACGAACTCGGTCTTCATGCGGTCGATGCGCCTGAGCTCGGTGATGTCGGTGCCCATTGAAAAAAATCCGATGACCTTGTCCTTTGCACTACCCTCGCCGTAGCGGGGGAAATACTGCATCGCGAAGTGCTTGCGTTCGCCCTCCGGCGTCACCTGGGTCCGCTCGTAGCGGACCGGCTTGCCGCTCAACACTTCTTCCACTTTCTCCCGAACGGACTCATAGACCTGCGCACCCAGAACCTCGGCCAGGGGATGCCCATCGATCTGCTCAAAGCTCAGGCCGAAAGCAGCTTCGTAGGCGCGGTTGTGAAAGCGAAAGCGCTGCTCCGTGTCGAGATAGGCAATCAGGGCCGGCACCGTATCTGTAATCTGGCGCAACTGGGACTCGCTCGACCGCAAGGCTTTGCTCACGCGCTTGCTCTCGGTAATGTCATGCATCAGTGCGGTGAAAAGGCGGCGGCCGCCGACCTGCACGTCGCTGAACGACACGCTGACCGAGAACTCGGTGCCATCCTTGCGCATGGCGCGCACTTCCTGCCCGGATATCCGGAAAGTTTCCGGCTGCTCCCGCATCAGGGAAGTGAAATCCTTGTACTGGGAACGAAACCGCTGCGGCACCAGCTCTGATACGTCCCGGCCCACCAGCTCGCTTTTCTCGTAGCCAAAGAGCTGCACAGCCGCCGCGTTGGCCTCCAGAACAATGTCATCGGATGTGGTGGTGATCACGGTTTCGACCATTCCCTCAGTAATGCTGCGGCTCATCACCTCACTGTCATGCAATTGCGCCTCGCTGCGTTTTCGCATTTTTTCGTAATGATTGACCACATAGACCATCCAGGCCAGCATGCAGACAAACAGCAGGTTGCCCGCGATGATGAAGCCCTGAGCCCATTGGGCGCTACGCTCTGCCACGGCCTGCGCGTCGCGCCACTTGGAGACCTCGCGATTGCGCGCGCCGTCCAGCAACTCGTCGGTACGCAGCCTCAATTGCCGGCTGGGAGCACTGCCCAGAACAGCCGCCGCCGCTTCCGGGCCGCCCGCCTTGCGCGCCGCAATGGACTCGTTCGCGATCAAGCCGCGCTGGTTGATCAATTCGTCGAAATCCGCCGACTCCTGCAACACGTTGGCGCTGCGCGTGCGTGCTCTGACCGCACGCAAGTCAACGCGCGCACGTTCAAAGGCCTCCAGGTCCTGGGGGCTGCCGCTCAAGAGGTATTGCCGCAGCGTGGATTCCGCCGTCCGCAGGCTGGAGTCGACACGCTCCAGCATGACCAGCGTGTCTTCCGTGCGCACCCTGGATTGCGCCGTTTCGATCAGGCGGCTGATGGTGAGATACGAGGCTGCGCTGACAATGGCCATCAGTACGAGGCCCGCGGCCAGCGCAATTTTGATCTTGACCAGAAAAGCAGTGGAAGAAAACATGAATGCCTTTCGATCTGGTCGCGCTGAAGTCAGGCCGCACCGGGAAAGCGCTGCTGAAGTGCTTCAACAGCCTTGCCCACTTCAGCTTGCGCCTCGGGTGAAAGCGGTTTGCCCGCGCTCGCGTGAGGTTCTATCAGCAGCTCCAGGGCCTGAGCGGCCAGGCCCAGTTCGCGCCAGCCGAAAGTCGCCGCGGACCCAGCCAGACTGTGCGCATGGCGCTCCAGCGTCGGCAAGGCTTGAGCCACATCGTCGCCATTGAGAATTTGCTGCCACAGTGACAGCAACTGCTCAAGGCGATTGGGCAAGGCGCGGGTGTAATCGGCGCGTTGCGCCTCCAGAAATGCCAGCAGTGCCGGATTGGTCTGCGTCATGGCGCGCAGAACGAGCGCACCTGTCGGTCGCAAAAAAGTGCGTTACCGCCAAGCCAGCCGTCCGTTCGGGCCGGCACGGCTTTGGCCGGCAAATGGCGCGCATTGGGGGGCGCACTTGCAGGGAGCCACATCGTGAGATGAAAACGCATGCGGCTTATCTTACGGTGCAGCAGCCAAAATGCAGCGTAGGACAAGTACGAGGTCTGGCTCAAGACCGTGCCGCCCAACTGCTGCTGTCGGGCCAGGTTGAGGCCATTCAGGGAATGGTTCGACCATTTTGGCGGCGAAAAAGCCTTTTACTCGCCCAAATGAATACCTTCGAACTAATGCGGTGGCTTGCCTTAAGACGCTGGATCGGCTGCCCGCCCCAAGGCGGCGATCACGTCCGACTGGGTAATAATGCCCACCAGCCGCTCGCCGTCCCCGATGATGGGGATGTGATGGTGGCCGGTGCTGCCGAACAGCGGCACCAACTCCACAAGACGGCGCTGCATACCGGCCACCCGCACATTGCGGGTCATGATCTGACCCACCACTTCAGGCTTTTCCGAGTAAACACTGCGTGTGCTGCGCACCAGCTGCCTGAGCTTGGCATCAAACCCTTCATACAGATCCAGTTCCGCAGCGCGCATGAAATCAGCCTGCGTGACGATGCCGGCGATCCGAAAGCTGCGGTCCACCACCGGAAGCGCCTTGATGCGGTGCTCCCGGAGCAAGGCCCAGGCCTCCTGGAGCGGGGTGCCAAACTCGACGGTCACCAGGTCGCGCGACATGACGTCGGCGCAGCGAACTTCGGCCAGCTTGCGGTCGTAGGCGCGCAGCCGGGTTTCGGCCAACAGCGCCTTGAGGTCGTCACGGCTGACGTCGAGCACCTGGTTGTAGCGTGCCAGCACGGCATCCAGGTCAACATCGAGCTGGCGGTCACTGGCCGGCGCGCCAGGGGGCGTCAGCTGCATGTGCGGATAGGTCCGGCGCGTGGCGTTGTTGTAGGCAATGCCGACGGCCACCAGCAACACCGAGTTGAGCATGACGGGATAAAAAGCAAACAACGGGTCGGAGACACCACCCAGCACCATCATCAGTGCCGTGGCCCCACCCGGCGGGTGCAGGCAGCGCAGCGCCAGCATCAGCGCAATGGCCGTCGCAACGCCCAGCGCGGCCGCGAGCTCCGGAGAGCCCAGCAGGTGGACGCCATGCACGCCGGCAATGCCGGCGAGGGCCGACAGGGTGTTGCCGCCCACCACATCCCAGGGCTGCGCCATCGGGCTGGCCGGCACGGCATAAACCAGCACGGCACTGGCGCCCAAGGGCGCAACCAGCCAGGGCAGGCCGGGAACCATGCCACCGGCCAGATGGCATAACAGCGCCGTCACGAAAATGCCCAGCAACGACCCGATGACGATGCGCAGGCGCTCGCGCGTGTTGATGCGGGTGCGCGCGGGCCGAAAAGCCCGCCACCAGGCAGGCGTGTAATAAAACGCCGTGGCCTTGGCGCCGCCACGAGAAAGATTGCGCGGAGGGGTTGGGGTCATGAGCACACCATAGACAAGGATGGGGAGGCAGGCACGGACGGTGAAACCATGTTCTCGCCGACCAGTTCCTGAAGCCTTCTGGCTAGACGTGCTGCCGAAGACAGTGGCGAGGCACGACAAGATTCGCCACAACGACGCCCACAGGGCTTTAGGAGCGGGTCAGCCGCGGGCGCGTTGGTAGAGGCCCTGGACCTT
This sequence comes from Polaromonas sp., assembly GCF_039932935.1. Lineage (GTDB taxonomy): Bacteria > Pseudomonadota > Gammaproteobacteria > Burkholderiales > Burkholderiaceae_C > Polaromonas. The sequence goes on from NZ_JBDTPB010000138.1 coordinate 6,477, forward strand.
GGGCACGTTGGCTTGTAGCTGCTGGATGCGCTGGGGACCTGA